>NZ_CP054258.1:701435-1402870 GCF_024181585.1 Treponema socranskii subsp. buccale | reverse complement strand
TGTTTTGCCGAAATATCCGCGCAAAGTTTACCGCGATGACGACGGAAATGCCGTTCACTTCGAGCGCCCACGGAGCGTGTTCGCGTGAAGAGCCGCAGCCGAAATTTTCCCGCGCGATGATGACGCGCTTGCCTGCGATATCGGTTTTCGGATTAAAGCCGTCGAGCTTTAAATCTTCGAGCAGATAGGGCTTGAGCGCCTGCTTTGAAATTTCGGTAAGATACTTCGCCGGAATGATTTCGTCGGTGTTGATGTCGGAGCGGTCGAGAAAGAGCACGCTCCCTCCGAATTGTTTCACCTCATACCTCCCAAAAAACTTTTGTAGAAATTTGCAAATTTCGAAAAAGTTTTTTGCCGTGCGCAAGCTTGGTAACGAAGGAGCTTTGCTCCGAAGTTCCAAGCGGCGCACATGTTCGATAATCGAGTTTGCAAAATATAACGCAACACATTCATACGATTTTTATCGAACCGGTATGTATGCACGTTTTTTTGCAAACGTCCGAGCAAACTCGAGATCAAAGTACCGACGCTGTTTCAGTCGGCGCTTTGATCATACCTCCTGATAAAGCGATGAATTGCATATCGTGCCGGCGATTGCCGTTGCGCTCGCCGTCGCGGGGCTCATCAAGTGAACCATGCCGCCTTTTCCCATTCTGCCGTTAAAATTGCGGTTCGTCGTGGACGCACACACTTCTCCTTCTGCGAGCACTCCGTTCGACATGCCGAGGCACGCGCCGCAGGTCGGATTCGTAACGCAAAATCCCGAGTCCATAAAGATGTCGATAATGCCTTCTTTGAGCGCCGTTTTGTACGTTTTCGGAGTTGCAGGGCTTACGATGGCGCGCACACCTTCGGCTATGCGTTTTCCTTTCAGCACTTCCGCCGCAATGCGGAGATCCGATATGCGTCCGTTCGTGCAGCTGCCGATATAGACTTGGTCGACTTTCGTGCCTTTCATATCGCGCACGTTTTTGACCTCGTCGGGTTTGTAGCCGACGGTACACACGGGCTCGATTTCACTGCAGTCGATCGATATCGTTTTTTCGTATTCGGCGTCCGCATCGCTTGTCCACTTGGAGTAGTCGGCGAGGGCGGCTTCTTTCGACGGATAATCGTCTTTAATAAATTCCCAAAGGTAGTCGACCGTATGCATATCCGGAGCGCAGATGCCCGACGTGCCGCCCGCTTCGACCGCCATATTGCACAGCGTCATGCGCTCTTCCATGCCGAAACTTTCAATGACGGGACCGGTGAATTCCATAACGCGGTCGGTCGCGCCGTTTACGCCGATTTTTGCGATGATCGAAAGGATGACGTCCTTGGCGAAAACGCCCGGACGCAGTTTTCCGTTTAAAATAAATTTGATCGATTTCGGTTCGCGGAACGCACACACGCCTTTTAATATACCGACTTCGATATCGGTCGTGCCGACTCCCGCGGCGAACGCGCCGAAAGCGCCGTGCGTACAGGTGTGCGAATCGCCCATGATGACGGTAAAGCCCGGGCGCACAAAGCCGCTTTCCGGAAAAATCGCATGGCACACGCCGTTTCGGCCTATGTCGAAAAAGTCTTTGATATGCTGCCGGTGCGCCCAATCGCGCAGGATTTTTCCCTGCGTCGCCGTTTTGCTGTCTTTTGCAGGAGTGACGTGATCGATAACCGCTTTGATTTTATCGCCGTCGAATACACTGTCTTTTCCGCGTTCGATCAGATCGGTGATCGCGACGGGAGTCGTGATTTCGTGGCAAAATACGCGGTCGAGTTTCAGTACCGATGTACCGGAAAAGGGCGTATCGATTCTGTGCGCATCGAATATTTTTTGTGCTATTGTTTTACCCATACTGCTCCTCGTGTATTTTTAATATCACTGAATAATTACAGCATAGTTAAAATCGATACGGGGGTCAAGAAGGCTGCCGAAACGCTAGTCGAGTACATCGATACCGAGCGAAGTAATCGCAGCGTTGATCGAAGCCACTACGGATTCATCGCCGTAATCGACGAGCACTTGCGCCTTCTCGGGAGAAGCCGTAACGCTTGTGACGCCGCTTACCGCGCGCACCGCATCTTCAACTTTTTTTGCAGTATCGCCGTCGAACATGCCGGCGACGTAAATCTTTTTTTGCATTTTTAGCTCCGCATTTCTTTTTTACTGCAGGCATTATAGATAAAAATATGCGGCATTTCAAGCGTTCGCATTCGTTTTACCGAGCTGTCCGCAGGCGCCGGAAATACTTTTTCCTCGGTGCATACGGAGCGTTACGTTGAGGCCTCCCTTTTCAAGACGCGAAACGAATTGTGCCGTTTCATCCTGACTTGGCGTTGCAAATGACAGCCCTTCTACGGGATTCCACGGGATGAGATTTACGTGCACATCCAAACCTTTTGCAAAGGCGATGAGGGCGTCCGCATCTTTTTCGCTCATATTTTTTCCCGAAAGCAATACGGCTTCGAGCGTAACCCGTTTTCCCGTTTTTTCGATGTAGTATGAAACGGCCTTTCGTAAATCGCTC
This sequence comes from Treponema socranskii subsp. buccale, assembly GCF_024181585.1. Lineage (NCBI taxonomy): Bacteria > Pseudomonadati > Spirochaetota > Spirochaetia > Treponematales > Treponemataceae > Treponema > Treponema socranskii. The sequence continues at coordinate 1,400,357 of NZ_CP054258.1, read as the reverse complement.
AAAGAATTCGTTGAAGACGCGGGCATGAGTTCGCGGCGCAACACTTCGTCCGCCGTCGTAAGCGAAAGGGCGAGGCGCACGGCAGGGCCGTTATCCGCCAAATCGTATATACCGCTTACGATACCGACCGTGGATACCGTGATGCGGCGGCTCGAAAGATTTCTGCCGCGCTTATCGGTGAGCACGACGATCGCTTTCCGTACCGCTTCGAGATTTAAAAGCGGCTCTCCCATACCCATAAAGACGATATTATCGAGAGCACCCGCGTGCTTTTCAAGATATAAAAACTGTTCGACGATTTCTGCAGCGCTCAAATTTCTGGCAAGGCCGAGCGTTCCCGTTTTGCAAAACGCGCAGCCCATCGCGCAGCCGGCTTGACACGAAACGCAAGCCGTCTTCCGTCCCGCTTTATCGGTGAGGAGCACCGTTTCGACCGCGAGAGCGTCTTCCGTTTCTATCTGCAGCTTTACCGTGCCGTCGTCCGCTTTCAGCACGGCGGATACGCGAGTCGACCGGAGCAGCGCTTTTTCGGCAAGTGAGGCCCGCAGCTCTGCGCTCAGATTTGTCATCGCATCGAACGAATCGACACCCTTTCCGATCCACTGAAACAGTTGATTTCCGCGAAAAGAAGGGGAGAGTGAAAGGGAAGCGCACAGCTCTTCGGGCAAGAGACCGGCGAGTGCGATTTTATTCATGCGGCGCGGTACATCCGGCAAGAAAATTAACAAACACCTGCGTACACATCAATAGATCGGCTTATTGTTTTTGAGCTTGTCGAGCATATCGCTTATAGGCGGGCAGCGTATACCCTGTTTTTGAAAGCTTTCGAGGACGGAGACGGCATCCTGCTTTCTGTTGAGCTTTACATAGCAGTCGGCAAGGTCTATGTACAGGCGATAATTTTTTGCATCGCTTCGGATGAGGTTCGAAAGCCGATCGGCCGCTTCTTCGTATTTGCCTTCGCCCTTACAGATGAGCGCAAGGCCCAGAGCCGCATATACGTCGAACGCGATGTCGAGCGCTTTATTGTAGTATTCGACGGCGGTTTTGTAGTCGCCCGTATTCCGATACGCGTCGCCCGAACGCGTGAGGATCACTTTGTTGTCGGGATCGAGAGCGAGGATTCTGTTCCAATATTCGATGGAACGGTATTGCTGGTTCATGCCGCGGTAACAGTCGGCCAGCCCGAACAGCGCGTAAAAATTGTTCGGGTCGAGGGCGAGGGCGCGCTCGAAATAGACAACTCCGTTTTCGAAGGTTTTCAGCTTTCGGTGACAGTTTCCGATAGACGTGAGCACGCGGATGTCGACGGCGCTTTCGTTGAGTTCGAGCATCTTCGCCCAGTAGTAGAGCGCGTCTTTGTATTCTTTAAAGTCGTAGTGCAAATGCCCGAGCCCGATGAGCGCGTACGCGTTGTCCTGTTCCATGTCGAGCACTTTCAAATACAGCTCTTTCGATTTTTTAAAATCGTGTATTTTTCGATATGCGTCGGCCACTCGCGTGAGGACGGTGATGTTGCGGTCGTCGTGCACGAGATACTGTTCCCAGATGTCGATCGCTTTGCGGTATTGATTGAGCGCTTTATAGCAGTCGGCAAGTCCGAAGAGCGCATAATTGTTTCCCGGATGGTAGGAGAGACAGTCGTTGTAATAAGCTATCGCTTTGTTGTAGTTGTTTTGCTTGCGCTCCGAATCGCCGAGCCCGACGAGGGCGTAGTTGTTGTTGTTTTCAATGTCGAGGATTTTTTTAAACATATCTTTCGCATCGGTGATTCTATTGCTTTTTAATAATTGATAGCCGCCTTTTGAAAGCTCCGAAATACGATCGACGTTCGCGCTTTCATCGACAGAGGATTCATCGGAAAAGAATTCGTCTTCGCTTTCCGTTTCGGTACTTTCAATGCTTTCGATTGCCGCTTCCATCAGATGTATGCTCCTTTGTTGTAATTATGAGAACCTCCAAAGACTGCAGTTTTCAGAGGTAACTTTATGCGTTTTTTTCCAATACTGCCGATATGACGCGAGCCATGCATTCATAAATCGGTTCCGACTTTTTTACATTGTGCGCAAGTACGTACTGCTTGAGCGCTTTTATCGGTTCGTTTTTTTTCGCGTACGCATCTCCGACACGCGTCAATCCGTCGGAATAACCCGTCGTCGTAAATATCCTGCGCGCTTGTTCGATATCACCTTTATTGAAAAGGGTATTGCCGGTACGGTTCAACGCCGCTTTTTGTCCGGCAGAGAGAGAGGCGACGGGAGTATCGGTAATTTTAATAAACCCTGTGTTTCCCTGTTTTTCCGTTATCCTTTTTTTTAATGCATCCGTTATCATACGCGTACAAATTTAATAACAATCGGCCTTTCTGATTATGATTATATAGTACCACGTTTTTACGAAAAGTCAAGAAATTTTTTAGCGGAACGAATAAAAGTCGACGATCGAGCGGCCGTAGGCGCGCATATCCGTGCGGGAAAGATTTCCGATTGCATCGGGCATTTCGTGTTCTTCGGGCCGGTGTACGATAATCGTAGCGCCGCTTTTGCACATGCCTTTTTCGGCGGCATTTTTTATTAATTCCGCGTGAAATTTATACGGAAAAGGCGGGTCGAAAAAGATATAGTCGAAACTCGTTTTGCATCGTTTAATAAAATATTCGACGGGCATAAAATGGCATTTAACGATGAGTTTCAGCTCTCGTTCGACGAGGGCGACGTTTTCGAGTATGACGGGAATTTTGATTTTATCTTTTTCGCACAGTTCGACACTCGACGCTCCGCGCGAAGCCGCTTCGATCGCTATGGTACCCGAACCGGAAAAAAGATCGAGAAAGGATTTGCCTCCGAGATCGCCGAGGATTGCAAACACCGATTCGCGCATTTTGTCCATGGCAGGCCGAATGATGCCTTTGGGACATTTGATCTGCCGGCCCTTTAAAACGCCGCCCGTTATGCGCATATTCAGTTGTCCGTGTTGAGCGAGCGATAGACGGCGTCCTTTTCCAGTGCCTGATTCTTTTTTGCGAAGTCGAATGCACGAAGTCCTTCCGCCGTGCGTGCGAAAGGCAGCGCTCCCGATTCAAGGAGCACTGCGATAACCGCAGTCGATGAAGCCGAAGATGCGGCATACATGAGCGGCGTTTTGCCTTCATAAAAAACGTTGAGCGGAACACCCTTTGCTATAAAACGCCGGATTTTTTCGCACTGAACGTGAAGCGGTACGTTCGAAGACGTGATCGCATGGATAAACGCTTTTGCGACATCGTTTTCGGTCGCCGAATACGATGCAAGAAGGAGCGAAACGATATCGGGGTTTTGCGAATATTCGGCCGCGATTAAAAGCGAAGATATGCCGAATGCATTCTTTGCGCGCACGGAAGCACCGGCATCGATAAGCACGGCGGCAAAGCGTTTATCGTTTTGCGTTCGCACCGCATACATGAGCGGCGTCCAGCCTTCTTTATCGCACGCATTGACGTCGGCACCGTTTTTGAGCAGCGTGCGGGTGAGATCGATACTCGCGCACTTTATCGCGAACATGAGCGGCGTAACGCCGTTTTCATCGTGTATGTTGACGTTTTTAATAATGAGCTCGTTTTCAGAAGGCGCGATTTCTTCTTCCGTATCGAAAGATGTGTCCGCATAATCGTATAAAAACATTTTACCGTAGGATGCGGACGGACGCACGGCGGATGAGGGGGCGGAAGAGGGAGGAAGCGGAACGGCCTCGGATTCGTCCGCTTCTTTTTGCGCGTTTTTTTCTTCATCGCCCGATTCTTTTTTTTCGGAAAGCTCCGCTTCCGCGTTTTCGTTTACGGGAATATTTTCTTCGCTTTCTTCAAGCGTTTTTTCGGCGGCGTTTTCGGCTGCGGGAATATTTTCTTCGCTTTTTTCGAGCGTTTTTTCCGCTGCGCTTTCGGCTGCGTTTTTATCGGTTTCCGAATCCGCGACGGTCGTTTCGGCGTCCGGGGACAGGTCATCGTTTTCGGTTTGTTTCACTTCGCGCTTTTTTGTCTTTTCGGTCTTTCGCTTTACGGCTTTTGAGCTTTCTCCCGTCGGGCGATATGCGTTTACCGCCGCGGCAAGAAGCGGCACGCCGCCTTCGGTCGTTTGCTCGATGAGCGCAATATCGCTTTGCGTTAAATACGACGCTACCGAATTACGGATTTCGCTTTCGCTGTTTTTTTCGGCATACGATGCGGCATAGCGGCCGCTTTTGTCGCGCGACATAAGACGGGAGCGTATCTTTTTCGGGGACGCGCCGCCCGAAGCGAGTATGAGGCCGAATCTGCTTTTACCGGTACAGTATTCGCACGCGTATGAAACGGCCGTCCGCTTTTCCCGATTTTTTTGATCGGCTCCGATGTCCGCTTTGAGCAGCAGGCGGATGACATCTTCGCTCCGGTCGTATATGATTGCCGTAATGAGAAGATTGTTCCGTTCTTTTCCGATCGTATGAAACGGAGCGTCGGCGTCGAATAAAAAGGCGCGTTTGATTTGCTTTGCCGTACCGGTTTGCATAAGTTTTAAATAAGTATCGGCTGCGGATGCGGCGAGCGGGAAAAAAAGCATGACGAAAAGAATTCGACAAAATAATTTCATATCGATTACAGTATACATGATTGACCATTTTTCATCAATCTGATAGTATAATAAGACACCCCTTGGAGCTTCGTATGAAGTTCCCGAATGTCCACAAGGAGATACCATGCGAAAATACGAACTGATGACCGTTTTCCCGCTCGACGAGGAAAAGTCAAAAAAAGGCGCTGACGATGTCCGAAGCGTTTTAAACGAATTCGGCGCCGAAATCGAAAAAGAAGAACCCTTCGGCGACCGCGATTTAACTTACGAAATCAAAAAACAAAAACGGGGACGCTTTATCCTGTTTACGATGAAACTCAACCCCGCAAAGATCATCGAAATCAACAAACAGTTCAGACTGAACGTAAACATGCTCAAGTACCTGTTTGTAAAACTCGATGAAAAAGACGCAAACTAGTGTCGAAATTCCCGCTTTCGGAGGCTGAACGATGACGGACATGAATCACGTATTTTTAATCGGGCGCTTGACGAGAGACCTCGGCGCGGACGAACGCTCTTTTGCGTATGTCGGCAACGGTCAGATGGCGCGCGCAAATATCAGTATCGCCGTCAACAGAAGCAAAAAAGAAGGCGAGCAGTGGGTCGACGAAGTCAATTACTTTGACATAACGATTTGGGGACGGACTGCCGAAAATCTGAAACAGTATCTGCTCAAAGGAAAGCAGATCGCAGTTGACGGCTACTTGAAGCAGGACCGCTGGCAAAAGGACGGGCAGAACTTCAGCAAAGTCGTCGTCGTCGCGAATTCGGTACAGCTGCTCGGCGGAAAATCGGAGGGCGGACAAGCGTCCGGGGGTGCTCCGAGATTTCAACCGAAAGCGGCTTCCGAAACGCAGGGACAGTACGGCGGGACTGCCGCATCGCCGGCCGATGACGGATTCCCCGAAGATATTCCTTTTTAATGTAATTGGAGATTATAATGGCAGACGAATTGAATAACGAAAACACAGCCGCTGTTTCGGCTGAAGACAAGATGAACGCAGCCGCTCTCGATGCGGCTCCTGTGAGCGACGACGATACGGAAGAAAAAGGTGCGGGAAAAAAGGGCGGTAAAACCTATTTTCGCAAAAAAGTGTGCCGCTTTTGTGCAAACAAAACGAAGATCGACTACAAAAACGCGGACAGCCTGCGCCGTTATATGACCGAACGCGGCAAAATTCTTCCGCGGCGTATCACCGGTACCTGTGCAAAACACCAGAGAGAGCTTGCAGCTGCAATCAAACGCGCGCGCAATATCTGTCTTTTGCCCTACGTAGCCGACTGAAAAACGATATGATCGGATGTCGGGTTTTGAAAGATACGGGTTTTCAGAAAACTCGAAATTGAACCGATATGATTGATCGGGTAGGCGATCCGACTCCTGGTGACGCGCCCGAGCGATAACAAAATCGGCACCGCAGCCGAACGCGGATTTAAGCGGTGCCATACCATTTTTAAGAGGAGCTTGAACATGAAAGTCATTTTAAACACGGACATTAAAACACTCGGAGAAGAAGGAGACGTCAAAAACGTTGCCGACGGATATTTCCGTAACTTTTTGCGGCCGAGAAGACTCGCCGTACCGTACAATGCGGAGACTGTCGCGTTCTTTGAAAGCCGTAAAGCCGAAATAGAAGCGCGCAAAGAGCAAAAGCGCAGGGATTCGGCGAGCCTCAAGGAAAAGCTCGAAGCGCTGCACTTGGAGATTACGATGCCGGCGGGCAGAAACGGCAAGCTTTTCGGCGCGGTTTCCGCCCAAGTCGTTTCCGAACTGCTTGCAAAGCACGGATTTGAAATCGAGCGCAAACGTATCGAAATCCCCGGCGTTTCGATCAAATCGGTCGGAAATTACCACTTCAACGTAAAACTCTACGAATCGCAGACCGCTCAAATGATCGTTTCGGTAAAGGGCGAAGTGAGCGCCGAAGCGAAAGATGCGGCCGACGACGGTAAAACGAAAAAAGCGAAAGCCGAAAGCGCCGACGGAAATTCCGCAAACGAAGGCGCGGAAGCGGCCGCACGGGAAGCTTCCGAAAACGCCGTTCCGTCGGAAAATACCGACGGCACCGCCGAACATATCTCTGCGGACGACGCGCAATCGGACAACTCCGAAGCCTGATTTTTCGTCCCGATAAAATGCGGACGGAGCGTTTTTCCGTCCGTCTGCGTTTTTGTCGCTTTTTTAAAAAGCGAATATCGCGTGGATTGCGGCAAAAGCCGGTGCGTTCCGAAAGAGAGCGGCCGGCTTTCGCTGTCTAAAGATGCAAACTTGTGGATATCTTGAGGATAATCGGTTGAAATCGTGTGGATAAGGAGGCAGCTGCGATGTTAAAAGATAAAGTTCCGCCGCACAATGCGGAAGCCGAACAGGCTGTCCTCGGCGCGCTGCTCCTCGATTGGAACGCCGCGACGGATATCGTGACGATTCTCCGCGCAGACCGCTTTTACTCGCTCCAAAATCAAATCATCTATCAGGCGATGCTGTCGCTTTTGCAGCAAAATATCAAAGGCGACACGCTCACCGTTATCAATCAGCTGACGAAAGACGGCAGCCTCGAAAAAGCGGGCGGGGCGGCTTACATCGCCGATTTGACGGGCAAAGTGCCGACGAGCGCAAATATCGAATACTACGCCGATATCGTCCTCGACTGCGCCTACCGCAGGGATCTCATCAAAATCGCATCGGAAATGCACGCCTCTTCGTTCGATGAAACGCACGAAAGCGTCGAGCTCATCGAAGAAGCCGAACAAAAGATATTCGCGCTTTCGCAGCGCAACGAAACGACGAAGGTCCGCAGCATAAACGATGTGCTCGCCGAGACGATCGAGCTTATCGACAAGCGATACAAGAGCCGCAATCAGTTTACCGGCGTTCCGTCGGGATTTTCCAAGCTCGACACGATGACAAGCGGTTTTCAAAATTCCGAATTCATCGTCATAGGCGCGCGCCCTTCCATCGGAAAGACCGCACTCGCGCTGTCGATGATGGAATACATCGCCGTCGATCAGCAGATCCCGTGCGGATTTTTTTCACTTGAAATGTCGTACGAACTCATCGGCCAGCGCCTGCTTTCGCAAGTGTCCCGTATCCCGGGCAATAAACTGCGCTCGGGCTTTTTGCAGATGCAGGATTTTCAGCGCCTCCAAGACGCGGCCGGCCGCTGCTATAATGCGCCGCTCTTTATCATCGACACGCCGAATATGAAGCTCCTCGATATCCGCGCGATGGCGCGCCGCCTCGTCGCCAATCAGGGCGTCAAAATCATCTTTATCGATTATATCGGACTTATCGTCACGGAAGACAGGAGTGCGCCCGTATTCGAACAGGTAGCCGAAATTTCAAAATCGCTGAAAGCGCTCGCGCGCGAACTTGCGATCCCGATCGTAGCGCTTTCGCAGGTGTCCCGCGATGCCGAAGGCAACGAGCCGACGCTTGCACAGATTCGCGGTTCGGGCGCAGTCGAACAGGACGCCGACGTCGTCATATTCATTCACCGAGACAGAAAGCGGGACGATCCGTACGAAGTGCAGGAAGCGAAGCTCATCGTCGCAAAACAGAGAAACGGCGCGACGGGCACCGTCGAAATGATGTTCATCCCGCCGTGTGCGAAATTCGAAAACAAAGCCGACCGTTGAACGGAATCGTCCTGTCCAGCCGATTTCGAATCTCTTTACGAAACTCGAAATCGACTCGTCTCGGCTCCGTTTTATTTTTTCTGCGGGGGCGGCAGCTCCGAAAGATCGCTTTTTGCAAGCAGTTTGATTCTGCCGTTTTCTCCCGTCACGACGATCGCGCTGTCGGAAACGGAAACGGGAGAACTCTGCATAAGCGGCACTTTCGATTTTAAAAGCAATTTCAGCGTTTCATCGTATTTTGCGAGCACCCAATCGCTTCCGCTGCGGATAATGCAGTAGTAGTCTTTACCGTCGCGGGCGAGTACGGAGCTTTCGGAAACGGTTTCATCGCTTTCCTTCGTAATTTCCATATTGACCGGATCGAGGATGACGAGCTTTACCGTACCGTTTCCGACGTTTTTACCGGCAATCGCGATAAAGCCGCCGCCTACGGGGTAATACGTTCTGTCGCGGATAAAGGTGACGGGGGAGGCGTGGATGACTTCACCCGTCTGCGAATTGACTTTAACCAAACCGGAAAGAAGCTCTCGCTCGTCGGTCAGCTGCATACCGTATACGGCGCCCGCTCTCGCATTTGCGGCATCTCGTTCGATGATCTCCTGCTGATCCTTTGCGATTTCCTTTCGCTCCTGCTGCGCTTCGGTTTCTTTTTTGTCGGCTCGAGCCTGCGCTTCGGACGCTTCGTCTTTTGCCCGCTGTGTGCGCTCCGCCTGTTCGTCGGTTTTCTTTTGCTGTTCGTCCGCAGCACGCTCTTTTTTTTCGGCTTCGGATTGCGCTTTTTTATCGCTCGGATTTTGCTCGGCTTTTTCACGAGCCGCTTCGGCTTCCCGCTGCGCCGTTTCGTTTTTCTTTTGCTCTTCGTCGAGTTTTTTCTGTTCCTCGGTCGCGCGCTTTTGTGCGCTCTGCGCCTGCTCTGTCGCATTGTCGGCTTCGCGTTCTTTGATGTCGACCATCTGCTTGCGGCTGTCGATGTTTCGATCGTCGTCTTCTTTCATCGATTCGACGACCCGCCTGTCGCTGATTGCCGACGTGTCGACCGTGCTCAAGCCGCCGTTTACGTCATTAAGCGGAATGACGATTTGGCTTCGGCCGGGCCATTCGTCGTATCGAACAGAAAGGCCGCAATTCTTTTCGGTGAGATTTTTCGTAACGATATTTTTATAGCGCGATTTGAAATAATCGATATTGGAGCGGTAGACCGCGTTGTACACCGTTATAAAAACCGCGAGCGTATCGGCGTCCCGCTCGGAATAATTATACGCCGCCGAAAGATAGGCTGAAATGATGCGCCGAAGATTGACGATGTGGTCGACCTCCGCGTTTTTCCCGATAAACAAAATATCGGCGTCGAACTTGCCTTTTTCCTTAGGGTCGACGGCGTGAACGACATAATACTTTCCGCTGTCGCCTGCGGTCATATACGAGCTTCGCGAACGGGCGATGATGCGGCCGGATGACGAGCCGATCTCTTTGATCGCCGAAAGCGAATCGATCCGCGTGTGAGGCCCTACGTAGTTGATAAATTCGACAGTGTCGGAAACGCTCTTCAATTCGGGTTCATTTACTTGAGATGCGAGCGCCGATATGAAAAACACGGTGTACGCAAAAGCCGCAGCAATTTTAAAAACAAAGCGATTGTTCATCGGTATTCCTCCGCGAGTGATACAGTTATATATCGGAATAATTATAGCACATGGCGAGTATTTTTGCTATTGCAAAATCATAATCGATAAAAACTTCTCACGTCTCATTGACTTTTCGCAGGATGTATTATACACTTATCGAAATTGAATTACAGTTCCGCGGTTTTTGCTTTGCATAAACCGCGTTTTTTGTATCATTATCCTGCGTCCGATACCGGATTTATTCATTATATCGATTTCTTTTGTTGGAGTATTTGATGCAATCTGTTTCGAACGATGCCGCTTCTCCGTTTCCGCCTTTTTCCCGGCGGAGGCGGCTGCAAAATCGCCTGAAAAATTATTTTACCGATCCGTACAATATCATCATGCTCGTTTCCGTAGCGATTTTATGCTATCTCATCGTCGTCCCGCTTGTACAGATGATCGGTACGACCTTTACGATGGCGAAAACCGACCTCCGTCGCGTGCGCGGTGCGGTCGAAGGTCAGTTTACGCTGTACTATTGGAAGCGGCTTTTGGCAAGCGACGTTTCGCGCAATCTCTTTTGGATTCCGCTCCGCAATTCCCTTGTCATCGCCGTTTGTACGAGCGCTCTTTCGATTCTCATCGGCTCTCTTGTCGCGTGGCTTTTAGTGCGTACCGACTTGCCCGGAAAAAGATTTTTCTCTCTTGCGGTGATCGTGCCGTATATGCTGCCGTCGTGGTGCAAATCCATGGCTTGGCTCACCGTGTTCCGTAACGAAACGATAGGAGGGGCGGCGGGATTTTTAAGCTATTTCGGCATCAACGCTCCCGACCGGCTTGCCTACGGGCCGCTTCCGATCGTACTCGTGCTTTCCATACATTATTATGCCTATGCGTACCTCCTCGTCTCCGCAGCTCTCCGTTCGATCAATTCGGAACTCGAAGAGATGGGAGAGATCGTCGGCGCGTCGAAGGGGCTTATGCTCAGGAAGATCACTTTTCCGCTCGTGCTTCCGGCCATCCTTTCGAGCGTCATATTGACTTTTTCAAAAGTGATGGGCACTTTCGGCGTTCCGTCTTTTCTCGGTCTCAAAGTCGGCTACTATACGATTTCGACCTCGCTCTATGCGACCGTTCAATCGCAAAAAGGCACGGGCTTTGCGATCAGCATCATGCTCATCCTCATCGCGTCGGTAAATATCTTCGTCAATCAAAAGCTTATCGGTTCGCGGAAATCCTATGCGACGATCGGCGGAAAGGGCGGCCGATCGACGCCGCTTTCGCTCGGTTCGTGGAAAGCGCCGACGGTCGTTGTACTCTCCGCGTTTTTGGCCGTAGCCGTCATCCTGCCGCTCGGTATTTTGCTTTATCAAACCTTTATGCTCCAAGCCGGCGATTACAGCTTTTCGAATTTTACGCTGCATCACTGGCTCGGCGAAAGCGACCCCGCGATTTCCGACGGACTTCCCGGCGTCTTCAAATCGCCGCAGTTTTGGATGTTCGTTAAAAATACGCTCTTGCTTGTCGCGTGGACGGCCGTCATCGCGACGATCTGCGGACAGATCATCGGCTATATCAATTCACGCGGCAGGCATTTAAAAAGCGGAAAGCTCGTCGAACAGCTCGTGTTTATCCCGTACCTCATTCCGTCGATCGCTTTCGGTGCGATGTACCTTGCCATGTTCGCATCTCCGACCCGCGTTTCGTTTTTCGGACATCCGCTGACGCTCATTCCGTCGCTGTACGGTACCTTTGCCGTACTCGTTCTCGTTTCGATCGTAAAGCATTTGCCCTTCGCTTCCCGCGCGGGCACATCCAATATGCTCCAGATAAGCACGGAGCTCGAAGAAGCGGGGCAGATCGCGGGTGCGAATTTTTTGACACGCTTTTTCAAAATCGTGTTTCCTCTTTCCAAAAACGGTTTTATGAGCGGTCTCATGCTCATTTTGATAAGCATTGCAAAGGAGCTCGATTTAATCGTCATCCTCATGACGCCGACGCAGGCGACGCTGCCGTATATGGCGTACACCTATTCGACGAACGGCTTTCAACAGCCGGCGAGTGCCGTCGCAATCGTGCTTTTTATCCTCGTGTTTTTATTCTATTGGATTGCAAATAAATTTTTCCACGCCGATATTGCCGGCGGGCTCGGAGGCTAGACGTGAGCAAAATCGTATTGACCGGCATCAACAAATATTACGGAACGAACCGCGTTTTAAAAGACGTCGATTTGACGATCGAAGACGGAGAGTTTATGACGCTGCTCGGTCCTTCGGGCTGCGGCAAAACGACGACGCTGCGCGTTATCGCGGGGCTCGAAAAACCGCAGTCGGGCTCAATCGTTATGGACGGCGAGCGCATCGTAAACGCGGCCGAAAGTTTTTTCGCTCCTCCTGCAAAAAGAGGCCTCAATCTCGTATTTCAGTCGTACGCTTTGTGGCCGCACATGACGGTATTCGATAACGTCGCCTTCGGTCTTCGCGTAAAGCATACGCCGAAAGACGAAATCAAAAAGCTTGTCGAAAACGCGCTCAGCCGCATGCAGATCGGCGAATATGCGGGGCGCTATCCGTCCGAGCTTTCAGGCGGACAACAGCAGCGCGTCGCGATCGCCCGCGCTATAGCAACGCCGGTCGAACTCCTCTTACTCGACGAACCTCTGTCGAATCTCGACGCAAAGCTCCGCGTCGATATGCGCAGCGAACTGAAGCGATTACACGAGGAGATGGGCACGACGATCATCTACGTGACGCACGATCAAGTGGAAGCGCTCACGCTGTCGACGCGCATCGCCGTTTTTTTCAACGGGCACATCGAACAGGTTGCAAGTCCTATGAGCTTATACCAAAATCCTGCAAGCGTGCGCATCGCGGAATTTATCGGAAATCCGAAAATAAATCTCACGGGCGGAAAAGCAAAACGGACGGAAGCGGGGCTCGAAGTCGAAAGCGCATTCGGAAATTTCACATTTCAAAAGAGCGACTGCACCGATAAGATTCCCGACGGAACATTCGACTGCAGGATAGGCTTTCGGCCGGAAGAAGTGACGCTCTCCCGCACGGCTTTTAAGGGCGCCGTCGAGTGCCGCGTGTATTCGAGCATGCCTGCGGGAAGCGAAACGCTCATACGCCTTTCCGTCGCCGGAGAATCTTTCCTTGCAAAGCGGCTCGGTATCCGCCACTACAAAGCCGATGAAACGGTTTACGCGGCTATAGCCCCCGAAAAGCTCAACGTGTTCGACGCGTCGTCCGGTGCGCTCGTAAAAAAATCCGTCGAAGGCGAAAGCGATTGATCGTATCGATGGAATTACAGGATATTGTGATTTATTAATTATTAATTAGGAGTATATGATGAAAAAGATTGCGGTAGCAGTGCTGTTGGCGGCGGCGATGTTTTCGTCCGCATTTTCGATGGGACAAACCGAAACGAAATCGAACAGCCAAGAAGCGAAGTGGGCGAAGGACAACGGACTCGACAAAGACGAAAGCGTCGACGAGCTCTATCAAAAAGCGAAAGCCGAAGGCGCTCTCGTTATCTATACGATTTCGAGCCGTACGCAAAAAGTCGCAAACGCTTTTAAAGAAGCGTATCCCGGCATCAACGTGGAAGTCTACGATATTTCTTCCGGCACCTTGAAAGAAAAATTCGCAACCGAATATAAATCGGGCATCCGCACGGTGGATATTTTGCATTCGAAAGAGCAGGTCGGCGAATACACGTATGAAATGTTTTCCGAAGGCATGCTGCATAACTATCAGCCTGCATCGATTTTCAAAAACGTTCCGGCTTCTTATATGACGCTCACTCCGCTCATGCTCGAACTCAATCTGTGGTTTTACAATACCGAAGTGTATAAAACGTGCCCGATCACCTCGTGGTGGGATTTTACGAAGCCCGAATGGAAGGGACGCGTCGTATTTCAGGATGCGGCGAGCAACGACGCTTACTGCGCCCCGCTTACGGCTATGGTGCAGCATGCGGATGAAATGGCTGCCGATTACGAAAAAGTGTTCGGTAAAAAAATTCAGCTTGCAAAAGACGAACCGAACGCGGGCTATGCTTTTATCAAGCGCTTTCTCGCAAACTCGCCGATCATCGCAAAGGGTTCCGATGAAGTTATCGAACTCGTCGGCGCAAAGGGACAAAAAAATCCGCCGGTCGGCTACGCGTCTTCCGTAAAGCTTCGAAAGCAGCGTGACGGTTACGCGATCAATTACGGTCCGAAGACCATGCACGTGTCGAACGGCATTCCCGCGCTGAACTTTATCGCGATCGCGAACGAATGTAAACATCCGAACGCCGCAAAGCTTTTTATTAAATTTTGGATGGGAGGCGAAGACGGAAAAGGGAAGGGCTATGAGCCGCTCGTTTCACTCGGTTCGTGGTCGGTGCGCCCCGAAAATCCGTCGGCGAAGGGAAATATTCCGCTCGCCGATATTCCGCTGTGGAAGATCGATTTCGACTATATCTACAACAATATCGAAACCGTCCGCGATTATTGGATCGCGCACAGAAATTAACAGGTTCCGCTTGCGAATGCGGCGTAAAAAAAGTAAAATCGAGTTATGACATTTACACGAAAAAGCGGCATCCTGCTGCATCCGACATCCCTTTCGGGAAGTCCCGGCATCGGAACGCTCGGAAAGAGCGCATATCGTTTTGCGGATTGGCTGCATCGCTCGAACCAAAAGCTGTGGCAGATACTGCCGCTCGGGCCGACCGGTTACGGCGATTCTCCGTACGCATCGTTTTCAACTTTTGCGGGAAATTCGCTCCTCGTCGATTTTGAACTGCTTGTCGAAAGAGGCTGGGCGTGCACGGACGATACGGTTCCGCCCGATTATATACGCTCCGACGGGCCGGTCGATTTCGGCTCGGTCGTTTGGTGGAAGCTCCCTGCGCTTTCGAAATGCGCTCTTTATTTTTTGTCGCACGCAAACGACGCCGACCGAGATGTTTTCGCATCTTTTAAAAACGACAACGAAGCGTGGCTCGACACATATGCCGTCTTTATGAGCGTAAAAAACTTTTTCGACGAAAAAGCGAAAAGGCAGGATGGAAACCCCGGCGGAAAGAACGTGATGTGGAACAACTCGTGGCCGAAAGAGCTTGCATCCTGTGAGCCGAAAGCGGTCGAGCACTGGAAAGTCGAACACGCGGAAGAAATCGAAATTATTAAAGCGATACAGTTTTTCTTTGCAGTGCAGTGGGGCGACTTGAAACGCTATGCCAATTCCCTCGGCATCGACATCATCGGCGATATTCCGATCTTTGTCGCCCCCGATTCGGCGGACGTGTGGGCGAATCAAAAACTGTTTCAGCTCGACGAAAACGGCATTCCGACGCGGGTAGCGGGAGTGCCGCCCGATTATTTTTCGGCGACGGGGCAGTTGTGGGGAAACCCGCTCTACGATTGGGATGCGATGAAAAAAGACGGATACGCGTGGTGGATTTCGCGCATCCGCCGCATGCTCTCCCTCGTCGACTGTATCCGCATCGATCACTTCCGCGGCTTCGAATCCTATTGGTCGGTTCCGTACGGAGAGGAGACCGCCGTAAAGGGTATGTGGGTGAAATGCCCCGGCGCGGATTTTTTTGCCGCCGTCAAAGCATCTCTCGGCGATATCCCCATCATTGCGGAAGACTTGGGCGTCATTACCGACGAAGTGCGCGCGCTCCGCGATGCGTGCGGTTTTCCCGGCATGAAAGTGCTCGAGTTCGCTTTCGATCCCGAAGAAGCGGGGCGCGGAGGCATGACGAACGCTTTTTTGCCGCACGAATACGAAAATACGCGCTGCGTCGTCTATACCGGCACGCACGACAACGATACGCTGCAGGGCTGGCTCCTCCGTGAAAGAGACGATGTCGTGCGGGTGACCGCCGAATACCTGTGCGGAAAGCCGCTTTCGGATAAAGACGCTCGGACAATGGTCACAAGCGGCGAATTGTGCGGAAAGCTCGTAAAGGAAGCGTTCGCGTCAATCGCTTCGTACGCCGTCATCCCGTTGCAGGATGTTCTCGGTCTTGACAACGGTGCGCGTATGAATACGCCGTCGACGACGGGCGGCAATTGGATGTGGCGTATGGATGAGAATGCGCTCACCGATGAAGCGGCCGCTTCTCTCGCGTTTTTAAGCAAGTTCTACGGAAGAAACGGGGAATAACGTACGCCCGCCTGAAGTGACTCGGCGACCGGAGCGAAGCGAGGACGCAGAGCGTGAGCGAATCACGGAAGGCGGGATGGCAAACCGGTTTCGTCCGAATAATTAAAAAAAAACGCGTAAAAATGCAAAGTTTGCGCGATATATAAAGTGTGAAACGCTTCGTTTTTGCATTGAAAGAAAGGGCAGTGTACGCCATGCGCTCAGCCCTGTCCTTTGTTGCCGGCGGAAACGCTTGTGCGGTCTGCGGAAGACAGGCGGGCACGCTTCCTCTGTGCGGCGAGTGCGAAAGGCGGTGTTTTGCGAAGCCTCCTTGTGGAGAGGGAGAGCGGTGTTCGGTGTGCGGCAAAACGCTCATATCCGAGCGCGGCGTGTGTATGCGCTGCAGGCGGGAGCGTCTTTTGGTACATACGGATGCCGTTTTCCCCCTCTATTCGTATCGTTTGTGGAACAGCGTGCTTTTGTTCCGCTGGAAAATACAAGGAGAACGTGCCCTCTCTCCGTTTTTTGCCGCCCGCGCAGCTTCAGCCCTTAAAACTCTGCCGGGTGCGTTTGTCGTCGTTCCGGTACCGCCGCGTCCGGGAAAGATCCGCAAAAAAGGCTGGGATCAGATCGAAGAGCTTTGCCGTTTTCTCGAATACAGCTACGGATACGACGTGTGCAGAATTCTCGAACGCCGTACGACAGGCGAACAAAAACGGCTCGGACGGGAAGCGCGGCTCGAATCGATCGGAAAAACATACTCGCTGAAATCCGAAAAAGCGTTCAAAAGGGAACTCAAGCGCTTCGGCGGCAAAGTACCGAAAAATCTGTGTATCGTCGACGATCTTTTTACGACGGGCGTAACGCTCGAAAGCTGCGCCGCCGTTTTAAAATCCGCCGGAGCCGAAAAGGTCTTCGCCGTCACCCTCTTTATTGCGGATTGACAAAGCGGGAGGAACGACTCCGCAGAAGTGCGCAGGGCAAACGCACCGGAAATGTATACACGGAAAAATCTGCGCATAATTACACAAAGAAGGCGGAACGCAAGGCAGCGGGACTGACGTCGAGCCGCTCTGACCTGCGGATTGAATGTTGCAAAATGTGTAAATATGGTATATGATGACAAAAACAGCTTTCAAGGAGCACATATGGCCGGAGAAGATTCCCAATTTCAACTCGTAACGTTTCAGCTCGGCGATGAAATATACGGCGTCGATATCATGGATGTAAAGGAAATCGTAAAAATACAGGATGTACGTCCCATCCCGAATGCGCCGTATTACGTCGAAGGAATCATCAATCTGCGCGGGGAAATCATTCCGATCATCGATCTGCACAAGCGTTTTCGGCTGAAATCGCTGAAGGACGAAGACATCGATCCCGATATCGAAGGCGGCTTTATCATCCTCAGCATCGAAAACAATAAGATCGGCATCATCATCGACCGCGTCGCGCGCGTCGTTTCGGTGACGGCCGATGATATAAAAGATCCTCCGCAGATGTTCAGCGGTATCGGCTCGGAATACATTCAAGGCGTTATCCGCGCCGACAACGGCACCTACCTCATCATGCTCGATATACGCAAGCTGTTCAATCCGAAAGAACTGCAAAAGATTGTCGATTTTTAACGGACGACGATGATTCGAACATACAGCACAACGATCAGACGAAAAGAGATGGACGCCGTGCTCACCTGCATGGTCGACGAAAAGATCGGACCGGGTGAGATGAACGCGCGTTTTATCCAGTCGGTAAAAGAATTTTTCAAATGCGACGGCGCCGTCGCCGTGAGAAGTCCTTCCATCGCGCTGAAATACGCGATGAAAGCGCTCGGTGCGGAAAGCGGCACGATGGTGATGATTTCAGCTCTTGCTCCTTCGTGGCAGATACTCGCCCTCGAAGAGTTCGGCTATACGCCGCTCGTGCTCGACGTCGATGAAGCGACCGCTCTCATGACGGCGGATATCGTTTCCGAGGGGATCAAAAAAGGCGGACGTATCCTCCTCCTGCACGAAACGAACGGCATTATGCCCGATATGGACGCGATCGCGTCTCTCGGTATTCCCGTTATAGAGGATATTTCGCAGAGTGTCGGATCTTCGGCTCCCGTCCCTGAGGGGACGGAGCGTACGCCTGCCGAAGCCGCGCGCGCGAGGGCGGGCTTATACGGCGTGTTTGCGATTTTGAGCCTCGAAGAGCGCGATGTCGTCACCGCAGGCGGGGGAGCGGTCGTCATGGCGGGAAGCAGGCGCGATTGGATCCCGCTTAAAAAATACACGGACGAAGCGCCTCTTACGGATTTGCTTCCCGATTTGAACGCGGCGCTCGCGTGGGTCGAGCTTCGCGAATTCAATAAAAACGAAGAAAAACGCAAGGAAATCTTTACGCTTTTTCAGCGTGCCTGTATGTCGGGCAGGCATACAATGCTCGTACGCGATTTTGACGGAGCTTCGACGATGTGTACCTTTCCGCTCGTCCTTTCGAGCGCGTACAAAGACGTCAAGCAGTACACCGACCGCAAAGGCATCGAAATCGCGCGAGCTTTCGAACGCTCGGTTATTGCGCTCCGCGATGAAGCGCTTTCTCCTTCGTGCATCCGCGCAAAATCGCTCAGTCTGCGCTGCGTTTTGTTTCCGCTCTATCCGCGGCTCACGCACAGCGAGACGGCGCAGATCGTCAAAGTGCTCGGTACGCTGCCGTGAGCGGGAGCCGTATGGAAAAGTGCCGTATCGTCGTCAACACGTCGAAACCCGAATCGCAGTCGCTCGGAAACGAAATCAAGCGTTTTTTGGAAGAAAAACATATCGCCTCGTCGTTTTATCGCTTTGACGGTTTCAGCGATGCCAATCCGTTTTCCGGTTCGGATTTTGCGGTAACGCTCGGCGGCGACGGAACGGTGCTCTTTGCCGCCCGCGGCTGCGCATCTCTCGGCATTCCCGTATTTCCGGTCAATTTGGGCGAATTCGGTTTTATCGCGAGTATCGAAAAAAACGAATGGAAAGAAAAGCTCGAACTTTTTTTATCGGGTGCGCTCTTTATCGGCGAGCGAAGCATGCTCGAAGTTTCGTTTTCGCGCGGTTTAGGCAGAAATTTTTCCGCCGTCGCCTTAAACGATGTCGTCGTCAGCGCGGACACGGCTGCAAAAACCGTTTCACTCGAAGTATCCTACGACGGCGTGCCGCTCGGCGTTTTTAAAACGGACGGCATCATCGTCAGTACGGCTACCGGTTCGACCGCGTATTCGGCGTCTGCAGGCGGACCGATCGTCGATCCTGAACTCGATGCGATTATTCTCACTCCGATAAATGCCTTTTCGCTTTCGTCGCGTCCCATTGTGCTCGATCCGCGCGAAGAAGTGTGCATAAAGCTCCTTTCGGTGCGGAAAGAGGCGGCGCTTATCACCGTAGACGGACAGACGCCTTTTGCGCTGAAAGCTGAAAGCGTCATCACCGTACGGAAAGCCGCGCACAAAGTAAAGCTTGCGGGCTGCACGACGGAAAAGTTTTGCAGCGCGCTTCGTTCAAAATTGAATTGGTCGGGAGGGCCGCATGCTCGAAGACCTGACGATTAAAGATTTCGCGCTCATCGATTCGGTTTCGATAGAATTTCCGCGCGGCTTTACCGTGCTTTCGGGAGAAACCGGCGCAGGTAAATCGATTCTCATCGGCGCGCTGTCGTTTTTGCTCGGCGGAAAATCGGACGCTCAGATGATCCGAAGCCCCTCTCACGAAGCGTCGGTGTCGGGAACTTTTTTGCTCGGCGACGGAAAAAACGGACGCGCTAAAAACGATGTGCCGAAAGTTTTGCAGACTTCACTCGCCGGTGAAGAAGAAGATGCGACGGCTGAAGCATGGCTTTTGCAGCACGGCATCGAAAGCGACGACGGACGCGTACTCGTGCGCCGCACGCTTCGAGACTCCGGAAAATCGTCGGCGTGGATCCAAAGTACGCCCGTCACGAGAGCCGACTTGGCCTCGTTTTCGGCACTTCTCGTCGACATTCACGGACAGCACGATCACCAGTCGCTCATGCGCGTTGTGCAGCACCGCGTTTTCCTCGATGCGAGAGCGGGCATCACCGAAGACGTGCGCCGTTTTACCGCACTGTACGCCGAACTCGTCGAAAAGCGGAAACTTCTCGACGAACTCAACGCATCGAGCGAAGAGCGGGAACGGAAAATCGAAATGTATTCGTTCGCTCTAAAAGAAATAAACGAAGCGAAGCTCAAAGCCGATGAAGATGTCCGGCTTTCAGAAGAGGAGGGGAGGCTTTCGTCCTACGAAAAGCTCGCCTCCGACATCGATGCGATTACGAACATGCTTTCCGACAACGAAACTTCCGCCGTGTCGATTTTAAAACAAGTGCGGCGCGATGCCTCTCATGCGCTCGAAATGGATAAAACGCTTTCCGATTTGGATTCGCGCGTGGAATCGGCGTTTTACGAAGTGTCCGATATTGCCGAAGAATTTTCCGCGTATAAAGATAAGCTCGTCTTCGATCCCGCGCGCTTTACCGAAGTACAGGAGCGCCTTTCCCTCATCTATAATTTAAAGAAAAAATACGCGTCGTCCCCGTCCGCTCCTCTTTCCGAAGTTTTGCAGTATGCGGCCGAAGCCGAAGAAAACCTCGAACGGCTCGGTGCGGGAAAAACCGATAAAGCTTCCCTTGAAAAAGAAGCGTTGGAGGCCGAGCGGCGCGTCTATACGGCCGCAAAAGCGCTTTCGGAAAAACGAAAAGCGGCGGGTGAAGCGATGTCGAAAGAAGTCGAATCGGTGCTTGCAAAGCTCGGTATGAAAGGTACGCGCTTTTCGGTGCGCGTCGAAGAAAAGCCCGGGACCGGTGCGGTACAAAAATGCGGCCCCTACGGCATGGACAACGTCGAATTTTTGATAAGCGCGAACCCCGGCTCTCCTCTTTTACCGCTCGCTCAAATCGCTTCGGGAGGCGAGCTTTCCCGCGTCATGCTTGCGCTTAAAACGATCTTCGCCGAAACCGATCCCGTCGAAACTCTCGTCTTCGATGAAATCGATACGGGCATCGGAGGAGAAGTTGCGGTATCGGTCGGAAGCCATCTCAAAAACCTCGCGAAAAACCGGCAGATATTGTGCATAACGCATCTTGCAAGTATCGCCGTTTATGCCGATAATCAGATAAAGATAGAAAAAAACGTATCGGACGGAAAAACGTCGTCGAAATGCAGGAGCGTTCGGGGAGAGGAGCGCGTAAAAGAGATCGCGCGTATGCTTTCCGGAGAAAATTCGAGCGAATCGCTTGAGCACGCGCGGTCGATGCTCGAACGGTTCGGCAGCAAATAAATCGGGGGACGGGTATGGCAAAGATATCGGAAACGACGCGGGGGCAGCTTGCCGAAGCGATTAAGCCCTATCAAAAACAAATCGACGATCTGCTCGCAAAAGAAAAGGCGCTCATCGAGCTCATGAAAAGCGAACATGCGGGCGAAGCGTATAAAAAACTGCAGCTTGCCGAAGACATGGTTTTCGTTTCGAGCCTCTACATGGCGGAAAACAGTTTATCGCTGAAAATACTCGAAGTCAAAAACAACGATGCGCTTAACGAAGCACGCAAAACGCTCTACCGTGCGATTATCTACCTCGAAGATATCGTAACGAATTTTATCGACGTGCCGTACTCCGAGCTTTCGCCCAAATGGGAAAACATCGCGAATACGCCGATTGCAAAACGTTATATGCTCATGAGAAAGCTCGGACTCGCCATACGTCTTTTAAAAGACGCGTTCGGCGAAAACAGTAAATGGAAGTGGTCGTTCGTCGAACTAGAAGGGCGCTTTACCGCCGTTGCAAAAAATCTCATCGACATGAAAAAGGGCGCGCGCGATTATTTTGAACCGAGCTCTGCCGATTACGAAACGACGGTTCTTTACATACGCAAACTGCAAAAATTGCTCGACGCTTCGGCAAACGGCTACCGCGATAAATACGAGCTTTCGACGAGGCGCATCGACGATATGCGTAACGCGATCAAATTTCTGCTTGCGCGCCACAAACTCTGCCTCGCGATCGGCGATAAGACAAATGCCGAAGATATCAAAAAAAAGGCCGTCATTTGGAAAGATAAAATGGAAGCCGATCAAAAAGCGGGTTCAAGTTCATAATGATCAATAAAGCGCTCGCCCTCAAAATTTTCGAAGGATTTTCCATTCAACGCTGGAACGATTTGATCCGGCCTTTCGATTTGATTGAAATGGATAAAGCCGGCGAAAAGATGATCATCGCCTACGTCATCGGAAAATTCGAAGAGCACAAAGGAGAGGTGATCGATTGGGAATGGATGGCTTACGCATCGCTGTTCGACCTGCTCCGAAAGATTTCCCTGTGCGATATAAAAGCGCCCGTGCAGCGTTTGTTAAAACAAGAATACACCGCCGAATATCTTCGGCTCGACGAATGGGTGCTTTCGCAATACCGTCCGCTCATAAACGACGAAGAACTCTTTTCCCGCTTTACGATCTATGTCGGTCAAAAAGCGGAAACGCTTCCGATCCCCGCATCTCTTACGGCATCCTACCGCGTGCTGCAGGCGGCGCACAAGTATTCGACGATGCGCGAACTGCAAATGCTCTCCGTCGTCAACGAGCGTGAGCGCCTTGTAAAGATCGAAACGGAACTCCAAGCGCAGATCCGGCCATACCTCGATTTGGAAGGACTGCAGATGATGCTCACGCATCAAAAGACCTACGATTTTTTATTAAAGACGGAACAGCTGCGCTTTCAAACGCGCTGGAATCAAACGCCGCGAGTGCCGAAGACGAACGTGCTCGGTCACAGCTATTTTGTCGCGGTGATGACGCTGCTGCTCGCGCGAAGCACCGGAATCGAAATGTGCCCGCGGCGCATCGTCAATAACTTTTTCTGCGCTCTCTTTCACGATTTGCCGGAAGCCGTTACGCGCGATATCATCTCGCCGGTCAAACAGGCGACCGACGCGCTGCCCGACATCGTAAAGCGCATCGAAGACGAAATCGCAGGCAGAGAACTCGTTCCGCTTATGGAAGATTTTTTTGTCGACGAACTGCGCTACTATACGAACGACGAATTCGTAAACCGCATACGGCGGGACGGAAAGAGCGAAGCGGTTTCGTGGGAAGATTTGAACGGGCGTTTTAACGTCGACGCCTTTGAACCCGTCGACGGCCGTCTCGTGCGCCTGTCCGATCATCTTGCAGCCCTTCTCGAAGCCGACAGTTCGATAAAGCACGGCATTACGTCCGAACACTTGGTGCACGGACGGAAGAGTCTCCTCGCACACTATGCGCCGGGCGAAACGATAAACGGCATCGACGCGGGAAAATTATTTCAGGATTTGGTCGCGCTTTGACGCTGCCTTTCGATTGCGGCGAATGGTGTTTCTTAAAAGCCGGTTCCTTTTTCGACAGTCCGTTTGTCCGTCTCATTAAATTCGCTTTTTTTGCCGATACTATAACGGTATGAAAGTCAACGGAAAAAAATCGCCCTCGTTTGCAGTCTGTATCGCCCTCATCTTTGCAATTTCCGCGTCCGTTTTTGCGGACAGCACGTATATCGTCAAAAAAGGCGACACGCTTTATTCGATAAGCCGCCGCTACGAGCTTACGGTTGCAGAGCTTCGAACTGCGAACAATCTTTCGGAAAACGATGTGCTTCAAGCGGGGCAAAAATTGACAATTCCGTCGGCCGATATAACGAATGCGGCTGCATTGAGCGCCGTACCGGAAAAAAAGGGGAACGCGCCCGTTTCCGAAATCGCAAAAAATGCGGAAACCTATACCGTTCAAAAAGGCGATACGCTCTATTCGATCGCGCGGAGATACGATATAAAATTATACGATCTGCTTTCGATAAACAATATGGCAAACGATGCCGTGATCAAAGTAGGGCAGCATATAAAAGTGCCCGCAAAATCCGCAGCTGTCGCAAAAAATCTTCCGAACAATGCTTCATCCGGTAAGAGTGCATCTTCATCTCAGAGCAGTGCCAGAACGGGAGACTCTTCGCTTTTATGGCCGGTCAAGCATCCGTCCGTCATCTACACGAAGGGTAAAGTGTCGGGCGTCGAACTTTCGGCTGAAAAAGACGAACCGGTAAAATCGATCCGCGCGGGAACCGTCATGTACACCGGAATGTACCGCGGCTACGGAAATATCGTGTTCGTCGAATCGAAGACGGGATTGATCTACGCGTATTCGTGGCTCGGTTCGGTGCATGTAAAAAAAGGCGATTACGTCGTGTGCGGAGATACGGTCGGCACTGCCGGAAAAAATGCGGCGGGAAGTCCGAGTTTGACCTTTATGGTTTTCCAAAACGGTATGCCGATCGACCCTGCAAAAGCGCCGCGCGGCTAAAAGACGGCACACGTACAATTGACAAAACCGATATGCTCGAATAAGATAACGATATCCGCGCCGCAAAATTGTCGTATCCGATACCTTTGCTTGTGCGCGGCCCGAAAAATCGAAAGCGGCGCTTTTACTTAAATCCGCCGCAAATTTTGAAAAACAACAGCGAGGTTTGTATGAAAAAAGCGGCGGTTTTTGCGGCGGTTTTATTTTTCGCATTTGCGACGGCGGCGTTCGGCGATGGCGGCATGGAGATAAAAATCGACAACTATTCCATAACGGTTCCTTCGCTTTGGCTCGCACAGCGGACGGATTCCGCAACCGTGTTTATCCTCTATTCTCCGATCGAAGAAAACGATACGTTTCAGGAAAACGGTAATTTAACCGTAGAAAAACTTCCGTCAAAATATTCGGTAAAAGCATATTTAAAATCGGGAAGGGAAGTGCTGAAAAAGCTTTACGCGAATTTCAAACTCATCGAAGAAGGCGCCGACTATCAGATATTTTCGGGCGAACTCAACGGAATCGCTTTGCAGCAGATACAGTTCGTGTCGATCAGAGGAACCGAAGCGTACGTATTGACTTTTTCTTCCACTCCCGAAGATTTCGACCGCTACGCGGATACGTTTAAAGCGATTTACGGCACGTTTACGTATTGAAGGAACGGCAAACGGCTCGGATGCCGAAAGCGGTATCATCTCTCACCGCATGAGCTTTACGACCGCCGCGATAACTCCTAAAAAAACCGCAAGCGTTACGGCGTAGACCCAAAACGGCAGCGCGCTGCCCGATCCTCGTGCGTGTTTGCGCTCGTATGCGGCAAAGGCTCCTTTTATTTTTTTTTGTTCGGCGCCCGTAAGGCGACGGCGAACTTCTTCTTTTTCTTCTTCCGAATACGCCGATATATTGAAAGTGCCCGAATCCGTCGCGTAACCGCAGACGGGGCAGCCCTTGGCAAATTTCGAAGCGCTTCCTGTAGCGCCGCACGCGGGGCAGCGTACCGAAGAAAAAAAGCGTCCGCAGTTTTTACACACGCGCGCATCCGCAGGGACTTCCGCACCGCAGTTTTCGCAAAAAAATTTTGCCCTTTGTTTTCCTTTCATGCTTTATCCGGCCTTATAATAATTTCATTTCCGGCGCTTACAACGGAAGCCGTACAATACGTCGGTACGCCCGCCGTACGAAGTGAAAGCTCTTCGATCCTGTCTCCGGGAGAAATGCCTCGAGCGAAAGAAGGTATGTCGGCCGTAAACTCCGCGTTT
Organism: Treponema socranskii subsp. buccale; assembly: GCF_024181585.1. Taxonomy (NCBI): domain Bacteria; kingdom Pseudomonadati; phylum Spirochaetota; class Spirochaetia; order Treponematales; family Treponemataceae; genus Treponema; species Treponema socranskii. The sequence goes on along the minus strand of NZ_CP054258.1, from coordinate 1,374,773 downwards.
CCGTCGGAAAGATCGCGTATCGTTCCGGTGACGAACGCTCCCGTCTTCGGGTGCGTAAAGACTGCCGTTCCGATTTTGCCGGCCGAAAGCGCTTCCTTCGATACGGTTTCCGACATCGAAGCCGCTTCCGCATGCTGCCCCTCGTCCGGTACCGATATCGAAGCCGTTTCCGTATTTTGTACCGCATCCGTTTCCGCACTCCGCGCTTTATCCGCTTTTTCGAAATCGGGTGAAAGGGCGCCTGTCGGAGAATTGACTATGGAACGGAAAAACGACATACCGTCTTCATCGCACGAATCGAATATGCCTTTGATGCCGAGCTTTTGCGCTTTCATTTTTTCCGTTTCCGAAAACGATTTCGGCACATAGAGGATGACGTCGGGAATCTTTCCCGCAATGCCGCTTTTAATAAACTGTGTCAATGTTTTCCAATGGCGGGGATAATCCGACGCGTTCACGACGACGATATCCGGCCGAATCTCTTCGATGTTGTCGAGCGCTTTTAAAAGCCAGCGGTAGATAATCGTATCGTAGGAAAGAGAGGCGAGGGCGACATCGACTTTGCCGATAACTTCGTCGTCGTCGCAGATGATGATCGCTTTCATTCCGTCCCCAGATTGACGACCGTGTAATCGTAGATTTGCCAAACGCCTTCTCTTTGGCGGAGACGGTACGTATAGCTTTTCTTTTCGTAATAGGTGCGGTTGTTAAACCATTCGGTGACGACCACGCTTCCTTCCGTCTTGGAATACACCGTTTTTTCGATTTGAAATCGCTCGGGTACGGCAACGATGTCGCCGTCGATCCGCGACTGCATCAAATCCGATTTATACGCGCCGATCATGCGCTCCCGTTCATCGGCCGAAGCCGCTCGGTAACGCCGCTTTTGAGAAGGTGTACGCTCGAGCATCGCTTCGACGTCCATATACAAAAAATACTGATCCCACAGCGATTTTTGCCGCGCGACGATAGTCCGCTCTACGACTTGATCCGGCGGAATCATCTCCGGCTGCAGGATACGCATGGTTCCCGCTTCGACGGGAATCGATGAAGACGAAGCGGCCGACGGAGAAGGGCGCACTTCGAGCGTAAGGCGATTCGATGTGATGCGCTCGTCGCGGAAACGGTACAGCTCGGGATAAAACGTGAGGTCGACATAGTAGACCGACGGATTTGCGACGGTAAGATATTCTTTTAAGTTTTCGACGAACGAATATTCTTCACCCGCTTCGAGCGCAATTTCCCGGAAATACACCGTTTGATTTGTCGTACGTTTTCTGACAAGCATTTCGGTTTGCGAAAGGCGTTCGTTTTTGATCGTGTACGCGTTGAAATCGATCGAAAACATTCTGTCGTCGGCGAGCTTAAAACGAAGCGTATCCGTCCCCGTATTGCGCACCGTTATGTGAATGAACACGGGATTCGAATCCGCAGCATCGGGATAATACATGGTTTTATCATAAAACTTTATCGAAACCGCTGCGTTTTGTATGCGGCTTTGCGCGGATGCCGACTGTCCAAAGAAGGCTAAACACGATATAATCAAAAAAACAGTACGTTTCAATTACGTCTCCCAAAAGGTATAAGGGTAATAGACCTTTCTTATAATATCGGACAAACCGTATGTATACATTATCGACAAATTCTATCAAAGAAGCAATACACTCATGGCCTCCCATGCGCGATGCTGTTTCCCGTTTGACGGATGCTTCGTGCCGCTTTCCTTTTTCGGTCAGAGGACTTCACGGCGCTCTTTCAGCTTATTTTACAGCCGAATACTCGGAGCGCATACAATCTTCGGCGTTTAAAGAAAGCGTATCGGGAGCGGTATCGTTCGATTCGCGTTCATCCGACATCGTCATCGTCACGCCCGGAGAAAACGAAGCAATCGATATCCGCACCGATTTGACTTCGATTTTTCCCGAAGCGGAGATAATCGATATACCGTGGTGGGGTATGATACCCTATCGTCCGGTATCGCGGGGTGCGGCCGTGTTCGGAGAGCGCGCGGCGGCTCTTGCAAAACTTGCCGGAGAAGGAAGGGAAGGTTTTTCTCAAAAGCCGAGAATCTTTATCGTAAGCGAACGCGTTTTTCTTTCGCCGCTTCCGCCTCCCGAATCGGTAAAGCGCCGCTCTTTTTCGATTTCGCGCGGCTTGCGCACCGACACGATAAAAACCGCAGAGCGGCTTTCATCTCTCGGCTATACGAGAGCGCCGCGCGTTTACGTGCAGGGTGAGTTCAGTTTGAGGGGCGAAGTGCTCGACGTATTCGTTCCGCAAAGCACCGCTCCGTGCCGCATCATTTTCGACTTCGATACCGTCGCACAGATTAAAACTTTCGACACGGATACGCAGACGACGACCGGCTCCCTCGAAAGCGTTTTTATTTCCCCGATGCGCGAAGTGATTTGGGACGATGCGCTTTTGACCGATTTGAAAAATGCGATCGAAGCCTACGAATCGACGGCCGTGAGCGCCGAAGACGAAATGAGGCTGTCGGATGTGGCATTGCAACACGGGGCAGCGCCGTTTTCCGATGTGGACGGACACTCCGATACGGCGGATGACACGAGTGCCGGCGAGATACCGTCTTCCGACGAAGATGAGTTGACCGATGCAGGCGTATCGGGAGACGAAAAGCCGCTTTCGCGAAAAAGTTTTCGCGCGCACCTCCCGTTTACGAAAGAAGCGAAAGCCGTGTTATCGAATATGCTTTCCGAGCTTGAAACGGCAAAATCGTGCGAAGGGGAAGAACTCTTATATCCCGTGTTGTGGAAAAAACGCTGTACGATTTCGGACTATATCGGCGAGCGGACGGCCGTTTTTTTCTTCGATTACGAGCGTCTCGTAAATGCCGAAGAAACGATCGTTCGGGAATACGGCGGCATGTATCGGAAAGCGCGCCTTTCGTTTCCTGCCTTTCCGCCCGAGCAAATGCTCTCCGATTTCCAAAAGAACTTAAAAACAGTATCAAGATGTATACTTTTTCATACGGTTTCTCGTGCGGACACAGCTTCAACTGACAAATCTCCGTCCGATATCGCTTTTCCGTGCGAAGTGTCACGGAGCTTTTTCGGCAATATTCCGTTTTTGAAAGAGGAAATCGGAAAGCTGCAAAACGCAGGCTGGAAGATCGCAGTCTTTGCGGACGGCGAAAATCAGGAACGGCGCATAGCCCGATTGCTTTCGGATTTTACCGGAGAGCGCGGAGACGAAACCTCCTCGAACGAAAGCGACAGCGAAACGCATGATGCGGGAACGTATAAAAATCGTACGCTCGAGCGCCCTTCCGTTTCGATCGAAAAACGTTATGCGCTCGCCGTTTTTCCCGAAGCGATATCCGAAGGCTTTTCGATCCCCGACTTAAAGCTCATCGTCATACAGGAAAACGAAATATTCGGCAGAAGGCGGGCGGTGCCGAAATCGCTGAAAAAAGCGAAAAGCGCCGCAATCGACACTTTCGTCGAACTCACACCCGGCGACTATGTCGTGCACGTGCAGTACGGCATCGGCATCTTTTGCGGTATCGAGCGCGTAAAAGCCGGCGGCAACGAACGGGACTATATAAAGCTCGAGTATGCGGACAAAGAGGTCGCCTTCGTTCCGATCGAACAGGTGAATATGGTGCAGCGCTATATCGGAAGCGAAGGAGATGCTCCGAAGCTCGATAAAATCGGCAGCAAAAGCTGGGAAAACCGAAAGCGCAAAGTGCAGGAAGCCGTCGAAGATTTGGCAAAAAAGCTCATCGATCTCTATTCGAGAAGAAAAGCGTCGAGGGGATTTCCGTTTCCGAAAGATACCGAATGGCAGACTTCGTTCGAAGCGGCTTTTCCGTACGAAGATACGAAAGATCAGGCGATCGTCACCGAAGAAGTCAAGCGCGATATGGAAAAACCCGTCCCTATGGATCGCCTCATCTGCGGAGACGTCGGCTACGGCAAAACCGAAATCGCGATGCGCGCCGCGTTCAAAGCGGTCATGGGCGGAAAGCAAGTCGTTTTTTTGGCGCCGACGACGATCCTCGCCGAACAGCATTACGAAACCTGTGTCGAACGCTTTGCGAATTTCCCCGTCAAAATCGCAGTCCTCTCGCGCTTTGTGCCGCACGCGGAACAAAAAAAGACTTTAACTCTCCTCGCATCGGGCGATATCGACATTCTTATCGGCACGCACCGCGTCATTCAAAAAGACGTCGTTTTTAAAAATCTCGGCCTCATGATAATCGACGAAGAGCAGCGCTTCGGCGTAAAGGACAAAGAAAAACTCAAAGAGATGAAAGCGAATATCGACTGCCTTGCGCTTTCGGCGACGCCGATCCCGCGTACGCTTCACATGAGTTTACTGAAAATCCGCGACATGAGCTTATTGACGACGCCTCCGCAAAACCGGCAGGCGATCGAAACGTCTATAGAGCCGTACAGCGACGAACGCGTAGCGACTGCGATCAGGCGGGAAGCGGAGCGGGGAGGGCAAGTGTTTTTTTTGCATAACCGAGTCGACTCCCTTTTCGAAGTGCGGCGCAAAATCGAACGGCTCGTCCCCGAAATGCTCGTCGACGTCGCGCACGGACAAATGATGAGCGCCGAACTTGAAGACATCTTCCGCCGTTTTAAACTCGGCGGATTTCACGTACTCGTTTCGACGACGATCATCGAAAACGGCATCGACATACCGAACGTCAACACGATCATCATCGACAGGGCGGATATGTACGGCGTATCGCAGCTTTACCAGCTCCGCGGGCGTGTCGGGCGGAGCGACCGGAAAGCGTACGCCTATCTTTTATATCCCGAAAATACATCTCTTTCCGAAGTCGCGATGAAGCGCCTGCAAGTCATCAGCGATTTTACCGAACTCGGAAGCGGTTTTAAAATCGCAATGAAAGATATGGAAATCCGCGGGGCGGGAAACCTGCTCGGCCGCGACCAGTCGGGAGACGTGTATGCCGTCGGATTCGAATTGTATTTGAAATTGCTGAACGAAGCGGTTGAACGCCTTACCGCCTCTGAAAATTACAAAGCGCAGAGCGAAGTGCTCATGGAACTCGAATACACGGGCTTTATCCCCGACGCCTACGTGCGCTCGGCGGAGACGAAAATGGAAATCTACAAAAAGATCGCGTCGGTGCAGACGGACGACGAATTGATCGCGGTGATGAACGAAATCGAAGACCGCTTCGGTCCCGTACCCGATGAAGTTGCGAGCCTCCTGTCGCTCGCCGAAATACGTATCCTGTGCAAAAAGCTTTCGGTGAGCGCGCTCAAAGAATCGAAGGGCGTCGTCGAAATCGAATTTGCAAAAGTATCCGACATTTCGGTCGATCGCGTATTGCAGCTGATAAAAGAAAGTTCGGGCAGCGTATGGCTCGACGCTACAAAACCGAATATGCTGTTTTTAAAACTCGGAAAAATCGGTCTCAAAGAAAAAAGCGAATTTATCAGAGAGCGGCTCGAAAAACTTGCATAAGGTTTGCCGTATCGGCTCGGAACGTGATATAATGAGGTATAATTATAAAAGCGGAGTAGATATGCTTTTATTCGGAAAAAAAGTTGAAATTTACGAAAGCCGGAATTACGGTGAATTCAAAGCGCTCAAAAAGCTGCTCAAAAAAAACGGCATTGCCTACGGTACCGGCTGGGTGCAGACGGAAGTCGCGTGCGGCTGCGGCGCAAAGATCAATATGCGCCAAGTCATCAACCCAAATTACAGTCCCTATGTGTGGTCGGTATACGTGAGACCCGAAAACGAAAAAGAAGCGCGACGGATTGCCGAAGATCTGAAAACGAAATCGACGGGAAGCTGACAAACCGAAAGTTCAATTTCGAGTTTTCTAAAGCCGCGATCATTGACACGGCGGTGATTAGCCCTTATAGTGTTTTGTATGATAATTACACAAACTCCGTTTCGCATGAGTTTTTTCGGCGGCGGTACGGATTTCAGCGGATTTTACGATAAACACGGAGGCGCCGTCATTTCGACGACGTTCGACAAATACTGTTACGTAACGGTGCGCCACTTGCCGCCGTTTTTCGATTACAAAACGCATCTCACGTATTCCAAAGAAGAAAAAGTTTTTTCCAACGATGAAATCGTGCATCCTGCGATCCGCAATGCGATGCAGTGGCTCGACATGCACGATATCCGCATGACTTACGAATCCGATCTTCCGGCGCGAAGCGGATTGGGCACTTCTTCGAGTTTTGCCGTCGGCATGCTCGAAGCCTTTTATGCGCTCAAAGGCAAATACGCCGACAAACGAAAACTTGCCGACGACGCGATTTATTTGGAGCGCATTTTATGCAAAGAGGCAGGCGGCATTCAGGATCAAATCGCGGCGAGCTTCGGCGGCTTTAACCGCATCGATTTCAACCGAGACGGCTACAGCGTCAAACCCGTCATTATCAGTCCAGAACGCAAAAAAGCGCTCAACGACCGTCTCATGCTTTTTTTTACGGGATTCAGCCGCTTCAGTTCGGATATTCAGCAAAGTACCGAAAAATCGATGAAAGACAAAACCGAAGAGCTTTTGAAAATGTACCGCCTTGTCGATGAAGCCGAAAAGATTTTTACCGACAAAACCGTAAATCTCGACGAATTCGGAAAGCTGCTCGACTATACGTGGAAATTAAAGCGCGGCATTTCACCGGGCATTTCAACCGGAAGCATAGACGAACAGTATGACAGAGCGATAAAAGCCGGAGCTTTGGGCGGAAAACTGCTCGGTGCGGGCGGCGGCGGCTTTTTACTGTTCTACGTTCCGTTTGAAAAACAGGAAGCGGTCAAAGCCGCCCTTGCAAATCAAATGTACGTTCCGTTCCGATTTGAAAACGACGGCACGAAAGTTATCTATTACGGGCCCGAAACCTATATCGAAAGAGAGTAGGGAGCTTATTAATTTAACCGTATGAAAACAATTATTATGGCAGGCGGCAAGGGAAGCCGCATTCAAAGCGTCAGAAGCGACGTCCCGAAGCCCATGATCGAAATCTGCGGCAAGCCGATCCTCCGATATCAAATCGAAAACCTGCGCGCGTGCGGTCTCAAGGACATCACGATCGGAGTAGGCTATCTCGGAAACGTCATCAAAGAGTATTTCGGCGACGGGAGCGCGTTCGGCGTCACTATCGATTATTTTACGGAAGATCATCCGCTCGGAACGGCCGGCGCACTTTTTAAAATGCTCGACGGAAAAAATTGCGGCGAAATCGATACGAAAACCGCAATCGACGACGATTTCCTTTTGCTCTGCGGCGATATAATTTTCGACGTCGACTTCAATCGCTTTATCGATTTTCACAAAACGCACAACGCGTGGGCAAGCCTCGCGTCCCATCCGAACGGACATCCCTACGATTCATCGCTTTTGGTTACGGAAATACTGCCGCCCGAAAGTGAAGGCGGGCTTCCCGTGCATACGCACCGCGTCGTCAAATGGCTTGCAAAAGAAGACGAGCGCACGTGGTATCGAAACCTCGTCAACGCGGGCATCGAAATCATTTCGCCAGAACTGCTTCGAAAAACCGCGCGGACTTTCGTACCGCGCCATCACGAAACGCCCGATAAAATCGACCTCGATCGGGACGTTTTAAAACCGAATATCGAAAGCGGAAAAATTTTCGCGTACGAAACGCCCGAATACATCAAAGACATGGGAACGCCCGAGCGCTACTACGAAACGGAAGCCGACATCCGAAGCGGCAAAGTTTCCGCGCGCAATTTACGATCGAAGCAAAAAGCCGTTTTTCTCGACCGCGACGGCACGATAAACAAAGACTGCGGTTTTATCACCGACGCCCGAAACTTCGAACTGCTTCCGGAAGCGGCCGAAGCGATAAAAAAAATCAACGCATCCGGCTACCTTGCAATCATCGTAACGAATCAGCCGGTAATCGCCCGCGGAGAGTGTACCTTCGAAGAACTTGAACGCATTCACAATAAGATGGAAACGGAACTCGGAAAAAAAGGCGCGTTTATAGACGGTTTGTATTTTTGCCCGCATCATCCCGATAAAGGCTTTGCGGGAGAAAACGCCGCATACAAATGCAAATGTGCTTGCCGTAAGCCCGAACCCGGTATGCTCCTGCAGGCGGCAAAAGATTTCAATATCGATATCGGCGCATCGTATATGATCGGCGACAGCGAAAAAGACGTGATTGCGGGCGAAAAGGCCGGCTGTAAAAAAAGTTTTTTAATCGATAAAAACCGCAACGTGCTCGATTGCGTTTCGGAAATAATCAACAAAGAATAATTCGATCGTCGCTCTTGCGGTTTGCGTATTTTGCGTACGGAAAAAAGTGCGCCTGGGTTGTGCATGCGTTACCGCGATAACCGGAATTAAAACCCGCCGGCTTTCTTTGCTTGGCCGCCACGACGCGGACGCGGTGTAAAAATTTACCCGCCTAAATTACATCCCATAATGTATATTCTGTCTACCAAAAGATATGAAAATACCCCCTTAAAACAGGGTGTTTTACCCCGCTTTTTAGGCAATATTTTGAAATGTCGATTGTGTCGAATTCTGTCTACCGGGATAAATGATGCGGCTCTTTTGCCGGGACTTTATTAATTATCCCCGTTTGTTTTACGGGCTTCAAGGCTATGCGTCAAATCCGTATTTGTGGTAATTGATACTCATGAGAAGGCCTACGGCGACCATCGCAGTCAACAGAGACGACCCCCCGTACGACAAAAACAAAAGCGGTATTCCCGTAATCGGCATGATGCCCATAACCATACCGATGTTGACAAAAAAATGAAAAAAGAACATGCCGAGTATACCCGCTGCGATATACAAACCGTAACCCGTCGAGTTTCGCATGATTTTCAGCGTCCGAAAAAAGATAAGGCCGTAGAGCACAAAGACGATAAGCCCGCCTATAAAACCGAGCTCTTCCGACAAAATGCTGAATATAAAGTCCGTACTCTGCTGCGGCAAAAATCGATAGTGACTCTGCGTACCGTGCAAAAACGACCTGCCGAATATGCCGCCCGCACCGATCGCGATCTTCGATTGAATGATGTTCCATCCGCTTCCTCTGGGGTCTACGGACGGATCGAGAAAAACGATGAGGCGGCTGATCTGATATTCTTTGAGCACGTGTCCGGCTCCGTATGAACCGAAAAGCGAAAGCGCAACGATAAAAGCGCCGTATGAAATCCAGTAAAAATACCGCTGTCCGCGCAAATAGCGCCGCACGACGATTCCGATGAGCGCAATCGAAAGAGATGCGGCGATAAGCAAAAGACGCAAGCGTATGTCGGTGAGCGCTCCGATTACAGCAATTTTCCGATGCGCGATGACGTCGTTCCACACCGGAAGCACGGTTAAAAAAATCGTCCCCATCCCGACGGCAAATACGAACAATATGTAGCGAAGCGGAATACCGGCCATAAAACACATGACGAGAAAAACGGGAATGTAGACGCTCGCCGTTCCCAAATCGGGCTGAGCGAGTATCAATAATACGGGAAGAGCGAAAATGGCTGCGGCGATTAAAAAACGCTTTAACGGAACTTCGCCGGCGCTTTCGGAAAGGTATTTTGCGAGAAATAAAATAAAAATGATTTTACCGAATTCGGACGGCTGTATGCCGAAGTGACCGATGCCGATCCAGCTGTTCGCACCGTTGACGTGGCGGCCGAATATGACCGTATACAAAAGCACGGGAGCCAGAGCCGCATATAAAATATAGGCGTAGCGCGTCGTTTTTCGATAATCGTAGAGCGCCGTTATGACGATAAGCACGATGCCGATAGAAGCCCAAACCGTCTGTTTGACGTATTCATTCGTAACGAGAACGCCGTCGGAATTGATCGCGGACGAATAGATGAATGCGATGCCTGCCGCGGTAAGCACGAGGACGCAGACCAAAAGAATATAATCGAATGCATCGATGATTTTAAGTTTCACTGCCCTACTCCTGCCTGTTCCCGTTCGCAAGAAGATAATGAAAGCCGAGCGCATTTACGGCTTCTTCATAAGTTTGATTCGCCAATGTACCCTGTATGATGATGTTCGTCGCATAGGGCGCCCACCATTCCCACTTGTTTACGGCTTCGACAAGGGTCGAAACGACGATTTGATCTTCAACGGGGGCATCGTAAGGTGCGTAGGCGACCATCCACGAATGCCAGCTGTTTTTATACTGGGCGACTTCGGATGTTCCCGTCTTTCCCGCGCTTTGAAAACGCTTATTGCGCATCGGGTACTGGGGAGTGCCGTCGGTGATCGTATAGCGGCAGTCTTCCTGTACGGTTTTCCACACGTCGGCGGGTATATCGGATTTAAATAAAACTTCGGGCTTTACTTCCGTGATGACTTCGTTTGTTACAGGATCGCGCACTTCTTTAAGCAGATGCGGCTTATAGACGACTCCTTCCGTACACACCATCGCCATCATGTCCGCGATTTGGAGAGGTGTGGTGAGGATATAGCCCTGTCCGATAGATGCGGACATCGTATCTCCTCCGAGCCACCGTTCGTGATACTTTCGCTCTTTCCACTGCGCTGTCGGAATAAAGCCGGAAGCTTGGGTCGGCAAATCGATTTCGGCGCTTTTTCCGAGTCCGAACATAGTCGAATACTGTGCGATTTTGTCGATACCGAGGTAATCGCGTCCGATCGTCCAAAAGTAGACGTCGCAGGACTGCGCGAGCGCGTTTTTCAAATCGAGCCAGCCGTGACCGGGTTCGTGGACGTGGCAGTGAAATATACGGTTGCCGTAGAGGAGTTTTCCTTTGCATTCGATTTTTTCAAAAGGCGAAAAAGTTTTTTCCTGCAAAAGAGCCGTCACCATGATGATTTTAAACGTCGAACCGGGCGGATACTGTGCGGCGACGGCTCTGTTTAAAAGCGGCTTTTCCGGACTGTCGCGCAGCTTTACATACTCCTGCGCGTAGTCATCGGAATTGAATATGTTCGGATCGAAATACGGATAGGAAACGAGCGCGAGTATTTCACCCGTCGCGGGTTTTAAAACCACGACCGCCCCTACCCTGTTTCCGAGCGTCTTTTCGGCAAGCGTCTGAATACGCGAATCGATCGTAAGCACGAGATTTTTCCCCGGCTGCGGCGGGCGTACGTCGGCTTTGTCGGAAAGGATTCTTCCGCGAACGTCGACGGTGCGGCTTTCAAGTCCGCTCGTCCCCTGCAAAAGCTGATCGTACTGCCGTTCGATTCCGGTTTTACCGACGACGCTGTTGCGCGTATAGCCTTGGTTGTATAACACGTTGATCTCTTCCTGCGTTATGTCTCCCACGTAGCCGATGATATGGGAAAGAGAGCCGGTTTCGACATAGTTCCGCCTCGGGCGCGACACCCATGAAACGCCGGGCAAATCGATTTTATTTTCTGCAATATTCGAAATCGTTTCAAACGAAACGTTCGAGCGCACGGGAATCGCCGTGTACGATTTTCGAAGATTTTCCGGAATGCGCTTATCGATATCGAATTTCGAAATGCCGAGATACTGCGCAAGGCGCGAAGCGACCGTATCGTAATGTCCTGCCGGTATTTCCGCAGGCGTTATTTCGACGGCAAAAGAATCGGTATTGATGACCATCGGTACGTTCGCATGCCGATCGAATATTTTCCCCCTTTGTGCGGGAATACGGGAAACTTGACTTGAAATCGTGCGCGACTGCGTGCGGTACGTATCGGAGAGAACGACCTGCATCGAAAAGAGCCGATAGATATAGAGCACAAAACAGAGTACGATCGCAATCCGCAAAAAGATAATGCGCTGTGTTTTGGATAAAACGGTTTTTCGCTCTCCCCGTAAAAAGTCTTCGGTCACAGCGCGCTCCTCCTTTCGGTTGAAAGCACTGACCGGAACAGCGACAGAAATTTAAAGACGAGGGGCGCAAGAATCGTGTTGCATGCGAGCTCGAAGAGAAACGGAAGGGATAACACGCGGTAAACTGCGGGTGAAGCCGGAAAAAGAAGCGAAATGAGCCACACGAAAAACGCTTTCAATAAGGTAGCTCCGAACGCGTACAAGGCGGGCATAACGATTCCGTCGGAATTGAAAACGCTTCCGAGCGCACCGAAAACGTATCCTATGAGCGTCCGGTACAGGCTGTGAAAACCCAAGGGAGCGGCTGAAAGAAAATCCAAAAACGCGCCCGAAACGAATCCGTTTATTTCACCCGAAGTTTTGCCGTTTAAAAACGATATGTAGAGCGAACATAAAAGCACGATATCGGGTACGGCCGGAAGAAACGCGATATTCGAAAGGACGGCCGTTTCGATGAGGACGGCGCAAAAAAGTATGAGAGCGGATACGATGTACGACTTCATCGCGTTTCCTCCCTTTCGCTTTTGACATCGACGACGATAACCGTCTCAAGCCTTTCAAAATCGATGAGAGGAGCGACGTCTATTTCGAGAGACGAATCGTATTCGACGACGCGGATTTCGGAAATGGAGCCGATCGGTATGTTGCGCATATAGTTTCCGTTTTCGCCCGATGTCACGATGACGTCTCCGTAATTGAGCGTATCCATAACGCGCTTTTTGATGTATTTGAGCGAAAGCTTCGTATCGTCTCCGAAGCCCGATAAAAGTCCCAAATCGCGCGTATTTTGAATGCGGGCAGAAACCGTACAGTCGATGCTGTAGATCGGCATAATCGAACTCGTAAACCGGCCGACTTCGATGACTTTACCGACGAGGGCGATGTTTCCGTTTTGATATGCTATAACCGGCATGTTTTTGCCGATGCCGTTTACGCTTCCCTTATCTATGGTGAGCGACGCGTAGAGTTTATCCGTATCGCGGGAGATAATCTGCGCGGGATAATTCTTTTGTTCGAGCGATTTGACGAAATCGAGCTGTTCTTTAAGCTGTTCGTTTTCTTTGCGTATTTCCGCGTTCGTCCGCTGCATCTGTTCGTAATTTTGCAATTTGATGACGAGTTCGTCGTAATTGCGTTTGAGTTCGGACAGTTCGCGCATTGCGGCAAATTGCCGTCCGACGGAATTCGTTACGAAAAAAATACCTTTTTCCGCCGAAGAAAAGATCGAAAAGCCGATGCGGCTGAAGTTGACGACAAAACTGCCGGTCGTAAACGCGAGAAAAATACCCGAAACGATGAGGAGCAAAGCGAGTACGAATTCGGGAAACCTGAATCGGAACGACGATTTTACACGGATGTGCATGATGCGCCGCTAGTCGTTGAAGTTCGCGTAAATCGCGCGGTCGACCGACCTGTCTTTAAACAATTCGAAGGCTTCCCCCGATCCGATTGCAACGCACTCGAGCGGATGTTCGACGAGGATGACGGGAACACCCGTCTCTTTCGAGATAAGCTTCGGAAGTCCTTTGAGCATGGAGCCGCCTCCGGTCATAACGATACCGCGGTCTACGATGTCGGCTGCGAGTTCGGGCGGCGTGTGTCCGAGCGTGCTTTTGATCTCTTCGACGATCCGCGTAACGGGATCTTTGAGAGCTTCTCTGACTTCGACGCTGTCGATTTCGAGGCGGCGCGGAAGACCGGTGATCGCGTCCGTTCCGCGCAGTTCCATCTTTTCTATCGTTTTGTCGGGAGTGGCGTTTCCGATTTGAATTTTCAAGCGCTCCGCCATCTGCCGGCCGATGATTAAATTGTGAACGCTTTTGACGTGCTTGACGATCGCTTCGTCGAATTTGTCGCCGCCGACGCGGATCGAGTTCGTAATGACCATATCGCCGAGGGAGATGACGCTCACTTCGGTCGTACCGCCGCCGATGTCGCACACCATGTGACCGGCAGGTTCGAAAATGGGAATCTTCGCGCCGATCGCAGCGGCTCGAGATTCGGCTATCGTTTCGACTTGTTTCGCTCCGGAACGGAGAGCGGCTTCGATGACGGCCCTGCGTTCGACATCGGTGATGCACGAGGGAATTCCGATCCTCATGCGCATCGGGCGGAAAAACTGATGGCGGGGCGTAATCTTCGAGATAAAATATTTGATCATCTTTTCGGTACTGTCGATATCGGCGATAACGCCGTCGGCAAGGGGTCTGATCGCGATGATACTGCTCGGCGTTTTATCGAGCATACTCTTCGCTTCGGCACCGACGGCTCTGACTCTCTTTGTCCCTTTTTCGACGGCGACGACGGACGGTTCGTCTATAACGATGCCCTTGCCGCGTACATAGATCAGCGTATTGCAAGTACCGAGATCGATTCCGATATCGATCGAAAAATTATCAAACAGACCCATTTTATTATGCCTCCCGAAACGATTTAATCCGTAAGTTTTTCCAAAGCTCCGCGGTGATTTACCTGTATGCGGAGCGCAGTACGCCACTCCGATCTGGCTTTTACCATATCGCCCTGTTTTTCATATAATACGCCGAGCTTATAATGCGCGTCGGCGGAGTTTGCATTTTTTTCCAAAACACCCGCAAATTCTTTTGCGGCATCTTCGTATTTTTCTTCGGCAATGTAAATACTACCGAGGAGCATGCGGCTTTTCAAGATCAAATTTTCATCGTCGCATTCTTTTATGACGCGGAAAAGATACTGTTCGGCCGCCGCGTTTTGCCCCGCTTTATAATACTGTTCCGCAATCGAAAAAAGAAGCGTATCGGATTCCCTGACGAGGAGCGCTTCGGTAAACGAAGATATGCTGTCCATCGTCATGCCGAGCGCGGCATAGCTCATACCCAGATATTCGGCTATGTCGTCGGCTTTATAGCCGAGCGTTTTTGCCCGTTCAAGATATTTTACCGCGAGATCGGCGTAATAATACGACGAAACGGTATTTTTATAAAAGTAGGCTCTGCCGAGCATATAGGAAAGCTGCGGTTTGAGCGAGTTTTGCGCATCGAGGAGCGCAAGGCGCAAACTGTTGATCGCTTCGTCGAGATAATTCTGCTCGGCCATTTTATCGAGAGACGATACGCCGAGGTAAAACGCCGCATAACCGTGATACGTGAGCGCAGCGTTATTGAACGGAGTTGTGTTCAAAATACCCTTGCTCGTTTCATATACGCTTTCATAGTCGTATGCCTGCCAGCTCTTACGGAGAGAGCGCATAGCACCTGCAGGCAGGCGCGAAAAGATAAAACGGTAAAACAAAAACACAAGGGCCGCTAAAGAGACACACACGGAAAGCGCAATGAGTGCATTGCGTACGAGATTGCTTTTGCGTTTGAATATGCGCGTTTGTTTGCTGCTGCCGTTCATACCGTTTAATAAAATCACATTACCAACGTCAATTTAAAATTTTATAAAAAAACAGACGGGACGATAAGCCGGGTTCTGGTATCGGTTGTGATCCGACATAACCATCTGTCTCGAACGCAGATTACCCTGCGCCTCAAGCAACCTACCCGCAGTTACGGTCCGGAAAACCCGCTGCCGCTCGGTTTTGCTCCGAATGAGGTTTGCACTGCCGCACCCGTTACCGGGTGCGCGGGGGTCTCTTACACCGCCTTTTCACCCTTACCCGCCATGGAAGACGGGCGGTATATTTTCTGCTGCACTGTCTGTCGAATGCGGGCTTTGCATTTCTGCAGTTTCCGCATCCGCCCGGTGATTACCCGGCATTTTTTCCGGCGGAGCCCGGACTTTGCCTCACGGGTTTTCTCTTTCATCAGAAAAAATCCGCGCGGTTATATCCCGTCTGTTATTACCGATTTTTATGCGCGGCGCTTTTCGCATAACCCTGCATACCCGTATCTCAAAAAACATATATGCAGCGGAAACATCAGCGCCGTCAGAAAACGCTTATGACTGATCGTCCTCATCTTCGTCGCCGCCTTCATCTTCATCGTCTTCGCTTTCGTCTTCTTCATCAAAGATTTCGTCATCGGCAGCGGCTTCTTTTTCTTCGATTTCCTCGTCTTCGTCCTCTTCGAAATCTTCGTCGTCGAGATTTGCAAGACTTTCCGTATCGTCAAGTTTGAAAAAGCTTTCCTGTTGTTCGGCTTCGTTCGATTCTTCGTAGTAAAGAATGCGGCTGCAATACGGACAAAATAAAATATCTTCGTTTTTGCGCACTTCGTTTGCGAACTGCGCCGGAAGGATCATACGGCAGCCCTGACAGACACCGTTTTTAACCGCAACGATGCCCTGCGTATTGCGCTGAATGATGCGCTGAAATTTAAATAATATTTCCTGATCGAGGTCGGGCGTAATTTTATTTTCTTTTTTTTGCAAGCTCGCAAGTTCGCTTTTGTAGGAATTGAGCTCTTTATCCAAAGACGTACGACCGGCGTTGAGGTCGGCTTCCTGCGATTTGATCATCGCTTCAACCTGCTTTAAGTTGTCGTTCAAATCGGCGAGCATCTTTTCTTCTTTTTGCAGATCTTTTCGGATGTCCTGTTCTTTGAGCGACGCTTCGGATATCTGACGGTCGAGCGCTTCGTATTCGCGGTGCGTCGTGATGTTGTCCATACCCTTTTCGCCCGATTCGCGCGATTTGACCGCTTCGTCGAGTTCGTTTTGCAATCGAGCGACTTTCGCTCGCGCTTCTTCGTAGTCGGTGTTTTTACCGATGAATTCTTTTTTCATGCGCTCAAGGAGTTCTTCCTGAGACGAAAGCTGTTTGGGCGCTTCGTTTATCTTTTTTTCGAGATCGTATTTGTGTACGAGTATTTCCTGCAGATCTTTTAATTTGTCGAAAACCTTTGTCATCACCATGTCGATTTTATCCTTCCAGATGCATAAATCTAAGGAAGACCTCTGAAAATTATAATCTTTTAGAGGTCAGTAACAGCCTATCTTATAATAAAAAAAACGTTGTGTCTACAATGACCTATTGCTGAGCCGGATCGATGTAGTCGCGAAGACCGTTTGCCCTCCGCGGATGGCGGAGACGCCGGAGCGCTTTCGCTTCGATTTGCCGAATTCTCTCTCTCGTAACGTTGAAGTACAAGCCGACTTCTTCAAGCGTCAGCGAATAGCCGTCGTCGAGTCCGAAACGCATTTTGAGCACTTCCTGTTCCCTCGGAGGCAGCGTGTCGAGTACCGAGCGGATCTGTTCGCGAAGCAGCGTGTCCGCCGTTTGAGAGGCGGGATTTTCGACTTCTTTGTCTTCGATGAAATCTCCGAGCAGCGAATCCTCTTCTTCGCCGATCGGCGTTTCAAGCGAAATCGGCTCGCGCGCGACGTTTTTCACCTGCTTGACGCGGGTTACCGGCCAGCCGAGCTGCTGCGCGATTTCATCGTCGCTCGGCTCGCGTCCGAGCTTTTGCATGAGCTGGCGCGATTCGCGCACGACTTTATTGATCTGCTCGATCATGTGTACGGGAACTCGGATCGTGCGCGCCTGATCGGAAATAGATCGCGTGATCGCCTGCCTGATCCACCACGTCGCGTACGTCGAAAATTTAAAGCCTTTGCGGTATTCGAATTTTTCGACCGCTTTGATGAGGCCGATATTTCCTTCCTGTACCAAATCGAAAAACTGCAAACCGCGGTTCGTATATTTTTTTGCGATCGAAACGACGAGGCGCAGGTTCGCATTGATGAGCTTGTTTTTTGCCTGCTCCATCATTGCAGAACCGCGTTCGATCTCTTTACCCATACTCAAAATTTCGTCGATGCTGTTTTCGAATTCGTATTCGAGGCGGTAGAGCTTTCTGTCGATCTTTTGAATCTGCGTGTAGATGTCGCGGATATCGTCGGTCGTCATATTGAGCTCTCTTTCGAGCTTTGCCGATTCGGAACGCACCGCGATTCGCCGGCCGAGACTGCGGAGGTCGGCTATGTTGACGACGCGCAGCTCTTTCATTTTTCTTTCCTGCTTTTGATGATAGTCTGCGATTTTCCGCATCGCATCCCTGAACTTCATCGTAAATTTATCGAGCTCTTCGGACTGTATGTCGATTCGCTGGAGCTGCGGCTGAATTTTTTTGCGAAGCGAAACGAGCTGCGGCGTATCGAATATGCGTACGGTTTGATCCGTTTCGAAAAGCTGTTTTTTGATCGTCATGTACTGCTTGATTTCGGGCAGCACGGGTTTGATGTATTCGCTGTAACAGCTTTTGAGCCGCCGCTTTTCCGCCATCTCTTCGTTTATCTCTTTTCGCGGACGGCCGGGTTCGTGGATGTCGATCCTCGTAAACGCTTTTTGAGCGACGATGAAAAATTCGGGGATCATGATGCCCGAATTTTTTATGACGTCTTTGATGATGTTTTTGCCGTTTTCCATTTTTTTCGACAGGATGACTTCCTGTTCGGCGGTGAGTAAATTTTCTTTACCGATCTCACGCAGATAAAGGCGGATCGGATCGTCGATGCTCGCATCTTTATCGCTGTTGACGAGTCGGCTTTTGACGAGGTCGACGGCTTTTGCGACTTCGGCCGCTTCGCTCGAAACGCCGTCGGCTATGTCGTCATCCGCGATATCGTCGTCCTCTGCAGCTTCTTCATCTTCTTCCGGTTCGTCGCCGTCTTCTTCGACGAGCAAATCGTCGGTTTCGACGATCTGCAGATTTTCGCTTGAAAAAAGGCGAAGCACGTTTTCCATTTTCGGAGAATTGACGAAATCCTGCCCCAGCATATCGGTCACTTCGTCCCACGTGACGACGGACTTTTCTTTTGCGTATTCGAAAAGTTTTTGTACGTTGGGATCTTTTTCCTGCTCGTTCTGCTCTTTTTGTTGATCCATATTTTTTTTCGGTACCTGTTTTGTCACTGTTTTAATTCGCTGTCGAGCTTCATTTTTTCCGCAAGAAGCGATTCGAGCTGATCGCGATCGCTTTCCGTCGCGGGATTGAATAATCGGATTCTGCTCATGAGCGCGCTCCGTTTACGTTCGAGCGCGTTCCGCTTGATAAGCTTTATGCCGTCGTTTACGATGCGGCCTCCGTTTTGGGAAAACTCACCCGACGATATGACACGCGTAATCATCCGGCCGAGTTCTTCATCATCGCATCGATTCAGTATGCCGCTTATCGATACGGCTTTTTCTCTGAAACAATCTTCCAAGATAATAAATAATTTTTTTGCGAGAGGGTCTTCAAAATCGTCAACGGCGATTTCCGCGCGCATGACCGTATACAGGTCGAGTTCGGCGATGACGGCGAGAACGGTTCGCAATTCGGCGTTGAGGGAGATATCCGAATTCTGTCTGCCTGTCGGTGATTGCTGCCGGTTTTTTAAGCGGTCGCGGGCTTGTTCGCGATTTTCAAAATCTCTCTTCACAGCCTCCGGCTTTAGATTGAATGCCTGGCACAGCTGCTCAAGGCATGACTCTTTTTGAATATCGGAGCGGAGCGCGTCGACATACCGAAAAAACTCGAGCGATGCCTTTGTTTTGCCTTCAGGGGTATCGACGGCAAAATCGCTGCGCAATTTGGATAAAAGAAAGTCACTGTCCAATATAGCATTGTTTACGTCATTTGTCAAGGTTTCAGCCCCGTAAGCCGCCATGATCTCCGCAGGGTCTTTACCTTCCGAAAGTTTGATAATCTTTACCGTAAAGTCGAACGAGCGGCACATGATGATCGCGCGCACGGTCGCCGCCTCGCCCGCTTTGTCCGAATCGAAAGAAAGCAGTATCGTGTCCGCAAAACCGCGCACCATGCGAAGCTGCTCTTCCGTGAGCGCCGTTCCGAGCGGCGCTACCGCGTAGGAAATGCCGCACTGGTGATAGGCGATACAGTCCATATAGCCTTCGCAAAAGATCACTTTTTTTTCTTCGCGGATTTTATTTTTGGCAAAATTGAACGCGTAAAGCGTTTCGCCTTTTTTGTACTGTATCAAATCGCCCGAATTCAAATACTTAGGTCCGTCTCCGTGCAATAGACGGCCGCCGAACGCGCAGCACTGCCCTCTTCTGTTGAAAATCGGAAACATGAGGCGATCGGAAAAAAACGCCGTGTCGGGATAGTTTTTGCTGAACAGCCCCGAACCCGCAAGGAATTCGTCGCTGAAATTTTTTCCGCGCAAAAATTTTTTGAGCCAGCTTCTGTCGGCGGGTGCATAGCCGAGTTTGAACGCCGCTATCGTTTCGGCTGTGATACCGCGGCCGGTGATATACGAAAGCGCGTCTTTTCCTCCGGGCGTTTCAGTGAGCAGGTAGTGAAAGAGAGTTGCCGTACGCTCGTAGAGATCGATATAGAGATCTTTTATGCCCTCTTCTTTCGGCCTTTCGGGTATGTCGCCTCCCGAATACGTCACTTCGATTCCCGCGCGTTTGGCAAGGGAGCGCACGGCGTCGGCGTAGGAAATCTTTTCAGTCTCCGTGACGAATTTGATGACGTCACCGCTTGCATGGCAGCCGAAGCAGTAATAAAATTTTTTATCGCCGTCGACATGAAAGGACGCGGTTTTTTCGTTGTGAAACGGACAGCAGCCCCACCAATCGTTGCCGCTCCGCTTCGTCAATTTCGTGTATTCTCCGACAATCGAAACGATATCGGACGTATTGTGGACGGCTTCGATCGTATCCTGCGATATGAGAGACGCCATCAGCTTTCCGCCGCCTTCTTTGTCTTATAGCGCACGCCTTCCTGTATGTGTTCGTCGAAATGTTCCGAAAACGCGTGCCTGCCCGTTTTTTCGTCTTTGAGGCGGAAATAATAATAATTCGTCTTAGGCGCATTCGCCGCCGCATTCAACGCGATCATGCCCGGATTCGAAATCGGAGTCGGCGGAAGCCCCGCCCATTTATACGTATTGTAGGGGTTGTCGATTTTCAAATCGTCGTACGTGATGACGTCGGGATGCGCTTTGCCCTGTATTTCGGTGATGATGTATTCGATCGTCGCGCACGAATACAAGCCGATATTTTTTGCGATGCGGTTTTTAAACACGCTTGCAATGAGCGGCGCTTCGTCCGCGACACGGTATTCCCGCTCGACGATGGACGCGAGAACGAGCGTCGTCCGGAGCTCGTCGGGCGAAAGGGATGCGAGAGAAGGATCGGCTCGTATGTGTTCGAAAAAATTTTCGACCATCATATCGGCGACCGACGAAGAGGCCATGTCATGCGTAAAAAAATAGGTATCGGGAAAAAGATAGCCTTCGAGCGTCGATGAGCGGATATCGTATTTTTTTATGAGTTCGCCGTCTGCCGCTGCGGCTTTAAAATCCGCGGCGGAACAGATACCCGCCCTTTCGAGGCGCTCGGCAATCTTCGAAATCGTCAATCCTTCAGGGAATACTGTGCGCACGTATTCTCTCTTTCCCGACGATGCGAGGGTGAATATGTCGGCGACGCTCATATCGCTTGAAATGCGGTACACGCCGCTTTCGAGCTTGAGCTTTGCGCCGCCTGCAAGAATACGGAACAAGAAATAACGTGCGGCAAGGTAAAACGCATTTTCGTTTTTGATGAGTTTTTTTTCTTTGAGCGTACGGGCAAATCTTTTTACCGTCATCCCTTCCGGAACTTCGATACGTTCGGTTATCGCCGCATCCGCGCTCGATACCGGCCGCGTTTCGTATATAAAAAAAAGAGAAGCGATAATCGCTGAAAGCGCGAGTGCGGAAAGAGATGCGTACAAAACGCGCTTCCCCTTTGTGCCGAATACTCTTATACCGCGCGGATCGTGCTCCGCCGTTCCGCTTGATTTTTTTTGTCTCATGAATAAAACCGCTCCGCATCTCCGATCGAAATGGAATTATACACCGCTTTTTCCACGGCGTGCGCAAATTTTTCAAGACCCGCAGGAACGCTTTCTTCGTGGTCGCGGAAAAAATGCGCGATAAGCGCCGTTTCGTTCGGTGAAAAATCGTATGAAAACGAAAGAGAAGCGGGTTTCGTTACATCATCCGTCATAGATTTATCTCCGCGCCTTCCGTCGCGAGGTAGACTTGCATATTCGCATGCTCGACGTACTGCGCGTACCACCTGGCCGCATGCAAAATCGAATGAAGTTTTTTATCGTCGTACGTCGGTTCGTGATGAAAGAGGTACACCGCTTTGATGTTCCAGTGAACGGCAAAATCGATCGCATAGCAAAACGCGGAATGTCCCCAGTTTTCTTTTTGATAGGCTTCGGCAACCGTGTACTGAGAATCGAGCACGATGACGTCGGCATCCTGAAACACTTTTATGCGTGCGCTCGTTTTTTCGAAATCTTTTTGCGAAAGTTCGACATCAGTCGCGTACACGAATTTCTTTCCGTTTTCACTTATCGCATAGGAATACGAATTCCCCGGGTGCGACATCTTGCAGCAGCATACGGGAACTCCTCCGACGCTGAACGGTTCACCCGCTTTTACCGTATGGAAGGTGATCCGCTTTGCGCATACGTCAAAGGGCGCCGGAAAATACGGACGTGACATTTGAGAAGTGAGGATGCGGGGAGCCGCGGGAAACGTCGAATAGATATCGATTTTAACCGAAGGGTCGTAGATCGCGTCGAAAAACGGAAAGCCCTGCAGATGATCCCAGTGGAAATGCGATAAAAGCAGATTGTAGTGATTGTCGGCGGGCTTTACGCCGTTTTTGCCGAGCACGCGCAAACCCGAACCCGCGTCGAACACGATTTCCGTACCGTTTGCACTTTTTATTTCGACACAGGGCGTATTGCCGCCCGTCGTACCGTACAGCCACTCGGGAAGAGAAGCGATAAAGCGTTCACGGGCGTCTTCCGACGCGATGTCTTTTTGCGTAATGCGCTGGACGACCGCCGTGATTTTCGCTTGGATCTGACGGGGCGTAAGAGGCGTCGGAATGGAACCCCTCACTCCCCAAAAGCATACTTTCATCAGTGCTCCCCTCCGCGCTTAAACTTGAGCGGCTCGTTGTTTTCGTACGCCGTGCGCGCGGCCGTTATTTCATCCTTTGTCCAAAGCTTTCCGCGGTTTATGCCGGGACATGACTTACTTTCCTTTTCCCACGATTCTTTGTCCGTCAAAAATCCCGTCCAAAACGGATAGGTTCTGCACTGCACGGGACGAGAGCCGTAAGCGGTACAGCCGTCTTTCCACAAAATGCAGTCGTAATTTTCCGTATCTTTTAAGCACAAAAGGTACTCGTCGTCATACTGAGGAACAAGACGACAATAGGTTTTAATAAACTGATCTTCGGACAGATTAAACCATCGGCACAGATCCGTCAAATCGCTTTGCGACAAAAAGACAAAGCCCGGTTCGATTCTGCAACAGCGGGAACATCGGTTGCACTCAAAATAAAGACCGTCGTCAAAAAAAGCCGGCATAGGTATCAGTATAAAGAAAAAGGGGCTGTCTCAAAAGTCGGTTACTTTCTCGACAGCCTGTCGAGTTTAAAATTAAGTCTTTATATTATAATGACTTAATTTTAAACGTCGCACATAAAATCAAGGAAGCTGTCCAAAAACTTCAGTTTTTGGACAGCCCCTTTCGCAATGGGGAGTGAAGGATTCGAACCTACGAAGGCATAGCCAGCAGATTTACAGTCTGTCCCATTTGACCACTCTGGAAACTCCCCAAAAAGCCGACTCAGGGATTCGAACCCTGGACCTCGAGATTACAAATCACGCGCTGCTACCAGCTGAGCTAAATCGGCGCTGCAGGTCGGCACATACTATATAATAATATAAATCTCGTCAAGTAGTTTTTTTTGAAAAATCGGGGCGCAGCGTTTCCGCTCCGTTTATGTATACGTGGCGCACGGAGGCGCCCTCGTCCATGTATGCGGTGACGAGTACGCGGATCATACCTTTCGCCATGCCGCGGACAGAAGCTTCTTGACTGCAAAAAAGCGCGCAGGCGGAAACGTCGATTTCGTTTTGTCCGCATCTGAGCGCGGAAGCGGGATTTTTTGCGTTCAGATCTTCGGTCATTGTAAACTGTATCGATACGATGTCTTCCGGAGCGATATTGTTAAGTTTAAAAAGCGATGTGCACATATCGCACACCCCTTTCGTAATCGATTCGGCCGTATTTTCCGCGCCCGTCGCTCCGCGTAAACCGTAGAGACGTTTTGTCATCGGCCGCTCTTTTCGGTACCGGAAAAACTTCCCTGCAGTTCGGGATAGGTTTTTAA
Source organism: Treponema socranskii subsp. buccale (assembly GCF_024181585.1). Lineage (NCBI taxonomy): Bacteria > Pseudomonadati > Spirochaetota > Spirochaetia > Treponematales > Treponemataceae > Treponema > Treponema socranskii. The sequence goes on along the minus strand of NZ_CP054258.1, from coordinate 1,350,857 downwards.
AAGTTCGTTTACGTCCCTATTCCGCGCTTCCGTACGCACTTGCTGTATGTGCTGCGCTTCGATATACGCGTCGCGCGCGCTGTTATACAATGTACGGTCGGGCAGCTTCGACGAAAGAACGGCAAAGTTGTCGAAGACGATGTTCGGATAATCGACCGATGCGCGAAGTCCTTCGAGGATCTCTTCCGACGTAACGGTTTCCGGCTGGAAGTCGGTGCTGTCGGACGACTTTATTAAAATATACGCCGCGGCTTTTCCCGCGAGAGCGGTGCACGAAGAATCGAGATATGCGTCGAGGCTTTCCGCATCGGTGACGATACCGTTTTTTACGAGGGCGATGATGTTTTCAGGCGTAACGCGCGCCGTACAGATAAAATCGAATCGATATGAAAAATCGGGAGCCGATTGAAAAGCGGTGCTGTACACATCAGCCGACGGAAGCGAGCCCGATACGGTTTTCGTCACCGAGCGCGGCTTTAAGCTGAATACGCGGAGCACCGCGTTCGTCGGAAGCAGACATTCCCAATGCCATGAAAATTTGCCCGGCATAACAGGCTCGCTGTTGACGCCGCTCGTTTTCGATATGAGCACGCCGCATTCGCCCGCGCCGACTTTGAACTGCGTCCATCCGAAATAAAACACGACGCCCGCCAAAACAAGTAAAATAAAAAATATCGCGATAACCTTTTTCATACTTCCTCTACGTACGTATTTTCTGTATACTCAAAATTATAATCTTTTTTGCGATAACTGCAAGGTGGGGCGATGAGCGGCGAAAACATTGAAAAGGACGATTCAAAACCCGTTTTATACCGGCTCGTGGCGCGTACGGTTTTATTTTTCGTACTTTTTTTATTTTCTCTCCTCGTTTTTTACGCTATCGGAAATTATCAAAATTTTCTCGATGAAAACCAATATCTTATTTTAACCGCGGCTTCTCTCGCAGCTATCATGCTCTTCGTTTTTTCATTTGCGGGTTTCGTCGTCTCCCTCGTCTATGCGCTCAAAAAAAATACCGCTCGCCGCGCGCTCTACATCGTGTCGGCCGCACTTATGCTTTTTACGGCGGCTTTCGGTTTTGTGTGCATGTTCGCATCCCGCCTCATCGATTTTCTTGCGGACGGAATGTAACCCGTGCGGACAAGGGCAGGATGAGCAAAAAATCCGTTTCGCATGCGCTGAACGTCACGGGCTTTCGAGCCGTAAAATAATTTTCCGAAATGCGGTTGCTGATGCTCGGCATACCCTCTCTTCGAAAGTTTTCCCAAAAAAGGCCGTGCGATACGAGCTTTCCTCCGGTGCGGGAAGAAGCCGTGCGGGCAACGGAAACGATGTCATTTCGTTTTAAATCGGAGATGTCGCAAGCAGTTCCGCTTTTTAAAAGATAGACGGCTTCGTTCGAAAGAAGCCACACGTCGGCATGCTGCGGAGTACAAAACGAATCGCAGATCGCCAAAAGGTGATCGAGCCTGCCGCCCCCGCCTCCGATGAGCGTGATAAACGGAATTGCATTTTGTAAAGAAGCTTCACGGAACGCCGCATCCAAAGCGAGTTCCGTATCGGTAAAATCTTTGTCGCAGGGAAAGCGCTCGATGCGCACCGCTCCCCGTTTTTCTCCGAACTGCGGACTTTCATCATCGCTCCGCCCGTACACATCGATGAGCTTTATATCGGAAATGCTGTCGAAGTCCCCGACGATGAGATCGGGCGTCAAATCGATGGATGCCGCTTCCCCGTTTTTGAACGCGTCCGCATAACGCTTGAGCGTATCGAGTCCCGAATCCGCAGCGATGACTATGTCGGGCGCATGGAAAGTAAAGTACGATTCGACCGCTTCAGGCTCCGGGGCATCGCCTCCGGTAAAGATCGTGCAGCGTATAGACTTTTTCCGCTCGGAAAACTTATAATCGCTCATACATGTATAGTAGCGCAAAGAACATAAAAATTCCTCCCGTCCTCAAAAAAATGCACGAGATTTTTTCCCGCAGCGGTTTCCGCTCCTACCTCGTCGGAGGAGCCGTACGCGATATACTCATGGGACTTCCGCCGCACGATTACGACGTTGCAACCGATGCAAAGCCCGAAGACGTCATGCGTCTCTTTCATCGCGTCATTCCGACGGGGATCGCGCACGGAACGGTAACCGTGCACCTCATGGGGTACCACATCGAAACGACGACTTTCCGCACCGAATCGAGCTATTCGGACGGACGGCATCCCGACAGCGTTGCCTATGCGGCGTCGATCGAAGACGACCTTTCGCGGCGGGACTTTACGATGAATGCGATCGCCGTCGACCTCGCCGACGGAAAACTCGTCGACCCCTTTTCCGGCAGAGCCGACATCAAAGAAAAACTCATCCGTGCGGTCGGAAATCCGCACGAACGCTTCGGAGAAGACGGTCTCCGCCCCGTTCGAGCGATCAGATTCGCCGCGCAATTGCAATTCCGTATAGAAAAGTATACATATTCAGACATTTTCGAGGGCGAAACGCTCGCCGTCGTTCAAAAAATTTCGATTGAGCGCTTTCGCGACGAATTCATTAAAATGCTGGCTTCCGATGAACCCTCGGTCGCGCTGAAAATGCTCGAAAAAACGGGTATACTCGCCCTCTTTATCCCCGAACTCCTCGAAGGGCGCGGCTGTCTCCAGTCCGACTCTCGGGGCTTTCACGACTTCGACGTGCTCGATCACCTCTTTTACGCCTGCGACGGCGCACCGAAAGACAATCTCACCGTGCGTCTTGCAGCCCTCTTTCACGATATCGGAAAGCCGAAAACCAAGCGGGTACTCACTGAAAACGGCATCGAAATGATAACGTTTTACAACCACGAGCGGATAAGCGCCGAAATGACGAAAAAAATCCTCACGCGCCTTCGCTTTCCGGCAAAAACCGTCGCTTCGGTTTCGCATCTCGTAGCCGAATACATGTTCCATTACGAAAGCGCATGGAGCGATGCCGCCGTCCGCCGCTTTATCGTGCGCACTGGAACGGAGTGTATCGACGACCTCTTCGATTTGCGCCTTGCCGATATCTACGGCATGAAGCGGGAACCCGTGCGAATGCACGACAGCGCTGTCGGAAAAAATATCGTCGAATTGAAAAAGCGGATCGAAGCCGTACAAAAAGAAAATTCGGCGCTTTCGCTCAAGGATTTGGCGGTAAGCGGAGACGATCTTGCAGACGCCGGAATACCTCGGGGAAAAGAGATGGGGCGCGTGCTCAAAGAACTTTTCGACACCGTACTCGACGATCCGAAAGAAAACACAAAAGAGAAGCTTTTGGCGATCGCACGGAATATATACCGAAAAGATGAAAAGGATGTAAAATGAAAAAGCGCCGCAGATTTCCGAAACTGTTTTTTATAACGTATATCGCTTTTTGTCTCGGCATCATTTTGTTTGCATCGATACATAAATTCGGATTTTCCCTTTCCGCGTTTTTTACGACAGTAGCGACGATCGTTTTACTGGGCACTGCGTATTGCCTGTCGATTGCCTCTGCGGTAATCGTTCACGAATTCGGGCATTTGATTTTCGGTCTTTTGACGGGGTATACATTCGCTGCAATCGGTTTCGGACACCATCTTTTTTTGATGCGGGACGGACGCCTGCGGCGCTTTGTCTATAAACTTCCCGGAGCGCTCGGCTTTTGCGCTATGGAAGTGCCCGATATGAAAGACGGCAGCTTCCCTTTTAGACTCTATCTTTTAGGCGGCACTTTCGGCAACGCATTTTTCGCGCTTGTCTGCATTTTCGCCTTTGCATTCGGCATCGGAAGCGGAGTATTGTTTTTCCCTCACGCATTTTTGTTTCCCGCTTTTGTCAATGCGTATATTGCGATCGTTTCGATTTTGCCGATAAAGACAAAATTGCTCAATACCGACGGAAAGCAATTATTCGATCTATTAAAACATAAAAATATACGGAAATCGTTTTGGGCCTGCGAAAAAATAAGCGCGGCGCAGTACCGCGGCGTAAAATTCGAAGACATCCCTTCCGAATGGTTTAATGAAACCGACGATACGCAGAGTGTCTATGCCGCATCGATACGCACGGTGCGCCTCCTTGCACGGGCAGAAACAGGGAGCGAGCCGAAAGAAGTGTGCGCGCTTATCGAAAACGAGCTTTCGGAAAACCACGCTCTTTCAGGTACAGCCAAAGGCTTATTGACTTGTATGCGCATCTATTACGAGTCTACAGGCGAACGAGACGACGGCACATTGAAAAAATTAATAACGCAAACGCAAATCGATTTTATGAAACGAATGAAAAATGTGCCGTCGGTCATACAGACCGAATACGCGTATGCGCTCCTCGTAGAAAAAGACGTTCGCGAAGCTTCCCGTATAAAGGCCCGCTTGGAAAAGATTTCGAAAAAATATCCTTTCCCTGCTGAAATCGATACGGCAAAAAAACTGATTGCCCGTGCGGATGAAATCTCGAAGCGCGAAAGCCCGAATGAAAACGGGAATATGTGACGGACGTCTGGAGATTTTTTCAAATATCGTTTATCATTCGAAACGAATTCGAAAAGACTGTATAAGAGAACAGGGATTGCGCATGAGAAATGTATACACAGAAAAGAGGCGTATAATTACATAAAAAAGGCGGAACACGAGGCAGCGGCAATGCCGCCGAGCCGCTCTGGCCGATGGCAAGCGAACTTTTTTGCAAAAAAAGTTCGCGCAGTCCGATTCCAATTACGGTCAGCCGCGGTGAACGGCAGGGCTGCTGCCGGGAGTGCAGCCGATTTTTTTACATTACACGAGATTTTTTCTAATAATAAAATTTCTCATGCGAATCTCTGTGTACAGAAAAACAGGAGGTATGATTTTATGAAAAAGCTGTGTGTGATTGCGGCGGCTGCCGTAATCGGAATGTTTTCGCTGTATGCAAGCGGTAAAGACGTCTCGTACAAAGCGGGAACCTACAGAGAGTCGGCGAAGGGCAATAACGGAGATGTAACGCTCGACGTAACCTTTTCAAAAAATGCGATCAAAAGCATTAAAGTCGTTTCGCACAAAGAAACGCCGGGTCTTTCCGATCCCGCGTTCGCAAAGATTCCCGATGCGATCGTAAAAAAACAAACGCTCGCAGTCGACGCCGTTTCGGGAGCGACGAATACGTCCCGTGCGATCCTTGAAGCCGTCGAAAAAGCGGTCAAAGCCGCAGGCGGCGATGCCGCTGCTTTGAAAAAATAAAACGGTCTTCGAAAAAACGCAGCCGCACATTCAAAGCATCGAATGTGCGGCGGAACTCACGCATCCGCTGTAAGCCGTATCGGGCAGTGATCGCTTCCCGTAACGTCGCTCAAAATTTCACTCGATAGTATGCGCGGTGCAAAGCTTTCGTTTACGCACTGATAATCGATTCTCCATCCGATATTTTTTTCCCTCGCGTGAAAACGGTAACTCCACCACGTATACCGTTCGGGTTCCGCGCAAAACATTCGGAACGTATCCGTATAGCCGCGTGATGTAAATTCGTCCATCCACGCCCGCTCTTCGGGAAGATAGCCCGCATTGCCTTCGTTCGCTTTAGGGTTTGCCAAGTCGATCGGTTTATGCGCGATATTGTAGTCGCCGCACAGCACGACGTCGAAACCTTTTTTGACAAGCGTATCGAGATAGTTTAAAATCGAAGCGCAAAAGCCGAGCTTGTATTCGAGCCGTTTGCCGCCGTCCTGGCTGTTCGGAAAATACGCACTTATGACGACGAGCTTTCCGAAATATGCGCTCACGACCCTACCCTCCGCGTCGTAGGCGGCATCTCCGAGGTATTCGACTTTGTCGGGCGTTTTTTTCGTATAGAGCGCCGTGCCGCTGTAGCCCGCCCTTTGTGCCGATGCAAAAAAGGACGTATAGCCTGCGGGCTGCAAAAGAGCGGGCGAAAGCTGTTCGGGTTTTGCTTTCGTTTCCTGAATACACACGATATCGGCTTTGCAGGAGGCGAGCCAGTCGACAAATCCTTTTTTTTCAACAGCGCGGATACCGTTTACGTTCCACGAAATGATGTTCATACTTTCCCTATATCGCCATGTTCATGACCGCCCGCACTTCGTCGAGCGTTTTTTCCGCAACGGCGCGAGCGGCTCGTATGCCGTCAATGAGGACGCTTTTGATATACGCTTCGTCCTTTTCGAGTTTTTTCCGCTCGGTGCGGAGCGGGCGGAGTTTTTCGTTGAGGCTTTCGGTGAGCAGGCTTTTAAGCATTTTTCCGCCGCCGTCTCCGATGCGCTCGGCAATCGATTCGGGAGCTTCGTCCGTGCACAGCGAAATGAGCTGTAAAAGGTTCGCCACTTCGGGACGATTTACCGGATCGTAGGTGATCCGCCGCTCGCCGTCGGTTTTCGCTTTTTGTATCAAAGCCGCCGTTTCGTCTTCGCTCGCGCACAGCATGATCGCATTGCCGCGGCTTTTGCTCATCTTTTGGCTGCCGTCAAGCCCTTTGATATTCGGCGTTTTCGAAAGGAGCGCATAGGGTTCGGGAAACACGGGAGCGTCTTTTGCAAAGCGGTCGTTGAAGCGCCGCGCGATCGTGCGCGTCATTTCGAGGTGCGGAAGCTGATCCTTTCCGACGGGAACGACGTTCGCTTTACAAAAAAGGATATCGCATGCCTGATGGACGGGATACGTGTACATGCCGGCGTTTACGTTTTTTATACCGGCGGACTGTATTTCCTCTTTGACGGTCGGATTCCGCATAAGCTCCGCGTTCGACACGAGCGTTAAAAAGGGCAGCATGAGCTGATTGCATTCGGGTACGTAGCTGTGCGGATAGATGACGACGTCTTTTCCCGGTTTGATCCCCGCCGCAAGATAATCGATGACGAGCTGTTTCGTATTTTGGCTGATTTCGCGGAAAGCGTCGTGATCGGTGAGCACTTGGTAATCGGCGATCAGCACCATGGTCGGAACACCGAGATTTTGCAGCCGCACGCGGTTTTGAAGCGATCCGAAATAGTGCCCGATGTGCAGTCTTCCCGTCGGACGGTCGCCCGTGAGCACGCGGTATTTTTTCGGATTGAGTTGAATATCTTTTTCGATTTCCCGGCTTTTGGCAAGAGAAGCTTCGTAGGTGCCGCTCTCGTCGGCATATTGTATTTCATCGCGTTCGTTCATATATCGAATATAGCACATCGCGCGGATGTAAGCTATACTGTCGTTATGGATTTTACGGATTTTGCTGCGGGAAGCGACGACGGCGGAAGACGGGTCGACAGAGTGCTCCGCCGCTTTTTGCACGGTGCAAACCTTTCTTCCGTGTACGGCGCTCTCCGCAAAGGGCTCATCCTCGTAAACGCCCGACGCGTAAAACCCGATGCGCGCATCGAAAGCGGAGACGTCGTATCGATCGCATCGTTTTTACTGCAAAACGAAAAATCCTCCGGCAACGGAAACGCCTCGAACGAAAATCGGCGGGTGTACAAAGCAGCCCCCCTGCCCTACACCGTCGTCTTTGCAAACGAACATTTTCTTGTCATCGACAAACCGTACGGTGCAGCGGTTCAAGGAAAAAATTCGATTGCCGAAAAAATTGCCGCTTATTACGCGGCATCCGTGCCGAAAGAAAAACGCTCGCTCTCTTTTGTCGCGGGCCCCCTCCATCGCCTCGATAAAAATACGACGGGCATCCTCTTTTTTTCGTGGAGTCTTGAAGGAGCTGCGTGGTTTTCGAAAGAGCTGAAAGCGCATCGCATACGAAAAAAATACATCGCGCTCGTCGAAGGCGACATGGAAAGCGAATGCGTGTGGGAAGATTTTATTAAAAAAAACGATGAGTCGAAAGCGCTCTTTTATACCGTGCGCGTCGTGTCCGGCAGTACGGCCGGTGCGGGCGACATACAAAACCTCGCAAGCGGCACGGGCAACCTGCAAAACCGCGCAAGCGGTCGAGCGGACAAAACCGTGTGCGCAGCAAGCGGCGCGGCATCGGGCTCGCTCGCCGCAATACACTGCGCAAAACGCGCGATCACAAAAGCGAAGCCCCTTTGCCGCGCATCGTACAAGGGACGAAGCGTAACGCTCGCCGAATACGAAATCGAAACGGGGCGTATGCATCAAATCCGCGCCCAGTCCGCGTTTCACGGTTTTCCGCTTTTAGGCGATACGGCGTACGGAGGAAGCCGCATCGACGAAGCCCGAACTTTTTTTCTTCACGCGTACGAAGTGCGCATCGGCGAAAATCCCGTCGGTCTTCCGCCCGTCATCACATCAACGCTGCCTGCCGCTTTCGAATCGTTCAACGATAAAATATTGCCGAATTGGCGGAAGTGGCTTATACTGTAAGATAAGGATGTAAGGCAAAGCAGTGCGGATATTTCGTAATGTCGTAAGCGAATTGATTCAGCCGTTCAAACCCGATACCGTATACGCGCTCGTCGGCGGGAGCGGCACCGGCAAAAGCTATAAGGCAAAGCTCGTCGCCGCGCGTTTCGGGCTTCGCGCCATCATCGACGACGGACTGCTCATTCAAGCCGATAAAATTCTTGCGGGGCATTCGGCAAAAAGCGAACAGTCGTTTTTGGGCGCCGTCCGCGTCGCACTCTTCGACGACAAAGAACACCGCGACGAAATCGCGCGAAAAATCAAACGCTACCACATCAGGCGCATCCTCATACTCGGCACGTCCGAAAAAATGGTTATGCGTATCGCCTCCCGATTGCAGCTGCCCCCGCCGTCGAAGATAATCCGCATCGAAGACATTTCGACCGAAGACGAAATCGCGCTCGCCGTAAAGTCGCGCCAAATCGAAGGCAAACACGTTATCCCCGTGGCAGCGGCGGAAGTGAGGAAGCTCGACCCGAAAATATTTTCAGGCGGCATCCGCTTCCGCTTTCACCGCCTCAATCCCTTATCGCTTATCCGAAAAGAAAATAAAGTCGTCGAAAAATCGATCGTACAACCCGAATTTTCAAAGCAAAACCGCCTGCACGTTTCCGAAGCCGCAATCGTAAAGCTCACCGTTTCGTGCATCTCAGGCTGCGACGGCGCGATTGTCGTCAAAAAAATTTCTATTGCGGCCGACAGCCGCGGCTACAAACTCACGATTACGATCGACATCCCTTCGGACGCGCAGTCCGCATCGGGCACTCCGCTTACAAAGCGCGTCGACGGCCTGCAAAAATCCATCATCGACGCCGTCGAAAGCACGACCGGCACCTTTATCGAAGAAGCGAATATCATCATCGACAAAGTAACCGAACGCGCCCCCGGGTAAGGCTGTCGGAAATTTGTTTTATAAAAAATTAATAATTTTTCGATTTTACCTTTGACATTTTCGGACGGCACTTTTTTGCCATCCCGCCTTCCGCGGCTCGCTCACGCTCGGCCGCTTCGCTCGCTCTTCTCGCTCCGGCGGCCGCCTTCGGCGCCGCTCCACGCGGGCGTAAGCGGTATTTTCATTTTCAGTTTTATTAATTAATCAAAAAACGGGATCTTATTGATCGTCTGCGTGTCCGATCGGCTTTCGCCGCTTTTTTGAAGAGCGGACCGAAACGCCGAGCGTCTGCAGCACCGCGCGGACGGCGAATTCGAGCTCCGTTCGCTGAGGATTCATCGGAAGCACGTACTTTCTACATTCGCTCCACGTCCGTATGTACAGCTCTCCGGAAGGCGTGCGAAGGGCGACTTCTTTTTTCCAATCGGTGAGCGTTTCGATAAAATCCTGCACGATAAAGACGAGCTTCCTTCCGAGCCGCACATCGCCGTCCGATGCGCTCAATTCGTCGAGCGCTTGCAAATGTTTCATATACGAGCTTTCAAAATCTTTGCTTTCGTATATGAGAGCAGTCGCCGCGGGCTGCAAGTACATATACAAGTCGGTTTCGAGCGCTTCACGCACGATATCGTAAGCGCGGCCGCTGTTGATGATTTTTAAAAGTTCTTCGGTCAAGCGGGAAGCAGACACCGTTTCGAGAAGATGTGCGCTTTTTCGGATTTTGTATCGCAGCGAAAAAGGCATGCGTGCTCCCGTCATCGCCGAATACTTTACCGCGCGCAGCATACGCACCGGATCTTCGACGAAGATGCGGTCAAGCGCGATGACCGGGCGAAGGACGTGTTTTTTGATGTCGCGCATGCCGCCGACGTAATCGATGACCTGTTCTTTTACGGGATCGTAGTACAGCGCGTTGAGCGTAAAATCGCGCCGCTTTACGTCTTCGTCCATAGAACCGAATTCGTTTCCGACGGAACCGTCGACAGTCGAACGAAAAGTGCTCACTTCAAAAATCTTCGATCCGAATACGACGTGTACGAGCCGAAAACGGCGCCCGATAATGCGCGCATTTCTGAAAATTCTTTTGATGCGATTCGGCGTCGCATCGGTGACGATATCGAAATCTTTCGGAACGTTTCCGACGATCAGATCGCGCACCGCCCCTCCGACGATGTACGCGCTGAAACCCGCGCCGCGCAGCCGCTCGATTATCCTGAGCGCGTCGACGTCGATTTTATCTTTTGCAATGCCGTGTTCAAGTTTTGTGTAGATGAGAGCCTTTTTGACGGGTTTGCCCCGTTCGTCCGTTCCATAGCGAATAAGCACAATAAATTAATAATAAGGAATGCGCATCCCTGCGTCAATATGTACGCCGGATTTTACCTGTTCGGTTTTTCCGCTTCGGACGGCGTACGCTGCGCTCACTGCCGCTCGACCTCTCCGGCAAAAGGTGAACCTTACAGACGGCAAACCGCCCCAAGCCGGAGCTTTTTCCGACTTGAGAGCGGTCAATCCGTTTTCAATTGGTAATGAGTAATTTGTAATTAAATTACTCATTACACATTAACCATTGAAATTACCAATTACCAATTATCCATTAGCGCATTACTAATTTCTAATACTCCACAATCGTGCCGAAGTCTTTCCAGCCTTCTGCGGCTTGGTAGAGTGCTTTGGAGCCGGCGGGGACGCGGAGCGTTGCGAAACCGATGGGCGTGTTCTTAAACACTTCTTGGCCAGCTGTAATGACCGGCGGAGTTGCCGCTTTGCACGTTACCGTCTTCAGTTTAGGATTTCTCGAAAGTGAATACCACCTTATTTGGGTAAGCGTTGAAGGGAGCTCGACCGACGTCAATTCGGGGCAGGAGACAAGAAAGCTGTTATTAAGAACTTTTATGTTTTCCGGCACAACTATCGAACTCACTTTTATTCTGCACAGCGAATAATGGCCGATAAATTCCAGCGAAGACGGCAAGTTAAGCGTTGTAAGGTTGGGACAACCGCAAAACACATAGTCTCCAATACGCTTTAAACCGTTTGGCAGTGTAACGGAAGACAATGCGGCAACTTCATCAAACGAGCTCCTTTCTAAGCTTATTACACTTGCAGGAACGGCGTAAGAAGTGTCAGGTTTGCCGCATGGGTACCAGAGGAGTTCGGTTTTATTTTTGTTAAAAATAACGCCGTTTTGGGAAGAAAGGAACTCGTTATCGGATGCGACCGTTACGCTTTGCAGCGTCGTTCCCCAGGTAGAGACCCACTCTACATCTGTTACCGTGTAGGTTACGCCGCCGTGGGTAACTTCTTTGAGTATGGTAAGTGATGTTCCCGTATACGGCACGTCAGGTCCATGACTTGTACCTGCGGTTACGCTCACCTCTCGCTCATCTTTGTCCGTTATGTGGTAGCGCACGCCGCCTTCTTCAAAGTAGTCTTCGTTTACTTTGACGGTGATGAGCCCCGAAAAAGCTGTTTGTCCGCTTACTTTGTCGGTTATCTTTATGCGCGTTGAGCCGACTTGTTCGCACCATATCTCGATTTTACCCTGACTGTTCAGTTTGTCTGTGTAAAGTGTGAGGATGTCCGGCGTTTCAGCTTCCGCCGTGTAGCTGCCGGAACCTGCCGTTACAAACCGGTATTCAAAATCATCTCCTGCCGTTTTGGTAAATGCCGTTGTATCCACCGTGAGCGCAGGACCGGCATATTTAAACTTTACTTTGATGTTTGCCGCTGCCATTACGGTATGGTTGTAGGTTGTATTTGCTCCTCCCGAGATGACCGTTCCGTTGTTCGTCCATTGTTCGACCGCATAACTCGAATATGCCGGCGTTGCCGTAAAGACGACGGTTTTGCCGTGTTCCACTTTATCGCCCGAACTGATTTCGCTGCCGTCAACTTCGGCTTTGAGTGTGCCGTGTCCGCCATCCACGCCGAAATCGATTTTACACAGTACCTGCTTAAAGGTTACGGTTACGGTAACGGCTTCGGTGATTTTAAGCGTCGCGCTCGTGCTTCCGTCGGTGCCGCCTGCTAAAAACGAGCCCGACGAAACCGTCCACTTATCTACCGCATAGCCTGCATCCGGTTCTGCCCTAAAGATAAGTTCGGTGCCTTCGGGTACATCGTTATTGTGCGGATTCGGAAGCTGCGGAACGAATTCTACCCTGCCGTGTACCGGCGGTGTAAGCATGACCGTATGATTGACCGGAGGCGTTCCGCCGTTCGTTTTAAAGGATACTTTAATCTTCGCGTTTGCCGTAACTTTGAGCGTATAGGTAAGCGCTGTGCCGTTTACCGCCGTGCCGTCAAGCTCCCACTTTTCAAGCTCGTAGCCTTGAAGCGGCTCTGCCGTAAAGGTAAGCTCGGTGTTTTCGGCTGCCATGCCGTCATCGCTCAGTGCAGGCGTTACCCTTACATTGCCGCCTATATTGTAGTCAAGCTCTACTTTGTACTTTGTTACCGGCGGCGGTACGGGCGGTGTTCCGCCTCCCGAATCGCTGCCGTTCGAGCAGCCTGTAAAAACGAGCGCTGCGGCAAAAAGCAAAACGCCCGCTGCGATCGAGACGCTTTTTACAAGGGCTTTACCGAATACCCCCCCCTATACAGATGTACAGGGTTCGATTTTACTTTGTTCATCATAAACCTCCCATAAAGACTTTTGCAGGATGCACGTCTTCCGATGTCGAACAGTTCCGCTATTCTATGATTATTATAACATATTTCATCGCTTTTCACAACTTTTATTAATCGAGGACACAGGGCTTACGCATGAGAATCTATATTCCTCAAAAAATAACCATTACCGTAAAAAATCGGCTGCACTCCCGGCAGCAGCCCTGCCGTTCGCCGCGGCAGACCGTGATTGGAATCGGACTGCGCGAACTTTTTTACCAAAAAGTTCGCTTGCCATCGGTCTGAGCGGCTCGGCGGCATTGCCGCTGCCTCGCGTTCCGCCTTTTTTATTTTATATTATGTCTCTTTTCTGTGTATACATTTTTCATGCGTAATCCCTGTCGAGGACATGTGATATTTTCGTTTTATTAATTATTGGAACCTCTAAAACTGCAGTTTTTAGAGCTAACTTTGAAAATGCGATGTTTTCAGAACGGTTGCACCGGAAATGTATACACGAAAAAAAGCATGTAAATGAAAAAAGGCAAAACGTGAGGCAGTCGAAGATGTGACGAATTGTTGGCGTGCGAGCAGCTCGGCTTACAGCTGTTTGATTTCCCTTTCGGTGAGGCCGGTCATCGTGCAGATTTCGGCAATCGGATAGTTGTGCGTTCGCATGAGCTTTGCCGTTTCAAGCGCTTTTTGATATGAACCTTCGGAAATGCCTTCTGAAAAACCCTTCGCTTCGCCTTGTGCGATGCCTTCTTTCAGAGCAATTTCTCTTTCTTCTTCCCGCTGCACGGCTATGTCCACATCGTAATCGTATTCGGCTATGAGCATATTCATCACCTCCCGACTTTTTCTTTGTAAGTATTCCCGCAGGATGTCGTTTCGTATGCATTCTTTAATCGCGTTCTTATTAAGCAGGGAATGATTAACAGCGGTTACTTTAAAGAGCTTCAACTTCCGCTTCGGTGAGACCGGTCGCTTGGGCAATGTTTGCGACCGACAATCCCAAGACGAGTAAATTCTTCGCCGTTTCAAGCGCTTTTTGATATGAACCTTCTTTCAGAGCAATTTCTCTTTCTTCTTCCCGCTGCACGGCTATGTCCACATCGTAATCGTATTCAGCTATGAGCATATTCATCACCTCCCGACTTTTTCTTTGTAAATATTCCCGTAAGATGTCGTTTTGTATGCACTCTTTAATCGCGTTCCGAAAGCCGTTTTCACTGTCGAGCTTCGTGTGTCTCCTCACGGCATCTACGAACAACGTGTATTCTTTCAGCGGTTTGCACGTGTGTAAGATCTCATTATCTTTATTATAATTGATATTCGTCACGCTGACAACGACTTCAAGGCTCGGCTTTTCGGGCATCGTCATAAAGGCGTCGGACAGACGGAGCGTTGCGGATTCAGGGTAATCTTCTTCGCCGTTGTAGAACACGTAGAACTCCGGCGTCGGAATCTTTTTCAACCTGCGGAGATAGCGGTCGCGGGGATTTTGAATGCGTTCGTAGAGGCGTGCGGCATACTGTAAAAAGCGCAACGGCATATTGGCGTTGACAGTCGATTGATGTTCTACCAATACGATGATCTTTCCGTCGACGAGACAGGCGACGTCGTTCCGGAAAGCCATATACATCACCTGTTCGAGACGGAGCGGCTCGAGTTCCGCCGATGCGTCAAGTTCTGTTCCATGCAATGCGTTGTAGAGCGAAAGAAAGTTTGCTTTCGCGTTTTTATCTTCGCCGAAAAAGTCGACAAAGACCGAATCCTTATACCGACGATTGTGTTTTGGCATGAAATACCTCCGTATATATATCGCGGAAATATTGCGATTTCGGAGGTTTTCAAAAGCATCGTTCAAATTCGATTACGAACTCGTACCCGCAGTACTTGTAACGAGCGCGAAGTTCCCCGCGCGGCTTGCACCGCTAGAGAGAGGCGAGCCACAAAAGCACGTCGCTTTCGACTTCGGCTTTATTGATTTCGTTGAAAAGCTCATGCCGCGCGCCGTCGTATTTTTTGACGGTGAGGTTTTGTATACCGTTTTTGCGGTAGATCGCACAGAGTTTTTCTACCGTTTTACCGTAGCCGCCGACGGGATCGGCCGTGCCGTAGATTATTAAAATCGGTAAATCGGACGGGATCTTTCGTATATTCGCCCTTTTGTGGATTTTTATAAGGCCGTGCGTCAAATCGCAGTAAAAGCTCGCCGTCGGATTAAAACCGCAGTACGGATCGGCGATATAACGCGCGACGGCGTCTTTATCGCGCGAAAGCCACTCCTGCCCGTTTACCGAATCGGGAATTTTTTTCGTATATGCGCCGAAAGCCATCTGTTTTAAAAACGGAGACGCGCGTTTTTTCCCTTTGAAAAACGCGATCGCGCGCGCAACGATATTGCCGAGCGCGACAAGCGAAAAGGAAGGACCCGCGGTTCCGCACAAAATACAACCGTCGATGAGGGGGGCATAGGTTTCGATAAAAGACTGCGCGACAAAGGAGCCGAAAGAGTGTCCGAGCAGCACCGCCTTTTTGCCCGGAAAGTCGGCTTTCGCTTTTTCGAGCACTTCGCGCACGTCTTCCGTAACGCGCTCGAATCCGTTTTTGTCCGCAAGAAATCCGAACATGCCGGTGTGTTTTTCTTCGGCGCGTTCGGCGGTTTTTCCGTGTCCGCGCACATCGTGAGCGTTCAGCACAAAACCGTTTTCCGCAAGCACGGTACCGAGCCGCTCGTATCGCCGAGCATGTTCGACCATACCGTGAGAAAGCTGTACGATTCCTTTTACTTCACCGTCCGGAATCCATCGCGTGACGAAAACTTCTTCGCCGTCGCTCATCGTTTGAAAAAATTGCCGCATTTGCATAAGGCTATTATAACGGAATGCGGTATGAGGTGAAAAGAGCGCTTTTGAAAACCGAGTGCGTTTTCGGCTGCCGATACGACCCTTTCGCCTCGTTGAAAAGGGCTGCGTTTCGCGCTATCATTATATACTATGTCTATAACCGTTACGGCGGAAAAGCTTACGTTCGGAGGCGACTGCATTGCGCGGGTAAACGGAAAAACGGTTTTTATCCCGTATGCGATTCCGGGCGAAACGCTCGACATCGAAATCATCTCTTCAAAACGCGATTACGATAAAGCGCGGATCGTGAGCGTTTGCGCGCCTTCGCCTCACAGACAGATCCCCGCGTGTGCATATTACGGAATCTGCGGTGGCTGCAATATGATGCATATAGACGATGCATACCAGCTCTCGCTTCGAAAATCGGTGCTCGCCGACTGCTTTTCGCGCTCGGGAATCGATATACCGGAAATCGATGTGATTGCGGGAAAAAGTTCGGGCTATCGCGCGCGGTTTTTGCTGCACGACGGCGGGCTTGTCGCACGCGACGGAAAATCGATCGTGCCCGTAACGCGATGCGCCGTCGCAACGGATGAAGTGAACGCGTGGTTTTCCGAAACTGCTTTCGAAAATCGTCCGCACGGTCTCCTCCGCATATTCGGGGATAAAAAGGTCGTAGGATCGGCGGAGGCGAACGGTAAAAAAATCGTTTCGGCGGAATGCCCCAGTCATACGGAAATCGATGAAGCGGCAAAGTCCGCGCAAAGCACGCACGGAAAAAAAATCAAAACGCCTCCGAAGCGCTTTTCGGGAACGCTCTCGTCTCCCGATACGGCGGTAAAAATCGCGATCGGCGGAAAAGAAATCGGCTTTGACGTGAGAGGATTTTTTCAATCGAATACGGACGTGCTTGAGCGCGCAATCGAAAAGGTATGCACCTCTCTTTCGGGCAAAAACGCGCTCGATTTGTATGCGGGATGCGGTACCTTTTCCGTGTTTCTTGCGGATACTTTCGAACACGTAACGCTCGTCGAACACAACCGCGATGCCCTCGTTTTTGCCGAACAGAATATGGCGGGAAAAAATCACGCGAGTTTTGGCGTAAGCGGCGCGGCATGGGTACGCGCTTTTGCAAAAACGGCACCGCTTTTCGACGACGCCGTCGCGGATCCGCCGAGGAGCGGGATGGAAAAAGAAGTGTGCGAGTGGCTTTGCAAAAGCGGTATTCCGCACATACGTTCTCTTTCGTGCGATCCCGCAACGCACGCGCGGGATGCGGCAAAACTCATCCGTTCGGGCTACCGCCTCGCCTCTCTTTCGCTGCTCGATTTTTATCCGAATACGTGCCATATCGAAAGCTTGGCAATCTTTGAAAAACGAATGAAATAAGGTAGACAGAATGCAAAAAACGTCTAAATTTTTATACAACTTAACAATCTTTTTAATATTTTCAGCCGGAAATGCGCTTTTTTCGCAAACCGATACGGCTGCTCGGCGCAATTTTGCGACCGAAGAGCCGAACTGGTCGCTTACGCTCAACGGAAAAATCATCGCCCCTCCGCAGGCAACGTCCTACGGTTTTGCAGTCCTCACCGACGGACGCACGGTGTACGCCGCTTCTGACGACGGTACCGTCCTCTGGCAAAAGGAACTCGGAGGCAGAATCGCGCCCTACCTCACCGTTCTTGACGGCGATTTTTTGCTGACCGTTTTTCGCGGCAATACGCTTACGCTTTTAAATCCCGAAGGACTTCCGCTGTGGTCGGCTCGCGTGCCCTTTACGCTTGCAGGTGCTCCGTTTATCGGGCGCGATGCGCGCATCTTCGTACGCGGAAAAACCGATATCGCGTGCTACGGAATCAAGGGCGTATGCAAATGGCACATCCGAACCGAAGAGCAAGATATGCAGGCAATACAGGAACTCCCCGACGGGAGCATCGTCGTCCTGCTCGTAAAACCCGATAACGGAAAAACGGCGGCGCTGCGCATATCGCCGTTCGGGGAAATCATCGAAAAGTTCGCCTTTACCGGAATCGTCGCGTCCTGCGTTTCGTCCCCTCAAGGCGGCATCCTCGTTACGCTGAAATCGGGGGATGCGGGGCTTTGCGCGCTCGACGATAAAAACAAAACGACGACGAAGTGGGCGCTTTCCCGAACGGAAGGCTCCCCTACGCTTCCCGCAAACGACGGCGGTTTTTTTATCCCCTATTCGTCGACGAGAGCCGCGCTTGTGCAGGCGGCAGGAGAAGATGCCGTCGTCACGTTTTATAAATTGTCCGACGGAAAAGCGTCAACGCATTACCGCGTTCCGGGCATCGACGTTTTGCGCATTTCATACGTCAAGCCTTTTTTGCGCGGCATGGCCTTCGCGGACACGAACGACGCGGTCTTTTGTACCGAACGCGAGGGCGCCGTGTGGAACGTGCGCCTGCCCGCAATGAACGGCTCGTCCGATCCGTGGAATTATCTTCTGTATACCGAAAGCGGCTACCTCATCATGTGCAAAAAATCGTGGACGATCGCGGGTTTCCGCGTCGTACAGAACGTCGGAGGCGGACAGCTGCAAAGACAGGAACGCGGAAATTACAATGCTTTTTTTACAACGGAAATTCCGCTCTACAATATGTATGAAATCGAAGGAAAGCTCGATACGGGATTGACCGGAACCGAACGAAGAGCGGCGCTCGAGAGCGGTATGTACGGTCAGCTCGAAAAAGCGTGGGCATCGGAATTGAAAAGCGCATGCGAAGCTTACCGTTCGGCGCGTGCAAGCGCGCAGACGACTACCCGCACAAAGCGTTCGGTTTTTATCGAAGACGTCGCCGGTACCGATGCAATGTTTAAACAGCTTTCCCGCTACGGGACAAGCACCGAAAGCGAAATCATCGCGCGCCTCATCGAAGCCGAAGGGATCGGCGTGCATTTGCCCACACTCATCGCACAGGCCGGAGAATGCGCGTACGATCCCGCGGGCAGCATGCTCGATTCGCTCGACAAAGCGTTCCGCTCGATTCCTTCTCAAAATACGCGGCTTTTGCAAATCCTGTGCGACACCGTCTTTTCGATATGCCGCTTTATGGGACGACCCGCTTTTTACCGGCACGGCAAAGACATACTCGCCCGCCTCCTCTACCCGCAGTACGACCCGAAAGTGAGAGCATACGCGGGGCAGACGCTGCAAAAGATCGCCGCGCTCGGACGAGAGCAAAAGGAAAATTAGCTACGTAAAAATATAATAAAATATTTTGAAGGAATATATGAAAAGCACAGTAAAGAAAATTGTAACAGCGGGATTGGGCGCCGTTTTATTGTCCGTCATCTGTATGCTTATCGCCTGTACCGATGCGCCGGACAGCTCCGAATACGAGGCTGAAAAAATCGACGGAGGAGTTTCATTAATCGTAAAGCGCGACAGACAGGTGGATCGAAAGCGGCGCGCCAACAAGCATCCCTTTAATCCAAACCGGTACGAAGCTTATCCTCAAAGGTAATATTATCGAACTGACTTGTGCAAACAATGATTTGACAGCGCTCAACGTACAAGGTGTACCCGCCTTACAAAAACTTGACTGCGCCGGCAACGAGCTGACTTCGCTCGATGTGCACGGACTGACCGCTTTAAAAGATCTCGACTGCTTCGGTAACAAGCTGACTTCACTCGATGTGCAAAGTTTAAAGGCTCTGCAAAAATTGAGCTGCAGCATAAATTCACTCGATTCGCTCGACGTACACGGCTTAACCGCTTTAGAAGATCTCGGCTGCAGTGCCAATCGGCTTACTTCGCTCGATGCGAGCGGCTTGATAAATTTAAAAGAACTCGGCTGCAGCCATAATCAACTCACTTCGCTTAATGTGCGGGGCTCGCGCGCTTTAGAAAAACTTTATTGCACTTATAACCAACTTACTTCGCTTGATATACAAGAGCTTCCCGTTTTGAAAGAGCTGTATTGCGGCAATAATAAGATCTCTTCGCTCAATACGAGCAGTTCAGCCGAACTGCAGGTTCTCGGATGCGCCGATAATAAATTGACTTCGCTCGACGTACGAAGCTTAAACGCTTTAACGGATTTAGTGTGCAGTAAGAATCTGCTTTTGTCATTGAAAGTACATGATTTAAAAGCTTTGCAATCGTTGGACTGTTCCGACAATCGGCTTGCTTCACTCGATATTCAAGGGTTTCCTGCTTTGGAGAATTTAACGTGCAGCGCCAATCAGCTTTCTTCGCTCAACGTACAAAATCTAAACGCATTGAGCAAGTTGGATTGCTCGTATAATCGACTCGACGCGCACGCGTTTACGACACTGTTTAACAATCTGCCGACGCGTTCCGATCTTGTATATAGCAAAGCTCAGTGTTATGTATACGGCGAAGTTCCCGGCAAAACGGAAGGAAACTGTAAAAATTTTTCATCGCCGGAAAATCTGAAAACCGCGTTTGAAAAAGCGAAAACCGTCAAAAAATGGGAGATGCTCAAATGGCGTACGAAGGACGAATCTGAAGAGCTGTAGATGTTGCCGAAAAGCATACGCCCGCACAATGTTAACCGCGTACAAATGAATTGACGTGGTGCCGATATTTTGTTATTATAGCGGAACGTCGCCCGGATGGTGGAATTGGCAGACACGCTAGCTTCAGGTGCTAGTGAGCCTACGCTCATGGGGGTTCAAGTCCCCCTCCGGGCATATTCGCATATTTCAGAAAAAAATAACTTCTTAACACATTAATCGCAATCAATAAATATTGTTTGGGACTTGAACCACGAAGCGAGCGCCGAGCAGGTGCGAGGAAGAGCTCATAAACCCGAGCAGTGCGCAGGATTTATGAGCGTGTTGATAAACGAAAAACGCATCAGCGTTTTTCACCTCACGACTTTCCGGCGGCAGGGATGCCGCCGGAAGCGAGCGCAGGCGTCCCGAAGGGGACGTATAGGAAGTACGTACCCGAAGGGATTCAAGTCCCCCTCCGGGCAAGAGCGAGCGATTTCGAGCAGTGCGGAGAAATCGCGAGCGTCTCCTACAAAAGAAAAACGGCCGAGCCGTTTTTCAACTTCCGACTTAATCAGAGCGATTTCGAGCAGTGCGGGACTTGCAACGAGCGCGTTAGCGCGAAGTTCCCCGCGCCACTTGCAACGAGCGCGTTAGCGCGAAGTTCCCCGCGCCACTTGCAACGAGCGCGGAGCGCGAAGTTCCCCGCGCCACTTGCAACGAGCGCGGAGCACGAAGTTCCCCGCGCGACTTGCAACGAGCGCGGAGCGCGAAGTTCCCCGCGCAGAAATCGCGAGCGTCTCCTATAAAAGAAAAACGCTGCAGACGTTTTTCGACTTCCGACTTATCAGAGGCAAATCCGAGCAGTGCGGAGAAATCGCGAGCGTCTCCTATCACACAGCGCGCCGTAAATGTCGTACTGTGTGTCCTCATAAGGAATTGCAGTCGGCTTTCATACCTTTTATTACATCCGAAAGGATGAGGTATAAAAACCTCCGCACGGATAAAAGAAAAACGCGTCTAGCGTTTTTCGCCTTCCGACTTAAAAGAGCAAATCCAAGCAGTGTCCGTTCGGGATACATCCGTGTATTCCGAACTACCGCATTTTGCGTTGTATCAACACGGCATCTGTGCCGTGCATTTAACGAGCGCGGAGCGCGAAGTTCCTCGCGCAGAAATCGCAAACCTCTCCTGTTGATATGAATCATTATTTAAACCAATCTGTATAAGCTATAGTTATTCCGATTGAAAAACTATTCTCTATTTTTTCAAATTTTTTTGACATATTATTTTCTTTACTGGAATGATGCACAAACATTAACGGGTAATAATTTAAATTAAGGCCAATGCTGAATCCGGACTTAAAAAAATATATAATATTACTTCCTATTCCTACATAAGCCAGACCAATTGTGCTTTTTATATTCGTCTCTTCATGTGAGGATCCCCCAAGAAGGAAACCGAATGAAAATCCGGGTGAAATTATGAAACCGCTTTCTTCTCCCAAGCGTAAAAGAAAAGAAGGTGCAAGCAATGAAGCAAATCCTAAACATAATTCTTTTTCGTTGTGTGAAAAAATTATACTTCCGTCAAAATGGAATCCGATTTTAGTATCTTCCTTAAAGATATTAAATCCTACATACATGGCCGGTTTTGGAATTATTATACCGATTTCGTTAATAACTTCTTCATTACAATTAAAACCGAAATCAATATTTAAACCTGCTGTGATATAATTTTGAGCTGACAAGTGTTGAAAAAGAAATATAAAAACCATCAAAAGCAAAATACTTGTTTTTTTCATTTTTTCCTCTTACCAAGCAAGCCGGAGAGCTGTCGCGCCATAACATTGTTTTACCCCGCAACGCAAGTGAAGACATGCATTGTCGAGCTTCAAAACTTTGTTATGTATTTTTATATATTCATAAATAATCATAAATTATTATTTTTATATAATTTTGATTATTAAAAAATTCAGACAAAGTTATACGATCAATCTTTTCATTGAGCTCTTCCCTTATAACTTGGCCTTTGTTATTATAAAAGATATTTTTTGTATATCGAATATCTTTTGTCTCACCTTGCTTCTGAATTAGTCGTTCTTGAATTATACGGTTATTTTTTTTTCTTATATTTAAATACTTTTCTGTTATTTTGATTATCTACAATTTCAATTAAATCACCATTTTTATTATAGAAATAATTGTATTCGAAAACAAAGGATTTCTTTTTTGATAATCTTATTTCGTGTTCAAATTTATAAAATATATATTTATGATGAAAGTCTTCGGCAAAACAAAAAAAGAAATTACTGAAAATAAAAAATACTGAAAAGAACTTTTTCATTTTTTCTCCATAAGCGCCCCGGTACGGGTGTCCGCCTAACATTAGCTTGTACCGCACGCGGCTTGACCGCGTGTCGGTTATAAAAACGGTATTTTGTGTTTTAATTTTTAATTTATTACATCTGTACAGTTACAACAATACTACATAGAAAAATTACAATTACATATAAGATGCTTTTATATCTATTTATGCGGATATATTCACCATATTCAAAATACTCTTTTTTGCAGGTTTTCTCGTATTGCGAATTTAACCTTTCTAGAGCCGCACCAAGCGAATAAGACTTTCGTAAGCCGTATTCTTCGCCATAAAATTCTTTATACCCAATATAGGACATAGTTTCTGCATCGCCTTCCAAACGACAAAAATCAATGAAAGTTTTGTATCTATTACTCCATAAGATCAAACTCCGAATAAGTGTAATAAAAAAGTATACTGCACACAATCCACTAAAAATTTTTAATACAATCATTTTTCTCCCAGCGGCGCAAAGTCGTGTTCTATGGCTGCCTTGTTGATTTAAAGTAAACTTCAATATTAAAGATTTTTTTTAAAACTAAACCTATATCTATTAATAATCCAAATACAATCCATGAATGAATTGTATTTATCTTAAATTCTCTATACTGTTCGTTATAATTATTTTCATTATTCATTTTTTATATCCAAACAAGCAGACCTCCAACCTGTCCGCCTATAACATTTGCTTGTACCGCACGCGGCTTGTCCGTGTATCGGCTTTGAACCTTTGTTATCGCAAAAATATTTCCTATTCTTTTTTAAGAAGCTACGTTTCTATTATTAAAGTTTTTCCAAACAGTGTAAAGCCGTGTACTACAGCTTTCTATTCAAATAAACACCGTCAATTATGTCTAAGCAAAAAATGAATGCCAAAATACTATGTATAACGGTAAATTTTTTAGAGATTTCTTTTTGTCTATATTTTGCTATCAATGTAAATGTCATTGGCAAGCCTGTAAAAAATATACTCCAACAGTCTGCAATAAAACAACATATGGTAATAATAAAACCAAGCGGAAGGGTAAGCATTGCAAACCCAAGAACAAAAATAAAAATATAAGCCGGTATATGAAGAAATTTTACATAAAGTATATTTTTCATAAAATCGGTATTACAGTTATTGTTAAAAGTTTCTATTCCAATGTTTATCAAGCACTTTACGGCAAAAAATAATTCTATTATGTTTACGGCGAGAAAGAAAAAACAAATTAATAAATTGAGAAAATTCGGAAGTTCCGACAAATAACCAGAAAACAAAAAAGCGAATATATTTATTGTTGCAAAATACGGAAACAAAATTAATGTTATATATTTTTTCATTTTTTTCCTATTACCAAGCAAGAAGGGGAACTGTCGCCATAACTACGCATTTAAACAGCGCACGGCTTGACCGTGCGCCTGCTTTGAAATACATGTTATGTGATTTATTATTTTCTAAGATTTAAAATATCTGCATAGGTTCTTCCGAATTTTGTTCTTATATTTTTATCAGCCCCTTTAGATATTAACAATTCGATCAATCCCTCAGGATAAGCTGCTGACGCATAATGTAAAACCGTCCATCCAAAATCATCTATTTGATTTACGTTTATCTTATTATCCAACAAGAACATTACAACTTCTACTTGAGCTTTTTGAATTGCCCTTGCATTCCCATAATAAGGCATATCTCCGATAAAGTTGATTTTTGCTGATTCTTCATTTTCATTAACAGGATTTTCCCAATTAATTAAAGGTCCGTAATATGTAGCGGCAAATAACAAAGCTGTTTGATTTGAACTATTTAAACAATTAATACCAACACCTTTTTTTACAGCATATTTTATTAATTCCAAAGAATTTTCATTTATATTTTTTGATGCAAGATGAATCAAAGAGTTTCCCATTTCATCTTTATAATTGAAATCCGGATTTAATGCTTCACAAACCGCATCATATTTATCTGAACTAACTAACGACAGAATCATTGGATTAGTCAGTTTTCCAACTGTAATGGCTTTTACTTTCGCGCAAATATCTTCAATTGATTTTCCATTATCACGAAAATAGTTTCTAAAACCCCATATATATTTATTTGAATCTACAAAATCATTTTCACAAAAATATTGAATTATTTCGTCATCATATTGATTCCAAATTGCATTTGCAAAATACTTTTCTTTACCTTCAGCTCCTGCTTCAATAAGTATTTTTACTAATTCAAAATTATTTTTAACGCGTTCGATAGGGTAATAACCATAATACTTTTGGTTAACATCCTCACCGGATGCAATTAATTTCTTCACTGTGTTTATATTAACTTTGTTTTTCATTAATGCGCTATTTAATTTCGATAGTTTTTCAGCTGCAAAAATCATTGTCGTACTTAAAATACAAATAATAATACCGAATACAATTTTTTTCATTTCTTCCTCCTAAAGCGTCTCACTGCGCATATCCGCCATAATCCTCTTATTCGGCAAAATCGTCGTATAAGAATCATACAACATATAACGTGATTTATTATACCACACATCATCCGAAAATACAGTATTTATACGGTTGCCGTCTGAAATTACAGAAGCAACCTTCGTTCGTTCCAATACATTCAAAAACCGCGCGTTTTTTCTAACCGCAAATCTGAGTAAATCATCTGTAGCTCCCCTGCCCTCCCCGATTTTCCACTTTACATTTTTTTTGCAATTCACTAGTATTTTTTTTGTGGATGTGCCGTCGGCACAAGAGGGAGCAATCCCCATACAAGACTTGCTGTAGCAAAGTAGCAGTGCAGAGGAACAAAAATTGGCATTCAAAGTCACGATCATCGGAGCCGGTCAAGTAGGCTCTACGATCGCGTATTCGCTCACCGTTAAAGGCATCGCGTCCGAAATCGTAATGATCGATATCAATACGCAAAAAGCTTTGGGCGAAGCGCTCGACATCAGGCAGGGTACGCCGTTCTGCGACCCCGTAACCATCTATGCAGGAACCTACGCGGATGCAAAGGATTCCGATATCGTCGTTCTGACATCGGGCGTCGCTCGAAAGCCCGGACAGTCGAGGCTGGATTTGGCGCAGACGAACGTCGACATCACGAAGAGCATCATCCCCGAAATCATCAAGTACGCTTCGACGGCGATCTACGTGATCGTTTCGAATCCCGTCGATATTTTAACGTATCAATTTTGCAAAATGTCGGGACTGCCGCAAAATCAGGTTTTCGGTTCCGGAACGATCCTCGACACTGCCCGCCTTCGCGCACGCATCGCCGAATACTACCACATCGCACAGCAAAACGTACACGCATACGTTTTCGGCGAACACGGAGATTCGTCGTTTATTCCGTGGTCGCTTGCAAATATCGCGACGATTCCCGTCGACGAATATAAATCCTGTCTCGAGGATAACGACAAACTCATCCCGCCGCTCGTTCACGAAGAAGTCGAATCCTATATCCGAAGCTCGGGCGGAAAGATCATCGAACGCAAAGGGGCGACCTTTTACGCCGTAGCGATTTCGGTCGCGCACATCGTCGACTGCATCAACAACGCCGCCGACACGACGCTCACCGTTTCCGCGATGGCGAACGGCGAATACGGCATAAAAGACGTAAGCCTTTCGATGCTTTCCGTCGTCGGCCGCACGGGATTTCACGGGCACTTGCTCGCACCGCTTTCCGATATGGAAATCGTACAGATGCGGCGGAGCGCGGACTGCTTAAAAGACGTGATCAAACAAATACGGTTTTAGCATCGGTGCTTTGGTGTGATTGCGGACGATCGTTCGCAGGATCGGAAAATGCGCCGAATACGAAAATCCCGTTTTTACTGAAAACAGGATTTCAAATCCGTTTGACATCTTGCGCCGCTGCCCGATTATCGGTTCCGTTTTCCGAACACTATCCTCACCCGCAATCATTTCAGAGCATTGACCGGTAAGCGAAACGAACGGTCAATTTCGAATTTAATAAAATACGAAATTGAATTATTAATTTTCGATAATAATTATACGGGGAAAAGCGATGGGCGATTTCAGAATTGAACACGATTCGATGGGAGAAGTAAAAGTTCCCGCCGATAGATATTGGGGAGCGCAAACCGAGCGCAGCCATGAAAATTTCCGCATCGGTGTCGGTATTGAAACGATGCCGCGGGAAATCACAAAAGCGTTCGGGCATTTGAAAAAAGCCGCCGCGCGCGCGAACTGTGCGCTGAAGCCTGAAAAGATGACGGCGGAAAAACTTTCGTGCATAGAAAAAGCCTGCGACGAAGTGATCGAAGGAAAGCTCGACGAACACTTTCCGCTCGTCGTATGGCAGACGGGAAGCGGTACGCAGTCGAATATGAACGCGAACGAAGTGATCGCAAACCGCGCAAACGAAATCGCGGGTAAAAAGCTCTGTCATCCGAACGACGACGTCAATATGAGTCAGTCGAGCAACGACACTTTTCCGACGGCGATGCACATCGCAGCCGTCGTCGAAATCGAAGATAAACTCTTTCCGGCGATAGATTTGCTTGTATCGACGTTTAAAAAGCTCGAAGCGGTAAACGAAAACGTCGTCAAAAGCGGGCGCACGCACTTGCAGGATGCCGTCCCGATTTCATTTGCACAGGAGATAAGCGGCTGGCGGACGTCGCTCGAAAAAGACAAAACCCTCATTTCACTCGCGCTTCCCGAATTGAAAGAGCTCGCACTCGGCGGTACGGCCGTCGGTACGGGACTCAACGCGCCTCGAGGCTTCGACGTAAAAGTTGCCGAAGAACTGTCTTCTCTCACCGGAAAGCGCTTTATCACGGCTCCTAATAAATTTCACGCGCTCACGAGTAAAGACGAAATCGTCTTTGCTCACGGAGGAGTAAAAGCGCTCGCGGCGGATTTATTAAAAATTGCAAACGACGTTCGCTGGCTCGCTTCGGGTCCGCGCTGCGGGCTCGGCGAAATACACATCCCTGAAAACGAGCCGGGCTCTTCGATCATGCCGGGAAAAGTCAATCCGACGCAGTGCGAAGCGGTGACGATGGTCGCGGTGCAAGTGATGGGAAACGACGTCGCCGTCGGTATCGGCGCGAGCCAGGGCAATTTCGAACTCAACGTATTTATGCCGGTTATCGCGTATAATTTTTTGCAGTCGGTACGCCTGCTTTCCGAAGCGATCGTGTCGTTCAACGACAACTGTGCATCGGGCATTACGGCGAACAAAGAAAAGATGCATTTCAACCTCTACAATTCGCTCATGCTCGTCACCGCGCTGAACCCCTACATCGGCTACGAAAACGCGGCAAAGACGAGTCACAAAGCGTATGAAGAAAACATTTCGCTGAAAGACGCATGCGTATCGCTCGGTTTTTTGACTGCGGAAAAATTCGACGAAGTTTTTCATCCCGAAGAAATGGCGGGCGTAAAGCGTTGAAGCGCGGTGCCGAACGCAAGGGGCTTTGCAAAAAGCATGACGCGCTCGGAAAAAAGTTTTATTGAGGGGTTTTTGAGTATGGACGATCACCGTATATATTCGTATTTTCCGGGATGCACGCTTCGAAACAAAGCGCTCGATTTGGATCGCTATGCCCGTTCCTCGGCCGAAGCGCTCGGGTTTACGCTCGAAGAGATTCCCGATTGGCAGTGCTGCGGCGGAACCTATCCGCTGGCAAAAGACGAAATCGCAACGAAGCTTTCATCGGTGCGTGCACTTGCGGCCGCCCGGGATGCGAAAAGAGAACTCGTTACGATATGCTCGGCGTGTCACAATGTCATAAAGCAGGTAAACGACGATATGAGGCGTGACGACAACGTCATCGTAAAAGTCAACAACTATTTAAAAAACGATCGTCTCTCCTATCACGGGGAGACGAAAGTGCTGCACTATCTCGAAGTGCTGCGCGATGCAGTCGGCTGGGAAAACGTCAAAGCGAAAGTGACGAAGCCGCTTGCGGGCAAAAAAATCGGAGCGTACTACGGCTGTCTCCTTTTGCGGCCGGGACGCGTTATGAAGATGGACGATCCGGAAAATCCGAGCATCCTCGAAGATTTTATATCGGCGATCGGAGCGACACCTGTGCGCTATTCGCTTCGAAACGAGTGCTGCGGCGCGTACACGATGTTCGACGGCGGAGACATTCCCGAAAAACGGTGTAAAAAGATTTTGGATAACGCCGAATCGCAGGGAGCCGAGCTGCTCGTCACCGCCTGCCCGCTCTGCCGTTATAATCTCGTAAAAAACCGGAGCGCCGAAAACGTAAGCGTTCTGTATTTTACCGAACTGCTCGCCGAAGCGCTCGGCGTCAAGGAGCAATGCCGTGCTGCAGTCTGAACTCAATAAAATCCGCGATGAAATACTTTCGATCAGCGGAGTAAACGTGCGCAAGTGTATGCAGTGCGGAAAGTGTTCGGGTACTTGCCCGTCCTACGACGATATGGAATATCATCCGCACGAATTCGTACACATGGTCGAAACCGGCGATATCGAAGCGCTTTTGAAAACGGAATCGATGTACCGTTGTCTGTCGTGTTTTGCGTGCATGGAGAGGTGCCCGCGCCAAGTCGAACCTGCGAAGATCGTAGAAGCGGTGCGCACCGTCGTCGAACGAGAGCGGGGTGCGGAACGACTCGCTGCCGAAAAAGTGCCGCTTTATATCGACGGCGATATGCCGCAGCAAGCGATCGTCAGTGCATTCAGAAAGTATAGGAAGTGAGTATGCGAAAAATCGGAGTTTTTGTGTGCCACTGCGGCACGAATATAGCCGGCACGGTCGATGTAAAAGCCGTCGCGGACGCGCTCGGAAAAGAAGCGGGCGTCGTCTTTTCGACGGACTACACCTATATGTGTTCGCAGACGGGTCAGGATCTCATAGCCGACACGATAAAAGAACATGAGCTCGGCGGAGTCGTCGTGTGTTCCTGTTCGCCTCGTATGCACGAAGCGACGTTCCGAAAGTGTGCGGAAAAAGCGGGTATCAATCCCTACCTGCTCGAAGTTGCAAACATCCGAGAGCAGGATTCGTGGATATGCAAAGATATGCCGACGGCAACGGCAAAGGCGATTTCGCTCGGAAAAGCGGCTATCGCAAAAGTGCTGTTGAACGAACCGCTCACTGCGGGCGAAACCCCGGTCACCAAGCGCGCTCTCGTCATCGGCGGAGGCATCGCGGGCATCCAGACGGCGATCGATATCGCGGACGCGGGGTTTCCGGTAGACATCGTCGAAGCGAAGCCGACGATCGGCGGCAAAATGGCGCAGCTCGATAAAACCTTTCCGACGCTCGACTGTGCGGCCTGTATACTCACGCCGCGCATGGTCGAATGCGGGCAAAACGAAAATATCAGAATTCTCTCGTACAGCGAAGTGACGGATATCAAAGGATTCGTCGGAAACTTTACGGTGACGATAAAACGCAAAGCGCGCTACGTCGACGAAACGAAATGTACGGGCTGCGGCGAATGCGTGCAAAAGTGTCCGCAAAAAAAAGTGCCGAACGAATTCAATATGAATCTCGACAAGCGCTCCGCGATCTATATTCCCTTTGCGCAAGCCGTTCCGAAAATCGCGACAATCGATGCCGCACACTGCATGAAGCTCACGTCGGGAAAATGCGGCGTCTGTTCGATGGTGTGTCAGGCGAAGGCGATCGACTACGGTGCGAAAGATACGTTCATCGAAGAAAAATACGGAGCCATCGTCGCCGCGACCGGCTACAATCCGATCGACTTGTCGAAGTTCGACGAGTTCGCGTATTCGCAGAGTAAAGACGTCGTATCGTCCCTCGAATTCGAACGCCTTATGAATGCGGCGGGGCCTACCGGCGGTACCCTGCTCCGTCCTTCCGACGGCAAGCATCCCAAAACGATCGTATTTGTCCAATGCGTCGGAAGCCGCTGTTCGGCGGACGCGGAAAAGGGTCACGAATACTGTTCGAAAATATGCTGTATGTACACGGCAAAGCACGCGATCCTTACGAGAGACCACTACCCCGATACGGAGTGCTACGTGTTTTATATCGACGTGCGCACACCGGGAAAAAACTTCGACGAATTCTACCGGAGAGCGGTTGAACAGTACGGCGTACACTATATCAAAGGCATGGTCGGAAAAGTGTCCGTCGAAGAAGACGGTACTCTCGACGTGCAAGGCTCGGATCTGCTTATGGATAAACAAGTGCACATCAAAGCCGACATGGTCGTACTCGCCGCTTCCATCGAAGCGGATAAGTCCGCGCGCTCATTGGCGACGATGCTCACCGCGAGTATGGACACGAACGACTTTTTTACCGAAGCGCATCCGAAGCTCCGCCCCGTCGAAAGCCCGACTGCCGGCGTCTATCTTTCAGGCTGCGCGCAGGGACCGAAGGATATACCCGAAACGGTTTCACAGGCAAGCGCGGCGGCGAGCAAAGTTATCGGATTGCTTGTAAAGGATAAACTGAAAAACAATCCCTGCGTCGCCGAATCCGACGAAGCGATGTGCAACGGCTGCTCGCAGTGCGAAAACGTATGCCCCTACGGCGCGATCACGTATATCGATAAAGACTTCCGCGGCATAAACCGTACGACGGTGACGCGCCGAGTCGCGCAGGTAAATCCCGCCGTCTGTCAAGGCTGCGGCGCGTGTACGGTCGCCTGTCCCTCGGGAGCGATGGATCTCAAAGGATTTACGAATAAAGAAATCATGGCGGAGGTCGATGCTTTATGTCTGTAAAAAACGATACACAGCCGAAAGCTGTCGATGCGGCTGCCGGAAACGATGTTTCCGAAAAAAAAGGTGCATTTAGACCGAAGATCGTAGCCTTTTGCTGCAACTGGTGTTCGTACGCGGGAGCGGATTTGGCCGGCAGCAATCGCCTCGAATACCCCGCCGACGTCAAAATCATCCGCATCCCCTGTTCGTGCCGATTAAACCCGATCTTTATCCTGCGCGCGTTTCAGCGGGGAGCCGACGGCGTCATCCTCTGCGGCTGTCACCCGGGAGACTGTCACTATACGAGCGGCAACTATTTTGCGAGGCGGCGTATGACGCTCCTCTTTTCCATGCTCGAATTCCTCGGCATCGAAAAAGGAAGAACGAGAGTCGAATGGGTGTCCGCGGCGGAAGGCGCGAAATTTGCCAAAACGATGCATGAATTCGTCGAGACGGTAACGGCGCTCGGAGAAAACAAACGGCTGGAGGATTTACGATGCAAAGCGAAATGACCGGCGAATTGGTAAGCCGCGCAAAAGCGCTGCTTGCGGATAAAACCGTACAGCTCGTGCTCGGCTGGAGAAGAGGCCTTTTCGATTACGATGTGACGCCTTCGCTTTTTACGTCGGCGGACGATGTCGAAAAAAACTTCGTATACAACGAATACAGCGCGGCGAACCTGTCGAAATACCTCGTCAAAGAAACGCGCAAAATCGAAACGGCGAAAAATACCGTGCGTGCAAACAACGCGTTTGCAAAACAAAAAGACGCAAACGCCGAAACGCAGGCGGAACCCGAAGCGAAAATACTCGTGTTTTTAAAACCCTGCGACACCTACAGCTTTACCGAATTGCTGAAAGAACACCGCATTTTCAGAAGCGACGTATACGCGATCGGCGTTCCGTGCGACGGCATGAAAGACCCCGAAAAAAGAGAGCTGTCCGAACGCTGCGCCGTGTGCAAAAGCAAAAAACACATCGGCTGCGACGAACTTATCGGAGAAGACGGAGACGTACGGGATTCCGCGCGCTTCGACGAAGTTGCAAAGCTCGAAGCGATGACGGAAGAAGAGCGCTTTGCATTTTGGCAAAATGAACTTTCGCGCTGTATCCGCTGCAATGCGTGCCGCGATGTCTGTCCCGCCTGTACTTGTACGACGTGCGTATTCGACAACCCCGCATCCGGCGCTGCACAAAAAGTCGCCGCATCGAGTTTCGAAGAGAGCATGTACCATATCATCCGCGCGTGGCACGTTGCAGGCCGTTGTACCGACTGCGGCGAATGCTCTCGCGTGTGTCCCGAGCATATCCCGCTGCACCTCATCAATCGAAAATTTATTAAAGACATCGACGAACTCTACGGTTCTTATACGGCGGGAAGCGATATGGAAACAAAGCCGCCGATGCTCACGTATAGGACAGACGACGCGGAACCCGGCATCATCTATTCGCGTTCGGGAGGTACGTTATGAGAACTTTCGTATCGCTGCCGTTTGAAAAACTCGACGAACTCTTTACCCTCATCGCACAAAAGGAAGCGCTGTATATTCCCGTAGACGACGCATCGGGTAAAGCCGATTTTAAACGCTGGAAAAAAGGCGCCGTCCTTTCGTCCGAGCTTAAAACGGTGAGATCGGCAAAAGATTTTTTCTTTCCGAAAATCGAAACCCTCGTGCACTACAAGCTTTCGGGCAAAAAAATCGAAGTTGAAGATCCGCGTACCGAATCGGAAGACTTTGTCGTTTTCGGCGTACGCGCGTGCGACGCTGCAAGTTTTGCGATCGTCGACGACGTGTATATCAATATGGAGCCGGTCGACACCTACTACAAAACGCGGCGTGAACACGGCACCGTCGTCACGCTCGCCTGCTCGGAACCGAAAGAAACCTGTTTTTGTAAACTCTACGGCATCGATGCGGCCGAGCCGCAAGGAGATGCGAGCGCGTGGATCGCAGACGGAAACGTCTTTTTTCGCGCAAACACCGAAAAGGGAGACGCGTTTATCGAAATCATCAAAAGCATGACGAGCGAGAGCGGCGCGGATATCGTCGAAAAACAGCAAAAGGCGACGCGGGAAAAAATCGACAAACTGCCTTTCGTCGATATCGACCTTTCGAAATTTCGCGGCGAAAATATGCTTTCGAT
Organism: Treponema socranskii subsp. buccale; assembly: GCF_024181585.1. NCBI lineage: Bacteria > Pseudomonadati > Spirochaetota > Spirochaetia > Treponematales > Treponemataceae > Treponema > Treponema socranskii. Next base: position 1,317,525 of record NZ_CP054258.1, on the reverse strand, counting down.
TTTCAATCTGCCGGTGTGGGAAAACCTTTCGGAAGCGTGCTTGGGCTGCGGCACTTGTACATACGTGTGTCCGACGTGTATGTGTTTTGACATCAGGAGTTTCGATACCGGATGCGGCATACGGCAGTTCCGCTGCTGGGACAGCTGTATGTTTTCGGACTTTACGAAGATGGCGGCGGAAAATCCGCGGCACACGCAAAAGGAGCGCTTCCGTCAGCGCTTTATGCACAAGCTCGTGTATTATCCGATGGATCACGGCGGCGTTTACAGCTGCGTCGGCTGCGGGCGCTGTCTTGAAAGCTGCCCTATCCGCATGAATATCGTAAAAGTTATGAAAACGATAAACGACGACGCCCGAATCGAAAAGCCGGAGGTACACGATGGAAAATGACATGTTGATTCCGTACATCGGCGTAATCACCGACATACGCGATGAGACGGGAGACGTAAAGACTTTCCGCGTGGTCGGACGCGACGGAAAAAAATTATTTTACCACAAGCCCGGTCAGTGCGCGATACTCTCCGTTCCGGGCGTCGGGGATTCCATGATTTCGATAACGTCTTCTCCGACGGTCGAAGCATATCAGGAGTTCAGTATAAAAAAATGCGGATGCGTCACGTCGTGGCTGCATGCGGCCGAAGAAGGACAGGAGATAGGCGTGAGAGGCCCGCTCGGAAACGGCTTTCCCGTCGACACCGTTTTTAAAGGCAAAGACTTGCTCTTTGTCGCAGGCGGTATAGGCTTGGCTCCGCTTCGAAGCGTTATCAACTACGTCCGTTCTCACCGAAGCGATTACGGCAAAGTGACGATCGTTTACGGTTCGCGCTCGAAACAGGATCTCGTCGCGTACAAAGAGATCACCGAAGAGTGGATGAAAGCTCCGGACTTTACCGTATATTTGACGATCGATAAAGCTCAAGACGATTGGGACGGTCACGTCGGTTTTGTGCCGCCCTATGTCAAAGAGCTCAACCCCGATACGAGTATGACGGCGATCATGTGCGGTCCGCCCATTCTCATTCACTTGACGCTCGCCGGACTCAAAGAGCTCGGCTTTAAAGATACGCAGATATTTACGACGATGGAGATGCGTATGAAATGCGGCATCGGAAAATGCGGCAGGTGCAATATCGGCAACAAGTACGTATGTAAAGACGGGCCTGTGTTTTCGTTCGACGAACTCGGCGCTCTGCCGCCCGAATATTGACGGACGATATGTCGAGTTTGGAAAGTATCAGCTAACAAAGCTGTACTTTTCGAGTTTTATTAAACTCGAAATTTGACCTAATAATTTAAAGAGGATTGTGCTATGTCGGAAAAATTGATAAACATTTACCTGTTCGGAAAACGATATGAAGTGCCCGAACATCTGACGATCATGAATGCGATGGAATACGCGGGGTACGAACTCGTGCGCGGCTGCGGGTGCAGAAACGGTTTTTGCGGCGCATGCGCGACGGTGTACCGCATCAAAGGACAAAACCGCCTGTACACGTGCTTGGCGTGCCAGACAAAAGTCGTCGACAATATGTACATCGCGACGCTGCCGTTTTTTCCGCTCGTAAAGCAAGTGTACGACATCGATGCTGTCTCGGCCGAACAGCGGATCATGATGGAGCTCTATCCCGAAATCTACGCATGCGTCGGCTGCAATGCGTGTACTCGCGCGTGTCCGCAGAATTTGCACGTCATGCAGTACATCGCCTATGCGCAGCGCGGCGAATTTCAAAACTGCGCGGACGAATCTTTCGACTGCGTTATGTGCGGCATCTGCTCGTCGCGCTGTCCGGCAGAAATCAGCCATCCGCAAGTAGCCGAACTCGCGCGCCGCTTGAACGGCAAATACATCCAGCCGGAAGCAAAGCATTTGACCGAACGCGTTGAAGAAATCAAAGACGGAAAATTCGAAAGCCTGATTCAAAATCTCATGGCAAAGCCGATCGATCAAATCAAAGAGCTGTACAACAGCCGCGACATCGAAGCGTGACGAAAAGGAGCGTGAACACATGTATACGGGCATTATGAAAGAGTCGGCGGAAAAGGTCGCCGCAAAGAGAAGGGAAAACGCCGCATTTGAACCGCGCCGCATGAGCGCGGAAGAAAAAGAGGCGGTACTGCGGGAATATCATCCCGATCATATAACGGAGCAGTTTACCGAACTTGAAATCGGGCCGAATAAGGGTGAAAAAGCGCCGCTTGAGCTTGCGGAAATTTTACAAGGCATGCCGCGCATAGAACCTGAAAAAATCGATTTGACGAAAGCCGATTACGAAACCGACGTACTCATTATCGGAGGAGGTGGTGCGGGAACGGCGGCGGCGATTGAAGCGGACAACGCGGGCGCAAAAGTGCTTCTCGTCACAAAACTCCGCGTCGGAGATGCGAACACGATGATGGCCGAAGGCGGCATTCAAGCGGCCGACAAAGCGAACGATTCGCCGGAACGGCATTTTCTCGACGCTTTCGGCGGCGGTCACTTCGACGCAAAAAAAGAACTCGTGTACGAACTCGTCACCCGTGCGCCCGAAACGATTCAGTGGCTCAACACGCTCGGCGTCGAATTCGACAAAGAAAAAGACGGCACGATGATTACGACGCACGGAGGCGGCACGAGCAGAAAGCGCATGCACGCGTGTAAAGATTATTCTGGCGCCGAAATCATGCGCACGCTCCGCGATGAAGTTTTAAATCGCGCCGAGCGGATCACCGTCGTCGATTTTACGAGCGCGGTGGAATTATTAAAAGATGAAAAAGGAAACTGTGCCGGTGCCGTGCTCATGAACATGGAGACGAAAGAGCTGCTCGTCGCAAAGGCGAAAGCTGTCATCATCGCGACGGGGGGAGCCGGACGCATGCACTATCAGGGCTTTCCGACGTCGAACCACTACGGCGCGACGGCTGACGGACTCGTGCTCGCGTATCGCGCGGGCGCAAAACTCCTCTATCAATATTCGCTCCAATACCATCCGACCGGCGTCGCCTATCCGCAGCAAGTGTTCGGCGCGCTCGTTACGGAAAAAGTACGCTCACTCGGCGCAAAAGTGTGCAATATCGACGGGGACGCTTTTATCCATCCGCTTGAAACGCGCGACGTGGAAGCTGCAGGTATCATCCGCGAAGTAAAAAAAGGCAAGGGTATTCCGACGGGTATGGGAGAAGGCGTATGGCTCGACACGCCGATGATCGAGTTGAAAAACGGCGAAGGCACGATCGAAAAGCGCATACCCGCGATGCTGCGCATGTTCGAAAAATACGACATCGATATCAGGCGCGATCCGATCCTCGTCTACCCCACCCTGCACTATCAAAACGGCGGCGTCGAAATCGACAGGGAATGCAAAACGAATATCGGAAACCTCTTCGTCGCAGGTGAAGCATCCGGCGGCATTCACGGGACGAACCGTCTTATGGGAAACTCGCTTTTGGACGTCGTCGTCTTCGGACGCATCGCGGGAACGGCGGGCGCACGGCAAGCGCAAAAAAATGCGATGCCTGAAAAGCTTTCGCTCGAACACGTAAAGGATTTCGAAAAAGAGCGGGCGGCGGCCGGCATAAAAACGCAAACGCGCTCACCCCGCCTTTTGCCGCATTATACGCATAGAGACGGTGAACTCTAAAAACGATATATTTGTACAGGGAGGAATGATTAAATTATGGAACATCACGTACTTGAATTTCTCGGAATCTTAAAAGACGGCGTATTTTACCCCGCGAGTATTCTCGAATCGATTATGATTTTATGCTTCGGTCTTTCGTGGCCGATGTCGATCGCACGCTCGCTGAAATCGAAGTCGACAAAGGGTAAAAGCCTTTTGTTTATGTGCTTTATCACATTCGGTTATATCTGCGGCATAAGCGCAAAGTTTCTCGAACACAAATACAACCTCGCGTTTTGGTTTTATATCCCGAACATCGTCATGGTGACGACGGATATATGCCTCTATTTCCGGAATAAGCGAATAGAAAATTCGCTCAGCGAAACGATTATCATCGAAGCGTAAAAACACATGCGTCCGTTGCAGGTGAACGCGCAGCAGCGGTTTTCGATAACGACATACTGTATTTTTTTGACGCTTTTTGTTATTATATAGACATGAACTCGAAAAAGCTCTCTGTTGCAACGGATATTCTCAAAAAAGCGGGCTGTGAAAATTTATATCTTTTCGGCTCACAAGCTCTCGGTACGGCAGATCAGCACTCCGACATCGATATAGGCGTTACGGGATTGCCGCCTGCACAATTTTTTCGCGTTCATTCGGAATTGGAAAATACGCTCGATATGAAAGTCGATTTAGTCGACTTTGACTGCCAGCGTTCCTTTTTCGAACTGTTGCAAAATTTAGGAGAGCTGAAACGGATTGGCTAATGCGGTAAAATTAAAAATTGCATTTGAAATTTCGCAGATCGATGAATTGATAGAAAAATCGTCCGTTCTGCTACAAAAATGTATTTTACAAGAGCCCGATTTTATTGAACTGAATGCCGCCGGCGCAATACTTCATTCCTATTTTGATGAATATAAAAGAAATTGGAATACCGTAAAAAGCAACATTGAAACGATTATCATCGAAGCGTAAAAACACATGCGTCCGTTGCAGGGTAAGCGTTTACCGCTTTTATGCAATCGGCCGCACGTGCGCAATTTTTCCGTCACTTCGTCGTCATATTCATCACTCCGTCCCAATCGTCGGGGATGCCCTGCTTGAGATAATCTTTGCAGCGTTCTGCAAATACGAGAGACGCTTCGTCGGCGGGATTCAATGCATTTGCATTCATAAACATTTTTCCCGCATTTTTAAAATCCCGTGCGAGGTATCTGTCGAGCGCTTCGTGAAATTCACCGAGGGATGCGAGTTCGTCGGGCGGCATTTCGTTTTTAAAGCCGAGTATATTGTACAGCTGCACGGGCTTATTGATACCGACGACGCGTACTTTGTCGAGCCTGCGGGAGACGAGTTCGCCTTTGTGTTCGCCCGAATCGGCTTCATTCCACGTCGTTTCCGAAACGAGGATCCACGACTTGTAGATTTTATTGACGCCTTCAAGACGGCTCGCGAGGTTGACGTCGTTGCCCATGATCGTATAATTCATCTTCATGCTCGTACCCATGTTTCCGACGACCATATTGCCCGTATTGATGCCGATCCGCGTTTCGAGCGCGCGCGGGATGTCTCTGTGAGCGAGATGTTTTTCGTTGTACAGTTTTTCAGCCTGCTTCATGCGCACGGCCGCGGCACAGGCGCGGTATGCGTGGTCGGGCAAATCGATCGGAGCTCCGAAAAACGAAACGATCGCGTCTCCGATGTATTTGTCGATCGTACCGTTGTAACGCAAAATCGTATCGCTGAGCAAACCGAGGTATTCGTTTAAAATCGATACGAGCTGCGTCGGCGTGACGAGTTCGCTGAACGACGAAAATCCTTTGATATCGGAAAAGAGCGCCGTTATGTGTTTATCTTCTCCGCCGAGCGAAAGCTTTTCGGGATCTTCGACGATCGCGTTGACGACGTCTTTTGAAAGGTAGGTCGAAAACGCGCGGCGCAAAAATCTTTTTTCGCGATCGCTGAGCGTAAAGCGCAAAATGATTCCCGCGACATATATGAAAAGCATAAACAGGCAGGATGCGACGGGCGGAATATAATACCCCGGCACGATCATAAAAAAGACGAAAACGCTCACGATGAGAAAGACCGCTATGCCGGTTACGACATTCTGCATCATATCGGATCCGCCGTACGTGATGAACATGACGAAAAACATTAATAAAAAGGCTGCGATCATGCCGTAATACCACGGAAACGGCGTGATAAAATCGCGCTGCAAAATCGTGTTCATAACGTTCGCGTGTGTGCCGACGTTCGGATAGCTTCGCGTAAACGGATTCGTTCCGAGATCGGTCGTACTCGACGCGGTGTTTCCGATGATACAGTACGACGCGTTGTATACGGCTTTCATGTCGTTCAAGTACTGCCGGTAGGTTTTATAATTGTCGGAAAGGAGGCCGAATTGCTCTTTCATGACGCCCGTAAAACTTTCGCCCTCTTCTTCAGGCAGTCCCGCTTTTACAAGTTCCGCAATGCGCGCTTTGATCAAGTTCATATAGCCGGCATCGATAAACAAACCGATATCGTCGTAAAAGGCTTCTCGTGCGGCAAAGTAGGCTTCGTATTCATCTGCGCTTATACCGTCGATAAGCTCGCCGTCTTCGTTGAAACCCGCACACCGCGCAAGCAGTATCCGTTTTTCTTCGTCGATCGTTTTATACTGTTTTAATAATTTTTGTACCGCACCTATATAGCCGAGTGCGCTCCCGTCGGGAGCGCGGAGTTCGTTACTCCGTATATTGCTGAGAGTTGTGACGACGGCCTCTTCGATAAAATCGAGATCTTTTAAAAAGACGACCGATTCGTTTTTAAACGATTTTCCCTGCTCCCTATGGAGCCAGTTGATAAGCATGCGTCCGCGGCTGTCGAGCGGGATCTTTACGGTTGTCCGCTCCGTCTCTCCGGGAAAAAGCGCGTTGAACACGATGAGCGAGTTCCGTGTGCGCTCTATGCGCTCTGCGTTGAGTATGTGCAAAAGCGGGGCAAACGAAAGCTGAGCCGCATATTTTCCGCCGTAATCGTAGAGCAGTTCGATCCGCCTCCGCGTACCGTCGCTGTCGATGACGACGTTCGTAAAACCCGCACCCGCCGCATGAGCGATGAGCGTATGGAGCGCCGGAGAAAATCCCGTCTTTTGTCCGTTATACTGTTCGTCGGACGTATATTGATTGTCGCGCGGAATAAAACCGCCCGTGTCGGTGACGTTCGACAGCAAAATACGTTTTTGCGCATAAGCTTTGTCTTCGTCGGAAAGCGTAATCGCAACGTCGCGCGTATTTACGGTAAGCCACGCGTTGCCGAAAAATTGAATCGTCCGTGCAAAATAATCGTCGTTGTCGCGGTATATTTTCGATGCGATATCGGCCTGCATATTCGAAAGAGCCGGATCGATATAATTGGCGATCATATCTTTCGTCACGGACGGAAGCTCGGAACGGGAAACGAAACCGCGTCTGACGGATTCGGAAAGTTCGTTGATAACGTCGGTGATGTCGTTTCGTCCGGCCGAAATCGCAGCGTCCATATTTTCTTCGGCGTTCGGCGCTACCCCGCGCGGAGAAGGCGAAAGGTATTCGACATCGAAAACGACGCTTTCCGCACCGAGTTCGCGAATGCGCAAAAGACAATCGGCGATGACGTCGCGGCTCCACGGCCATTCGCCGAGCGCTTGAATCGACTCGTCATCGATATTGATAAATAAAATCTTTTCCGATTGTTTCGGTTCTCTTCGGATGCCGAGTAAAAGGTCGTACATGCGGTAATCGAGTTTTTGAAAAAAACCGAAAGCACCGAGTGCGGAAAAAACGACTGCGGTCACAATGAGAACGATAAAACCGAGCGATGTAAAAAAAGACGAGCTTTTTTTTGTTTTCTTTTTCTGTGCCATACTGCCTTTCAGTATAACACGAATTTACGCATCTGTCGCATCTAAAATCAAGGAAGCTGTCCAAAAACCGATTCGCAATCCGCTTTAGCGGATACTATGATAAACTTCCTTTCAAAACAAGCCGATAGGCTTGCAGTTTTGTACAAGCCCGGTCAGAACCGTATACGCTTTTTTGGCGGCTTTCTGTTCGGCTTCTTTTTTGCTTTTGCCGCTTTCGGGGCCGTATGCGGCATCTCCGAGGTGCACCGTAACGGAAAACGTGCGGTCGTGATCGGGACCCGTGACGCTCACCGTTTCATAACGGGGACACTCTTTTGTCTTTTTTTGATACAATTCCTGAAGCAGCGTTTTATAATCTTTCGAGCCGCGGTCGTCGTGCACTTTTTCGATTTCGGAGACGAGAAACGAAAGCACGTATTTTTCGGCGGCCGCATAGCCCGAGTCGAGAAAGTACGCGCCGATGATCGATTCCATGCAGTCGGCGAGAATGGCGGGCTTTTGCCTGCCGCCGCTCAGCTCCTCTCCGTGTCCCAAAACGAGCATTTTATCGATACCGAAGCGGAGCGCGATCGGCGCGAGCGTTTTTTCCGAAACGACAACGGCTTTGATTTTTGCCAAATCCCCTTCGGGGTTGTCTTCGAAGGTTTTGTACAGATATGCCGCCGCCGCAAGCCCGAGCACCGAATCGCCTAAAAATTCGAGGCGTTCGTTATTGACGGGACGTTTATCGTCGTCTTCGTTCGAGTAGGAACGATGACGGAACGCGAGTTCAAGAAGCGAAAGATCGTGAAAGCGCAAGCCGAGAGGCTTACAAAATGCGAGGAGTCGTTTTTTGCGTTCGCTTAAAAAGTTTTTCCGTTTTATGCGCATTGTTCTGCAACCTGCATCATAAAAAAAACACAAGCACGAAGCTTGTGTTTTTATCATAAGACGCCTCAACGGCTGCGTTATTTTTTTGCCTGCTCGGCTTTGATGAATTCATAGGCATCGCGGACGGTTTCGAATTCGTTCGCTTTGTCGTCGGGAATGCTCACGCCCAATTCTTCTTCGATCGCGTAGACGAGCTCGTAGGTATCGAGACTGTCCGCACCGAGATCTCCTCTGAATGAGGAATCGAGGGTGATTTTGCTTTCATCGATTTCCAGCTTCTCGGCAATGAGTTTCTGGATTTTGTTGAATAATTCGTCCATGTTCATGCTCCCTGCATCAGCCGTTTGATTCCGGCGTAATTACCTGACGTCCGCGGTAAAACCCGCATTTCGGACACACACGGTGCGGCTGCACAAGGTTCCCGCAGTTGTTGCACGGAACAAGCTGCGGTGCCACAAGATGCATATTCACACCCTGCCGTCTTTTCGTCACGGCTTTTGAAGTTTTTGATCTGGGTACTGCCATTATATTAAACCTCGCTTTTTCTGAATAACTGCGGTCAATAGTACAACAGTTTCCAGCCGAATGTCAATCTATTATAACATTTTTCCGTTTTTAGTCAACGCTTTTTTCGGCAGTGTATCGGCATATTCACCGGCCGAATTTTTCTTTCAGCGCCGCTTCGACGATCGGCGGTACCATCGACGAAATATCCCCGTGATACTGCGCGAGCTCTTTTATCGAACTCGATTTGACGATGACGTAACGCTGCTCCGTCGGTATAAAAAGCGTTTCGATGTCGGGGTTCAGCATGTGATTCATCAGCGACAGATCGAATTCGTATGCGAAATCGTTCGTATTGCGGATACCGCGCAGCAATACGTTTGCACCCGTTTTTTTCGCATACTGCGCGACAAGCTCGCTGCATAAATGGAGCGTCACGTTTTTGTACGGCTTGATGATTTCTTCCATCATGCGGCAGCGCTCCTCTTCCGTAAAGAGATACTGTTTGTTCGAGTTTACCGCGATGACGACATCGATTTTATCGAAGAGCTTGCTCGCTCTTTTGATAATGCTTAAATGCCCGTTCGTCGGAGGGTCGAACGAACCGGGAAATACTGCTGTTGTCATACGATCATAGTAACGCGGGATCGGAAATTGTACAAGGTGACGTCACAGTGCTTTGTAGCCGTTTTATTTGCAGATAAGTATACTGCTCATGAGGTAAAACGATGAAAAAAACGATTATAATGCTGTTGCTGTCCGTAAGCGCGATCGGCGTCGGATTTGCCGATGACGGCGGTTCGAGATACATTGAAGATTGGTCGTACGGCAACATTTACGTTACGGAGCCGAATAAAGAAATCGCATTGGAAAGCGAGTTTTTGTATGTCAACCAAAAGCGGCATACGGTACGCGCGCTTTTCGATTTTAAAAATCTTACGGCGCAAAAACGAAAGGTACCCTGCGCTTTTCCGATCGTTATTACAATTCCGTATGAATTTGACGGCACACAAATCGTCGCAAGCGATTACCGTGACGTGTACAACTTGACGGCCTTGGATATCGCATTCGGCAGAAAAGTCCAATCGAAGTCATTCCAAGCGATTACCGCCGTCCCTTTGGAAATCGATAAAAAATTGCGCGTCATCCCCTATGCCGAATATAAAAAACAGCTTGACAAGTTCTACCGCGAGGATGCTCCCTATAACAAACGGAAAACGATTTACGAGGGTGTAAACATCCTCTTAAACGGCAAAAAAGTTCCGATTACGCACGTCGGCATCGAAACAAGCGTCGTTCAGGACAGTGAAATGAAAGTCCCCGAAAAATGGAGCGGACAGCCGGTTTATAACGGTGAAATTACGCTAAAACTGCACTTTTACCACGAACTGGAGTTCCCCGCTTTTTCATCATCCGTCGTCGACATTACCTACGCAACGGATACCGACAAAGGCGGCTACCGCGGAACGGTTTACAAAAGCATTTACGACATTTCGACCGGCGGTACGTGGGCGGGAAACATAAAAAACTTCGTTTTGCTGACCGATGACGAAGTTACGGTGCACAATTCCGTCGCACAATTTGAGCGAAAGAGTCTTTTCGGCTTCGGCAGCTATTCTTATGACGACGGCATCATCCTGTGCGCGCGAAATTACAAACCTTCCGCACACGAATATTTTGAATTCACCGGGTATATGTTTGGAGAGGAAATGGGATGGGCTTTTATGCAAAACCGCGAAAAGCAAGACTTTGTCCGAAATATCAGCGCTTCCTCTTTTCTCGACGGAAGCTTTAAAATCACCGATGAAAAATCTTCTTCGTACAAACCCGAATGCTCTTTTGACGGGGAGTTTTTGAACGGCTGGGTCGAGGGCGCAAAAGGCGACGGTATCGGAGAATGGATCGGGTTTACGCTGACATCGACGGTTTTCGGTCCGTTTATGACCAACGGTTTGACACGGAATTATACGGATGAACAAGAATCGTGGGGCGAAGATTCCACGGTGCTTTCCGATATTCACGATCGTAAAGAGTTGACGTGGGCAAAGAACAATCGAATAAAAACGATGACGCTTGAAAACGTCAAAACGCATGAAAAACGGAAATTAAACCTCGTCGACTTATATGCTGGCTTCCGGCTTGACGACCGGGAAACCGAAACAAGATGGCTCTCTGCCAATGCGAACAAAAATCCCTGCATATTGCTTCCGGGTACCTACCGTCTCTCTATCGACAGCGTGTATAAGGGGACAAAATGGAGCGACACGGTTTTGGGCGAAGTATGGTTTTACGATTTGGGAAAGACGTTCGGCGCCATCGCTGCGGACGAACTGAAATCAGGCAAACCCTTTATCACCGCCGAAGTCGAAAAGCTGTTGTTCCGCTTCAGCGATTATACCGAGGGAAATGTAAAAAATATGGAGGAAGCGTTCAGCAACTTGGCACGGTAAAGAAAACGACGGGCACCGTCAATGTTTTTTCCATTTGACGAAACGCGCAATGGGTTGTATAGTTAGAACATCATGAAAAAAATAAAAAAAATCGTACCACTTATCGGCTGTGCGTTATCGCTGGCGCTGATCGTATCGTGCGCATCTATGCCTTCCGCACAGGTATCGCCCTCCTCATCGAACGATAAAACGGCTGCCGAAAACGAAGAATACCTCCGATCGGTCAACAATGTCGATGTGACGAAAAAAACGTTCGAAGACGACAAAACCGCGATCATGGCGACGATCGACGAGCTCTCGGACATCATGGCGGCCGGCCGTTATGAAGCATGGCTCAAATTTATCGACGACGAATCGATACGCTATTGGTCGAATCCTAAAAACCTGCAGCGCGCATCGAAGATGCTTCCGGTCAAGGGGCTGCGCATGAACAGCCTGCGCGATTATTTTACCTACATCTTCGTCCCGTCGCGCAAAGGACGTAAAGTCGATGAAATCAGATACGATTCGAAGACGGACGTCAAAGCCGTTCAAGTGAGCCAGGATACCGATATCATCTATTATTATTTTAACAAAATAAACGGAAAGTGGCTCGTCCATATTCCCCCCATCGATTGACGGAGGCGCTTTCGCTCACGCAATTCGAACATTGATTTTTTTTGCGATTTTTTATACAATAATGAAAAGGCTAAAAAACTTTTCGGAAGCCGCCGCTTTCGTAAAAGTTTTACAGGAGACAGGGCAGATGAAATTTGATAAGATCGCGTTTTGTGCAGCCGTGTATATGGCGGCAGCTTCCGTGCTTTTTGCACAGGAACAGCAAGTCCAGAAAAAAAACGATTCCGCGAAACGGAGCGAAAGGTCGGTTGAAAACGAATATTTGAGCGACGTCGACGGTACGGTCGTGCTGACCCTCGCCCGCTCGGATTCGTACGACAACAAACTCGTCGCCCTCGAATATCTGGAAAGCATTATCAAAGGCGGCAATACGTCGGAAGAAGTAGCCGCCGCTCTCGATCAGCTTGCAGGCGAAGGTCTTTTGACTCAAGCGAGGACGGGCGGACGTCTCTCCAACAATTTTCCCGACGTAAGACGAAAAGCCTGTCTGCTTCTCGCAAAAGTCGGAGGCGAGCACTCGAAAAACACGCTCATCAATATCGCGATTGCGGACAACGAGCCGATGGTACAGGCCGCCGCAATCCGCGCGCTCGGAGAGATGGGCTTAAACGAAAACGATGAAGCCGCCGACGCTATCGCATTCGCAAATCACCGAAACCGCGTATTGAACCCCACAAGCAGCATGGCGATCGAAACGCTCGACGCGTTTGAAAAACTTGCAGGCAGTACGGAAAACAAACGGGCGATGGTCGACGAAATTTCGCGGATCGCATCGGACTATCACTATACGAGTGCGGTGCGAAAGCGCGCGCTCGAAGTGCTCAAGGGCATTAAGCTCGACTCATCGTCTTCGGGAAGCGGCAAGTAATCGATACAATTAAAAACTATCGTTTCGCAGTGTTTCCGTGCGGCGATTCGGAAATGTGCAGGCGTTTTTTGATGTATGCGTGCGGCACAAAGGGGCAAAGCGATTGCGCCGCGCACAAGAGAGATTAGCTCATCTGGATAGAGCGTCAGCCTCCGGAGCTGAAGGCGGTGGGTTCGAATCCCATATCTCTCATCGCCGTAAAACGGCAACGCAAAATCAGGCATTTGAAAATGGCAATTGTCAGATGCTTTTGGAGCACAAAAAGTTATTGAGGATGTAAAAAATTATGGAACCCGTTATTTTAGCGTCGTCGTCGCCGCGCCGTCAGGACATTCTGAAACTCTTGCACATTCCGTATCAAGTGATCATGCCGAACATCGACGAAACCGTATCGCCCTCTCTTCCGGCGGAAAACGTTCCGGAAATTTTCGCGCGTGAAAAGGTTGCGGCCGTCGTGCATTCGCTCGCCGCCGACAGGGAAATCCCGTGGGTACTCGCCGCCGACACGGTTATTATCTTTAACAATAAAATCTACGGCAAGCCTTCGGATCAGGAAGAAGCGGCGGCCTTTCTCCGCGAATTGAGCGGAAAAACACATACGGTTAAAACCGTTATCGCGCTCTACAGCGGCAGGACAAAGACGACGGTCGTCCGCGAAAGCGTTACGGAAGTGACCTTCAAAGAGATGAGCGAGCGTGAAATCGAATGGTATATAGAAACGGGCGAATGGCACGGTGCTGCCGGCGGCTACCGCATTCAAAGCCTCGCTTCGTGTTTTATTAAAAAGATACAGGGGACGACGAGCGGTGTCGAGGGCTTGCCGATTTCGGAGCTTTATGATATTCTTGCGTCGCAGGGTTATTCGATTATCGAATAACTGTGCCGTGCGCCCCGGGTCGTAGGCTTAAGGGGCAAACGATCTTCCGTACGTCGATCTTTTTTTATAAAAGACGACGCATCGAGAAACAGAGTTCGGGGTATCGTACGATACCGGTGAAGGAGTATGTCATGGCAGTTGTAACCATGAAAAACCTGCTTGAATCGGGAGTTCATTTCGGTCATCAGGTAAAGCGGTGGGATCCCCGCATGAAGAAATATATCTTCGCTGAGCGGAACGGGATTCACATTATCGATTTGCAAAAGACGATCGCGGCCATAAAAGAAAGCTACGAAGTCGTACGCAAAGCGACGACGGCGGGAAAATCGATCCTCTTCGTCGGAACGAAAAAACAGGCGCAGCAGGCGATTCAAAAAGAAGCCGAACGCTGCGGTCAATTCTACGTCAACAACCGCTGGCTCGGCGGTATGCTCACAAACTTTTCAACGATCAAAAAATCGCTGCAGCGGCTTAAAAAAATCGAAAAGATGGAAGTCGACGGCACTTTCGACAATCTGACGAAAAAAGAAGTTTCCGCGCTGCAAAAAGAAAAAGCGAAACTTGAAAAAAACCTCGCCGGCATTAAAGAGATGAAAGAATTACCGGGTGTCGTGTTCATCATCGACACGCATAAAGAGCAGATCGCCGTCGCCGAAGCGCACCGCATGGGCATTCCCATCATCGCCGTCGTCGACACGAACTGCAATCCGGAAGGCATCACCTACCCTATTCCCGGCAACGACGACGCCATCCGCGCCATTTCGCTGTTTACGTCGATCATCGCGAATGCGGTCATCGAAGCGGACAATGAACAGGGCTTAAAGATCCTCGAAAATTTGAACGATGAAGACGAAAACATACAGACGGATGCCGCCGTCAAAGACAACGACGTCGAAATCGAAGACTATTCGAATTACGAGCCGACGGAAACTAAAAAAGAAGAAGACGCCGAAACGGAATCGAAGGAAGCGGATCAGCTTATCGACGAAGATAAAATCTACCGCGACAAATAACTAAGTATGAATGTCGAGTTTTGAAAGTAAGATAGCTAAAAGTTGTGCTTATAGCAAGAACCCGTCCGCTTAGCCGCGGTCGAGCTTTTAGAGCAAGCTTTCGCAAGCCTAACGCTCGAAACGGCACGCAGCCGGAACCTTGCCTTTCGCACAATTTTATTTGCGTTTGAAACTCGCCGTTCAGTTGGTAAGCGAAAAACGGATGGAAAATTTCGAGTTTTATTAAACTCGAAATTAAACCAACTAACGAAAGGCGATGTCCGAAAGCGTACATTTTCGGACGTCCCGGACAATTTTGGAGTTACACAATGAATATAAAAGCATCGGATATTAAAACGCTGCGTGAAACGACGGGCGCCGGCATGATGGACTGCAAGCGCGCGCTTGAAGACACGAACGGCGATATCGACAAAGCGGCAAAACTTTTAAAAGAAAAGGGACTCGCCGCCGTCGCAAAAAGAGCCGACCGCGCGACCGCGGAAGGCCGCATCTACATTCAGAGAAAGGGAAATAAGATCGCGGTCGTCGAACTCGTGTGCGAAACGGACTTCGTTTCCAAAAACGACGAATTCACAGCTCTCGGACAAAAGCTCGTCGATTTGACGCTTGAAAAAGGCTACACGAAAGTGGAACCGGAGCATTCCGATATGCTCACCGTTTTTGCGACGAAGGTCCGCGAAAACATGTCCGTGCGGCACGTATCGCTTATCGATGTGCCGGAAAACGCGGTTGCGGGCACTTACGTGCACAGCGATTTCAAAACGGGCGCCGTCTGTATCGTCAAGGGTTCGACGGATCCGAAAGTACAGGAATTCGCAAACGACTGCTGTCTGCACATGGCGGCTTTTACGCCCGCATATATCACGCAAAAAGACGTTCCCCAGTCCTATATGGACGAGCAGATGGAAATATTTTCAAAGCAGCTCGACCAGGATGAAAAGATGGCGTCAAAACCGCAAAACGTCAAAGACGGCATCTTAAAGGGTAAACTGAAAAAGCATCTCGAAGAAGTGTGCTTTGTCGATCAGATGTTCGTCAAAGACGACAAAGTGAGCGTCGCGGCAAAACTTGCCGAAGTGTCGAAAGAAGTCGGCACCCCGCTCGAATTCGGAGAAGTGCATCTCTACGTTCTCGGAAGATAGAGGTACGATGCAAAGCGTTCGTGAGCTTTCGCGTGCGCTTTGCCGTGCGTTTGTTTTAACGAACCTTTCTAAAACCATATTTTCTACCGGAGGCAGCAATGGCAGACAGTGAAGAGAAAATGCAAAAAGCGATACATTCGCTTACCGATACTTTCGCCGCGATCAGAACGGGAAGGGCGAGTGCGGCTCTTTTCGATAAAGTGCGCGTCGACTGCTACGGGCAAAAATCGCCGCTCAACCAAGTGGCTACGATCGCGATTCCCGAAGCGAGGGCGGTCGTCATTCAGCCCTTCGACAAAGGGCTCATCGGTGACATCGAAAAAGCGATTTTGGCCGCCGACCTCGGCTTAAATCCGTCGAACGACGGCAAAGTGATCCGCATCGCGATTCCGCCGCTCACGGCCGACAGGCGCAAAGAGCTCGTCAAACAGGCGAAAGCCGACGCGGAAAATTACCGTACGCAGATCCGCAATATCCGCCGCGACGGAAACGACGCGCTCAAAAAACAGCAAAAATCGGGTGAGCTCACCGAAGACGGTTTGAAAGCCGAAACGGACAAATTGCAAAAGCTCACCGACAAATATATCGCGGAGATACAAAAGCTCTACGATGCAAAAGAAAAGGAAATACTCGAAGGTTGACTTCTCTCGATACGACTCGCCTGCCCCACCACGTTGCGATCATCATGGACGGCAACGGCAGGTGGGCTGAAAGGCGGCATAAAAACCGCAGCGCAGGGCATTATGCGGGCGCCGAACAGGCGAAAAAAATCGTCGGAGCCGCTTCATCTCTCGGCATCGAATACGTTACGCTCTATATTTTTTCGACGGAAAACTGGAAGCGCACCGCCGAAGAGACGGGCTATCTCATGAGTCTTATCAAAAATCACTTGAGAGCGGAGTTCGCGTTTTATAAAAAAAATAAAATACGGCTTTTGCACTTGGGCGATATAGCGGGTCTTCCGGAAGATATCCGCGCAGAGATACGGAGCGCGACGGCGGAAACGGCGCACTTTACCGGAACGACGCTCGTCATGGCGATCAATTACGGGGGCAGAGACGAAATCGTGCGCGGCATCAAAAAACTTGCCGCCTGTCAAACGCCGGCGGACGAAATCGACGAAGATGCTCTCTCTTCTTCGTTCGACATACCGGATCTGCCCGACGTCGACTTATTGATCAGAACGGGCGGCGAAAAACGGCTCAGCAATTTTCTTTTGTGGCACGCCTCCTATGCGGAGCTCGTGTTTACGGATACGCTGTGGCCGGACTACGGCGAAGACGAATTTTACGGTCATATCGAGCAGTTTCAAAAGAGGACGAGACGATTCGGCGCAGTGCTCGCCTGAAGTTGACGCGCTTGAAGCTTTCTGCAAAGCACGAGCAAAAGTTTTTATGGAGGACGGTACGATGCCAAAACTCGTACAACGGCTTTTGATTTTTTTTATCGGCATACCGCTCATAATCGGTCTTGTCTTTCTTCCGTTTTTTCATCGGTTGCCCTTTCATATCGCCGTGTGCGCGTTTTCGTGTATCGGCAGCTTGGAACTCTACGATATGTTTTCAAAAAACAGTCCCCTTTTACCGAAGCCCCTCGTTGCGATTTTAAACCTTTTGATTCCCGTTTCGACGTACGTCTGCATATGCTTTTCGCTCCCCTTCGGCATCGTAACGGGCATATTCGTTGCGGGAGCGTGCATCCTCATGACCTACAACGCGCTTACGGCAACATCCTTCGAACATTCCAATACCGCAGTTTCTCTTTCCGTATCGATTTTATTGTATACGGGTTACCTCATCACGTTTATTTCGAGGATGACGGTCTATGAGCACGGAAGTTTTTATATCGCCGCATTTTTGTGGATGACTTTTATCTGCGATTCTGTCGCCTGGCTTTTCGGTATGCTGCTCGGAAAAAACAACCGAGGCGTCATCGCCGCAAGCCCGAACAAAAGCATTGCGGGTTTTGCAGGCGGCTATGTCGGCTGCATCCTCGCCTCGCTCATCGCGCAGGCGGCTCTGCCGCATATATTTCCGGGTTCTCTTTGGAAATCGGTTTTATTCGGCGTCCTCGTCGCAAGCGCCGCAATCGTCGGAGACCTCGCCGAATCGGTATTTAAGCGGAGCTCAAATGTAAAAGATTCGGGCGGCATTATGCCCGGCCGCGGCGGCGTTTTGGATTCCATCGATTCGCTTTTGTTTGCGGCTCCCGTGTTTTATCTTTCGCTCCGCCTGCTCTACGGAGTTCCGATCTTTTTACGATGAAAAAGGTTTTCGTTTTGGGCTGTACCGGCTCCATCGGTACGAATACGCTCGACATCATTAAAAATATGCCCGCCCTCTTTTGCGCGTGCGCCCTCGCCTCTCATACGAGCCGCGAAAAAACCGAAAAGCTCGCTTCGTCTTTCGGCTGCGATTTTACGCTTACGGCAGACGATCCGCACGGCATCGAGCGGCTCATAAGGCAAACGCGCCCCGACATCGCGGTAAACGGAATAGCCGGAAGCGCGGGTCTCCTTCCGTCGAAGGCGGTGCTCGAAGCGGGAGTCGATCTGGCGCTTGCAAATAAAGAGACCGTCGTCATGGCGTGGCATCTCATACAAGCTCTCGCACAAAAGTCGGGCGCTCGCATCATCCCCGTCGATTCGGAGCATTCTGCGATTTTCAGCCTCATCGAAAAAATCGGCAAAGAAAATATCGCCCAAATCCTCATAACCGCAAGCGGCGGTCCTTTCCGCACATACGCAAAAGAAGCTCTTGCTCGCGTTTCGGTTGAAGACGCCCTCGCCCATCCGACGTGGAAAATGGGCAAAAAAATTACGATCGATTCGGCGACGCTTGCAAACAAGGGACTCGAAGTGATCGAAGCGTGCCGCCTCTTCGACGTATCGCCCGAAATCGTAAAAGTCGTCGTGCACCCCGAAAGCATCGTACATTCGCTCGTGCGCACAAAGGACGGCATGCTCTACGCCCAGCTTTCCGATCCCGACATGAAACACCCGATTCTTTCGGCGCTTACGTGGCCCGAAACGGCGGAAAATTATCTTCAAACTTTTGACCTCTTCGATAAAACGCTTTCGTTTTTCCGTCCGCGCACCGAAGACTTTCCGCTCCTTGCATACGCGTACGAAGCGGCAAAACGAGGGGCATCCTATACGATCGCATACAATGCAGCCGACGAAGTCGCAGCTCTCGCATTCCTCGACGGAAAGCTTTCGTTTACCGATATCGCCCGCGTCGTTCGAAGCGTGCTCGACGAAGATTGGACAATGTTACCCGAAAGCTTCGAAGACGTTTTTAAAGCGGATGCAAAAGCGAGATCTCTTGCAAAAACTCTGATATGAAATGGATTTACGGCATCGTCTGCCTCGGTTTTTTGGTTTTTTTTCACGAACTCGGACACTTTCTCGCAGCGAAATTATTCGGCGTAAAAGTCGAATCCTTTTCGCTCGGCTTCGGTCCCGCTCTATTGCATAAAACGATCGGCGGTACCGACTACCGTTTATCGCTTTTACCACTCGGCGGATACTGCGGCATGAAAGGAGAGCGCGATTTTCGAACAGCGCTCGACTCCTCTTCTCCGCACATCGAAGCTGAGCGCGATTCGCTCTACGGTATCAACCCGCTCGGACGCGCTCTCATCGGATTCGCAGGTCCCTTTTTCAACGCGCTCTTTGCCTTTGCCGCCTTTTCCGTGATCGCGATGACGGGCTATACGTATTATTCGTATACGGCAAAGATAAAGCTTGCGGACGAAGCCTATCCCGAAGTACATTCGCCTGCGAGGGAAGCGGGATTGAAAACCGGCGACACTATCGTATCGATCGGAGGAAAACCCGTCGAAGATTTTTCCGATATCATCATGGAAGTCGCATCGAACCCCGA
Source organism: Treponema socranskii subsp. buccale (assembly GCF_024181585.1). NCBI lineage: Bacteria > Pseudomonadati > Spirochaetota > Spirochaetia > Treponematales > Treponemataceae > Treponema > Treponema socranskii. Next base: position 1,297,807 of record NZ_CP054258.1, on the reverse strand, counting down.
CAGGGATTTGCATATCGTCGTATTGCGTAACGGCGAAAAGCTCGCCTGTACCGTGCACAGCGATTTCGATAAATCGACCGGGAGCGGAAAGATCGGCGTCACGCCTTTTTCGAACGAGCCGATAATGCGCGAAGCGAAACGGTATCCGTTTTTTAAAGCGCTCGGCGAAGGTGCAAAACGGACGGGCGAAACGCTTTCGCTTACCGTAAAAAGCATAGCGCTTTTGTTCAAAGGAGCCGACGTGCAAAATGCGATTTCAGGTCCCGTCGGTGTTGCGGGTATGCTCGGAAACACCGTCGAAGACGGATTCGGCGCGGGGTTCAGACAGGGCATTACGGCGATTTTGGAACTCATGGCTTTTATCAGCATTTCGCTTTTTATTATGAATCTGCTTCCGATACCGGTGCTCGACGGCGCTTTGATTTTTTTCGCGTTCGTCGAATTCGTTTGCCGCCGTCCGATCAATCCGAAAATACAATATTACGCGCAGTACGCGGGGCTTGCGATCATCGCAGCTCTTTTCGTGCTCGGCATAACAAGCGATATACGGCGCTTCACTGCGGCGCTGCAATCGCACTAGGGTAATTGCTATGAAAAAATTATTAAAAGATTCGATTTTGAATTTAATAAAACTCGAAATTTTCCGTCCGCTTCGTATATCAACACCGCTGAATAATTTCAAAACACTTCATACGATATTTTTTGCCGCAGCCCTTTTAAGTGCGCTGCCGCTCGCATCCGAGTCTCACGTTTCGAATCAAAAGCACGAAGGAGAAATCAGGGCGGTTTCGGCTTCCCGCGACGGAAGCGCATTTTTTACGGCGGGAGACGACGGATTTTTAATAAAATGGACGGACGACGGTCAGGGCGAACATTATCAAATTTCGGATATGAGCGTAAAACTCTGCGCCCTCTCTCCCGACGGCAAAACGATCGCCGCATACGAAACGGACGGAGGACTCGTAAACCGCGTGAGCCTGTGGGATTTCGATACGCTGCAGCGGAAATACGCACGGCGCTTTGCAGATGCGGTGACGTCTTTGTCGTTTTCGGCGAAGGGCACCTATGTCATCGTCGGAACGGCTTCCGTAGAAGGGGCGATTTTTTTACGCGCTTCCGACGGACGCGTCGCCGACGTTTTAAAAGATTCGACGGGAATCATTTCGTATGCTGTAACAAGCGCATCGGAAAAAACGCTGTGCACGTATTCGCCTGTAGGCTTTATTTCGTATTACAATATGACCGACGGAAAACTCAAACGGCGATTGAGCTGCGAATCGAACCTTTCCGATATCGCATCCTTCGACGGCGATATGTTTTTTGCAGGTACCAAAAACGATACGGTGTACGTCGTGTCGGCGCTTTCGGGCAAGACGGCCGCTTCCGTCGCCGCACGTTCTCCCGTGCTCCTGACGAGTGCCGACGATAAAAACGTGTACTATATCGCAAGTACCGCATCCCGAACCTACTCGCTTTCGATGCTTGAAAGCCGCGGCGACAAAACGTTTTCATCTCCCCTTATTTTGAAAAACTTTAAATCTCTTCCGAACGGAGAAGCGATCCGAGCGGGTGCGAAAGCGGGAGACGAAATCGCCCTCGCCTCTTCAGGCGGTAACGTATTTCGAACGACACCCGCACCCGACACGGCGCTCCTCTCGCTTTCCCCGCTCACCGACGATATCTACGAAACAATTTCCGATGCGGCGAGTGCGGACGACGGTTTTTATTTTTTGACGAGCGGCGCGCTCTATGCGTCATCCTACGATACCGGCACCGTAGATAAACGTGCATCGAATGACGCACACACGAATATGAGCGTCTGCGAAGGGGGCGTCATCCTGTGGTCGCGCGGCACGAAGCGGCCGGTCGAATATTTCGACTTTACGGAAAATAAAACGACTCGGCTTTTTACGCCCGAAAGCGCCGTTCAATCCGTGCGCGCCTTCGGAAATGTGATTTTGGAAATGGAAAGCAATGCCGTCCTCCGCGCCTATTACAGGGACACGGGTGAAATCGAAGAGCTCTATGTAGGGGCGGGACTGCAGGATGCGCTCATTTCAGGCGGCACGCTCTACATCGCAAAGTCGTCCGCAACGAATCCTCCGTCCGCCCTTCTCAGCATCGATATGCGCACAAAGGAAATCGTACCGTTGAAAATTGAATCCGACATCGTCTACGCGCTTTCGGCTTCAGACGACGAATTGTACGGTATCGCCGTGCAGTCGGGAGGAGATGAAAAAACGACGAACCTTTTTTCGTATACGCCGTCCGCTTCGAAAACGACGATGCTTTTAAAACTCAACGACGAAGATACGGGCGCTTTTACCTACTTTTACGACGGACAGGTTTTGACGAATATCGGCAGCGAAAAAGTGTATTCGTACGATCTTTTGCGGAAAAAAAGCATCGCCTACGATCGCTCCGCATCGCTTCCGGTAAAAGCCGTACAAAACGGAGAACGCATCGCAGTGCTGAATCGAGACGGAAGCATTTCGTGGTACAATACGGGAAAGGCGGAAGTGCTCGCCGATTGGTATTTGGCTAAAGACGGCACCTGGTACGAGTTTTAAGAAAATCCGGCCGTTCCGCATTCAAATCGATTTTATATGTTCCGGTATATTTTCCCGTTCGACATTCCCGTTCGACTTACTTGACAGTTGTTGTATTCCCCGTAGTATTGCAGTGCATGCGCTTGCCGCGGAAGGGTAATCGCATTACAAAACTTTTACAGGGGGATACGTATGTGTACTGAATGCTATGCCGACGAAGACAGGATAACGCCGCTTTTGAATCCGGAAGAATGTTTGAAAAACCACACGCAATACATCTGCGGAACCTGCGGACGGTGTATCTGCATCGACCGCACAAAAAACGGATTGCAGCGCTGGAACTTTCCGTTTAAATCTGCGGCGATCGCAAAATTGTATGTACGGACGGCCGATTACACTATGAAAAAAAGCTGCGGCATATATGAAATCAAAAGCGCTTCGGGAAGAATTTTCTATAAGATATTTTCGGATGAAGCGGAATTGAAAACCTATTTGCACAACAACAAAGATAAAACGTGCAGCGGAAAAAAACCTCTTTTTTCTCAAAGCCGCTACCGCGAATTCCCGAACACGCAAGTGCGGCGCTTGAGCGAAGATGAAGCGTTACACTATATGGACGAACGCAAAATGCGGCGAAGCCGGCGCTGATACCGTTGCCGCCGCTTGCGTTTTCGTGGTATCATAAAGCGATGATTACGGAAGAGATTAAACGGATAACGGAAAAAATCAAAGAAGCCCTCGATCCCGAACGAATCTATCTTTTCGGTTCGTATGCGCGCAACGAAGAAACCGAAAAGAGCGATTATGATTTTTATGTCGTTGTCGATGAGGAAAAAGGAAATCCCGTTTCGCTTTCTCAAAAAGCGTATCGCGCTATCCGCGATTACAGAACGACCCCATGTGATGTAATCGTCAATGACAGCTTTAATTTTAATAAACGACGCGGAATGCACACATTGGAAAAAACAGTTTCGACGGAAGGAATATTGATGTATGAAAAATAATCTTGCCCGAGCCGTAGCAGAATGGCTTCGAGTTGTCGAAATGGACAGGACAACCGCTTATCACCTGACTATCCTGATATCGATGAAGAGCTTACAAAAAAGGCGCTCGCCGGGATGTCGTAGTCGATTGGTGCAAAGAACAAATCGAAGCTTAAAACACGCGCTGCTGCGGCATTTTCGAAAATCGATATTTTCTGCAATGCCGCTACCGCGAATTTCCGATTCCCGCGCCGCGCGCAAGGGCTTCTTTATAGACGGCGACGTATTGCTTCGCCGATTTTTTCCAGCTGAAATCTTTTTTCATGCCGCGCTTTCGCATTTCGGTAATGTGCTCTTTTTTGTTGTAATACGCGTAGACCGCCCAACCGCAAGTGTCGAATACGGCGGAAGGCGTCAAGTTGTCGAACATAAAGCCCGTACCCTCCCCCGTCTTTTCGTCGTACTGTTCGACCGTGTCGGCGAGCCCTCCCGTACGGCGCACGATCGGAAGCGTGCCGTACAAAAGCGAATACATTTGATTCAATCCGCACGGCTCGTATTTTGACGGCATCAAAAATAAATCGCTGCCCGCTTCGATAAGATGACTCAAACTTTCATCGTAGCCGATATATGCGCGCATATTCGGAAGCTTCGACTGAAGCGAGAGTATTTCGTTTTCACACCACTTTTCTCCGCTTCCGAGGATCGCAACCTGCACGTCGATTTCGCTGCACAGGCGGTACATACAGCCGTAAGCCGGCGCAAAAAGTTCGGCAATGCCTTTTTGATCGGCAAGGCGCGTTACGATACCGATGACGGGAACGGCGTCGTCTTCAGGGAGCTTCATGCGTTTTTGCAGCTCGCGTTTGCATACCGCTTTTTTTTCAAGCGACGTTTCGTCGTAGTGTACGGGGATGAGCGTATCCGTTTTCGGATTCCACACATCTTCATCGATTCCGTTTAGGATGCCGCGAACGACGTCGCCCCTTACGCGCAAAAGCCCGTCCATACCGAAGCCGCCTTCGGCAGTTTGGATTTCTTTCGCATAAGTCGGGGATACCGTCGTAATCATGTCGGCACACGATATGCCGCCCTGCAAAAGATTGATGCCGCCGTTGTGTTCGAGTCCCGCGCCGTAATACAATCCCCAATGAATGCCGAGAGAAGGAAACCAATCTTTTGCGTATTGCCCCTGATAGCCTAAATTGTGAATCGTCAAAACGCTCGCCGTCTTTGCGAAGAAGCCGTTTCGGATAACGTGCTTTAAAATGATCGGAGCGAGGGACGCCGACCAATCGTGCGCGTGGACGATATCGGGGCACCATCCGAGCTTTCGGCACAGCTGGAAAGCGCCGTGGCATAAAAGCGAAAAGCGGTACGGATTGTCGTGAAAATCGGTTTCCGCCTGTGTGCCGTACACACCGTCGCGCCCGAACGCGCCTTCGTGGTCGAGAAAATAGACGGCGACTTTTGACGAAGGCAAGGTACTTTCATAGACGCCGACCCACGATTCCGAAGTTCCCGCAGCGACGGCGAGCGGACCGGGAATCGCCTGCAATTTTTTCCGGTCGATTCTATAATAGCGCGGCATGACGATCTTTACATCGTGTCCGAGCGTTGAAAGAGACAGCGCCAAAGCGGACACCATATCGGCAAGTCCGCCCGTCTTTGCAAAGGGCACCGCTTCGGCCGTCACCATAAGGATTTTCATATCGCCTCCCGTAAAAAACTGATATCGTGTACGCCGCCGCACTCAAGCTTGGTCGTGCACCGCTTTATAAAAGGCATCGCGCGAATCGATAATCGTCCGCTCGCTCACGCAGTACGCGATCCGAAACCAACCCTCCCCGCCGAAACCGCTTCCCGGCGCGCACAGGATATTGTATTTTTTCAAATGATTCGTAAACGCGAGATCGTCTCCCTGCCACGCGTCGGGCACTTTCACAAAAAGATAAAACGCGCCCTCGGGGTTCGCATACTCCAGTCCCGCGTAATCCATGATCTCTTTTAAAAGCGCGCATCGTTTTTCATACGGCGAATAATCGCAAGGAGCGTTCCACGAAGAAGCGACAACTTTTTGAAAAAACGCGGGTGCATTGACGTAGCCCAAAATGCGCGTCGAAAAAATCGCTGCGGCGATAAAGGCATCGGCTTCCGGACACGCGGGATTCACAGCGAGATATCCGATACGCTCTCCCGGCAAACTCAAATTTTTTGCAAAAGATGTAACGATGACGGCGTTTTCGTACAGCGGAAATACGGGCGGAACTTTTTTGCCGCCGTAGGTGATCGCGCGGTACGGTTCGTCGCAGATGAGGTAAGGCATGCGTCCGCATTTTTTTCCGTGTTCGCGAAGGGCGGCAGAAAGAGACGCGATAGCTTCCGCCGAATAGATATGCCCCGTCGGATTGTTCGGTGAATTGATTAAAACCGCGACGGTTTTTTCGGAAAGCGCATTTACGATCGCATTACAGTCGAGCGAAAAATCGGATTTCGTTTTTACGCGTACGATAGTGCCCGCATGATTTCGAATATAGTGATCGTATTCGGCAAAATACGGAGAGGGAACGATGACTTCGTCGCCCGCATTTAAAAGCGATTTTAAGACGACGTTGAGTGCACCCGCAGCTCCGCACGACATAACGATGCAAGCTGCCGGAACGGACACTCCCTGTTCGGCTTCCGTCTTTTTCGCCATCGCTTCGCGCGCAAAAAGATAACCCGCGTTCGGCATATAGCCGTGCGCGCCGTGAGAGTTATCCGAAGCGATTCTCTCTATCGCTCGGACGACGCTGTCCGGCGGATCCAAATCGGGATTTCCGAGACTGAAATCGTAGACGTTTTCGGCTCCGTATTTTTTTTTGAGCAGCGCTCCTTCTTCGAACATTTTGCGGATGACACCCGCTTTGGGACTTTCAACCGAATCCCGTATATATGCCGCTATCATACCTACAGTATAGCACACGTATAAGATTTTGCGTAACTCCTTTTCCGAGTTTGTGTTCAAGGGGAAAAAGTAACCGACTTTTGCGACGGTACCGTCTTTCCTCTATAACCGTCTGTCCGTACCTTGTGCCGAATTTCCGTTTTCGATAGAATAACCCTCATGGCAAAAAGTTCTGCCGAAAAAAAAGAGCCTGCCATGCGGCCGATCGATTCTTACGGCGCCTTTCTTCCGTATTTGATTATTCCCTTCCGGCTGAAAAGCGCAAAAGTGCTTTTCCGTTTTTTGCGTACCGTCGTGCGCGATTTTTTTTGGCTGCAGTTTTCGGTAAAGTGGCGCTTCAAAACAATTCCCGTTTTGGACGTATCACACCCGTTGGACGAACTGATTCCCTTTACGCCCGACAAAGTGAGAATCTATTTGAACTTTACAAACTTTTGGATCCGGCCGATGACTCTTTTATTTCGCAGACTCGGCGTAAAAAAGGCACTGCCGTACTGCATCGAATATCTTTCGCTTATCGAAACGGCGTATGCAAATGCCGCAAAAGTGTACCGCTTTTGTATGACGACGACAAAGCGTCCCGATTATAAAACGGACGCGGCATTCAAAATGATTCACGCTTTCGATCCGCATCTCCTCTGTGTTCCGAGCCTGCACGTTGCGATCGTTATTCTCTCGTCCGTATATTACGCGGACGTTTTTAAAAACGATGATTTTACCGAAGAGGAACGAAAAACGTATACGGCCGAACTGCGTGAAGGTGCGCGGCGCATTATCGAAAGCGTGCTGTATGTAAAGCAGCACAGCGTAAACTGCATTCCCGCGGCGATGTATATGATGCTGTATGTGCTTAAAAATCGATTTACGATAAGCACGGGCATCGATATTATCAACAGTCTGTTTGCGGACGACGAAACGCTTTCCGATTCCGATAAAAAGAAAATAAGCGCCCACATTCACTTTATGTTCGAACGCCTGCTTTTGGAAGGTGCAAACGAAAACGATTGGACAGTTCCGGTTAAGCGCTGGCTTAAAAGTTACGCGCGCTCGAAAAATATCGTTTTGCCGCTCGACCGCCGATAGCCGCATAGAATTTTGTGCAGTTCGTTTTTCGAGTAACTGTCTTGCGGCCCGACTGTTTACTCAGTATAATGCAAACTATTCATATGAAAAAGACAGTATCGATTTCATTTTTTTGCGCCGTACTCTGCACGTTTTCCGCTTTCGCGCTTCCGTTCAACAACAAGCTTTCGAAAGCGGAACTTGCCGACCTCGAAAGCGGCAAAGTCGTCGTGCGCAACATCAGCCGCGCATCCAATATGTGTCTCGAAGCGTCGAGCGAAAGCGCACAAAAAATCATACGCGACATAAACGATCTCAATCCGTCCTATCTTGCCGAAGTGATCCAAGTCAGACCCTATACCGGAAACGAAGATCTGCCCGCACGGCTCGAAGATGCGCTCATGAACATATCCGATTACGTCGGTATCCCGTACTATTCGGAACACAATAAAACGTATTACGATCTGTATTCATCCGCCGTGATCAAAGACGACTTTATCGGGGAAGACGGCCTTACCCGCAAAGTAAAAGCCGATTTGACGATGGAGCCTTTCGGTCTCATCGAAACATCCATATCGATAAGCGCAAACGGAGAGTGCGTATACTACGTTTCGACAAACGACAATACGCTTATTCGACAGGATATGAAGATTAAATGCGTCAAACCGAACAATATGAAATCCGCAATTTTGCTCTTTCGCGACGGCGACAATTGGATTTTATACGGTGCGGGCGGCGTCAAAGCGATGAAGATTGTTTTTTTCGAAAAGCGTATCGAAACGTCGTTTATAAACCGTATAAAAACGTTCTGCAATTTTATCTTCAAAAAACTCTAATAAAAGGTCATTCGATATGCTGTGGCTCATCGGCTGTACGGGAATGCTCGGACGCGAATTCGCATATCGGCTTTCGGAAAAAAAGATTCCGTTCGTCGGTACGGGAAGCGAAGTCGATATAGCCGATGCCGAAAAAATCGAAACATTTATCAATAAAACCGAAAGCGCGTCTTTTTATGCGTCGCGCGATGTAAAAAAAGACAATAAAATCGATTGGATTATCAACTGCGCGGCTTACACGGCGGTCGACAAAGCCGAAGATGAAGCGGAAAAAGCATACCGTACGAACTGTACGGGTGCCCTCAACGCCGCGCGCACGGCGAGAGCCCGCAGTGCAAAGCTCGTCCACATTTCGACCGATTACGTATTCGACGGAAACGTCTGCACTCCGTATACGGAAGACGTACCGAAATCTCCGATAAACACATACGGAAAAACGAAAGCCGAAAGCGAAGACCTCATCGCTCAGGCAATGACGCAGTATTACATCATCCGAACTTCGTGGCTCTACGGTTTCGGCTGTCCCAATTTCGTATATACGATGACGCGCGCGATGAACGAGAGAGAATCGGTCAACGTCGTAAACGATCAAAGGGGCTCTCCGACCTTTTGCGGAGATCTCGTATCCGCCGTCATAAAATTAATAAAAAAAGAAGCGGGCGCGACGAGCCTCTTCGGGAAAAAAAGCGCAGCTCCCTACGGCATCTATCATTTTTCGAATTCGGGGGAAGCGACGCGCTTCGATTTCGCCGAAGCGATCTACGACTTCGGAAAAAAATACGGCAGAATTACAAGAGATTGCAGCGTACGGCCGTGTTCGTCCGGCGAATACGCAACGAAAGCCGTGCGCCCGGCTTATTCCGTCCTCGACTGCACAAAAATCGAAACGGCGCTCGGCATCAAAATACCTTCATGGCGGCTGAGTCTTGAGCACTTTATAAAAAGCGAAAGATTCGAAAGCTTTTAATTTTTTATTGCACGTTTTGCGCTCTTGTAGTATACTTATACGGATATAGATTTTCCAAAAAACGGAGGAAAAAACATGAAGAAAATGATGATGCTGTGCGCACTTGCCGCCGCAGCGATCATGGCGACGTCGTGTACCAAAAAGCCCGAAGCCGTCACCATTGAGTTTTGGACGCACGAGGACGCAAACCGCCAAAAACTTGAAGACCGCTACATTCAGGAATTTACGGCCGCTCACCCGAACGTCACGGTCAACGTAACGCGGCAGGGTGCCGCAAAACTCATCGAGCTCGTTCAAACGGCTTTTGCCGCCGGAAGCGGTCCGACGATGTTCAACCTTTCCATAAACGACGAATATCCTTATATCACGGCCGGCCGCGTCGCTGCGATGAACTACAAAGCCGCAGGCTATAAAGACGCTTCGGACGTCATCAACGCGTATGCGCCGAAAATGCTTGATCCCGTTACGGTAGACGGTAAAGTATACGGTCTTCCGCTCGAGCTTACGAACTGGTGCATCTTTATCAACAAAAAAGTGTTCCGCTCCGCAGGTCTCGATCCCGAAACCGATTATCCGAAAACGTGGGAAGACATGGTAAAAATTTCCAAAAAGATCGTCACCCGAAACGGAGATATCATCACGCGGCGCGGCTACGACTTCCGCTACAAATATTATCTCGAAAACAACGTTCCGATGGTGGAACAGCTCGGCGGACAGCTCATCAGCGATGACGGAAAAGAAGCGATCGTCGGAAAGGATGCGTGGGTCGCCTTTCTCACGTATATGCAGCAGTGGGGCCCGAACGGCTTGAATCTCGGCTCTCCGACCTATAAAGCCGCCCGCTCGGTATTCAACGCCGACAACAACGATCTGGCGATGTGCTCGACCGGTTTGTATCAGGAAGCGCGCATACGGCACGACAATCCGACATTCTATGACTCGGGTGAATGGATGGTCGTTCCCTATCCGAAATTCGAAAATGCCGTCAAAGACGTTGCGGCATGCTATTACGGTCATTACTACATGGTAAACGCCGATGCGACCAAAGCCCAGCAGGAAGCGGCGTGGCAGCTTATCGCCTATATGCTCAGCCACGGCGAAGAATACCTTTCCGAGGTCAACATCATCCAGCCGACGACGGCGCTTTTAAACAGCGACACGTTTAAAAATATGCCCTACTCAAACGTATTTGCGGACGATCTCGAACGCGGACACATCGTGTACTACGGTGCGAATTCAACCGCAATTCAGAGCGCAATCGGAACAGCGGTGGAAAGCGTCATGCTCCAAAACGTAGCGCCCGAAGAAGCGTACGACAAGCTTAAAAAGACCGTTCAGGAATTGATCGAACAGTAAATTCTTTTAAAATTGCACGGCGAGTAAATCTTCGGATTTAGGAGCCGTGCAATTGGTGCGCCAGAGCGCACACGTATACGGTCGTTTCGGAATATCAAAAAAACTGCCTAAAAACTTCGGTTTTTGGGCAGCCTATTTTTTATCCGAGTAAAGATCGATTTCTCCGATATTAAAAAATTACTATTTTATTTGAGGATGTATACATGAAAAAAATTATCCGGCTCTGCATCGTTTTTGCAGCCGCTTTTATTTTATTTCCGTCATGTGTAAAAAAACAGGAAAACGTCGTTATCGAATTTTGGACGCATGAAGATGCCAACCGTCAAAAACTCGAAGACAGATACATAAGCGAATTTACGGAAACCCATCCGAATGTTACGGTAAACGTAACGCGGCAAAGCTCTTCGAAACTTATCGAACTGCTTCAGACGGCTTTCGCCGCCAGTAAAGGTCCGACGATGTTCAATACGATCATCAACGAAGAATATCCGTACATCGCCGCAGGCCGCGTAGCGCCCGTCAATTACAAAGCCGCAGGCTACAAAAATGCCGATGCCGTCACAGCCGCCTATGCGGACCATATGCTTGATCCCGTTACGGTAAACGGGCAAGTCTACGGACTTCCCCTCGAGCTTACGAATTGGTGCGTGTATCTCAACAAAAAGATTTTTCGCGAAGCGGGCTTCGATCCCGAAAAAGACGCTCCCAAAACATGGGAAGACGTCATGAGCATTTCTCAAAAGCTTGCTCTGCGCGACGGCGATATCTTGAAAAGAAGAGGATTCGATTTCCGCTACGGTTATTATCTTGAAACGCTCGTTCCGCTCGCCGAACAGCTGGGCGGACAGCTCATCAGCGATGACGGTAAAGAAGCGATCGTCGGAAAGGATGCGTGGATTGCCGTCCTGTCGTATTTAAAACAATGGGGGCCGAAAGGTTTGAATCTCGGCTCTCCGACATATAAAAACGCCCATTCGCTTTTTAATGCCGACAACAACGATGTGACGATGTGTTTATCGGGATTGTATCAGGAAGCGCGCATACGAAATCAAAATCCGAACTTTTACGACAGCGGTGACTGGATGATCATTCCGTATCCGAAATTCCAAAACGCCGTCAAAGACGTTGCGGCATGTTACTACGGCCATTACTATATGGTAAACGCCGATGCGACGAAAGCCGAGCAGGAAGCTTCGTGGCAGCTCATCTCCTATATGCTCAGCCACGGCGAAGAGTACCTGTCCGAAGTGAATATCGTTCAGCCGACACTTGCGCTTTTGAACAGCAAAACATTTAAAGATATGCCGTACTCCGAAGTGTTTGCAAACGATTTGAATCGTGCGCACATCGTGTACTACGGTGCGGCATCCGCATCGATACAAAGCGCTCTCAAAACGGCGCTGCAAAACGTCATGCTCGGAGATGCTTCGCCGGAAACCGTATACGAGCAGCTTAAAAAAACGGTTCAGGATTTAATCGACGAACAAAAATAACCGTATTTTTTTTGAAAGGTTCAATATCATGTAAATCGGACGGTAAACCGTTTGCCGTCCGATTTTGTTATCGAAGAATTCGGAGCGGAACGTGGAAGTTTTTACGCAGGACGAAGTGAATCTTCATACACATTGCAAATACTGCAGACATGCCGTCGGTGAAGTGCAAGATTATGTCGATGAAGCGGAAAAAGACGGCATCAAAGTGCTCGGCATGAGCGATCACTGCCCCGTGCCTGACGACAGATGGCACAGCGCGAGAATGTTTTATTCCGAACTCGACGCTTACCAAAAAGACTGCGAAGCTGCCGCCGAACGTGCTCCGCGCGGCATGCACTTTTTTCGCGGATTTGAAACCGACTATCATAAAGATTACGTTTCATATTATCGCGACGAATTGCTCGGTGAACGCGGCTTCGACTACCTTTTGCTCGCCGTCCACAATTATTATGCGCCGGACGGAAGCGATATCACGATTCCCGAATGCCTGATAAACGACAGAGGCGCGTTACACGCATATACGAAAACGCTCATCGAAGGCATGCAGTCGGGATTGTTTTTATATGCGGTACACCCCGACCTCTTTGCCGCATCCTACCTCGAATGGGATGACGAAGCGAGAGCCTGTTCGCGCGATATCCTCGCCTGCGCCTCATCCGTACATATGCCGATAGAGATAAACGGACAAGGCATTCGCGCGAAAAAAGTCGTATCGTCGAGCGGCGAGCGCTATCGCTATCCGCTTCAGGAATTTTGGAATCTCGCTTCGGAATACGACGTACCCGTCGTCACCGCAGCCGACTGCCACAAGCCGGAAGATATGATCACGTCGAGGAAAGCGTGTAAAGAGATCGCTGAAAAAGCGAATCTCACGTTTGCCCGATATGCGATTGACGAAAACGGGAACATCATCATACAATAATGTACTGTACCGGAGAGACGTCGTTTTCTTTTACGGATATCGAAACGTTCTAAAAAAGTTTTTATGGAGGAATTAAAAATGGCTAAAACCGCTAAACATTACAGCATTGAAAAGCAGCAGGCGCGCTGGGGATTTATTTTTACCCTGCCGAGCCTCGTTTTCTTTGCCGTGTTCAGTTTTTATCCGATCATCAATGCATTTTTTACGAGCTTGACGAACAAGCAGGCAATTTCCAGGACATCGAAATTTGTCGGTTTACACAATTACGTATATCTCTTTACACGCGACAACGGCGGCTTTTCGCTTTTAAACTCCATGCGCGCGACGATCATGTTTACGTTCGGTACCTTTGTTCCGATGGTCATCCTCGCTCTCATCCTTGCGGTTTTGCTCATGCAGCTGCGTCGCCCGTCTCAAAAAGGCTTTTTCCAAATTTCGTTTTATATGCCCGCAGTTCTCTCGTCCGTCGTCGCGGCTGCAATTTGGATGATCCTTTTCGATCCGCGCGGACTGTTCAATCAGCTGTCGAATACGATTTTATTTACGTCAGGAAAAGATTACCATTGGCTCACCGACAATACGATGCTGCAGATTTCAACGATGATCGTATACTTTTGGAAATACATCGGTTATTTCGTCATCCTCTTTATCACAGGCCTCGCTTCGATTCCGCCTTCGATTTACGAAGCTGCGACGGTAGACGGCTCGAACAAGTGGCACGCTTTTTTTCATATAACGCTTCCGCTTTTAAAACCGACAATCGTGCTCGTGTCCATCATGGCGATGCTCCAGTGTTTGAAAACGTTCAGTACGCAGTATATGTTCGCACAGGGAGGCGCGGCGCGTCATCCGATCGACGTCATCACGATGAATATATACTTTACCGGCATCAGAAACGGTCAGCTCGGCAGGGCGAGCGCCATGTCGATCATATTGTTTTTGATAATGCTGCTGTTCACGTATCTGCAGTTTACGCTGTCGAAAACAGACGACGTGGAATATTAATAAAAGAATTTTATTGGAGTCGGTATGAATACAAATAAATATGTCGGAAGAATCGGTATCGGAGAGATCGTCGCGTGGATAGCGCTCTTTATCGTATTCTTTTTTACGATAACACCCATCGTTTTTATGTTCGTCGCGTCGTTTATGGATGCGCGTCAAATTCTCGCAATGCCGTTCCGCTGGATTCCTTCCCGCGCGTATTTCACGACCGAAGACAGAACGTTTTTAACGAATTTTGTTAAAGCGATTTTCGGAAACAATCAAAACCCGATATATATGCGCAACATTTTAAACTCGCTCATCGTTGCCGTAACCTGCGCTGCGACGACGGTTTTACTCGCTTCTCTTTGCGGTTACGGACTTGCGAAGTTCAAGTTCAAATCGCGAAATCTCATCTTTATGTCGATCATGGCGACGATGATGATTCCGTTCGAAGCGATTATGATTCCGCTGTACATGGTCGCAACGAGCATGCACATGATAAACACGTACCGCGGCCTCATCATCCCCTTTCTCGTATCGGCTTTCGGCGTCTTTCAAATGCGTCAATACCTTTTGACGTTCCCGACCGAATACCTCGATGCGGCTCGCGTCGACGGCTATAACGAATTCAATATCTACAGCCGCATCGTTTTGCCGAACTGCGGGCCGGTCATAGCCACGCTCGGTATCCTTTCGTTCAGAAATCAGTGGGATAATCTTTTGTGGCCGCTCCTCGTCGCACAGAGCGAAAAGATGAAAACGATTCCGCTGTACATTACGAAATTCAGTGAAGAAAAACAAACCGATGAGGGCGCTATGATGGCGTGCGCGCTGCTCGCGTCGATTCCGATGTTCATACTTTTCGGAGCTCTGTCGAAATACTTTATCGGAGGAGCCGAAGTTTACGAATCGAGAAAAGGCTGAAAATGCATTCGGGGCTGTCTCAAAAGTCGCTTACTTTTTCGAGACAGCCTCTTAAAAATCAACGGCCCTTTTTCAGCGCTTCGTACTGTTCCGTTCTCTTCATAAGTTCGGCGTTTATTTTTTCAGCGCCGAACTCTTCCACGAGCGTTTTCTCTCCCGAATAGAGCGAGCGGCCGAATCCGAGAGCACGGCCTTCGATCGTACAGCCGATGCTTTCGAGCATCGTCGGAAACATATCGTAGGGCGCAAAGTGCCTGTTCTTTTGTACGGATTGCGAAGGAGCCAAAGCCGAATTGACGATAAGGTCGAGCCATCGGCGCTCGGTATTCGCAGTTCGGACGGGACTTTCGGCGGCAATAAAATTGTTGTGCGGAGCGGTAAGAAAATTGTGATCGCCCATAATGACGACGGTCGTATTGTCCCACCACGGCTCATCTTTCATCCAGTCGATGAGAGAACTCACCTGCTTGTCGGCGCAGCGGATGACGTTCATAACTTGGCGCTTATCGATGTCGGGACACAGCGGACACTTGTAGCCGTCGGGGAAATGCGTGTCGACGGTGAGCATACCGAAAAAAAACGGTTCATCACCCTTTCCCAATTCTTCAAGCTCGCGGCGTACGAGCGGATAGAGCTTTTGATCCTCGAATCCCCAAAACACTTGATAGTTCATCGGAATCAAACCCTGCCTCTTATACCAATGGATGTCGTGTATTTCGACACCGTGATTTTCGAGAAATATATCGCGGTTTTCAAATTGCTTGTCGCTCCCGAACGCAAATCGGCAGCGGTAGCCGTTTTCGCGTAAAATATCGGTGAGCGCGACGGCGCCTTGAAGACAGCTGAGTTTTCCGTCTTCGGTTTTTGCAAAGGGAGCAAAATACGGTAAGCCGCTGAACTTCGAAATGAGGCCTGCGGCCGTCCACGAAGTTCCGGCAAGGTTTTCCCCGCCGCCGAGTTTTTCGTTTTGACTGAAATTGACGTTCGCTTTCGCCAAAGACGTGATGCCCGGTATGAGATTTTCGCGAAAGAGGCCGCCCTCTTCGATCGATGCAAAGGACGACTCGACCGACTCCATAAAGATGACGACTAAGTTCCGTTTTTTTTCAGGGAACGCGATGCGGGTCGCTGCGGGATCGACATAGTGTTTATCGTAAAAATCGGAATGCGTCGGAGTTTTCCGCACTTCGTATAAAATCGCGGGATATTTCCATGCGCGAAGCACGACGAGCGTTATGACAACGGCAAAAACCGTATACGAAATGCCGAAGACAAAACACTTGTCCGCATCCGCCAAAACCGAACGGAATTTTTTCCCCGTCGCTTTTTTATACGATTTTGCAAGGGCGAAGTTGCCGAGCAAAACGAGCGCATATATAATTCCCGCCGGTACGATGATGTTTTTAAAAAACGATAAAAACGTTCCCGAATCGGCTCCTTTCGTATTTGCGCCGAGGACAAAAAATACCGCATAAGCGTTATCCATCGGATACTGGATCCGCGACCAGCGGAGCGCAAATAATGTCAGTATTGCAAAAATACATAAAAGATGGGCGATAATCAGTTTAGCAGTTATTCTACGCATGTATTACAATCCGTTGTGCTACTGTAGCAAAAATACGTAATCTGCACAATACGTAACAGTTGAATCGATAAAAACTTTTTTGCAATCATTTTGCAATCATATTGATAAAATATTCCATAAAAAATATAATACGCGTATGGGTTCGATCCTCTTTAACATTATTATTTATCCGCTTATACAAATCATAGAGTTTATTTTTGTGTTTGTACAATTGATATTTAAAAATCCCGGCTTTTCCGTCATGTGTATAAGCGCTGCGGTGACACTGCTCTGTCTGCCGCTTTACGCAGTTGCAGAAAAGTGGCAAGAACTCGAGCGGCAGACGCAAAAAAATCTGAAAGCCGGCATCGAGCGTATCAAAACGACATTTAAAGGCGACGAACAGTATATGATATTGTCGGTGTATTACCGGCAGCATCGCTATCATCCTATCATGGCGCTCCGCTCTTCGTTCGGCCTTTTAATTCAAGTTCCCTTTTTTATCGCGGCATATTCGTATCTTTCGCATCTCGAATTGTTGCAAGGTACATCATTCCTGTTCATAAAAGATATGGGTGCTCCCGATGCACTTCTGAAATTCGGGGGGGGGGGTATAAACCTGCTTCCCATAGCGATGACGCTCATAAACTGCATCGCCGGTGCGGTGTATACCAAGGGATTTCCGTTTAAGGAAAAACTGCAGCTGTACGGCATGGCATTTTTATTTCTCATTTTGCTGTATAATTCTCCCTCCGGTCTCGTACTCTACTGGACTTTAAATAACATATTTTCGCTTTTAAAAAATATTTATTATAAAATAAAAAGTCCGTATAAGATGCACATATTTTTATACCTATTGGCATTTTTTCTACTGTGTATTGCAGGCTTTATCAATTACAACCACAGAGGCTCTCTAAATCTGCGCATAGCGGTTTCGGCTGTTCTTTTAATCTGTGCCGCTTCTCTTTGCGCGTACACATTTTTTGCAAAACGCATAAAAATCGATTTGAGCGGTTTTATTTCAAAAAAAGAAGCTTTCGCGTTGTTTATCTCGTCGGCCGTTCTTTTAACCGTCGTTGCGGGTTTGCTATTACCGACAAATTTAATCGTATCTTCTCCTCAAGAATTTTCGTACATAGACCAATATTCGTCTCCGCTGTTTTTTATCGGCAATACGTTAACGCAAGTCATCGGCTTTTGCCTCTTTTGGCCGATCTGTTTGTATTTTTTATTTTCGGATAAAATAAAACGCGTATTCGCATGTATTTTCGTATGCGCTGCAGTAAGCGCGCTCGTAAATGCGTTTATTTTTCCCGGCTCATACGGCTTCATTTCAACGGCGTTCATATTTGCCCAAGACGTCAAACACACAATCGTTCAATCTGCCGTAAACATATCCGTTTCGGCGCTTGCAGTCGCCGCAGCGTTCATCCTGTTGAAATTCCGCAAATCGAAAATCGTTACGACACTTGCCGCTCTCGCTTCCGTTTCGATATGTACTTTGTCTTTCATCAATACGATACGTATCGTTTCGGAATTCAAAACGCTTGCTTCATATAGAGATAAAGATCAGGCGGGAGGAGCAACAACGGTCGAGCCGATCTTTTCTCTCTCGCAAAAAGGAAAAAACGTCGTCGTGCTTATGCTCGACAGAGCTGTCAGCGTTCTCGTCCCGTATATTTTTGAAGATCATCCGGAATTGAAAACACAGTATTCGGGTTTTACATTCTATCCCAATACGGTAACATTCAACGGCTATACGTCGCTCGGCTCGCCTCCCATTTTCGGCGGTTATGAAGCGACGCCTACCGCAATCAACGCACGAAAGGAAATTACGCTGCTGCAAAAACGTAATGAAGCGCTTATGATGCTGCCGTGCATTTTCGATGCACACGGCTTTCACGTTACGGCATCCGATTTGCCCTATGCGAACGGTAATTGGATCCCGGATATGAGTATCTTCGATCCTTATCCCAACATCAAAACTTACGTTACCGACGGACACTACACCGACCTGTGGTGCAAAGAACACGACCTGCACCTTCCCGATGCAAGCGATGTGATAAAACGAAATATGCTGTGGTATTCGCTTTTAAAAACATCCCCGCTTTTTTTACGCGAAGCGATCTATAACAACGGTTCGTGGTGCGCGCTTACCAATACCAAATCGCTGAGAAAAACGCTCGACGGGTATGCCGTTCTCGATTATCTGCCGCGTCTCGTTTCAATTGTCGGCGA
This sequence comes from Treponema socranskii subsp. buccale, assembly GCF_024181585.1. NCBI lineage: Bacteria > Pseudomonadati > Spirochaetota > Spirochaetia > Treponematales > Treponemataceae > Treponema > Treponema socranskii. The sequence goes on along the minus strand of NZ_CP054258.1, from coordinate 1,278,979 downwards.
CGCAAGCGATAACGCGCTCATCATGGACAACAATACGACACATGAAGGTTCAATGCTGCAGGCACCTGATTACCGTCCCGTTCTCACTGTTACGAAATTCGGCAATGGGAAATATGCGCGTACAGTTGTGTATTCCATAAATATCGCTACGATAATGCGACTGGCGGATTGGTTTCAATACATGAAAGACAACGGTGTCTATGACAATACGCGCATCATCCTCGTCTCCGATCATGGACCGGAGACAAACGTCGTAACGCATAATAATTTGCCGTTTCAGCAGGATCAGTTCAACGCGTTTCTCATGGTTAAAGATTTTAATGCGTCGGGCGAAATAAAAACCGACAATACTTTTATGTCGACCGCCGATGTCCCGTTTCTCGCACTGGATAACCTCATCGCTAATCCCGTCAACCCGTTTACCGGAAATCCGATTACGACGGATGCAAAAAAAGAACCGCTGTATATCGCTATGTCGGGGATGCAGATTTCGGGAACCAACGCATATGAATTTTTGCTCGATCCGAAAAAAGATTACTATATCCATGATAATCTCTTCGAGCCGAAAAATTGGGTGCGCGCGGCGGAATAACAACCTGAATTATTGCAGGGCTCGCGTTCGGATCGATCACAATCGTTACAGCATCGTATACGTGCACGAAAAGGAAAGCTCGACGCCGTGTGCAAAGGAGCCGCTCACGTTTTTATTGTTAAAAACAAAGGTATACGAAGTTTGCGCACCGAATTGAAAATGATTATTTAAAATATAGTTTCCTTTTAGGGTAATGCAGTTCGTATATTGCACGATCCCCGTAAGGCGGTGGGTGCGTGCGAGCGAAGCGGCATCGGAAGCGGAAAGCCCCTGTGTGCCGCCCGTTTTTTTATATATCTTATACAGCACGGACGGATAATAGCTGTAATACTTTTTGCCGCCTTCTACGTCGATCTCGTTTCCGAAGAGACCGAACGAGTTCGTGCCGTGCGCGACAAAGAGGTATTCGAAATCCGCCGACCATTTGCCCGGCTGCACGTAGCCCACTCTCGCCTGCGCTCCGATACAGTCCGGCCCGAACGGAGTGCCGATCCATGAACAGATCGGTATCTCCGTATTGCTCTGCATATCGAGGCGGGAGCGGTACAGCGACCATTCGGCGCCCTGTTTGATATAGCAAAACGGCGTCGTATAAACGGCTTCCGTCGTCGCAATCCAATAGCCGCACCCGCTTTCGGGAAAGGTCAGCTCTACGCCGAGCTGCGCACCGAAACTGTCCGGCATCGCTCTTCCCGTATCGTTGTTGAGTTCAAGCGACGACTGTATTTCGTTTTGCGCATACAATCCGTATATGCGCACATTTTTACACGGCACGATATCGAAATCGATTCCCATATATGCACAGACGTACGCCTCACCGTAATAGGGCTCTTCTTTCGGGCTGATATATTCTCTCCATGCGCCGAACGAGTGCATAATCATAAGCGGATTTAAAAAACGGAATTCAAAAGGACGGGCGACGAGGGTTCCTTCAAGCACGCCCAGCCGTATCCATTTTAAAGGCACAGCTTCAATCCTGTGAATATACATGAACTTGTCTTTTGAAATTTCAGAAACATACATGCCGTACCTTATATACGGCGAATAGAGGTTGAGCTGCACATAGGCGTCGGTTTCAAACGTCGAATTGTAGATGACGCTGCCGGTCTGCGTTTTTCCGACACGCATTCCTGCCCGCGCGATATTGACGTTGACGCCCCAGTTATTAAAATACGCTCCGACGCTTCCGTACGCGTTTCGCGGCCAAAGGAATTCCATATCGCTGAAGTTGTACGGAAAATTGATAAAATTTCGGTCGTTCGACATAGCCCAAAAACTTTTACCGAAAAACGGATCGGCGGCCAAAACGATATAATCGCCGAAAGAAAGCGCAAGCGGCAGCGTAATGAACGGATCCGCCGCATCGCTTCCGATAAACGACGATGCGGCACCGTAGGGTTTCGGTCCCTCGTGTCCGGTATAATCGCTTGCAAACGTCCAGTCGATAGCTTTATTGCTTTTGTACATAAGAGCGGGTTTCGCAATGACATTGAAGTCGAAAGATACTTCTTCCCATTTCAGAAGAAAACCGTTGCGCTTTAGAAAATCCCGCGCTCTTTCATAGAGTTTTTTTCCCGATGCCGAAAGAGCGTCTTCATCGACGGCATCCAAATACATTTTGATTTCCGCAGCCGAAAGGGGCGCGTTGTCCGCAAGAGACGTTCTTCCCGATTCGGCGTTCAGCATATACAGGGCGTCGTATATCCAATGCCCCGACGGAATGAGCTGCTGAGAACTGTGAATTTTCGCAAAACAAAAATGCGAAATCGACAGAAAAATACACAGCGCGCAGATTTTTTTCGCACTTATCATATCGCTATGATAATGATATTCGAACGGAATGTCGAGGTTTTATTCGTACGGGATCATGCGTTCGCCGTAGAGTGCGGGCGCATTTTCTCCGCGCGATGCGTATGCAGGATTTTAAAAATAACGCTTTACGTACAGTTTCCAATCGCTTGTCGTTTGAAAGACGTCGGATCCCTTTGTGTAAAATCCGAATTTTTGATACAAGAAGAACGACAAGCCCGCATAATAATTTTTATACACGCAGTGTTCGTAGGCTGCGTTTCCGTACCAGATAAGGTTGTATCCCGAAGAACCTTCGGGAGGAGCGGAACCGGGTATCGTATAAAACGCGCTGAACGCTCCTTCGAGAAAAAAAGTTCCCGCCCAAAGGTTCGCCGCTTTAAATCCCGTCTTTGCGTTTCCGCCGATTCCCAAATCGTAGAGGCGCTGTTCGCTTCCGTCGTATTTCGATTTTCGTTTGTTCGCTTTGAGATTAAAATAATAATCCGACGCGCCCAAATATGTAGCTCCCATGCCGCTTTTCCACTCGATCGTCCACTTGTGCGGTAAAGCGTATCTTTGACGAACCGAAAAACCGAACGAATTGTTTTGATAATTCAAATCCGTCGCCATGATAAAATCGTACGAAAGATCGAGAGCGAGCGTCGTCGCAACGGCATCGTTCGCTTCAAAAACCCACGAGCGCAAAAAGCCGTCTGCAAATATTTTTATGTCGTAATAATTTCCGTCAAAACTCGCATCGGTCGAAAGCGTAAACCGCTCGAAAGGCTTTTTTACGTCGCGCACGTATGGGTTTCCGTATAAGATGTCGAAACCGATTCCGCCGGAGACGACATTGCGGTAGCCTTTGTCTTGATATGCGTTGTCGGAAAAGCCGAACGCGCTGTCGATGTGATCGGCCGACAATCGAAGTGAAAACTCTTCGATCCCGCCTTCCTCTCTCGGAGCTTTTTCTCCGGTGAGGAGCCGGTTGAAAGCCGCCTGAGGACTTGCGATCCACGAAAGATAGGGATATTTGTCGTCGAGCGAAAGGTAGATGCGATGGAACATTTCGCCCAAAAAGCTTCCGCCGATCGGAGTATGGATAAAGTCGTTGAACGATGGCGGCTCGTTTTCCATCGTATATTCCCACATGAGCGAGCCGAATGCCGCAAACGCAAACGATTGCCAAAAATTAAAACCGTTCGCCCTGCCCGCCGCAAAATAAATCGATCCCTGATACGGATGGCCGATTTGGTTTATTTCGAATTCGTCCTGATCCCACACCCACGGATGCGTGATATTGTGCCCCATCGTTTCAAGAGAAATATCTGCAAACGGCGATCGCGTGATAATTCGATTGAACGTCGTTATGAAAATATTGAACGAAAAAACTTCGCCTGCGGCGATCGCGCCGTGCCGAAAATCGGCTTCGGTAAATTCCGCCTTTTTGAAATCGCGCTCGACCTTTTTGCCGACATCGCCCTCATCCGCTTCTGTAAAAGATGGCGCATCCTTTTCGGTAAAATCGATCGTTCGGGTTTCAGCGCCGGCGCTCCCATCCGCTTGCGCGTAAAGAGCCGCACAAACGCACAATAAAAGTACACAAGCCGCGAGCCGTATCGTTTTTTTCATAGAACCGCCTTTCCGTACAGCCGTACGTTGTTTGAAATAAATTCGACGTGAGGAGCATCGTCGTAAAGATTCCATTTATGATATATAAAATCCCGAGCGCCGATCGAAAAATTTTTCCAAAGCGCGTGTTCGTAGCCTATGTCGGCGTACTGCACAAAGAGCGCTCCTCCGTATCCGCTTTTTCCGTCCGGCAATTTAAATAAAAAATCGCCGTGCACCGACGCTTGAAACGTACCGAATCGCCTGTTTTCGATCGCTATTCCGAGTCCGGCATACGCGCCGGTATAATAATCGTAAGTCCGCTTCGAATCTTTTTTATAATTTGCCAATTTTTTCATATAATAATTGTTTTCAGTCGCATTGATGATATCCCATCCGGCAAAGGCTTCCCATTTAAAATTCCACTTTTCATCTGTCGACGCTATGAGCTGTTTGATTCCCGCGCCGCCCGCGGCCGTCGCGTAGTGTATATCGGATGCGAAAATGACATTGTAGACCGCTTCAACGCCGAAAGTCGACTTCGCGCGTCCTTCGGTCAATATCGGAACGGAATACAAAAGACCGTTCGCAAAAACTCTCACGCAGTATGAGTCGATAAATCCGGCAATCGAAAGATCGAGCGTAAACTGATCGAGGGGAGCTTCGGTTTTATGAGCATAAGGATCGCCGTAGACGGCCTTTACGCCGCTTGCAAAAACGGGGACATCGATGCCGCCCGCATTATCGTAGGTATCGGAAAATTTAATAAAATTCGAAAAAAGATCGATGCTGAAAAAAAGCTCGATCGATTCCACTCCGCCCGATACTTCGGGAGCTTTCGTTCCCGTTACAAAGCGGTTGAACGCATCTTGAGGACTTATGAGCCACGAAAGCGGTTTAAGCCGTCCCTTCGTCGACAAAAAAAGACGGTGCAGCATCTCTCCGTAAAGCGCTCCCGCAAAGGGCGTTACGATCATATCGTTGATCGAAGGCAGACTCGTTTCCATAAACAGTTCCCAAAAAAGAGAACCGGCTGCGGAAAACAAAAAACTTTGATAAAAATTAAAACCGTTCGCTCTGCCCGCGTTGAAATAGAGAGAACCGGCATAAGGGTGCGCGAATTGATTGACGGCGAAGGTATTTTGATCGAACTCCCACTTGCCGCTTGAAAGATGCTTCCACATAAATGACGGATTCGTCTTGGCAAAATCCGCATTGAGTACGATGCTGTCGAACGCGTTTACGGCGAAATTTACGCCGAGCACTTCGGCCGATGCGATAAAAAAGCCGCGAACACCGGGCTTTGCAACGGCAAGAGACTTTTCGGTTTCGCTGTGTTCTTTGCCGTCTTCCGCACGACACGGCAAAACGGCGATGCAGAAAAGCAGCAAAACGATACGGGATAATTTTCCAAACACGACAATAATTTAACATAAAAAATGCCGACTGTAAATGTAAGGCAATACAGGGATTACGCATGAAAAATGTATACACAGAAAAGAGACATAATATAAAATAAAAAAGGCGGAACGCGAGGCAGCGGCAATGCCGCCGAGCCGCTCAGACCGATGGCAAGCGAACTTTTTGGTAAAAAAGTTCGCGCAGTCCGATTCCAATCACGGTCTGCCGCGGCGAACGGCAGGGCTGCTGCCGGGAGTGCAGCCGATTTTTTACGGTAATGGTTATTTTTTGAGGAATATAGATTCTCATGCGTAAGCCCTGTAAGGCAATACACGTTTTATTGATTGAAACGGCGATCCGTGATAAAATACTATTTATACGCAATAAAAAAGTTTTTACGGGAGTAATTATGCAGACGGCTTTATTTTTATATATAGATCCGGGAACGGGCAGTATGCTCTTTTCGATCCTCATCGGAGCGGCTGCGACGCTTTTTTTTCTCGGCAAAGCGGCGCTTTTAAAACTGAAATTGTTTTTTTCAGGAAACCGAGGCAAAGGAGCGCAATCCGCCGACGCATCGTATAAACAGTACGTCGTCTACTGCGAAGGAAAGCAATATTGGAACGTCTTTAAACCCGTCGCGGACGAATTCGAAAAACGGCGGCTTCCCCTCGTCTACTACACATCGGCCGAAGACGATCCTGTTTTCGAACGGCAGTATCAATTTGTTAAAGCGGAATATATCGGCGAAGGAAACGCCGCATTTGCACGCCTCAACCTTTTAAGCGCAGGCATCGTTTTGATGACGACGCCCGGCCTCAACGTGTATCAGCTCAAGCGCAGCAAAAACGTAGGTCATTATTCGCACGTGCTCCACATGCCGAACGACGCGACGACGTACCGCCTCTTCGGCCTCGATTACTTCGATTCCGTGCTGCTCACCGGCGATTATCAAAAAGCGGACATTCGTGCGCTCGAAGCTCAGCGAAACATCGCAAAAAAAGAGCTCGTCACCGTCGGCTGTACCTATCTCGACGTGCTTGCGCAAAAGATCAAAGCGATTCCCGAAGAAGAACATCACGTCTTTACGGTGCTCGTCTCTCCGTCGTGGGGAGATGTCGGCGTTTTGAAAAAATACGGCGAAGGTCTTCTCGATCCGCTTGCCGCGACGGGATGGCGCATTATCGTACGTCCGCACCCGCAGTCGAAAAAGTCTGAAGCCGATATGCTCGACCGTCTCGAAAAGAGATACAAAGACAGCAAAAACGTCGAGTGGGATTACAACCGCGACAATATTTACGCGATGAAAAAAGCGGATATCATGATTTCCGATTTTTCAGGTATCATATTCGATTATGCGTTTTTATGCGATAAACCGGTCATGTACGTCAACGCCGATATCGATCTGCGTCCCTACGACGCCTACGATCTGCAAAAAGAGCTGTGGCAGTTTGCGATGCTGAAAAAGATCGGCATCAAACTCGAAGAAGCGGATTTTCCGTCGATCAAAGACGTTATTCAAAACGCGAGCGACAGCCCTTCCCTTGCCGCAGCACGCAGAGAAGCGAAAGAAGAGGCATGGATGTACGAAGGCAAAGCCGGCGCGAATATCGCCGACTTTATGATCGAAACCGTAAATGCGTTAAAAGCCGCCGTGTGAGTCGTCAGGTTGCGGCAATATTTCGTTACCGGTATACTTTTTACATTTGAATTTCAGTGCCGGTAATCTTTGAAAAGTTGTAATTCGATAACAGACGATATGCATGCGACAGAAGTTTTCAGAGGAGCGATATATTTATGAGTAAAACGGTATACCTCGGCATAACGGGTGACATCATCCATCCCGGCATCATCAACATCATCAACGAAGGCGCAAAGAGAGGAGAGCTCATCGTCGGATTGCTCACCGATTCGGCTATCGTCTCGCACAAGCGCCTCCCCTACTTAACGTACGAACAGCGCAAAGCGGTCGTCGAAAGCATCAAAGGTGTTTCGCGCGTCGTGCCGCAGGAAGCGTGGAGCTACGTGCCGAATTTAATAAAATACAAACCGGACTATATAATTCACGGTGACGATTGGAAATCGAATTATTTAAGCAAAATACGAGATGAAGTGTTCGAAGCGATGAAAGCGTGGGGCGGCGAAGTGATCGAAATCCCGTATACGCAAGGAATCAATTCGACCGCCCTCGTCGAAGGCGCAAAGACGATCGGAACGACGCCCGATATCCGCTTAAAAAGCCTCCGCCGCCTCATCGCCGCAAAGCCCGTCGTGCGCATCATGGAAGCGCATTCGGGTTTGAGCGGACTCATCGTCGAAAACGCCGAAGTGACGAAAGACGACGGCATCCACCGCTTCGACGGCATGTGGTCGTCGAGCCTCACCGATTCGACGGACAAAGGCAAACCCGACATAGAAGCGGTCGATTTGACGACGCGGCTGCAGAGTCTCACCGACATCCTCGAATGCACGACAAAGCCGATCATCTACGACGGGGACACGGGCGGCATCACGGAGCACTTCGTGTTTACGGTGCGCACGCTCGAACGGAACGGCGTTTCGGCGGTCATCATCGAAGACAAAGTCGGTCTCAAAAAAAATTCGCTGTTCGGGACGGACGTAAAGCAGGAGCTCGCGACCGAAGAAGAGTTCTGCCATAAAATCAGCGAAGGAAAAAAAGCGCAGGTGACAAAGGATTTTATGATCATCGCGCGCATCGAAGAGATCATCGCAGGCCGTTCGGTCGACGAGGCGCTTGCAAAAGCCTTTGCGAGCGTCACAGCCGGAGCCGACGGCATTATGATCCACAGCAAAGATAAATCGGGAGAAGACATTAGAACGTTTTGCGAAAAATTTCGAAAAGAATACAAGAATATTCCGCTCGTGCTCGTTCCGACAACATACAATCAGTTTACCGAAACCGAACTCGCCTCTTGGGGTGCAAATATCGTCATCTATGCAAACCACATGCTGCGTGCGGCTTACCCCGCGATGAAAAAATGCGCGGAAACGATTTTGCTCTCGGAGCGTTCCCTCGAAGCGAACGAACTGTGCATGCCGATCAAGCAGATACTCGAGCTCATCCCCGGAACAAAATAACTTAAGGCGGTACCTATGATTCGACCGGAATATTTTTACGATCTTTTGCAAAAGCACGGCTCCGATTTTTTTACCGGAGTACCCGATTCGCTTTTAAAGAATTTCTGCGCCTATGTGACGGACACGGCTCCCGAAGACAAACACATCATCGCGGCAAACGAAGGCTGTGCGCTTGCGCTCGCGTCGGGCTGGCACTTGGCGACGGGAAAGACGCCCGTCGTCTATATGCAGAATTCGGGACTCGGCAACGCGGTGAACCCGCTTTTATCCCTCGCGGACAGCGACGTCTATTCCGTGCCGCTCGTCCTCCTCATCGGATGGAGGGGTATGCCGGCCGTCCACGACGAACCCCAACATATAAAACAGGGCAAAGTGACGCTCGCCCTGCTCGACGCCATGCGCATCCCCTACGTCGTTACGGCGGAAAGCGAAGACGAACTTAATAAGCAAATCGATTACTGTTACGCATGTACGGAAAAAGCGTCGGCGCCCTTTGCCTTTGTCGTAAAAAAAGATACGTTTGCGCCTTACGCGCTCAAAAATAAAACCTCTTCCGATGCGGAGATGACACGGGAAGACGCAATAGAGCGCATCGTGCTGCATTCTCCGAAAGATGCGGTCTTCGTTTCTACGACGGGCATGGCGTCGCGCGAACTCTTCGAGCTCCGCGTTAAACACGGCATGAGCGGCGCGAACGATTTTCTCACCGTCGGCAGCATGGGGCACGCGTCGCAAATTGCGCTTTCGATCGCCATGCAAAAAAAGGATCGGCTCGTCATCTGTCTCGACGGCGACGGAGCGGCTATCATGCAGATGGGCGGACTTGCGACGATCGGCGTGCGAAAGCCGGATAATATGATACACGTCGTCCTCAACAACGGCGCCCACGATTCGGTCGGAGGTCAACCGACGGTCGGTTTAAAAATCGATCTTCCCGGAATTGCAAAAGCCTGCGGCTACGCGCATACGTATTCGGTAGAGGATGCCGCTTCACTCGAAGCCGCCCTCAAAAACGCGCTCTCCGAAAAAAAGACGGCGTTTATCGAAGTAAAGATACGAAAAGGTGCGAGAGCGGATTTGGGACGTCCGACGACATCGCCTCGGGAAAATAAAAAAGCGTTTATGGAAGTGCTGAGGAGGAATGTATGATCAAAGAAGCGGTTATCGTCGCGGGAGGATTGGGCTCGCGCTTCGGCGGACGGACTGAAGCGATGCCGAAAGGGTTTATCGAAATCGAAGGAGAGGCGATCGTCGAGCGTTCGGTGCGGAAACTCATCGCAAACGGCGTCGAACGCATCATCATCGGTACGGGACACTGCAGCGAATGGTACGACCGGCTCGCAAAAAAATACCCGTGCATCGTGACGGTACGGAACGACGATTACGCGAAGACGAGCAGCATGGGAACGCTTGAAGTGTGCGCGCCGCTCGTCACCGGAGATTTTTTTCTGCTCGAAAGCGATCTTATCTACGACGCCGTCGGATTAAAAGTGCTCGCAAACGATGCGCGCGAAAACGTCATCCTCGCATCAGGCCCGACGAACAGCAAAGATGAAGTGTACCTCGAAACCGACGAAAACGGCGTGCTCAAAAACGTGAGCAAAAACCGAAGCGAAATTTCCTCCGTCGCAGGCGAACTCGTCGGCATCACAAAACTCGGCAAAAAAACGCTCGATGAAATGACGGCGTACTACCGAAAAGATTTTCCGGCACATATAAAAATCGATTACGAACAGGTGCTTAAAGCCGTCGCACAGCAAACGCCGATCTATGTGCGCACCGTGCAGTATTATGCGTGGACGGAGATCGACGACGAAGCGATGTTCACCCGCGCAATCGAAACGATATGGCCGCGCATCGCCGAAAACGAAGAGTTGCAAAATATCCGGCGCGAAGTGCTCTTGAACCCGGGGCCTTCGACGACGACCGACAGCGTAAAATACGCGCAAGTCGTAAGCGATATCTGCCCGCGCGAGAGCGAATTCGGAGAACTCATGGAGTGGTGCTCGAAAGAGCTCACGAGATTTGTCGCAAAAGAAGACTCGTACGCGACCGTCATGTTCGGCTGTTCCGGCACCGGAGCCGACGAAGCGATGATCTCTTCGTGCGTGCCGCCGAGGGGCAAACTGCTCGTCGTCGACAACGGCTCTTACGGAGAGCGACTGGCGAAGATAGCAAAGATATACGATATCGATATGACGGTGTTTAAAAGTTCGACGTACGAAGCCCTCGATGCGCAAAAACTCGAAAACGCTTTTCAGTCGGAAAACTATGCGGCGCTCGCGATCGTCTACCACGAAACGACGACGGGATTGTTAAATCGACTCGATATTCTGTGCCCGCTCGCAAAAAAGTACGGTATGATCACCCTCGTCGATGCGGTAAGCGCATACGGCGGCATGCCGATGGATCTCGAAAAGCTCGGAATCGATTTTATGACGTGCACGTCGAACAAACACATTCAGGGTATGGCGGGCATCGGTTTTGTCGTCGCAAAAAAATCGGAACTCGAAAAGCAAAAAGACTGGCCGATGCGGAATTATTATTTCAACCTCTACGATCAGTACCGCTATTTTCTCGAAACGAAGCAGACGCGCTTTACGCCTCCGGTACAGACTTTTTACGCGCTGCGCCAAGCGATCATCGAAACGAAACAGGAAACGATCGAAAAGCGCTTCGAGCGCTATACTGCGTGCTGGAACATACTGACGAAAGCGCTCGAAGAAATCGGTTTAAAGATGCTCGTAAAAGCGGAACTGCAGTCGCATTTTATCACTGCGATCCTTATCCCCGAAACGAGCGAGTACAGTTTTACCGCCCTGCACGATTACGCGAAAAAAGCCGGTTTTACGATCTATCCCGGAAAACTCGGAAACATCGATACGTTCCGCATCGCAAATATGGGCGACATACGGCCCGAAGAGATGGAGCGATTTACGGTATTGCTGCGCGAATACATGCATTCCATAGGAGTTTGCTGATCGATGAAAATCGCCGTCGATGCGCGCATGCTCGGTTCGGGCGGAATCGGCACTTATATCGCATCTCTTTTGCCGTATTTTTTGGAAAAAAACGAATGCTTTATTTTCGGAAATACCGAAGCGATCGCTCCGTTCGGAAAATACGAAAATGCGGAAACCGCCGAATGCCGCGTCAAAACCTTTTCGCTTGCCGAACGCTTTGCCTTTCCGCGCGAATTGCGCAAAAAAATCAATTCGTGCGATGTGTACTATACGCCTTATTGCAATATTCCGTCCGGTATCGAAATCCCCGTTTTTTCGACGATCCACGACGTCGTCTTTCTCGACGTTCCCGGCCTTACATCGAAAGCGGGAGTCGCCGCACGGAAATACTTTTATCAGCGCGCGCTCGACAAATCCCGCGCAGTCTTTACCGTTTCCGAATTTTCGAGAGACCGCATCAGAGCGACGCTTGACTGCAAAAAATGCTCGATCGTCGTCACATACAGCGCACTTCCGGAATGGCTGTCTTCGAAACCTTCTCAGGTCGTGCACAAAATCAGACAGTTGCTCTTTGTCGGCAATATAAAAAAACACAAGGGGCTTTCCGTTTTGCTTGGCGCACTGAAAAAAGCGCGGAAAACGGGCTTCGATATGCCGCTCGTCATCGCCGGAAACGCCGATAATTTTCGAACACGCGACACGACTGTTGCCCGCGAAATTGCCTCCCTTCCCGAAGGCGCCGTCCGCTTTACCGGGCGCATTTCGGATGCAGAACTTTTAGAACTCTATCGGACATCGACGCTTCTCGTTCAGCCTTCGCTCTATGAAGGTTTCGGTCTCCCGCCGCTCGAAGCGCTGTCGCTCGGAACGAAAGCGCTCATATCGGACATCCCGGTGTTCAAAGAGATATACGAGGGATTTCCCGTCACCTTTTTCAGATCAGGCGATTCGGACGATTTGGCCGAAAAGCTCGTTTTTTGCGCAAACGATGCGACACCGCTTCCGCCCCTTCCCGACCGCTATTCGTATAAAAAATCCGCCGACATCATATCGGCCGCACTCGATTTTTACCGCGCATAGATCGTATCGACACGCATAGCGCGGGTGATTGTTTTTTCGCTCTCGATGCGATATAATCGACAGTATGATAGATTATATTTCCGTTTTGCTGTCGCGATACCCCTCTCTTTCGGTATGCGAAAAAGATATCCGGCTCGCGTCCGAGCTTATCAAAACCTGCTATGAACACGGCGGGAAACTCCTCATCGCAGGAAACGGCGGAAGCGCCGCCGACAGCGATCACATCTGCGGAGAGCTTTTAAAAAGCTTTGTAAAAAAACGCCGGATCGAAAAATCGTTTATCGACGCGCTTACCGCAATCGACGCCGATGCAGGTGCATATCTTTCGGATAAACTCGAAGGCTCGCTTCCCGCAATTTCGCTCGCAAACCAAAGCGCCGTCATGACGGCAAGCTTAAACGACGTCGACGGCAACGCGCTCTTTGCGCAGCAGCTTAACGGCTACGGCAAAGCGGGCGACGTTTTTTTAGGCATTTCGACGAGCGGAAACGCAAAAGACGTCGTCTATGCGGCAGTCGTCGCAAAAGCGAAAGGGATGAAAACGATTGCGCTTTCCGGCAAAACCGGCGGAAAGCTCGCGCCTCTCGCCGACGCCGCGATCGTCGTACCTGAAAACGAAACCTATAAAATTCAGGAACTGCACTTACCCATATATCACGCGCTCTGCCTGCAGATCGAAGAGCATTTTTTTGCCGACTAGTTGTGTATCGCACGAGGAGATTTTTATGCATGCAAAAAAAATTGCCGCAGTCCTCGTTGCGGCAATCTGTGTCGGTTTGCTTTACGCCTCTTCCCCCGAACCGTACGATTATTACGAATCGGCGCCCGGTTATGCCGAACCTTTCGACTCGGATGACGATGAGTCGACCTTCGACCGAAATACTCCGATCGACAGAGAGTATGAAGGAAGCGATCCCGTCGAAGGCTATTGGATTGCGACAAATCAGCGCACGGGAGAAGCGCTGTGCGGCTGGCACATGTTCGTACAGGACGGCATATTGTACGGCGTCATCCTTTCGGCAAAGGATGCGACGAACGAAAGCATCGCTTTCCGAGCACGAGGCCCCTACCCCGATTTTCCCGAAAAAGGCAAACTCGACAAAAAACCGATATTCGGTCCGACGTGGATTTACGGTCTTAAAAATGCGGGAACGGGTCGATGGAAGAGAGGCTATATCATAAACCCCGACGACGGAAATTGTTTTCGCTGCAAAATCACGTTTTGTAAAGCGGACGGCAAACGGTATAAACGCGATTATATTAAAATGCGCGGTTCGCTTCGCGGCGTCGGCATCGGCATAACACAGCTGTGGCCTGCGGCGACAAAGGCCGAAGCATCGGGCATACGATAGGAGAAAACCGTGAAAGTTGCGATCGTACACGACTGGCTTGTCACTTACGGAGGTGCGGAATCCTTTGTCGAATTGCTTTTAAAAATCTATCCCGACGCCGACATCTTTACGCTCGTATACGATAAACGAAAAATCGGAAATCATTTTCTAAACAATACAATTTTCACGAGCCCGCTTCAAAAGCTTCCGTTCGCGACGAAGCTGTACACAAAGCTTTTAAAATTTATGCCGAAAGCATTCGAATCGTTTGACTTTTCAAACTACGATCTCGTCATCTGCTCGTCTTCATCGTGCGCAAAAGGCGTCATCACGCCGCCCGATGTGCCGCACATCGCATACGTACATACGCCGATGCGTTACGCGTGGGATCTCTTTTTCGATTACCGAAAGCGAAGCGGCCGCATCACCCGTTTTTTTATGGACAAATGGATGAGCGAAATCAGGGCATGGGATTATATTTCCAGTCAGCGTATCGATAAAATAATCGCCAATTCGAAATACATCTCGCGGCGAATCAAAAAATTTTGGAATCTGGATGCCGAAGTAATCTATTCGCCGGTAAATCTGAAAAGATTTACGCCGATAAAAAATCCGTCTCTCGATTATTACGTCGCCTTTTCGCGCCTCGTTCCGTATAAGCGAATCGATATCGCTTTAGACGCCTGCAAAGCGCTCGGAAAAAATCTCGTCGTCATCGGTTCGGGCTCGGAAGAAAAAAGGTTAAAAAAACGCGCGGCGGGTGCAAAAAACATCACGTTTACCGGCAGGATAAGCGATGAAAAACTGTGCGCATACCTGCAAAACTGCAAAGCGCTCATCTTTTGCGCGGAAGAAGATTTCGGACTTGTGCCGCTTGAAGCACAAGCCTGCGGAAGGCCCGTCATCGCCTACGGAAAAGGCGGAGCTTGCGAAACGGTCGAAGACGGAGAAACCGGTGTCTTTTTTTCGGAACAGACGGCAAGTTCCGCACAAGCGGCGATCGAACGCTTTGAAGCGCTCGATAAAAAGGGTGCATTTAAAAGCGAAACAATCGCACAACACGCCGCCTCCTTTTCCGAAGAACGCTTTATCCGCGAGTTCAAAGCGGCCGTTGAAAGCGCGCAAAAAACGCTGAAACAGCAAACGGTTCACCAATAACAGCGCACATGGGCGACACGACGGGAATACTCATTGCGCAGCCCTTATTTCTGTGTTACTATAATCCGCCATGAAATTATATAACTATATCTGCGCAGGACTTTTCGCTTCGATATCGGTATTTTCAATTTTTTCACAGTTAATCGCTAACTAAAAAATAATTTTATTACAGGACCGGAAGGATGGACGTTTCCGTTATCATCGTAAATTACAACACCCGTGAACTCACAAAAAACTGTCTCCTGTCAATATATGAAAAGACACAAGGGATAAACTTCGAAGTAATTGTCTCAGACAACGGTTCCAAAGACGGTTCTCAGGATATGATCCGCACGGAATTCCCGCAAGTCAGCTTAATAGAAAATAATGCAAATCTCGGCTTCGGAACGGCAAACAACCGCGCCCTTGCCGCCGCCAAAGGAAAATACGTTTTTTATTTGAACAGCGATACGATTTTATTAAATAATGCGGTAAAAACATTTTTTGATTACTGGGAAAATGCAATCGATAAGGATACAATCGGTGCGCTCGGGGCAAACCTGCTCGATACACAGGGGCATATCATTCATTCATACGGAGATTTTCCCGATATCGATTCCGTTATGAAAGATACGATAAAAGCCCTGTACGGGACGTTTAAGCTCACACTACTCAATGTTTTATTTCGAAAACGGATATTCTCGTATAATCAGAATTCGCCGAAAGAAAAACTACTCGGCGAAGTAGACAGTATAATCGGTGCGGATCTTTTCTTAAAAAACGATGAATATGCGTATTTTGACGAGCGTTATTTTATGTACTGCGAAGAAACGGATCTTCAATACCGGCTTGCGCGGCAAGGAAAAAAGCGGCTTTTAATCGACGGTCCCAAGATCATTCATCTGAACGGCGCGTCATCAAAAAAAGAGATACCGGATACTGTTCGCATATTTTCAACTTTTTCTTTTATCAATTATAATTTATCGAGGATTTATTTTTTTCGAAAACACGGCGCAAACCGTTTTAAACTTTTTATTATAAAAACAGCATTGTTTTTCATCTGGTTGAATCCGCTCCTGTTCCCGAAGACAAAACGCTATATACCGAAGTTGCTTAGGACATAAGTCTGACAAAATCCCAATTTTAGGATATACTTCCGTATCAGTTCAGATAAGGAATCGGATGCGGTAAAAACGACCGGCAACCGGCAGCGGATAACAAAACCATGAAATCTTTTTTGAAAATATTTACAATCCTTACTCCCAAACAGATGCGTATGTGTTTTATACTCATCTGTTTTATGTTTATCGGTGCGGCATTCGAAGCGGTCGGTATCGGTGCGCTCTACCCTCTCATAAATATCATCGGCCGGCCGGACTGGCTTGAAAACCACAAAAAGATTTTCGATATCATTTCCGTTTTCGGAATAAAATCGCATCGGAGCTTTATCGTTTTGTGTGCAGGTGCTCTTATCGTTTTCTATTGTGTAAAAAGTCTTGCGCTTATTATTCAGACAAAACTGCATCTTCGCTTTTCGCTCGATAATCAAAAAGACTACACGGAACGTCTCTACGCCTATTATTTACGAAAGCCGTATCTCTACCATGTAAGCATCAATTCTTCCGTGCTGCAGAGGAACATAACGGCGGGCGGACGCATCGTTTTCGCCGATATTCTCGTCTCCGCACTGTCGGTTATAACCGAAGTGATAACGGTTTTTATCATCTGGATCATGCTGCTTGTAATGGATTGGATCATCGCGCTCGCATCTCTGTGCGTCATCGCGCCGCTCATCATATTGATTTTAAAATATTTCAGAAAACGCATCACCAGACAGGGTGAAATTCAAAACGTCTGCATGGCCGACTATACGAAATGGCTTTTGCAGGGCTTGGGTTCCGTCAAAGAAACCAAAGTGATGCAAAATGAAAACTACTTTTGTAAAATGTTTTCCGCCGCTTATACGAAATACTCCGATACGGCGCGGGAATTCATGTTTATCGATAAGCTGCCGCGCGTCATTGTCGAGCTTACGGGTGTGTGCGGCATACTCCTGCTCGTAATCGTAAAAATCATGGCGGGAGTCGATCCTCAGTCGATCGTACCTTCCCTCGGCGTTTTGGGGCTTGCCGCAGTGCGTCTTATGCCGAGCGTCAACAGAATCATCAGTTTGTTCAATACGATAAAATTCAATATGCCGCTGTTCAACGAAATGTACGACGACCTGCTCGCAATCAAAAACGAAAAAGATAAAGATGAGCAAAAGCGCTTGCATGCGGCCGTAAAAAAAATGTCCTTTGATAAGGAAATCACCGTACGGGATCTGACGTTTTCCTATCCGAACACGAAAAAGACCGTATTCAAAAATATTTCTTTTTCAATTCCCAAGGGAAGCTTCGTCGGAATCGTCGGCGCGTCGGGCGCGGGAAAGACGACATTTGTCGACATACTGCTCGGACTTCTGCCGCCCGAAAGCGGAGCGATCCTCGTCGACGGAAAAAATATTTACGACGATATTTCGTCATGGCTTTGCAATATCGCGTATGTGCCGCAGTCGATCTATTTGATCGACGGTTCGATCCGCGAAAATATCGCACTCGGTATTCCGGCGGACAAAGTTTCCGAAGCACGCATACGCAAGGTATTGAAAATGGCGGAACTTTCCGATTTTGTCGAAACGCTGAGTGAAAAAGAAAATACGCGGGTCGGAGAGCGCGGCGCACTGCTTTCCGGCGGACAAAAGCAGCGCATCGGAATCGCGCGGGCATTGTATGCAAACCCGTCGGTACTCGTTTTGGATGAAGCGACGAGCGCTCTCGACAACGAAACGGAAAAAAGCATAACGTCGACAATACTGAAATTGAAAGGCGAAATAACGATCATTTCGATAGCGCACCGGCTTTCGACGCTCGAAAACTGCGATTTTAAAATTAAAATCGAAAACGGTAAGGCTTGCCGGGTGTGAGTTTCCTTGGAGTAAAAACTATGAACATTGCAATCAACGGACTTTTCTACAGCGACAGACTGACCGGCATAGAACGGTTTGCGCATGAAATCACAAAACGCTTGGACGCGCTTTCCTCTCCGAACGAATTCACGCTCGTCCTCCCGCCTGCGGCATCGACGGATGTTCCCCGATTTAATAATCTGCGTACGGTTAGTCTTTTTAAAATCCCATTTTTTTCAATAAATAAAATCAAACTCTATCTCTATCTGCTTGCAAATCCTTCGGTTTGCCTCGACTACGGAAACAGAACACCGTTTTTGGGACACAATATCGTTTTTTTACATGACATCTACTGCCGCGTCTTTCCGGAAGATTTTCGTACGGCAAAAGACAAATATATCATGAAGAAAACGTGTAGGATGTATAAGCGCATCGCCAAAAAAGCGCGCCTCATCTGTACCGTGTCGCACTTCAGCAAAAAGCAAATTATGGATTACTACGGCGTACCCGAAGAAAAAATCCGCGTTATCTACTCGGGTTCAAATCACATGGATGCGATACAAGAAGATGAAAGCGTCTTTGAAAAGATCGGCGGATTGAAAAACAAAGAATTTTATTTTACGCTCGGAAGCCTTTCGCTCCGGAAAAATCTCAAGTGGATCATGGAGCATGCGGAGCTTTACCCGAACGAACTTTTCGTCGTTTCGGGTGCGATGCTTAAAAACGTTATCCCTCCCGAACTTGAAAAAATAAAATCATTAAAAAATATCATCCTTGCAGGTTATCTTTCAGACGGCGAAGTGAAAGCACTCATGAAAAAATGTAAAGCCTTCGTGTTTCCGTCGTACTTTGAAGGCTTCGGATTGCCGCCTCTCGAAGCGCTTTCTTGCGGCGCGCCCGTCATCATCTCGAATGCCGCGAGTTTACCCGAAATATACGGAGATTGCGCGCACTATATCGACCCCTTTAAGCCGGACGTCGATTTGGATGCGCTTCTTGCAGAACCCGTTTCATCCCCCGCCCCTCTTTTCGAAAAATATTCGCTCGACAATTCGGCAAAAAAATTATATGAAATTTTAAAAGAGATCGAAGGCGAAAGGTAAACGGCCCCCTGACACAAATCCGCTTTATATGCGGTACTGCGCGGACTTCAGAGCTTCCGTTTTACCGCCGATGCGTTTGTATCCGCAGAAGCCTCACCTTTTACCGCATCTGCACTTTTGTCCGCGCCGCTTCCGTCGGCAGCTCCGCTTTTATCCGCAGGAGCTGAGGTCTTATCCGCTGCGTTTCCTTCCGAAGCTTCGTCTTTTGTATCCGCAGAGCCGCCTTTCGAAGCTTTTTCATCGGCCGCCTTTTTCGAATCGGTCAAGCGCTTTTCGTAATCGGCAAGGGATGCGCTTTCGGGAAACCGTTCTTTTAAGAGCGCGATCGCTTCTTCCGCGCCGGCCGTATCTTTTTGAGAAAGCAAAACGGCGATGAAGTTTACGAGCACCGTTTCGTTTTGCGGATTTTCATCGACGAGCGTTTTATACGCCGCCTTTGCGCCTTCCAGATCGCCCGACATCGCTTGTATGTACGCAAGCGACATCCGTATGCTCACGTTTTGAGCGTCGCGCTCGAGCAGCCGTTTGTAGATTTTTTCGGCTTCCGTCCAATTTTTCGACAGCGCGTACATCCTGCCCAATTTGTATACCGCAGTCCAATAGAGGCTTTCGTCCTGCATTGCACGCTTATAGTAAGGAGCGGCTTTATCGTATTTTTCGAGTTCGGCGTACGCATCGGCGATCGCCATGTATTCGGCGGCAAGGGATGAGCGGGTGACGGCAGCTTCTCCGGGGATCGGAAAATGCGCGCCCGTTTTGCACGAAACGACAAACAACGCCGCTAAAAGGACAGCCGCTTTCCGCATCATCAACCCAACACCGTCTGTTCGATTTTGTACAGCTGCGATCGGTACAAACCTGCGATATTGCTTCCGTAATCGGCGATGAGCTGCATGATATTGCGCGGCGAATCTTTTGCGTCCGTGCCGTTCAAGCGGTCACCCGCATCCCCCAAGCCCGGCATAATGTATGCGGACGTGTTGAGCGCGGGATCGAGCCACAGCGTATAGCACGTGCAGTTTTCGAGGGCGCGCGTAACGCGGATACTGCCTTTGAGCGCGGAAATCGTGTTAAAAAATTGAATCGATTTCGGACGGACACCCTGTCCCTGCAGATATTTTACGACGGTGACGAGAGAGCCGCCTGTCGCATTCATCGGGTCCGCGAAAATCAAATCCTTTCCGTCGAGTTCTTCGAGATTGAAAAAAGATTTTTTCAAATTCAAAACGTATTCCATATCCGCTTCCGATTTTTGATCGTTACGGCTGATTTTAAAAAGCGCAAAGGGCGTTACGTAATCATGCGACGAATACTCTTCGATCTCTTTCGATATGATCATGCTCGGAAGCAGTGCACCGCGGAGCATGACACACATCACGGCGTTTTCGATTTTCGAATCGATATCGGGTATTTTGTGGACGGCGTAATTCTGCACCGGATAGGTTACCGGCGTTTTGACGATCATATAATTTTTTTTCGACGAATGCGCGTCGGTGTACGCCATACGAAACAGCATTTCATACGCGCGTTGGCTGTAATAGATAAATTCCTGATGGCTCGTATTTATATCGCGCAGTTTGGAGATGACGCGGGACGCTTCGGCGTGCGCACCCTCTTCGGTGACGAAAGAATAGACGCGTATGTGCGGGTGTCCGGCGCAGATTTCCTGCATTTTGTGTCCCATCGCGTTGAACGCATCGATGATCTTTTGTTTGTTTACGGGATCGAACGACTTCATCGTTTCTTTGTACATTTTATCGAGCTCATCCAAATCGATTTGATCCTGCCGCGTCAAGTACCCGTCGAGGTCTTCCGCTTTTAAGATAACTTCATCGCCTGCCATAGTTCCTCCGCGATCGCCTAAAATTTCAAAGCCGCGCCGATTTTTCATTCGGCTTCTGCGGCATATTTTTACAAAACGAACAATTTATACAGCTGCCGCTTATTGATCCGAATACCCGACACCGTAATATTCGTCGGCGAATTTCTCGTCGTTTGCGCATTCGTCAAACCGAATGCAAGAGAGAGCATCGCCTCCCCCGCGCGCACGACATTTTTATTATTAAAATCGAATTCGATCGACATGAGATACTGATCTTCATGCGCGCTGTCGCCTATCATCGCGCCTTTGACGTAGTTGAGCTGCAGATTTAAATTCGTGCCCGTGAGGATCGTCAAAAACGAAAGCGGGTTCGGCGCGTAAAAACGTATTTCGCTCCCCGACACATTGAGCCAGTCGAACACTGCATCGCTTACATTGTGCGAAAGGCTCCCTCCGTATGCGTGAGCATCAAAAGCGGAAAGCATGGGCCTCACGTCGTTTGCGGCGCAGACGATACTCGGCGACGGAAAAGCGAGAGAAACGCCGGTCGACGCATAATAAATATACGGACGTATGCTTCTTTCGGGTATATGGGTTTCGATTTTCCACTGTGCGCTTTTCAGCAATAAGGCTCCTGCCGTCCGTCTCGGAATATTTCCGGAAACGGCGGCTTCGACCGAAAAACTCGTTTTCGTCCTCGTGAGCGCGGCGTAAATCGTATCGATTCTTCCTGTAATGAGCTTCGCATCGCTTTCGGAAATATGCTCTGCGCTCGCCCTCAAAATCCGCTCGACGAGCTCTTCGTCCGTTTTTTTCGGGATCCGCATATAAAACGCCGCTCCTCCCGAAAGCAAATCCAGAGGATTGACTTCCGCTCCTTTCGGAAGCGACGCACAGGATCCCAGAAGAACGATGATGAGAGAAGCAAAAACGGCCGCATATACGGACTGCAAATTACGCCTTTTCAATTTGTACCTTCCACAGTTTATCTTCGGCTTCGACGTTCTTTCCCGAAAGGGAGGCGAGCCAAGAAGACGAAACGGCGAGCGTTTCGTTTTCGATAAAGGGTGCAAAGAGTTCGTACGCGGATTTGAGTTCCGCATCGCCTGAAAGCGAAAGACGGATCCGATCGGTAACGGCAAAACCGCTTTCCTTTCTGAGATTTTGTATGCCGCGCACCAAATCGCGCACCCAGCCTTCTTTTTTAAGTTCGTCGGTAATCTTCGTGTCCAAGCCCACCGTCAGCGTACCGTCGTTGAGCACTTTCAAATCGTCTTTTTCGATGCGCTCGACATTCACTTTCGTGCCGTCGAGGTCGATGCTCTTCCCTTCGACTTCGATCGTCAATTTCGAACCGTCGAGGATCGTTTGAATGGCTTCGTGATCGAGAGAAGCGATCTTTGCGGACGCCTCTTTCATGAGCGGACCGATTTCTTTTCCGAGTACGCGGAAATTCGCCTTCGCCCGGTATTCGACCAGTTCGTCTTCCCGTTCGTGAAAGATGATGCGCTTGACGTTGAGTTCTTCGCGTATGGAATCTTCCATTTCGGCAAGCACTTTTTTTTCTTCGGGATCCCGCGTTACGAGAGCCGCGCTTTCAAGCGGCTGGCGGTTTTTTATATTGAACTGATTTCTGAGCGCGTGTCCCATCGAAACGGCTTTTTGCACCGCTTCCATTTTAAACTCGAGCGCTTCGTTCCGCAGCTTTTCGCCGTATGCGGGATAGTCTTCGAGGTGTACCGATTCTTTATCGCTTTTCGTGCGGAGATTTTGCCAAATCGTTTCGGTGATAAAGGGAATAAAGGGACACGCGGCGAGCGCAAAAGTTTTGAGCGCAATGTACAGCGCCGCGTACGCTTCCTTTTTATCGCGGTCGTTTTCGCTTTTCCAAAAACGGCGGCGGTTTCGTCGGATATACCAGTTGTTGAGTTCGTCGATAAAATGCACGATGGGATCGATCGCGCCGGAAAGGTCGTAGGAGTCGAGCGAAGCGCTCACGCTTTTGACGAGCTTTTGCGTGATCGAAAGGAGCCACGCATCGAGCGGATTTTGCGGAAGCGCTTCATCGAATTCATGTCCGTCGGGGGAGATGCCGTCGATATTCGCATACTGCACAAAAAAGCTGTAGCTGTTCCACAGCGGGATGACGATGCCTTTTAAAATATCGCGCACGCCGTCGTCCGAATAGCGAAGGTCGTCCGCTTTGACAACCGGAGAGTGCATGAGAAAGAGGCGTATCGCGTCGGCGCCGAATTTTGAAATCGCTTCTTCGGGATCCGTGTAATTGCGGAGACTCTTCGACATTTTGCGCCCGTCCGAAGCGAGCACGAGACCGCTTACGATACAGTTTTTAAATGCGGGGCGATCGAAGAGTTCGGCTGCGAGCACGGTGAGCGTATAAAACCAGCCGCGCGTTTGGTCGAGACCCTCCGAAATAAAATCCGCCGGAAAATGCTTTTCGAAATACTCTTTATTTTCAAAGGGATAATGATTTTGCGCATAAGGCATGGAACCGGATTCGAACCAGCAGTCGAGCACTTCGGGAATGCGCTTCATTGTACCGCCGCAGCTTTTGCACGGAATCGTAATCTTGTCTACGAACTGTTTGTGCAAATCTTCGGGATAGACGCCCGAAAGCGCTTTGAGCTCTTCCCTGCTTCCGACACAGATCGATTCTTTGCACGAATCGCACTTCCAAATCGGAATCGGATTGCCCCAAAAGCGGTTTCGGCTGATCGCCCAATCGCGCGCGCCCGAAAGCCATTTTCCGAACCGCCCGTCTTTGATGTGCGGCGGCCGCCAATTGATTTGGGCATTCGCTTTGAGCAATACGTCGCGCTCTTCGGAAACTTTTACGAACCAGCTTCCGATGCTGCGGTAGATGAGCGGTGAAGCGCACCTCCAGCAATGAGGATAGGAGTGCACGATCGTTTCCCGTTTGACGAGTTTTCCTTCGGCTTTCAAACGCGACATGATGTCTTTATCGCAGTCTTTTACGAAGCGGCCTTCGTAATCGGGCACTTCATGCGTAAAGCGGCATTCGGCGTCGATCGGTTCGGCACAGGGAATACCCGTACCCTGAAAAAGCTTGCTGTCGTCTTCGCCGAAGCCGGGCGCCGTATGAACGATGCCCGTACCGTCTTCGGTCGAAACGAAGTCCCCGTTGAATATTCTGAACGCGCCGGCCGATCCGTCGTCCATTACCGCGAAATGTTTAAAATACGGAAAAAGCGGTTCGTAGGTCGCGCCTAAAAAATCGCTTCCCTTTCGGGTATAGACGATCGAATACTCTTTTTCGTCTTTATAATATGCACCGAGGCGCGCCGCCGCAAGGATATAATAATCGCCTGAAGCGGTATCGCGCACTTTAACGTAATCGATATCCGGCCCCATCGCAAGACCTTCGTTCGACGGAAGCGTCCACGGAGTCGTCGTCCACGCAAGAAAATACGTGTTTCCGTTTGCAAAATCCGCATCGTCTATGGCATCCGGAGCTTTCGTCGCCTTAAACCGCACCGTAATCGCAGGGTCCTGCACGTCCTTATAGCCGAGGGCGAGTTCGTGATTCGAAAGAACCGTCGCACAGCGCGGGCAATACGGCAGGATATAGCTTCCTTCGTAGATGAGATTTTTATCCCACAGCGCTTTTACGACCCACCAAATCGATTCCATGTAGTCGGGCATCATCGTTTTATAATCGTTGTCGAAATCGACCCAGCGCCCCATGCGCGTGATGATCCTCCGCCACTCGTCCGTATAGCGCAGCACGCTCGCACGGCATGCATCGTTGAATTTTTCGACGCCGTAAGCTTCGATTTCGTGCTTAGAATTGATGCCGAGTTCTTTTTCGATTAAATTTTCAACGGGAAGCCCGTGACAGTCCCAGCCGAAGCGGCGTTCAACTTTTTTCCCCTTCATCGTCTGATAGCGCGGGATAATGTCTTTGATCGTCGAAGGAATAAAATGCCCGAAATGCGGCAATCCCGTCGCAAACGGAGGCCCGTCATAAAACACATATTCTTCAGCGCCTTCGCGCTGTGCGAGGGACTTTTTAAACGTATCGTTGTCCCGCCAAAACTTCAGAACCTCTTCTTCCTGCTTGGGAAAGTCCGCTTTCGGATTTACCGGTGTATACACAAAACGCCTCTATAGTTAAAGTGGAAAATAGTATACAGGAAAAAGGGAAAAATTGCTAGAGCGCGCGATTTCTCTATGAGAGAAAAACGGCTTGGCCGTCACGGAAATCAATTTTTACCTAAAAGGTCGGATGTCGAGCTTTTTAAAAAGCAAATACTATTACAGTTTTTCGATTTCCGCTTCCGAGAGACCGGTCGCTTTCGCTATCATTTCAACGTCCAGCCGCATATCCGATAAAATTTTTGCCGTCTCTCGCTTTGCCTGATACGATCCCGCAACGATACCGTCTTCCCTGCCTTTGCGCATTCCCTCAGCAACGCCCCGCTCAAAGCCGATCTTTTCACCTGCCATGCGTAAGTCATCTTCCCGTATATTCAACGACATATACCAGCTCCTGAACTTTTCGTTCCGTTTCGCTTTTTCGACAAGCGCATCAATCCGCTGCGTAAAACCGCTCGTCGCCCGCCTCTCGCAAAGATACTGCAGCAAGGCGCTCAATTCAGGCTCATCTTCTTTACCGTAGGCACCCACATTATAAAATACTTTATACGATTTGTCATCAAGAAAAAGCGTGCCGTCGGCGGTACATACGTTGCGGAACTCGTAGACAGGCAGGCCTTTGTCGAAGGGATCCTGCGTACAGATAAAGATGACATAGCTCTCTTTCAGGTCGGCATAGCTTTGGCCGCGCAAAAGGTTATCGACATCCATGAGACTTTGATAATAACGCGTACGCTTGGGAAGAGAAGGCGGGATCGATGTTTGTATTTCGATATCGAAAACGCGATCGGAATCGGAAACGTAGACGTCGAGGCGTATACCCTTGCTTTCGTAAAACGGTGCTATCGTTTTTTGCAGGGAGGGATATTCGATTTTACCGACTTTGATATGCAGGAGCCGTTCGATGACGCCCTTACATATAAATTGATTTTTCATGACCGTGCCGAACATAAAGTCATCGGTAAAGGTGAGTTCTTCGACGGGTTTATGAGTATATTCCATAGCTGCACCTTCGATTGTTGAGATAGCGCGGCAAGGAAGTCGCTGATCTATATATCGCCGATAAAGTAATAAATTACGCGCTTTTTTATGAAAATAAACGAAAACATCGCATCCTGTTGCGGGGAACTTCGCTCAATGTACGGTACGGTGGTATCGTGTCTCCGTATGAAATGGAAAACTCAATACAGCCTCATTACCCCGTTAGAAAATATCCATTGAAAATTGATTTCCATGATTTTGAGCGATTCCGCGCAGCAGTCGTTCGCGGCACACTCCGCCGGCAACCGTATCGCACCCGTTACTGCGGATAAAGCGTCCCGTTCAAGCGAAATCCCTCTTACAAACGTATACTTTTATAGACATATTAAGACAATTTTTAAGCTAAATCGCTATTAACAGCCGATTTTTATCAGGTATCGCACTATTACCGTCTAAAATCGTATACAGGTTACGAACCTTTGTGAAGTACGGTTTATTCGGCATAAAATACGCGGCCCGCCCTTCGCGGCGGCATTTCGCGCTCGGCTGCAGGTATGCCCAATACGCAGTGACCGATCCCTTCGAATTCGCCTGCAATACCGAGTTCTTTTAAAATCGCTTTTCCCTCGTCGCTTTCGAATTCTTCCCGTGCACGATGAATCCAGCAGCTTCCGATTTTGAGCGCATGTGCGGCGAGCATCATATTTCCGATGACGAGACTTCCGTCGTAGACGCGGTTCGGCCAATTTTTATCGGCAAGCACGATGAGCACGACGGGCGCTCCGTAAAACGGATCGAAGCCCTCGTTCCAGCCGCCGACTTTGCGGTTCATCTCCGACAATCTGTCGCGGAGTTTTTTATTTGTCACGGCGACGACGATCGGCATTTGCTTTCCCATCGCGCTCGCGGCATAGAGCCCCGCTTCGATCACGCGATCGACGATCTCTTTCGGTACGGCATCGCTTTTAAAACTCTTTGTGCTCCGCCGCGCTTTTATCGCATCGATGATTTCGTTCATACATCCTCCATAAAAACTTTTGCAGGAAGTTGCAACTTCCGAAAAAGTTTTTAGTCGTGCGCGCGCCTCGCAACGAGCGCGTAAGCGCGAAGTTTCCAGCGGCGCACACGTTCAATAATCGAGTTTGCGAAAATATAGTGTATCGTATCCATTCGATTTTCATCAAAGTGATATGTATATATATCTTCTGCAAACGTCCGCGCAAACTCGAGATAAAAAGCGACGGCGATATTTTAGCCGCGCTTTTTATCATCCTCCCATAAGAACTTTCTCTCCCGAATCGATTATACCACGCGGCGGCAATCCGCGCAAACGTCGATCGGTTCTTAGACGGATTATCCTTGCCGACAGCTTTTCGTACCCGTCGATTGAAAATTACTGTTTTTAATGAAAAATCGAAGAACTATTATGTGCATAGGCGCGGACAAAAATATAAAAAATTACGCTCATCTTGCGATTTTGATAAATACAAAGTATTATTGAAAAAGAAAAAACATGACTGTTTAAAAAAAACTTTCGCAGCCGACACGAAAATGGAGAAAAGAAATGAAGAAAATGTTTATCGTTTTATTTTTTTGTATTTTTTCAGTTACGGTTTTATTTTCTTGTGCAACCGGAACCGCATTAATTACCGGAACCAAAAGAACAGCAACGAATCCTGAATGTGTCGTAATTTATACGGAAGCGCCGCCAAAATATGAAGTCATTGGAATTGTGACGGCTTCCAGCGATTCAGGATGGACCGAGCAGGGGGATTTGAATTATGCAATAGCGGAATTAAAGAAACAAGCTGCAAAGATCGGGGCGAATGGGATAATTTTGGAAAATGTCGGTACTTCAAACAGCGGCGGTGTTATAAGCTACGGTGTGTATATTCCCGTTACTGCAAAAAATGTTTCAGGAAAAGCAATTTATGTATCTGATGCCATAAATTAGATTTGATTGTAAAAACCTTCAGTCAAAAGATATAAACGGTTGGCAAAAGCTTGATTTGGATGAATATAAGGAAGTTGCCGACGATACATATCAAAAACTTGATACCTATGATTTGGGAAAAGCGGGCACATTTGTAGGAATAAAAATTCTTTCGGTATATCCGGGTACTAAATATCATGATACATTGATAACCGAAATATCCAACTGAAAGCAGCTTACACTGAAAGCAGATTACTCTTGCGATTTTGATAAATACAAAGTATATTGAGAGAGAAAAAATATGACAGTTTTTGAAAAACTTTCGAACAATGGAATCGATTTAACGCCCAAAGATTTGGAATATATAATTTCCAAATATAATGTTAAAGAAATATCCGTATTCGGTTCTTCAATACGAAATGATTTTACAAGCGAAAGCGATGTCGATTTTCTTATAGATTTTAGAAATTCCGAAGAAATATCACTTTTTGATATACTGGATATACAAGACTATCTTCAAAATATTACAAAAAGAAATGTTGACATTGTAGAACCCGCCGGTTTAGTAAACCCCTATAGACTAGTACCTGCGGAAACAGGGTTATTGAGCTGCCCAAAAAAAGGAGGTACGATAAAAAGCGACGTCTGAAATATCGCCGTCGTTAAAGTCCGGAGACGAAAAACGCTGAAGCGTTTTTCTATATATGGGAGACACTCGCGATTTCTGCGCATTGCTCGAAATCGCAGCGTTCTTATCTCGAGTTTGCGCTGATGTTTGTAGAAGAAGTGTATACGTACTGTGTTGATAAAAACAGAATAAATACGATACACCGTATTTTGCAAACTCGACTATTGAATGTGTGCGCTCTCGCGCACGGCTAAAAACTTTTTCGGAAGTTGCAACTTCCTGCAAAAGTTTTTATGGGAGTTTCCTATGCCCGTCATTCTCGTTTCACCGTTAGTATTAATAATTGTGCTTTCAGCCGGAATTGTACTCGCAACAAGACTTTTTAATAAAAGAAGTGCATTTTCAAAGGATGAAAATGTAAATGAAACGGCCGGAACGCTCATATCCGTTAATATACGTCGAATAAATTTTCTTGCATATATCAATGAATATGACTATACGTATACTGTCAACGGCAACCTTTATTCAGGCAACGATACGGAAGGTTTTTTCTTTAAACAAAAACGCAATCCGCTTCCGAAAGAAAATGTAAAAGTGGAATACATTAAAGCTCATCCCGAACAATCAAGGTTGAAATTTATTAATCACAAAAATGAAAAACTTCGTTTTATCCTCGCAGTTACGCTGTCTGTATTGCTCATAGTATTTCTTATACGATTTTAAAAAACATTTTCCGTAGCTTAGTGTACAAAATGTGCTGTTCGAAGTATTATTGAACCATGCCGCGAAATTACGTTACGGAGGCGATCGTTTTTTCGGTAAAGCCGCTCGGAGAACTCAACAGCTCGGTTTGTTTTTTGACAAAAGAGCGCGGCACGGTCTACGCGACGCTTTACGGAGGGGCAAAGAGCAAACTGCGCTCTCTCGTTTCCGTTTGGAACGCGGGTACGGCGTATTTTTACTGTAAAGAAGCGGACAATTTCGAACGCAACGTAAAGATATCGGATTTCGATGTAAAGCGCTATCACCTTTCGTTCCGCGAAAACCTCTACAAGTCCTACGCGGCTTCTCTCGCGGCGGAACTCGTCATCAAAACGAAGTGCGCAGGCTCTTTCGAATCGTGCTGGCGCCTCGCGTCGGGATTTTTCGACGGGCTTGAAATTGCGCAGGGAAGTCAGTGCGAGCGGGGGCTCGTCCGCTTTTTATGGCGCTATATGGAACTGCTCGGCATTCAAAGCGACGCTTCCTCCTGTGCGTCGTGCGCTCGCAGTTTTAACACTGGAAATTTGACGGGAGATGCGGTAGTATATAATGCGGCCGAAAACGGTTTTTTTTGCCCCTCGTGCGCCGCACGGGAAAAGAGCGCCAACCGTTTTATGCTTTCACTCGAAGCCGTCCGCTACCTCGACGCGGTTTCGCGTTTAAGTCCGTATAAAGCGCGTGCATTCGAAGTGTCGGACGAAGCGCTCGGTGAGCTCAAACGGCTCGTTTTTTTTCTTTCGGAACAGGCGGCCGGCACAAAATTACAATCGCTTGCAACAGGGATGGGTATATTATGAAAGCGACGGATATCATTGCAAAAAAGCGCGGCACCTTTGTCCGCGGCGAAGACGGAACGAAAAAGATCGCACAAAGCACCGCTCTCACTCGGGAAGAGATCGCGTTTATGGTTTCAGGCTATGTCGAAGGGATGATTCCCGATTATCAAATCGCTTCGTGGCTTATGGCGATCTATTTTAACGGCATGACATTCGAAGAGACGGGTATGCTCACCGACGTCATGCTCCGCTCGGGCGATGTCATAGACTTGAGAGCCGCCCGTCTTTCCGGCCCCTTTGTCGATAAACATTCGACCGGCGGCGTCGGAGACAAGATTTCGCTCCCGCTTGCGCCGATCGCGGCGTGCTGCGGCGTACAGGTTCCGATGATGAGCGGGCGCGCGCTCGGCTATACGGGCGGTACGCTCGACAAGCTTGAATCGATCGAAGGCTATCGAACCGACCTCACTCCTGAAACCTTTGCAAAACTTATAGCGAAAACCGGCTTTGCGATGACGGGGCAGACGAAAAAGATCGTCCCCGCCGACAGGCTTTTGTACGCGCTCCGCGATGTGACGGAAACCGTCGAATCGATCGCACTTATCACGTCGAGCATCTTATCGAAAAAAGTTGCCGAAGGAAGCGACGCGCTCGTTTTCGACGTCAAGTGCGGTTCGGGCGCGTTTATGAAATCGATGTACGATGCGGAGCCTCTCGCTCTCTCGCTCGTAAAAACGGCGTCCGCCATGGGCAAAAAAGCGTCCGCTTTCATCACCGGCATGGACACGCCGCTCGGAAAAAAAGTCGGAAACTTTCTCGAAATCGAAGAGACGCTCGAGTGTCTCGAAGGGCGCGGACCGGAAGACGTCATGGAAGAAACGTACGCGCTCTGCAGTGAAATGCTTTTACTCGGAGGTAAAGCGAAAACGGAAGAGGATGCGCGTTCTCAATGCAAGCATGCAGTCGAATCGGGGGCGGCTCGAGAAAAGTTTTTACAAAACGTCGAAGACCAGGGCGGAAATCCTGCAAAGCTCCTTTCGGAAATCGGAAAGAGGCGGTCATCCCATCACGCGGCGATTGAAGCCGGGGAAAGCGGCTTTCTCACGCTCGACGCGCTTTCAGTCGGCCTTGCGGGAATCGATTTGGGCGTCGGGCGAAATAAAACGAGCGATGCAGTATGCCCCGACGCGGGTTTTATCGTACATGCAAAAACGGGAGACTTCGTGCACAAGGGGGATCGCATCCTCGACATATACGGAAAAGACGAAGCGTGTCTTGCAGGCGCGAAGCGCAAAATTGAAGACGCCCTCGCCTACTCCGACACGGCTCCCGATAAAAAACCGCTCATCATAAAAACGATACGGCAGTAAAAAATTGATAAACGAAACGGATGGAAAAGATTTTGAAAGAATGGCGTAAAAAAGAGGTATCGAGGGAAGCGGTAAAAGCGCTGTGCGATCTGTACGGCGTCGATGCGCTCACCGCTTCGATTATGGTGCGGCGCGGCATTACGCAGGCGAACGACGTACTGTATTTTAAAGAAAGCGATCTGCGCTTTTTGCACAACCCTTTTTTGTTTTCAAATATGGAAGACGCGGTCGACCGTATTACGAGTGCAAAAGAAGAAGGCGAAAAGATATTGATTTTCGGCGACCGCGATGTCGACGGCGTAAGCGCGACGGCCATCCTCTACACGTATTTACAAAAGAGCGGCTATGACGTTTCGTGGCGGCTTCCCGTCGGAGACGACGCTTACGGTCTTTCGATGCAGGCGGTCGACGACTTTGCGAAAGACTACGGTTCGCTCATCATAACGGTCGACTGCGGTATTTCAAACGCGGCCGAAATCGCGCACGCGAGAGAACTCGGTATCGACGTCATCGTCACCGATCACCACAATCCGCCCGAAACGCTTCCCGATGCCTGTGCGATTCTCGATCCGAAAGTAAAAGATTCGGGCTATCCCTTTGCCGATATTTCGGGCGCGGCGGTTTCGTACAAGCTCGTCGAAGCGCTCCGCTTCAGCGAATCGGAATTGTACAAAGCGGAAATCGCGCTTTTGAATGTGAGGCCTGCAGAAACGGAAGGCGTATACATCGACTGCGTAAAAGTGCGAAACCTCGTCCGCACGGCATCCCTTTCGGAGCACATAAGGGGCGGGGGCATATCGATAGCGCAAACGAAACTTCCCGAATTTTTGAAAGGTGCGCAGATATTTACGTGGAACGAAGAAGCGGTCAAAAAGCAGCTATCGGACATATTCGGACGCGGTGTCGAATTCAATACGGCAGACCTCCGTCCGGAAGTTTCAAAGCTCATCCCCTCTCTTTCGCGCATGAGTCTCCTTGCAGCGAAAGACGCTTCGCGCATCGCAAAATACAGCGCGCATCCGATAAGCGAAATCGACGGCTTTTACAATATATTCGTAAGCTTTGCCGAAAAAAAAATCGAAACGAAGCAAATACTTGCCGACCGGCAAAACGATCTCGAACTCGTCGCCGTCGCCGCTATCGCCGATATTATGCCGCTGAAAGACGAAAACAGAATCCTCGTCAAAGCGGGACTGGACGCGATAAACGAAGGAAAGGTGCGGCCGGGTCTTGTCGAATTGTTTTCGCGTCTTTCCGTCGCGGGAAAAAAGATAAGCTCTTCCGATCTGTCGTGGACGGTCATCCCCGCTCTCAACGCCGCAGGCCGCATGGGCGAGTCGAATGCCGCCCTCGAAATGCTCATCTCGCCCGATGCCGACGTGCGTGAAAAAAGAGCCGAAGAGATCATCGCTCTCAACGAAAAGAGAAAAGCCTTTGTCGGAGATGCGGCGAGCGTTACGGCAATCCAAGCGGAAGAGAGCTTCGAGCGCTGCGGAAAAAAACTCTGCGTCGTCGTCGACGAGCGGATAAATAAGGGCGTTACGGGTATCCTCGCTTCGCGCCTCATGGCAAAATACAAAACGCCTGCGATCGTCATCACCTTTATCGACGGAGACGTTGCCGTAGGCTCCATGCGAAGCTGCCGCGGCCTCAATGCGACGGACTTCCTCGCCTCTCTCGGCGATATCTTTATAAGCTACGGCGGGCATAACTGCGCGGCGGGCTTTTCGTTTCCGAAAGAAAAACTTCCGCTCTTTACCGAAAGGCTCAAAACTGCAGCCTTGCACATTGTCCTCGATCCGGAATCGGATACCCTCGACGTGGATGCGGAACTTCCCGCGCCCTACCTTTCGCCCGCAATCCTCTCGGTTGTCGATGCGTTCGAACCCTTCGGTGAGGGCAATCGCGAAATCGTCTTTTTGTCGAAAGCGCTTCCCGTAACCGATGCGACCCTCGTCGGCAAAAGCGAACGGCGGCACTTGAAAATCACGTTCGACTGCGGAAAATATAAATTCCCCGCGCTCTTTTGGGGCGAAGGAGAGCGGCTCGGGCGCGACTTCAACAAGGGCGATGTACTCGACGTTTTGTATTCGATGAACAGAAATACGTTCAAC
Source organism: Treponema socranskii subsp. buccale (assembly GCF_024181585.1). Lineage (NCBI taxonomy): Bacteria > Pseudomonadati > Spirochaetota > Spirochaetia > Treponematales > Treponemataceae > Treponema > Treponema socranskii. Next base: position 1,245,401 of record NZ_CP054258.1, on the reverse strand, counting down.
GGCGCGGTAACGCCGCAAATGATAATCACCGATTTCGTTCGGTCGGGAGGACACGGACATGTATAAGTTTAAGGGCATCTCGAAAAACTCACCTCTGGCAATTTTTTCGAAATTTTTTTGTATCGCGATTTTTGCAGCTCTCTGCGCGTCGTATACATCAGCGGATACGGCTTCGTTCGAAGGAAGCGCGTGTACGGTCGGCGTCGAATACAATTCGAAAGCCGAGCCGGGAGACGCTATCGTCGTTCGGATGACCCTTCGGGGAAAAGAGCGGAAGCGCGCCGTCAAGGATACGGTAGCTCAAGCGGAACTCCGTACCGAAACGAAAAAGATCGATTCGGCGCAATTTTTTTATATCAATCAAAAAGCAAAGCGGCAAAGCGTACAGGAACTTTTAGCCTACGTACCGATTTCGATATGGGTTTCCAACGGAGCGTATGCGATCAAAGTCGTCTACAGCGCCTTCGGTGCGGACGCCGAAGAGTTTACGCTTCCGATCACTGTTATTAAAAAAGACTTTAACAGTGAAACGATAGCGCTCGACGCGCGGAACACGGGGATCAGAACGAATACGAGTCCCGAGCGCATCGCACAGAGCGAAAAGCTGAATGCGCTTTTGGAAACGGTTATCCTCTCCGACGTCTACACGATAAAGCCTTTCGTGCCGCCCGTCGCGGCGGACACGAGGAGAACATCGCTTTTCGGCGACCGGCGCGTGTACCGCTATACGGACGGAAAATCGGCGGCATCGGCTCACTACGGCATCGACTACGGAGTTCCCGAAGGTACCAGTATCGCCGCCTGCGCCGACGGAAAAGTCGTCATGGCGGAAAATCGCATTACGACCGGCTACAGCGTCGTCATCGCCCACGCACCGGGTCTATACAGTCTCTACTATCACTTGAGCGCTTTAAACGTCAAAGAGGGACAAAGCGTCAAACAGGGAGATGTGCTCGGGCTTTCGGGTAAAACGGGGCTTGCGACGGGTCCGCATCTGCACTGGGAAGTGCGGCTCAATATGTGCGCCGTCTCTCCGGACTTTTTTACCGGCGATTACGCGTATACGAAACAGCAATAGCACCGTCAATACGTCGCTTCGATTTTGAGCGTTCCGTCCGTGCCGACTATGACGCTGTAATAGACGCCCGCCCTGCACTGCGAGAGATCCGCCGAATAACGGCGCGAAAAGTCCGCGGCAAAGGCTGAAAACGGCGAGAAGGCGAAACGGGCAAGCGAATACAGATCGCGCCTGCCTTCGAACGTCGAAGAAGCGCCCAAAAGCATACACTGCGTATTTTCGTTGTAATAGCGAAAAAGCTCCGTGCCGCGACGACGGAAAAAGGGAGAAGCAGCCGATACGATTTCCCTGCCGTAGAGTTCGCACGGAAAATAAAAACGCTTGCCCGAAAACTCCGCACTTTTAAAATCGACGGCGAGAACGGAACCCCGCCACGAACGCTCGATCCGCGCGCATTCGTTGCCGCTCGTGTCGAGTATCGAAACGGAAGCGCTCACGGTTTCTCCGTCGGAGCCGGCGCTCGTCCCGTACGGTAAAATCCTCATGATTTCATAGCGCTCGACGCCGGGAAGTCTTTCGGCAGCTCCGAAACAGTTTGCAAAGCGGACGGCAAACACGATAAACAAAGCGAGGAAAGAGGCAAAGACCGCGTTGAAAATGAAATAGCCTGCCGTTCTTTCTCTCGCCATACCGCCTCGCTTTAACGCGCTGTTTCGACGTTCGCCATTTTAATAAATTCTTTTTCGTCGATGACGGGAATGCCGAATTTTGCGGCTTTTGCGTTTTTCGACGATCCGCTTTCTTTATCGTTCGTAACGAGATAGGATAAATCTTTTGTCACCGACGATTTGCAGATGCCGCCCCCCGCTTTCACGAGAGCTTCCGCATCGGCTCGCTTCATCGTCGAAAGCTCTCCGGTAAAGCAAAAGGATTTTCCCGCAAAAACTCCGGCTTTTTGCTCGATGATCGCTATCGTCTCCGACAAAACGAGGGAGCGCATTTCGTTTGAGTTTTCGGAAAGCCCTTCGACCGCAATCTTCGCCGTCTTTTCGGCAAAGCCGTACACGCCTGCAATGTCCGCTTCCGATGCCCGCAAAAGTTTTTCGAGCGTATCGAAGCCTGAGGCGACGAGTTTTTCCGCCATCGTCTCCCCTATCCCTTCGATATCGAATCCCGCGATAAAAGCCGAAAGGCTTAGGCGCCTTCTGTTTCCGATCGACGCGACAACCTTCGCCGCTCCGAGCGATTCTTTTTCCATGGCGATGCTTTCTTCGTTCAAAAAAAACGGCGTGAGCTCATCGACGGTAAGGGTATAGATATCGGTGATCGAAGAAAGCTTTCCCGCGTTGAAAAGAGCAGTGACGAGCGCTTCTCCCAAATCGCGGATATCGACGATTTGCACCCACTTCAAAAGCTGATGCAGCACGCGCTTGGGACACGACTTGTTCGGACAAAAAAGGCGAGAACCTTCATCGACGAGAGGAGTGCCGCAGGTTTCGCAGGTTTTCGGAAAGACGACGGGAGTCGTCGCATTTTCGTTCGGAACGACGCTTTCGATTTTCGGGATGATCTCTCCCCGTTTTACGACGACGACGGACGAACCGACTGCAACGCCGAGGGCGCGCATCGTATCGGGGTTTGCAAGGCTCGCTCGCTGCACGGTCGTGCCGGCGAGTTCCACGGGATCGAAAATCGCGACGGGAGTATAGGTTCCGCCGTTTTTGCTCCATTCGACGCTGCGGACGACGGACACCGCTTCTTCGAGACTGAACTTGAACGCGATCTGCCGTTCGGGGCGCGCTCTCGCCGCATCGTCCCTGCGGATCGTCCGCTCTTTGACGACAAGCCCGTCTATGTCGTAGTCGAGCGATTTTCTCTTTTCCATGACGCGGGCGCGATATGCGACGACTTCATCGGCCGTTTTACAGATCGCAAGCGGCACGACGGTAAAGCCGCACGACGAAAGCCACGCGATTTTTTCTTCTTCGTCCCGAAACGGAGCCTCTCCTGCGGCCGCCCACGCGTCGTATGCGATCATCTCCAAATCTTCGCTTCCCGTACCGTCTTTGCGTTTCATGATGCCGTTCGCAGCGTTTCGGCAATTCGCTTTATCGCCGTATTTCGCGCGGTGAACGCCGTGCGTCATAATCACTTCGCCGCGCACGGCTCCGGTAAAGTCTTCCGCACACGAAAGCGTCAAGAGAACGCCCTTCATCTTTTTTGCATTCGCCGTGATGTCGTCTCCGATCGTCCCGTCGCCCCGCGTTACGGCGTGCACGAGATTTCCTTTTTCGTATTGCAGTTCGAGAGACGCGCCGTCGAGCTTATATTCGACGAGGTATTCGCCGTAGTCGTGCTTTTGCGCCCAGCCTAAAAACTGTTCGGGGTTTGCAACTTTTTCCTGACTGCCCATCGGCATGATATGGCGGACTTTTTCGAAATTGCCCGAATCCTGTCCGATCTTTTTTAAAAGCGGATCGGAAGGATTGAGAGACTTCAGCTCATCCCACAGCGCATCGAAGGCTTCATCGCTTATTTCGCCTTCGCCGTCGTAATAGGATTTTTGATAGCGCCGTATCGATTTTCGGAGTTCCGCAATGCGCTTTTTCCGCGTCTCATCCGCGGCGCGTTTTTGTTCACCCGCCGTATCGGAAGCAAACAGTTCGTCCATACACCCTCATCGTCGTTTTAAAAAATAAAGTTCGCGAATTTCCCGAGCGGCACGTATTCCGCGCATTTCGAATTTCGTTTCGGGCCGCCACGCTTTTTTTTCGGCAAAGCCCTCGTACGCGTTGACAAAGCCTTCCGTCGCCGTGAGCTCCGAAAGCGCAAAATCCGCGTATTCGCTCCAATCGGTTACCATGTAAAAATAGCCGCCTTCTTCGAGTTTCGATGCGAAGAGATCGGTTCTCGGCCGCTGTACGAGACGCCGTTTGTGATGACGCTTTTTCGGCCACGGATCGGGAAAAAATACGTGAAAGGCGGAAACCGAATCGTCGGCGATCATATTCGAAAGCACCGGAGCCGCATCGCCTTCGATGATGCGGAGATTTTCCAAACTGCGATTGCGGATTTCGCCGAGCAGCTTTCCGATGCCGGGCTTATGTACTTCGATGCCGATATAATTTTTATCGGGATTGTTAAAAGCGATTTCCGCCGTCGCGCTTCCCATGCCGAAACCGATTTCGATCGTAACCGGTTTTTCGTTTCCGAAAAGAGCTGTGTAATCGATAAGCGATTCCCGGTACGGAACGCACCACTTCGGGGCAAGCTCCGCGTAATTGCGCTTTTGCGCCGAGGTCATGCGCGACGCCCTCACGACATAGGTTTTTACGTCTCGGAAAGGCCGCTTTTCTTCAAATACGCCCGCCTCGTTCAAAGCGCTCACTCCCCGCTCGCCGGTGAAATTTCAGGGCGATCGATAAAAGGCATAAAGCACAGCACCGACGCATCCGCATTTGAAAAGCAAAGCCGCATGCGGGAAGCGTTTTCCATTTCCCGCCATACGTCGTCGTCCGATTTCCATTCGGCTTTACGCGCATCGAAGTAGATGAGGGCGTCTTCTTCATCGTAGACGGCGATCCGTTCGCTCACCCCTGTTCCGAGTTTTTCCTTCGCCTCTCCGGCTCGCGTACGCCGAAGGGATGCGGGATAAAAAACGGAAAAAGAGCTTTCCGCGTCATGGCCGAGCGCATCCGTATAAAAAAGCGTATACGCTCCCTGCGGGATTGCCCGATCTCCGGGAGAAACGAAATTCGTATAGCCCGCCCACATCTTCGCATCGGAAGAAAAAATTTCGACATCGTCCGCTTTCCACTCCCAGCCTGTCTCCTTCGAGACAATGCGGATGCTTTCGGCTCTCCGCACATCGCTTCCCGTTTCGGTAAAGACTGCAAGGCGCATACGCGGATAGGAATCACCGTCGGTATAATCGAAAATTGAAACCGCCCGTACAGCTTTCACATCGGGAAGCGAAGATGAACAGGAAAAAAAAAGGAGTGAAACGATGAACACAAAAAGAAGTGCGGACGATTTCATGGTTAAAAATTGAATATCAGATTGATAACGGTTAAATCGCTTGCCGTAAACTGACTCACGAGCGATTCGAATTTGACGCCGACTTTTTTGCACGCGTCATCGAGATAGGACAGGTAGTACAGTCCCAAGTCGATACCCTCCTGTCCTTCGGGAAGTTCGCGGTAAAAATCGATAAGCGTCTTTTTGCTCGTGTCCGCCGTTTTTTTCGCTTCGATCGTCTCTTTGATTTCCTGAAACGCATCGTCTTTGTTGTACAGCGTAATCTGCAGTCTGCCCTGTCTGCCGATCGACGAAGCTCCCCCTCCGAGTTTCCATGACAAAAACACGAGTTCGCGCTTACGCTTGAGCTCTTTGATAATTTTTTCGCGGATGACGGTATCGAGGATGAGCGAATCGATATTATCCACACCCTGATACATATTGCGCGCCTCTTTTCGGATATTCAAACTTTCGCTGTTGAGCGCAAGCTCCATGATCATGACGGAAATATATTCGGCGACCCTCGATTTTTCCATATACGCGATGAGCTTATTGCGTACCGTAAGGAGTATTTCCGAAAAGCCTTCGTTTTTGCAGAACAGCGTAATGATATACCAATTCATGAGACCCAAGCGATTTAAAAATTTTTCGCTCATCAAAAGGTTGATGTTTTTTTCTTCGGCGGAGTAACCTTTGTTATCTACAATGTTTTGCCAAATCGGATCGAGAATCTGCTTACGCGTCTGTACGATGATATCGTCTTTATTCAACAGCAGAAGTTTGAGCTGGCGATCGCTTATCGACGTTTCTTCGTCGATGAGGTGCGCGGGATTTGTTCGGTTGTGTTTTCTTACGCACGCACATTTTATCAGCGCGGAATACACTTCCCGATCGAATTGTTTGTAGAGCAGCGAATAGACGATGAGCTTCGACAGATCCATCACTTCCTGCCGCGCCGAAACGAATTCGGTCATCGATATTTCGATCTTTGAAATGTAGTCGAGTAAAATCATGCGTTGAACCGACTGCGGAGAAAATTTATTAAAGAAAATGCCGTATTCGTCGGCATTGTCGGCAAGTCTGAAACGAAGGAGCTTTTTTTTGCGGCTTATAAAATAAGAAGCGCCGTTTTCCGTCAATATGATTTTCAGCGGCAAACCGAACATTATTTTTTTTTCAGTCGTACTCATAGTCTTTTTTCCAATCGCTTACATTTGTGTAATGTGTATTATTATATACAATAGGACTTGCATTGTAAACACGTTATACAATACACTGACGACATGAAAACGAAGCGCTTCGCACTGTGTTTTTTTATCGGTATTTTCGCTTCCGCTGTTTTCGGAGCCGAAAGCACGCCGATCGGCCGCGAACTCTGCCGCGAAACAGCTTCGTTTCTTTCGTCGTTTGGTTTACGCGCAGTAAGCGATCCGCTTGTTTCCGGCAGACAAAACGATTTTCCGTACAATGTCTCCGTCCGCATTCCCGCATCGGAAAAGAGCGCCGCTCCAAACGAGCGCACATCACTCATCCTCGCCTTTACGATGGAAGACGCGTACACGCAGCGCGATTTTTTTACGTCGTTTTTACGCCGCCTAAAAGAACTGAAAAACGACTGCGATATTATCCTGCTTTTTTCCTACGGTGATGAAGAGATCGACGCCGGCATGCCGCAGATAAAAGGTACCGACGTTTTTGCAAAAAACATCGAAACGCCGGACGATTATGCGGCCGTGTGCGTCGATTTCAACGCGCGAAAAAAAGCGGCAATCGAACCGGGCGGCGGCGGAACGGTTTCTCCCGATTGGCTCGTGCTCCGCCTCATCCGTGCGTGCGACGAAAACAATGAAACGTATGCGCTTCGCGGCGGCGGCTTCAATTCGCTCTTCCGCCTTTCCCTCATCGAAAGCGATGAACGCACGGCTTTTTTTCTCACGCGCGAAATTCCGTGCGCGTCGGTTTCGTTTCCTTCCGCCGACGAAAGAGCAAATGCGGTTTTGACGTCTTTCGTTTTTTCATACACTGCGGCGGGAAGTGCAAGCTGGGACAGGCATTACATACTCCTTCCGACGAACACGGCCGTCGTCAATTTCGACGAACGATTTATCGTGCTGTGTTTTATGATTATTTCATTCGTAAGCCTTTTTATCCTGTGCGAATTTTCGTTTATCGCCGACAAAAAAAACAGAAAAAAAATACGGCGCGACGTACTGCGCTTGTGGTACATACTCCCGCTTACCGCCCTTATCGCTTCTCTTTCTCTCGAAGCAAGTCAAATACTCGCTCATTTTCTGGCGGCGGTATTCGGCATCGGCACGCTCGTGCAGTTTATCTTAAAAATTGCCGCAGCTTTTATCATAGTAACATCGCTGTATCTCTTTCAGATACGGCAGCAGGGTATACTGAAAAAACAAGCCTACGCATATATCCTCACGCTCGCTTCCGTCGTCAATATTTTTATCTTTGCCGCCGTCGACATATCGCTTTTTTTTCTGTTTACGGCGGAATATATCATCGTCTATCTGTCGCGCCCGCTCAAGCGTACGGGTTTTCTCATAGCGCTTTTTTTTATAATGGGATTGCCCTTTTTGCCCTACGCCGTGCAGATAATCAATTTCGGTCGGACGAACGCATTCCGCACCGTCGCATACAGTCCGTTTTCGGAAAACGTGCTCCTCGCCTTTGTCTTTCTTCCGTTTTTAATACAGTGGTTTCGCATCATAGCGCGCATGAATGAAAGATGGAAAAACGTATCGCTCAGCGCCTTCGGCATGCGCATGCGCAATACCGTCCTCTCCCTCGCGGCTATCGCAATAATCGCGGTTTTGATTTTTGCGGCGATCACCTTTATTTCAAACCGTTTTGAAAGCGGAAGAGAAAAACGTTCCGCAGTTTCCGAAAACATACGGACGGACAATTCGAACGATATTTCGTGCAGCGTAAGCGACAGAACTTTTTTCGGCGACACATCGCGCAGCCTCGTCGTACAGCTCGGAAAAAACGCAGTTCTGTGTTCGGTCTCGCTTGAAGGCGAATCGAAAAATCCCGTACTCTACTCCGACTCCGAATACGCATCCGATACGGGCACGAACACCGATACCTTTGCGATCCCGCCGTATCCGCCCGAAACGCTCGTCTTTGTATATACCGCCGATACTTCGGCTTCGACGACGGTAAAAGTGAGTGCGCTCTACGAAGCAGGCGAAAAAAACACGTACGTTAAAAGCACGTACACTTTCGATATTCCCGCACAAAAAAGCGGCGGCTTTTCATGACAAAGTGCTTTCTCCACGTCGATATCGACGCCTTTTTCGCTTCCGTCGAACAGCTCGACAACCCCGCTCTCCGGGGAAAACCCGTGATCGTCGGAGGACTGCCCGGAGAGCGGAGGGCTGTCGTTTCGACTGCATCCTACGAAGCGCGTGTATACGGCGTCCACTCGGCTATGCCCGTCGCCGAAGCCTACCGGCTCTGCCCTTCGGGCATCTACCTGCACGGAAGACATGAGCGCTATCACGAAGTCTCCGCGCGGATCATGGATATATTCCGCGAATATTCTCCCGACGTCGATCAGATTTCCATCGACGAAGCTTTTATCGATTTGACGGGCACCGAGCTTCTTTTCGGAGATCCCGAACAAACCGCACTCCGCTTAAAAAAAGAAGTGCGCGATACGACGGGACTCACCGTATCGGTAGGACTTGCAAGCACGAAATATATCGCAAAGCTCGCATCCGAAATGTCGAAGCCCGACGGATTTTTTGAAGTCAAACCGGGAGACGAAGAGCGTTTTATGCTTTCGCTGCCGCTGAAAAAAATATGGGGCATCGGGCACAAAACGCTTTTGCGCATCAATCAGGCGGGCATCTTTACCGCGCGCGATCTTCGGGAAAAAAGCGAAGAACTGCTTTGCGTACTGTTCGGAAAAGCCGCAGGCAATTTTTTATACAACGTCGTGCGCGGAAGAGAACCCGACACTTTTATGAGAGACGCCGCTTCCCATTCGCTGAGTTCCGAAAAAACTTTCGCATACGACCTCACCGACACATACGCGATAAAAACCGCAATCATGGAACTCTCGCACACCGTCATGTTTCGCATGCGGCGCGAAGGCTATACGAGCAAAACCGTTTTTGTAAAAATACGCTACGAAGATTTTACAACCGTTTCCGCCCGCGAAACTTCAACGTCAAAGATAACGTCGATCGACGACCTCTACGCACGCGCATGCGCTCTGTTTGAAAAAAAATACGAATCGGGACGCGGCATACGCCTCATCGGCATCGGAGCCGATCACATAAGCGGCGCATCGGAGCCGCACCAGGAAGAGCTCTTCGATTTCGGAGAAAAGAAAAAAGAAGCCGTCGAAAACGCGATCCTCGATTTGGCAAAAAAACACCCCGACGTCAAAGTGCATAAAGCGCGCCTCCTCGCAGGAGAAAAAAACGCACGCGCGGAAACGCTGAAAGGACAAAATAATTATAAGGGCGAATGTCACGAAACGATTGAACATAATGAAAAAGAAAAAGATACTAATTTTTGTAGATGAGATACATGCTGATAGAAGGAACACTATATCCTTCCGGTTTTTAATGATTCATCTCGTTATTATTATACCTCATGCGGTCTTCTTGCAATTTGGGATTTTATCCAAATCGCTTTTCAATTTTTCTTTTGCTTCCCTCAAATCCAACTCATTCTGCATATTGAGCCAGAATTTCGAACTTGTTCCGAAATACTTTGAAAGGCGCAAAGCCATTTCTACGGAGATTTTTCTTTTTCCGTGAACCAAATCCAAAATCGAACTTGTTGAAACTCCCAAGTCTTTTGCAAGTCTGTACGGAGTAATTCCAAGAGGCTCCAGGAATTCTTTTGCAATAATGTCGCCGATTTTCGGCAATTCGATTTTATCATCCATACAAACCTCGCTTAGTGATAATCCGTAACCTTTACTTCATAAGCTTCATTGTTTTGAAACTTAAACTGTATTCTCCATTGGTCATTTATTCGTATCGAACAATAATCTTTCAAATCACCGAACAGATGCTCGAATTTATTCCCCGGTGGAATCTTCAAATCATCTTCACATTCGGCTGAATTTATAATCAGCAGTTTTACAAATGCTCTTTTATGAATATCCGGAGGAAGCCTCAGTGATTTCTTTCCATTCCAAATCTTTTCGGTTTCGGAATCTCCGAATGTCTTTATCATATTTAGATTATATACAACACAGATATATCTGTCAACCAGATATAGAACTTGCCGTATTTTGTTAGGTTTACTCTTGTTGCCATTCGGTAAAATCGCACATACGATTGTTTATCGTACAGCCCCAAAACGCTTTTTAAGCACGTTTATTTTCAAAAAACTCCAACCAATGCCCGTCGGGGTCTTCGAAGGTCAGCAGTTTGCCGTAAGGTTCTTCTCTGATATCTCCGATCAATTTGACGCCGAGAGAAACCAAACGCCGGCGCATTTCTTCAATGTCATTTACCTCGAACATAATTTTCGTTTTTACAGATTGTACCGATCCTTTTTCCGCAGGCCGTTGCAGCAGGGCGAACGACGTTTCTCCTAAATCGAATTCCGCCCAAGCACCGTCCTCTTCAATAAACTTGAGTTCAAAACCGATATTTTGATAAAAGCGGATCGATTTTTTCAAATCGCTTACATAAATCCAACAGGCATATATTTTTTGTATATTTTTGTTCTTCGCCATTTCCCCGCGCCTCATTGTTCATTATCAATCAGCGCATTACCGATTGCAAATTATTTTATCGCACGCGTCGCAATGAACGACGGGATGTGCAGTTCGTGCAGGCGGCCGTCGCCGTTCGTGTCTTCGTAGATATCGGTGAGCGTAAAACCTGCGCGCAGCTGTCCGCCGATTTGTTCGGTAAGCGAATGCGAAAACTGCCAGCCCGAGTCCGATTCTTCAAGCTGTTTGCGGTGCGCTTCGTAAACGAGCGGATTAAACGGAAGCGAGTTGATAATCTTTTCTTCTTTTTGATCGACAAGATAATTGATACCGATATCAAGTCCGCACAGTAACACGCCGCCCTTTTTGAGAATACGAAAACATTCGGCAAATACCGGCTCGACCTTTTCGATATAGCAGTTGCTCACGGGATGAAAAATAATATCGAAAGATGAATCGGCGAAGGGCAGCGGTTTTGACATATCCGCGCGCACGATGTTTATGCGATAGCTTTCGCGCTCGGCAACAATGCGTTCCGATTCAAGCTGTTTTTCCGAATAGTCAAGCACTGTGCATTCCGCTCCGGCGGCGGTAAAAATCGGCATTTGCTGACCGCCTCCCGACGCGAGCCCCAAAAGCTTTTTGCCTTTTAAATCGCCGAACCATTCGCGCGGTACCGGTTTTGTCGGTGTCAACACTACAGACCATTGTCCGTTTTGCGCCTGCACAAAGGTTTGATGATCGACGGGCTTTCCCCATTCCCAGCCTTCCGTAATCCATCGGTCAATGACCGCCGCGTTCGCGTCTTGATATGTTTTCATGATTACCTCTCATAAAACCCGCAATTACCGAATCTGTTCAAAAGAAGCGCCGTTCCAGCGATACTCGGCTTGCGAAACGGTTTCGCTTTCCGTTTCATACTTATCGTTCTCTTTTCCGTCTTTCGTTATCTTGATAATGATATTCTTTCGACCTTTTTCCGAAGCGCTCCATTTTTGATTATACACATCGTAGGCTTTATTCGGAAAAATGAGTTTCGTTTTTTTGTAGTAATACCCCTCCCAAAAAGAGCCGGCTGAAATTATCGGTGAAAATGTATTATCTTCATTAAAAAAATAAAAATCGCATATACAACTGCGGCCCGATCCGTATCCGAAAAAGTTTGAAAACAGTATAACGGGATTTTTTATAGGAAGTTCAAGATCGGCAATAACGGCAATATCTCTCGGTCTATACGGATGTCCTTTTTCTTTCGGTATAAAACTGGCACCTTTCAGTTCCGAAACGGCGCCGCCTTGTATCAGTAAAAACGTATCGTTTGTAAATATATATTCATCAAAATCCTCCGCACCGTACGGAATGCGGTAAAACGCTTGATATGTTATGTAATCGATTTTTCCGTCCGCATTTATATCACCTGCGGCATATTTTGACGTAAGCCAGCGTCCGCACATAAAGCCCGTGCCTTTACCGCATGTAATTTTATACCAATACGATAAAGCACCTTCGGCGAGCAAAGGCGGCGCATCGCATTTTTCTATAACGGATACAACATCGCCTGCATTCAGCTGAAAAAGCTTTGCATATCCGCTTCCCGCTCCTGAGCGGACATTTACTGCATTACCCGTAACGATACATCGCGTATCTTTATACGCAAACCCCTGATAATACAAATCGGTGTCGGTATTTTGTGCATACACGCACATACATACAACGCACATAGCGGCAAATAAAACGGCCTTTTTCATCGATCTTGCTTCCTCCGAAAATATTTATACTTTAAGTACGTATACGTGCAAGATTACCGAAAAACCGGCAGCGACGATCGTAAGCCGCACGCTTTTACTGCAGCGGTGCGAAGTATCCGCTCTCGTCCCTGCCGCTCCGGTTCATAAGATAGGTTTCGGCTTCAATCGGCAAAAACGCCCGCCCCATATCGGTGTTGAGTGAAGACATATACGAAAGCTGATAGCGTCCGACGGGAAGATTCCGCAAATCGTCGACGACGGGGGCAAGTCCTTCCTGTCTGAAAACGTAATAGGATTTGCCTTTCGTATTTTCTTCGAGGTAAGCGATTTCGGGATCGGCGGCACCCTGCGTGAGGAGGACGGGTGAAAACGCGATCGAATTGTTATTGAAATATGCGGTAAGTTCGGAAAGTCCGTACTTTTTAAAAGCGTTTTGCGTCACGCGTCCCGCACTTAAAAATACGACGGCGCGTTTTGCTTCGGCGTTTATGAGATCGTTTGCGGCAAGGCGCAGCGCGAGGTCGAGGGGCACTTCGGCCGACACGGGCGTTTTTAAAACGTTTATGCCGAATTTTTCCGCCGCGCGCGGAGAGCCTTTATATTCCGTCGCGGGCACGGCGCCTGCACAGACGATGCGGAGCGTCCCCTCGCCTTTCATCGCAGATGAAAGAGAGCGCACGGCGTTTTGGATTTGCGCTCCGTAAGCCGCGCTTTCTTTCGACCTGTCGATGATGATCGTAAGGTCTTCGATTTTATTGTTCGACGCGGCTCCGATAAGCTTTTGCTGCAAAACGGGACGCTTTCCTTCGGTTAAGTAAAAGTTTTCTTCGCCGAGACCGACGACGCTTTCACGGCGGCGGTTTTCGACGGAGAGTTCGACGACGACGAGCGGAAATTTATCGGCATTGACGCGTTCGATCTGTACGAAAAGTCCGCCGACAAGCTCCTGCATCTTCGTCATCACATACACTTCGTTCGATTTCATATCGGTGACGAGGACGTTGCCGTTCGCATCGGGCACCGCGCTCGTCAGGCGCGACGGAGCGTTTCCCGTTTTCGCGCTTTCGTATGTCGCTCCCGTTTCGAGGTCGACCGAAATCATTTTGTTCGAATCGCAGACGACGAGAAAGTCGTTCCACGCTTTCATCGATTCGGGAAAGCGGAAGGTTTTTTCCCGCACCAGCGTACGGATGAAATTGCCTGCAGTATCGAATTGATAGATGCCGCCGGTCACGTTGTCTGCAACGTAGATGCCGCCCGAAACGGCTGCGATGCCGGTAGGTCCCTGAAAGCCCGCAAAGCCGTTTTGCGCCTTTCCGAAATAAAAAAGCGCGTTTCCGTCTTTATCGAATACATCGACGCGGCTGTTTCCGTAGTCGGTCACGTAGATGTTTCCGTTTTCGTCTTCGGCGAGATATTGCGGGCCGACGCATTGACCGACGCCGCGTCCCTTCGAGCCGATATATTTAATAAATTTTCCGTCGGGGTTCAAAAGCGAAAGCCTGTCGCCCGCGCTTTCGCTGACGAGCATATTGCCGCTTTGAAGCGCAATCACGTCGAGCGGCCGATCGAATCCGTTGATCGGTCCTTCGGCGCGACGCACGACGGTGCCGTTGACGTTTATCTTCAAGAGTTCGTTGGAACCGTAAGCGACGACCCACAGAGTGCCGTCGGCAAGCGGAAGAGACGAAACGGGTTCGCTGAACACGAGAACATCTCCGTTCATGCCGGGAAAGCTTCCCGCTTCCGTATAGCGCGCGTCTTTTCCGTAGGCATCGCCCGTCACGCGCCGCTCGCTCACGACTTCGATCCTGTTTTGCATGAGGATGCCGCCGTACCCGTTTTCGTAGGCTCTCTTCCACGATGTGAGCGCTTCGCCTTCGAGGCCGCTTCGGTAATAAGCTTTGCCGAGCCAGTCGAGTATCAAATTGTCGTCGCTTTTGTATGAAAGGGAACGTTCGAACTGCAAAATCGCTTCGTTGAACGCGCCTCGGTAATAAGCCTGCACGCCGCGCCGGAACTCTTCGGACGCAAAACCTTCGTCGGCCGTACGCATCCTTCCGGGAGCGGAAAGACCTGCCGTATCCTCTGCAAAAAGAGAAGCGGCGAACAGCAGCAATAAAAGGAGCGCTTTTTTCACCGCGCGAAAAGAAGCCCCACTGGGGAAAGCATTTTTACGTATCGATTTTTTTGCCGAATGAACGGAATACGGTGCATGAGAAAAAAGATTTTTCATCGGTCGTCCTTAAAAGCCTCAAGCTGCGCGACGTGTTCTTTGATGACGGCGTTCGAACCGTCGAGCTTTTGCGCTTCCGTAAGATATTTTGAAGCTTCTTCCATGAGGCCGAGTTTGAAATATACCCACCCCAGCGAATCGAGGCATGCGGCGGATTTCGGTTCGGAATCGACCGCTTTTTTGCAATATGACAGCGCCCGCGTCAAATCGGTATTTTCGCATGCGAGCACGTATCCCATGCCGTTCAGCGACGTGAGATTTTCGGGATCGATTTCAAGCGATTTTTCGTAATATTCGAGACATTTTTTGACGTCGTTTTGCTCCCACGCGATAAAGGCGATAGCCGCATAGACGGATGCGTTGCGGTAGCCCGTTTCGAGCAGTTTGTTGAGTTCGAATTCGGCAAGACGCCTGCGGCCGGAAAGCGCGTAGATGACGGCGAGGAGAAAGCGGCACTGCAAAACGCGCTCGAGTTCCGTACCCGATGTAACCACCTGTTCCAAATACAAAAGCGCGTCGTCGTAGCGTTCGAGCTTCGCATAGCACAGCCCGATGTAATACGCGAGCTCTATGCCGTCGATACCCGTATCCTGAGGAAGCGCGAGAAAAAACGCGAGAGAGTCCGCATATTTTTTTTGCTTATACAGCAGTACACCCTGCCGCACTATATCGGGATTTTCGGATGATTTTCTTGCTTCGTTTGCCATGTTCCCACCAACACATTATTTTACACCGAAAACGAAATGCCGTCCACTCCTTTCGCAGCGCGCACTTCGGCATAGATGCGAGAGACGGCGACAAAGCCTTTTTCGCATACCGCATTGTCGCTTGTATCTCCGCCGTGCGTAACGATGTCTCCTCCGCAAAAAAAACTGTACCGGTCGCCGTCGGGGCCGGCGAGCACGTGAACGGCATCCCTATATTCGCGAAACGATATTTCATCGGCAAAGGAAGCGCCGCCGTAGCGATCGAGAGACAAACCGTTGACGTTTACAAAAACGCACAGACCGTCGGGAGTGCCGTCTCCGTTTGCCGTATGCGTAAGCGAAATGAGCGATGACAGATTGGAAGAAGCAAAGCGCGCCATCGCATCGTAACGCCAGAAGCCGTCCGAAGAGCGCACGCTGAAGGCGATTCCCGGCACTCCGTAGAGCACCGCCTGCCTCGCTGCAGCCGCAGTTCCCGAATAGAGAATATCCGTTCCGATATTTGCACCGCGGTTGATCCCCGAAAGCACGGCATCCACGCCGTTTCCGATGATGCCGCTTTTGAGCGCGGTGATGACACAGTCGGCAGGCATACCCGAGCACGAATAGATACGCTGTCCGTGCTCTTTTATTCGAAGCGGCTTATCCATCGTAATGCGGTTTGAAGCGGCCGAGCGGTTTCTGTCGGGCGCAAATATCCACACGTCGTGACCGGCATCGGACAAGTGCCGAGCAAGCGTTTTTATGCCGTCAGCGGAAAATCCGTCGTCGTTTGTTAAAAGCAGTTTCACCGTGAAGTCCTATATTCGACCTATTACTTTACGATGTGCGCGCCGTCGGCGGGCAGCACGCGATACGAAGACGGATGAAAGCCGAATATCCTTTCGTACTCGGAAAGCTTCGTTCGAAACGCTTCTTCGTCTTCTTTTCTGATAAACGTATACAGACATCTCCCGAAGCCCTTTCCCGTAATGCGGCCGCACGTAACGGGGTTTCGAAGCTGTTCGAGATTCGGTTCGAGTTCGCCGACGCGTTTTAATATCCAGTCGATTTCCGGACACGAAATCTCGAACAAGTCGCGCATGCTTTCATGGCTGTGATTGACTGCGCGCGCAAATTTTCCGAAATCCTTTTTGACGAGGGCGGTCCGCGCATCAATGACGTCGTTGTGTTCGCGCATGATGCACAAGAGTTTCCGCCTCGTATCTTCGTTTACCGCAGAAAGCGTTTCGTTTATTTCGGTGACATTGTTTTCGTACTGCCAGCCGCCGTACACGCCCCGCTTCCGTTCGCGGAGATCGCCGAGCAAAAGCGCGTTTTCCGATTCGTGGATCGTATTTTCATCCCACACGGATATGCGCGGCACCCTCGCGTCGGTAAGGAGAATGAGAGAATCGTCGAACGGAAAATCGATGTAATCGTAGACTGCGCGCGCGTGGTCGGTGATGAGCAGCTTTCCCGCTTTCGAATACAGGGCGGCAAAATTGTCGGCATTGTAGTTACCTATTTTCAAAAACGATTTATTGCCGCGCTCGATCGCTTCAAGCATTTCCGCATCGCTCATGTCGAGCGAAAAGAGTTCGCGAAGCGCAAGAGCGCTCGCCGCTTTTATCGCCGTCGTAATGCCGAAGCCCGCGGACGGAAGGATATCGCTGTACACGGTGATGTTCATGCCGCCGAGCGTACATCCTCCTGCAAGGAATCCCGAAATGACGGCTTTAATCGCATTTGCCCAGCGGTCTTCGCGTCTGAATTTCAGCGACGAAAGATTTGCCCGCTTTCTCTCGTTCATCTGCGAAAAATAAAATTTCAGTACGGAATCGTCGCGCTTTGAAACGGAAATGTAAACCGGAAGGTTTACCGCCATGGAAAGCGTTTTATCGCGAAAAAACCACGAATGCTCCCCGATGAGATGAAAACGTCCGGGGGCGACAGCCGTCACTTTGGGATAAACTTCATATTCTTGTTTGTGGGCACCTCTCACCTGTTTCATACGGCAGTCCGAATCCTTAAAACGCCGCTTGTACTCGGCAGCGTTATATATTATAATATCCCGTATTGTATACTAATGAGTAACTTTTTACAAGTTTTCCGCGTGATTTTTTCGGCGATTCTCGTATCTCTGGCCATTCCGAACGAGTTTTTTTTGCTCGGATGCCCCTCTATCGCCCTCATTTCGCTCATTCCGCTCTATATCGCCGTCGCCGAATGCCGTTCCTATCGAAGCGCGTTTCGGCTCGGTGCCCTGCATACGTTTTCCGTCCATCTGTTTTCGAGTTTTTGGCTCGCCTTTTTTAAAGATTTTGCGATTTTTACCCTCGGCGCATCGGCTGTCGGTACGGGCCTCATCGGCGGCATTTTGGGGCGTATGCTCTACGTCCCCTACGCACGGTACGGCGGATGCAAAAGGCTTGTAAAGGGAGCGGAACCGGCGTCACAAAAATATCTTGCCGAAGGAGCGGGACTTTCATCTTACGGCATTCCGTTCCGCGTCTTTTGGTTTTCGTGTGCATACACGCTCTACGAATGGTATAAAGCGTCGGGAACGGGCTTTCTCGCATATCCGTGGGGCACGCTTTCGTCGAGCGCATTTCCGTGGCGGCTTTTTATGCAGATCGCCGATCTCACAGGCGCATACGGCGTTTCGTTTTTGTTTGCGCTGTGCTCGGCAGTCTGCGCGGAAGGCATTTTGCTGCTCAAGCGTGCGCCGCATCTCATTGCACCGGGCGTTTCCCTTTCGGCGCTCAAACGCACGGCGGGCGTATGCATCGCCCTCTTTGCGCTTTCGTTTTTATACGGAGCTTTTCAATACGCAAAACCGCGCAAACCCGAAAAAACACTCAACGCCGTCTTAGTGCAGCAAAACAGCAATCCTTGGAACGAAACGTCGGACGAAGCGTCGATCATGGCATCGGAAAAACTGAGCGAAGAAAAAATAAACGAATTGAAAGCGGAAGGAAAAGATGCACACATCGTCGTTTGGAGCGAAGGCGTTCTTCGTCACTCGTTTCCGAACGGCCAAGCCTATTATTCGCTCTACCCTCCCGAAGAGCCGCTTGTGCGCTTTATCGAAAGGATGCACGTGCCCTTTATCATCGGCGGTCCCTACGTCGCGGAAGGCGAAATACGCAGGCTGAGCAACGCTTCTCTTCTCTTCGATGCAAAAGGCAATTTTCGGGGCGCGTACGAAAAGATTCACCTCGTGCCCTTTGCCGAAGTGCTCCCCGGAGAAGAATACGAATGGGCGGTCAATCTGATGGATAAGCTCGTCGGAATTTCGGCCGGATGGAAAGCGGGCGATCAATACGTCCTCTTTGATATTCCGTGCGAACGGAACGAAGGGCGCGCAAAGAGCGCGTCGAAAATCGTATCGCTTGCAAAAGATGCCGGAGATGATGCAGTAGGAAAAGAGATGCCTCTTGTGCGCGTCGCATCGCCCGTCTGCTTCGGAGACGCTTTTCCGTCGGACGTGTGCGGCCCGCTTCACCGGTACGGCAGCGACGTATTTATCAACATAACCGACGACTCGTGGTCGAACACGAAGTCCGCCGAATATCAACACTTCGTCATCGCCTCCTACCGCGCGATCGAATACCGCACCACGCTCGTGCGTTCGACGAACGCCGGCTATTCGGTCGCCCTCGATCCGGCAGGAAAGATCGTCGCCGATATGCCGCTTTTCAAAAGAGACGCGCTCGCCGTTTCGATTCCCGTCTACGAACATTCGACGACGGTCTACGCGCTTTTCGGAAATTGGCTCCCCTTCGTCTTCGGCGTTTTAATAATCGCCTACTGCCTCTACGTTTCGCTCGCCTTCGTTTTCGGCGACGACTTTATCTACGAAGCGCATTAACAGCAAAGAATACTTTCCGAGGAATATAGGCGAAAAATATAAAGTATCAATGGGTGAATTAAAAAAGCATTGACAAATAAGAAATTTGAAAATATTTTCCTTAACTTCATTTTTATCCGAAACGAGTAACAAATTCCTCACGAAACTAACAGCATAACAACGGGAATCACCGCGATAAATAAAATGGTGCTTGTTGTCACAACGTTCGTTGCATACTCAACGTCACCCTTGCCTTCATCGGCCAATATCGGCAAAACTGTTAACGCCGGTACAGCAGCTTGAACAATTAATGTCCGGCGCAAAACGCTGTCGATTATCATCCCTGTCTCGGCGGAAACAAATATAATAAATGCCGTCACCAGCGGACTCAACACAAATTTTCCAAGGAGCGCCGTCACGGTATCCCTGTCGAAATGAATGCTCTTTAAGCCGGCCTTCGATAAAACAACTCCGATATAAATCAATGAAAGCGGCGTTACAAGATTCCCGAGATAGGTAAAAATGTCCGTTATCATCGCAGGAATTGTAATTCCCGATAATAAAACAGCGATTGCAACGATGAATCCGATGATAGGCGGAGATAAAATCTTTTTGAAATTGATTTTTCTGCAGGAAACGCTGTCCGCTTTGGAATCGTTCGCAATAAGGATGGAACCTATCGTCCATGTCGATATCGTGTTCAATACGTAATATACGAGAAAATATTTGACTGCAGCCTCTCCAAACAGCGCTTCATTCAAGGGCATTCCGATAAAAATCGTATTGGCATTCACAATGGTGTTGACAAATATCCCTCGCCTCCCCTTAGGGATCTTTGTAACCTTCATGAGAAAAAAAGCAAATACATAATTAACTGCAAATGCGGCAGCTCCGATTAACAAAGGAAACGCAAGAGTTTTAAATTCGGACACGGTCAGGTTTTTTGTGACGGAAATAAAAACGGATGCCGGCAATGCGATGTTCATTATAAGATAGGATACATTCGCATTGAATCCGTCATCAATTCTTTTTTTTTGATGAATCAAGTATCCGATTACGACCAAAATTATAATCGGTACGATGCTTTTTATGACATCAACAATTACCATAACCGCCGCCGCTTGCCCGTATAAGCCTCTGTATCAGCCTTACCTTTCCCGTATTTTAATATTCCGGTTTCCAGATACAGGCTTTGACCGTTTTTTCCACATTATCCGTTGCAACGCGGTTTAATTTTTGACGGATGGCACACGAAGCAACCGCAACTGCAACCGCTTCGGAAAATTCCGTCAGCCGTGCTACCGGCGGTAAAACCGCCTCTCCGGGCTTACCGGTTTCGAGAAATGCTCCAAGCGAGTGTGCGGCTGCCGAGATCATTTCATCGGTCATGAGTTTTGAATTTACCGCGATACTGCCTAATCCCAATCCCGGATAAATCAATGCATTGTTCGCCTGTCCGATTGTGTACGTGACGCCTTTGTATTCTACCGAATCGGCAGGAATTCCCGTTGCCACCATGGCTCGCCCGTCAGACCAATGAATCAAATCCGAAGCGGTAGCTTCCGCAAGTTCCGTAGGATTGCTGAGCGGGAAAATAATCGGGTGCTCGCACCATGACGCCATAGCGCAAACGATCTCTTCCGTAAAGGTTCCCGGTGTTGTCGATGTTCCCACAAGAATCGTCGGCCGAATCGCCATAACCGCTTTTGTAAGCGAGGTAAGATTTACGGCGTCGGCAAATTCGCTGCGTTTCCGAGCAAACGGTTTTTGCTCGGGTGTCAGATCGTCCATGTCATCGAACAAAAGTCCTTGCTTATCGACCATATAAAAATGACTGCGGGCTTCGTCTTCGGAAAGCCCCTCGGCAACCATTTCCCTGAAAATACGATCCGTAATTCCGGCTCCTGCAGTTCCCGCACCGAAGCACAGATATACCTGCTCCGTAAGCTTTTGCCCGTTGATTTTCATAGCGCCGAGGATTCCCGCAAGCGTAATGATACCGGTTCCTTGGCAGTCATCGTTGAATACGGGGAAAGTCTTCCGATACGTTTGCAAAACCTTTGCGGCGTTCGATCTGCCGAAATCTTCAAAGTGAAGGTATAAGTCGGGGAAAAGTTTTTCCGCCGTCGTTACAAATTTATCGATAAAGCGGTAATATGTGTCGCCGTATATTCTCTTGTGGCGATTACCGAGATAGAGCGGATCGTCCAGCAGCGTTTGCCTATTTGTTCCGCAATCCAGTACAACCGGCAGCACTGTTTTCGGGTCAATTCCTGCGGCGGCAGTATAGACCATCAGTTTGCCTACGGAGATGTCAACGCCGTTCGTCCCCCAGTCGCCGATACCGAGAATTCCTTCCGCGTCTGTAGCAACGATAAGTCTGATATGTCTTCCGCCTGCGGCATGCCGAAGCGTATCTTCAATTTGCTCCGGAGCATCAATCGACAAAAATGCCGCCCCCTGCGTATCGACAAACTGTTCGCTGTACTGCTCGATACTTTCCGCGATAACCGGATCATAAACAATCGGCATCAGCTCCACAATGTGTTCATGAAATACATAATAGAAAAGTGTTCGGTTGTGATTGAAGATATCCATAAGAAATCTTCTTTTTTCTATTCCGGAATTCTTTCGTTCCATCTGGCGGTAAATTCTGTCGGCCTGCGTTTTAATATCGTCAATACACGGCGGTAGCAATCCTTCCAGATGATACTTTTTCCTCTCTTCGACAGAAAATGCCGTTCCCTTGTTCAAAAACGCATCGTTGATAAGATCATACCCATATTTTTCCATAAAGATTCCTCCATGATTTTCATTTACAGGATTACGGATATTCGTTTCAGCAAAAAGTATAACACGGGTCCAGCGTGTTGTATAGTCGAACATCGATTAACAAAAATCCGCACCCGTGCTCCGCTGATTAATAGAACATCGTACCTTTTTGTCCCGCGGCAATACTGAAGCGATGACAGCTTGTCACGCGCTCGATTTATTTTTATAATAAACGCGATAAAAGGAGGCACCATTGCCATGAGCAAATTTATCATCAAAAAGGCAAAGACCGGACTTATGTTCAACTTTGTCTCGTCGAACGGCGAAGTCGTTGCAACATCGGAAGTGTACACGACGAAAAAAGCGTGCAAAAACGGTATCGCAAGCGTTCAGCGGAATGCGGAATCCGACGTCGAAAACCTTGAGGACAAGGCCGGCGTTCACGTCAAAGGCGCAAAGTACGAAACGTATAAAGACAAGCGCGGCGAATTCCGTTTCCGCCTCAAGGCGACGAACGGACAGATCATCGCCGTCGGCGAAGGTTACAAAGCGCTCGCAAACTGCATGAACGCGATCAAATCGATCAAGACGAATGCGAAGAGCGCCGAAGTCGTCGACGAAACGAAAGCCGAAAAAGCCGATGCCAAAAAGCCCGCGTCAAAAAAGCCTTCAGGCAAAGCGAAAAAAACCGCGTGTACCGGCTGCGGCTGCAAATCGAAAAAATAAATAACCGCTTAAAGCAAGCGGCAAAGAACTGTTCGAAAACCGAAAGTTTATCGGCTTGTTCTGAATCGACGGGCTGTTGAAAAAGCAAACACCTTTTGAGACAGCCCCTTTTCATTGCCTGAAACAGATTGAGGAGATTTAACAAAAATGGAAAAATTTTTCAAATTGAAAGAGCGCGGAACGACGGTTCGCACCGAAATCACCGCCGGCTGCACGACCTTTTTGGCGATGGCCTATATCCTCGCCGTAAACCCCGCGATCCTTTCTCAGACGGGTATGAATGCGGCAAGCGTCTTTACCGCGACGGCGATTGCGGCGGGCATCGCGACGCTCGTTATGGCATTTACCGCGAATCTTCCGGTAGCCCTCGCACCGGGCATGGGACTGAACGCATTTTTTACGTTTACCGTCGTTTTGGGTATGGGCTATTCGTGGCAGACGGCGCTCACCGCCGTTTTTCTCGAAGGCATTTTATTTATCGTCTTATCGATTTTTAAAGTCCGCCAAGCGCTCATCAAAGCGATTCCGGCAAATTTAAAAAAAGCGGTCGCAGTCGGCATCGGTTTATTTATCACGCTCATCGGTCTGCACGACGGCGGCATCGTTTCAGGAGATACCGGAACGATCATCGGGTTCGTACCGATGAAAGGCGCCGCACTCGTTGCGATCATCGGCCTCGTCATCACGATCGTTTTACTGTGTTTGAAAGTAAAAGGCGCGATCATCATCGGCATGATTTTGACGACGATCATCGGCTACCCCTTCGGCGTGACAAAGATTCCCGAAAACTTCAGCCCCCTCTCCCTTCCCGCAGCTCCGCTTTTCTTTCAGTTCGATTTTTCGACGGTGCTTTCGCTGAAATTTTTTACCGTATTTTTTACCTTCCTCTTCGTCGATATCTTCGACACGATCGGGACGCTCATGGGTATTGCAGAACAGAGCAATCTGAAAGATAAAAACGGCGACATCAAAAACGTCAACGAAGCGCTGCTTTCCGATGCGATCGGAACGGTCGTCGGAGCCGCGCTCGGCACGTCGACGATAACGAGTTTTGTCGAAAGCACGGCGGGTGTCGCCGAAGGCGGGCGCACGGGACTCACATCGGTAACGACCGCGCTCATCTTTTTTATCGCGCTCTTTTTGAGCCCCCTCTTTTTGCTCGTGCCCTCTGCAGCATCCGCTCCCGCTCTCATCATCGTCGGCTTTATGATGATGAGGGCAGCCGCGAATATCGAGTTTACCGATCTTTCCGAAGGCGTCCCCGCTTTTATCACGATCATGACGATGCCGTTTTCGTACAGCATCGCAACCGGCATTTCGTGGGGCGTTATGAGCTACGTCGTCTGCAAAGCCGCTTCGCGTAAACTCAAAGACATCTCCCCGCTCACGTGGGTGCTCTTTGTCGTCTTCGTCGTAAAAACCGTCCTCGACGCAGTGTAAACTATGGCCGACGAAACGAAATACGCGCGCCCGAGCTGGGACGAATATTTTATGGAAGTCTGCCGCACGGTCGCAAAGAGGGCAACCTGCGACCGCGGCAGAAGCGGCTGCGTCATCGCGCGCGACAATCAAATCCTCGTGACGGGCTACGTCGGGAGCCCCGCGGGGCTTCCCCACTGCGACGACGTCGGACATTTGATGCGGAAAATGATCCACACGGACGGCACGATTTCACAGCACTGCGTCAGAACCGTACACGCCGAACAGAATGCGATCTGTCAAGCGGCAAAGCGCGGCATCGCGATCGACGGCGCGACCGTGTACTGTAAGATGACGCCGTGCAGAACCTGCGCAATGCTCATCATCAACTGCGGCATAAAGCGCGTCGTATGCGAAATGCACTACCATGACGAAAAAGATTCGCTCGATATGTTCAAACAGGCGGGTATTCCGATCGAACACGTAAACGACAAAACGCAAACCTACACGAATATGTAGTGCAAAATTTGTGAAGACATGATATACTATGCATACTGTAATCAGGAGGTTTATGATGGATAAATCAAAATCGTCCCTTCTTATACGTTTGTATAGGTATAAAATATTCGCGAATGTATCTTTATGCCGATTACTCATATCGGTGCTGGTTATTGCAGTATACGCCGCCTCGTTTACCGGTTGTACGAACGGCAGCAGCGGAAGCGGTGCAAACGATGATACGTCTCCGGCAGGACCTTATGTCCGAGTGCCCTTCGGTCCGAACGGCACAACGCTCAATACCTATCTCAAAACAGCAGATCCTGCATCGGACGACGTCTATTACATTGAAGTGATGAATCTTACAAAAGAAGATTTAAAAGGTACAGACGGTTCATTTTCTAGACCCGGTCAGCTCGGAAAAATATTGCAGGCTAATAACGGAAAAAAGGTTGCCGTTAAACTGGGCGGCACTATAGAAGATCTTACGGATATGAGTTCTTGTTTTTACGAGTGCAAAAATCTTGTACGAGTACCTTCCATTCCCTCAGGCGTTACAAATATGCAGAGGTGCTTTTACGACTGCATAAATCTTGAAGAAGCTCCGGAACTTCCTCAAAGCGTAGCGGAAATGAACTACTGCTTTTACTGCTGTACTAATCTTACAAAAGTTTTTAAAATCCCTTCAAGCGTTACTGATATAAGAGGATGCTTTTCCAAATGTACGAATCTCATAAAAGCGCCTGATATCCCTTCGAGCGTTAGGAATATGGATTTCAGTTTTGATAACTGTGAAAGCCTTATAAATCCGCCGAAGATTTATAGCGGTGTTACAAGTATGTCACTTTCGTTCGTCGGATGTAAAAAACTTGCACAGGCACCCGAAATTCCCTCAAGCGTTACGAATATGAACGGATGCTTTTCCGATTGCAAAAGCCTTATACAGGCTCCCGACATCCCCCCAGACGTTACGAATATGGGATACTGTTTTTACGGCTGCACAAGTCTTGCGAAGACTCCTGCCATCCCCTCAAGCGTTACGGATATGGGTTATTGCTTTTTCAAATGTACAAATCTCGTAGAGTGCCTCGATATTCCGGTCGGTGTAACAAATATGCAAAGCTGTTTTGCTAACTGCACAAAGCTTGAGCGGGCTCCCGCCCTTCCCGCGAGCGCTACAAATATAGGATTTTGTTTTGGAAACTGTACAAGCCTTACGTATGTTGAAACAGCCAGAGAAAAAAACGCAAAAAACCGGAGAATATAACTCTGCAAACAATCGCACAGTATGTAACTAAATTACATAAAATATATTCCCCGGGCATATATCAATCCAATTTTATCGGATAATTAGCCGTTAAAACCTCGATTTTTTGTACTGTTTTGCCCAGCTGCGAAGTCATAGGCTTTGCCATTTTTAATTCAACTTGATACCAGCCATATCGTTTCGCCATTGTTGAAAGCCCTTCATTACGAAACGAACTCAGAAGAAACCTTCCATTAATCACTGCAAGCAATGCCAAAAGCTTGTCGAAATCATCTTGATCGTAGCCGTCGTAATGTCCTTGAAAAGAACCGACGTACGGCGGATCGAGGTAAAAGAAAGTGTCTTTTGTATCCCTCGAACGAATAACCCTCAGCGCATCACAGCATTCTATTTGTACGTTCTGCAACCGTATCGCAATCGCTTCGGTAAATTCGCTGCGCTTGTGTGCCAGTTTACGAGTTGCAGCACCCGCTCGGTCATAACCGAAACCTGCGATAAAATTATTACCGAATGAACAGTTGCCCAGCATCCATACCGCCCACGCACGCTTGATACGATCAAACATCTCCGGATTTTCATACACGACTTGCGCATGCCTGTGCAGCTTTCGACTGTGCAAACTGATTGCGACCTCTGCCTGTAAAGCTGAAAAATCACGCTGTAATACCTCATAAAAATTGATAATTTCAGAGTTTATATCGTTGATGATTTCAACTTCAGATGGTACCTTTCTGAAAAATATCGCCGCTCCGCCGATAAACGGCTCGCAGTACACCTTGTGCTCCGGAATAAGCGATACAATTTTGCCGGCAAGCTGTTGCTTACCTCCGTAATATGAAAGAGGAGTTTTCATAGACTAATCCTTAGAATAAGATTGACATAAACCGAAGGACTAAAACCGCCGATCATATACATACCTGTACAGGTCGGGCGGAAGCAGGTTATCCTGTAAGTGTTTACGCACTTATCCGCGGGTTACCGCTCGCGGGTTTCTGCCTGTTACTATCATATTCCGTACCATACGCTTGTATGTGCTAGCCGCTGTTAATTCTGTATATATCTCTAAAAATTGTTAATACTATTTTAGCTTCCGTTTTATCATGGAGCAGGTCTCAACGATCCAGATGATAGCCGCGAAAGACACGTTTTTGATGCCAGCCGATCATCGAATATTTATAAAAACAACCACAGCGAAGTTACTCCTATCAATTTCGCAATGAAAATCTGGTTGCGTACTGCCTAAGCGACACGCAGCCATAATTTTACGCTATAGTTTTCGGGCGTTACGTGTTCGGAGTTGCCGTAAATTGAATTTACCCTTGATGCATCGAAGAGTCGTATGGAGCGATCCTTAACACCATTCCATGCCGCATCACCTTCGTAGCCACCATGATAGAAAGCACCTGTGGCTGTTCCCCCACCGTTATTTCCCGTTGCTACAGAGATTTTTCCTGTGATATTCGGCAGCCCCTCTTGCTGTGCAACTAAATTGCCCGTTTTTTCTACAAAGACAGCCGCGTTGCCCCCTGTCGCGCGGAAAAACGCACCGGCATACTGCTCTTGCAGTTTCCATTTCGTACACACAAACAAATCCGTCGGACTGGTTTGCTGCGGATACTGCACGTATACCTCACCGATCCGCGGGCATGATAATCCTTCCCATTTGCTACCGTTCCAAATGACTGTCTGTATCTGTCCCGCCTGCAAGGTTGAATCTCCGTCGCGCGCAGTTGTCCCGCGTATGGCATGGTCTTTCTGCGTTGAATTAATAATCTTTACTTCAATGCCTGCGTATGTGCCGTTACCCAAAGTCAAAATTACCGGAGATGCAGCTTTCACAACAATGGTTTTGTCGTACTCGATCGTCCCCGTATCGTAAGAGTCGGTGACGGTTATGTGCGTTCCGCCCTGCGTCTCCAACCTCTGCTTTCCGCCATTCCATCGCACAAAGGCACCGTCGCTCATTTCTGAGCTTTCCGCACGCGTCGCAAGCGGCTGCGCATCTCCCTCGTCTCCGACACGCGCCGTACCGGTTTTATCAAAAGCAAGGACACCGTTCTTCGTGCCGTCATAACGTTCGGCAATCAAACCGGCAAGCGCATTGCTCGCCAACGCCGCTATGGCACCTTCGCGCAGGTGTATCATATCTTTTTTTGTGTACACATCTTCCGCGTGTGTGATTTTGTTCGCGCCTTTTTGTATGATATCGCCTTCAACGGTGAGCTTTTTAAGTGCAACGACACCGTTGATGATGTCGTCGATTTCTTTCTTCCGCGCGATATCGGCTTCCATTGCCGGTGCTGCAACTTGCGCACGGCCTTCAGCATCGCGCATAACCCCTTTGTTTGCAGTAGCTGCCGAGACAAACAATTCTGCAAGCTGTGCGGCCGATGTATTGTTCGGCATACCGCCCAGCTTTGTGATCAATCCCGAAAGATTGTCGAGGATGAGATTGATCGTTTCCGCCGGAATAAAACTCGGTTTAACAAGCGGATCGTCAAAACTTCCGTTTGTAAATTTACCGGTGTCATCCACACCCGGCCATTGAACTTGCTCTCCGAAAATTGATATGTTTTGATTCTCCGGATACATGCCTGCCATAAAATCTCCTAGTCATAAAAAAAATAAATAATCATATTCGCTAAAAGCGCCTCTCGTATTGCCCGCTCAAAACCTGTTTTTAAATCCGGATTTTTAATTTCCACTGTGATAAACAAAACGGAAAAAGATGTCGGCGCGCACATACGGTTTATGCCGATACGAGTGTGTCCGAAAAAAGCGGAACGGTAGGGGTAATATACGCGTTTTATTTTTGCCGCATAAAGACCTGCAACTTCCTCCAACACGGAAAGATTGATATGTCCGCGCCGCTTTGTTAAAAGCAACTTCCGCCGTAAATCGAGCGGCAAATCCGTATATACCGCGCCCAACAGTACCCGTTCCCAATCGTCTATCATGGTATCTGCCGTCTTCGGCGTTGCTTCTTGGATCAAAAACGGAAAGCGGTTTTTAAATCGATATAACTCTTCCGCTTGTTCTTCTACCCATTTTGAAACATCGCTTTCAGGATCGTCAAACTGTGCATCCCAATAAACGCCGTACGGGAAGAGCTTTCTGATCGCCTCTTTATATTCGTCCGTACTGTGTACGAGTTTATTTGACGGCAAAGCGCACCGTCCCCCATACCGGATATTCCAATATGGTTGTCGTAAATTCGCCATACGAACCGTTCGTCAGTTCGACTTTTGCCCAGCTGATTTTGATACCGTCTACGATAGCATCCCGAAAGCTGCCTTCCGTATAGCGCACACCCGGACGCGCCGAAGCGTTGAGATAGGTCTTAATACGTTGCTCTGCCGTGCTCTGATTTTCGCTGCTGTTTTCGGCCGCCAGTAACGTTATCGTCATGTCGATTGGACGCAAGGTCGGCGTACGCACGGTGTACAAAACGGGCGGCGCAACTGAATCGATATATGACGTGACTACGGACAAGTTGCCGACTTGTGTAATGCCGTTGAAATGATCGCCGGAAACAACCTGTATCAATAATGCACCGAATATGCCGAAGTTCTTAAACTCGAACGCTTTCGATACATCTGCAGACGAGTCGACCGCCCACGCAGCAAAGTCTCCGATCTTACCGTAGCGCGTCGTGTTGCGAAGCGCGAGCAACACGCGGGAAAGATATTCCTCATCTGTTTCTTCGTCAACTCCGCCGACTATACCGCTTCCAAGCGTAATCGCTTCACTCGAAAGCCCCGTTGGAATTGCCGACGACAGCTTCAGCTTTTGTCCTGAAGCGAGATTTGATGCAGCCCCCGCCTCTTCTGCCTGCAGCCATATTTCCGCTTTACCGGTGCTGTCTATTTTTGTTGCTTTATCGGTAAAATACCGCTTACCCGATGCCGATGTGTACACAAGACCCGACGGAACGGCCGTTCCCGGAACTCCTTTAACTTCGGCCTGTCCGACCGCCGATACCGCATACAATGGCGGAACTCTATCCGACCAGTGCATTCGAAGATAGTCGCCTGTTGCCGTGTCGGGAAATAACTGATCAGCCAAAAACGACAGATCACCCAAAAGCTGGTGATACATCCCCGCCTGTACTTCCGAAAGGACTCGAATAAGATTGTGCCGCGCGGTTTGATCAAGCGGTTTAAATCGGCTCATATACGCCGCATACATGCGGTCAAGCAAAACCGCAAGCGATTCTCTAACTAACGCCATGCCATACATCCTTTATAAAAATCGTTCCGCCGTCGCCTTTTGTAATCGTCAACGCATAATCGATTTCGTTTTTGCCGCGACGCTCAGCCGTACATTGTATGTCTTTTACAAGTCCATCCTGTTTGAGCCACGCAAGACTTTCCAAAATCGCCGTGCGAACTTTGCCGGCCGTCGTTCCGTCAACTTTTCCTTCCTGTCGAAGCACCCACAGCTCCGAGCCGAACGAGGAGTCTGCCCACCAGCGCCCTTTATCGGTTCCGATGCTCATCGCGACAAGCTCTTTAATATCTGTCCAGTTTTCAAGTTTTACCGGTTCAGCCTTGCCCATGCTGTACCTTCTTGTTTTCTATCTGCGAGAAATTTTCTTTATTTACGAGCATTTCAAGAGAGGCAATCATGTTCGATTTAAAAGTCGCTCCTCCGTCTTGCGGAGAGACTGCCGCCGTTTTAACCGCATTGATGATGCCGTCTATGCGGGCGGTCATCTTTGCAAGCTCCTTTTTTAATTCCTCGATCTTGATAAGACCGCCGAAGTCCGTACCGTTGAGTTCTACGGTTTTATCGGAGCGGACGATTACAAAGCTGCCGTCTTTGCTCCATAAAGCCGCATCCCCGTCTTTGAGTTCCGGCGCACCGTCAACGGAACATATCGGAAGCAGAACATACGAACCTGCGTTTCCGCCTTGACTTAAAACGACAGCTTTTCCTTCTTTTGCTTTTGCAAAAAAACCGTACTGGAACAATTCTTCCGTTTCGATCGTGCGGCAAAACTCCGTTTCAACCGTTACGGTTTTATCGTCGCGAGTTTTTAAAATGCCGAAGTTGAAGACGTTTCGTATCTTTGCATACAGCTCGCTCAAATTCATTTTTTCACCTGTATGGGAGTTATATTGTGTTTCGCGGCAATCTGCTCAAGCCGGGACATCTTTCCCGTCTTTTTAGCGGCAATCGCAGCCCCTTCTTTTCCCATGTATACTTCAGGATTTACCAAGCTCACCGTGCAGTCAAAAGCGGTCGGTTCTGCGCGATATTCGACTTCACTGATCATCATTTTACCGTCAATACCGGCCGACGGTATGTAAACAGGGATTAGGAAATTCGGATTGAAAAAAAGCTCTTTTTCTTCCGTACTGCCGAAACTTTTGATCTGCTCGTCGGTCAAGCCCCAGCCTGAAACGGTTACTTTTATCGTCCGCTTTCGGCGGCGGTATAATTCGATCAATGCGCGACGTTTTGCCTTTTCCTGATCGAGATTGAAGTCTGAAAGATTGAGCGTTAAAATCCGTTTGTTTTTACAGCGGCCGTCGACTGCGGAACCTTGTACGCCGCTTGAAACGACGACGTATTCGTGATACTGTTCTGCGCCCGCTTCGGTTGTTTCAACCGACTTAATGTTTGTTCCTTCAGCTAAAATGAAATGCCATTGTTCCGCTTCACGACCGGATTTTGTAAGATACAGATCACCCGCTTCGTTTGACGTGAACACATAGCCTTGATTGTCCGCAGCATTTAATAATTTCGTCCACGGCGACTCGCAGTCCCATTCAAAACTTGACACCGTTTCAGTGTTATTTTGTCCGCGAGGTAAATGATCCACAATAATATCAAATTGACCGGCAATCGATTTTGCAACAGTTAACAAATCGCTGCCGCCGGCTTTTCCCGTCCATGCGGAATCAATAATGTCCCGCGCCGGAGAGCGTCCCAAAACCGTGATGTATTTCCGACCGTTGTCGGTCGTATCGGTGATCTCGTCGATAAGCACCGTCGTCACTCTGAGGTTTCCGTTGTTATGCGTGATGTATTTGTTGTAAAAACGTACCTCGACCTTATCATGCACCGCGATGTTCGTGCGCTGGCTTACCGGCAATTCAAGCGTAAGGCTGTGGCAAATCTCATCGAGCGACTTTGTAATTTGGATTTTGTTCCAAACAAGAGGCTTAAAGTTGCGCGTACCTGCAGGAGCCGCATTGACAACGATTTTAGACATAGCGTACCGTTCCTTCAAGCACAAAGCTGTCTTCAATACTGTTCAGCGCCCGCAATACAGACTCTTCCGCTCCGAGATAGTGTGCCAGTGCCAACATCGGCATAGCACCGTTGAGCGAGATCGAAAGCTCTTGGCTCAACTGCCGAGAGGCAAGCTCTTTCGATACGGCGATGCGTAAATCGTTTACCGCCTCATAGACAGCAGGCTCACTTCCGTCGACGCTTTGCTCAAGCCGCTCATACAGTGCAAAGAGGTTTGCCGTTTTATCGTATGACTGTGTCGTAATATCCGGGAGCAGTTGTGCCGCACTGTATAAGGCTGCAGCCCTGTACAAGTTTTCCGTTTCCCATTCTGTCATAACCTGTCTAACGGTTACCGCTTCGATCGGCAAACTGTACTTGTATTCTGAAAAAAAACAAAAGAGCGCGTTTTTTTCATTGTTCGCAATGCGAAAAAAAGCAACTGTTTCATCCGCTGCATTTTTAATTTCCGAAATCCCTGTAATAATTTTTCCTGCTGAAGCAAACAATGCTTCGGCGAGAGCTTTCGGTGAACGTATCCCTTGTGCCAAAAGGTTGCTGAGGCGGGAAGCCGCATTCGTCATTTCGTTTAATTTTTTAAAACTGCCTTGTATGCGACCGACCGTTGTAAAAAGTCTTTGCCGTATGAGATTAAATGAATTTACAAGCACTTGGTCTGCGGTATTGCCTCGAAGCCGCTTTTCATACGCATCCGTTATCGCAATTTTTACCGCTTCCGCCGCTTCGGGGACGGTTTTAGTAAGCTCTCCTGTAAGCTCCCAGCGTTTTTCAACGGGGCAGCCGGCTCTGATAAAGGTCAGCTGTATTTTGCATTGCCCCGATTCCTTACCCGATTCCTCGATATCCCAGTCGACGACGATGACGGGAAAGCGTCCCCAAAGCGGGAGACTGAGATATCCGGGAGCGTCGTCCGTCGCCGGAACCCGCAGTGCCTCAACGAGCGCATTCCGATTTTTGATATAGTTGTCTCCGCGCAAAAACCCGGACACGGTGATACCGTGCGGTTTTTCGTTGAGAGCGGTCGAAGACCACAGGCCGAAAAAAGGATACTCTTCCGTGTCGACACTCAAGCCGGCCGAAAGCTTCATACTGTCATAGATAAACGGAACCGGAGTTTTTTTCGGTGCTTGATAGCTTGTCTGCGCCGGAGTATCGCTTGCACGATACACAAGACGCTTTTCATCTTCTCCCCGTGTCGCTCCGTACGCCATCCGCCAGTTTTCGCTTGCAGGAGCGGGCAAGTCTGCGTCCCAGTTATTCATATTTAATACGCACCCCTTGCTTCTACGACGCGGCCGGTGTTATAGATAAACGGCGTCGAGTTTGATCGTATCGCAGCACTTACCGTCGGCTTGTCTCCGGTGAGATTGACGTTTAAATCCATCACGGCAGTTCCTTCGAGCTTTGCCGTTTGCTGTGCTTGCGGCAGCCGTTCCATCGACGTAAGCTCTTCCTTTATGGCTTCCGTCTGCGGTACGACTTTATCACGGCTGAAAGCGCCGCCGATCGCTTCTCCCGCTTTGCGTCCGAGTTTTCCGCCGAGCCATCCGACCGCAGCTCCGCCTGCCATACCGATCACTCCGCCGATGGCGGTTCCGATTCCTGGAGCGATTGCCGTCCCGATCATCGCTCCGATCTTACCTGCCGCAAATGCGCCGGCCGCAACACCGAGTCCTGTACCGACGGTCGTTCCGATTGCATCTCCTATTGCGCCGCCTTTCCCGCGTGCCTTTTGCTTTTCGCTTAAATTTTCATTCGCATTGATACTGCGCACTTCGTCGATCGCGGCAAGCGTTTTTACCGCACCGGTCGTGACTGTCTGCAGCACACCCGCCTGTATTGCCCCCGCGCGGAAATTCCGTGCATTTGCGTTCATAATTGAGCCGAGTGTCTGTGTTGCGCCCGCACCCGTGCCTGTACCCTGCGGCATACCGTTTGCCGCACCGAGTCCGCTTTGCCCCATATTGGTAACATAGACGGGCATTCCGCTCGCAGCCCCTTGTCCGAGGCCGAGAGCAGTCTGCATCTTGCCGCCGGTTAAATTTTTAATACCGTTTGAAATCGTGCTGATAAATCCCGACAGAGTTGCAAGTCCTTTCACCGCGACGATCGCACCGAGTCCGTATTTAATCGTATTAAATACTTTTTCCATCCGCTCCGGATTTTCAGACAGATACGAAAGTAAATCATTGAGCCGCTCCAACGGCTTTGCCAAATTCGTATCGGCAAATTTCAAAAAAGTCGTCTGCAGATTCTGCAAGTTCGCTTTCATCGTCCCCGACATACGTGCGGACTTTGCTTCGAGCGCTCCTGTTGTATCGCCTAGATCATCCGTCAGTTTTTTATAGTTTTTCCCGTACTGCTGAAAAGCGCGCACGGCTTTCATCGAAGACATCCCGAATATTTCACCCAGAAAGTCCGCATTGCCTTCTTTTTCCGCCACCGCGAGCGTATCCTGCATAATGTCTGCGAGATCGCGAAATTTACCGGTACTATCGCGAACGGCCACGCCGATAAGCCCCAGTTTTTCCTGTTTTTGCGGATCGGCAAGCTCGGACATTATGGCATCGAGAGAGGTAACTGCGGCCTCTTCGTTCTTTGTTCCGGAGATAAGGATCTGCATCACCGCGCCGAGTTTTTTCGTATCTTCGATGGAGTTTCCGATGGGCGAGTATGCGGATAAAACGGCCTTTGCGGTCTTTGCGAACTTGCCGAACGTGTACTCGCCCTGATCGCCCTGCTTTACCATATCGTCCATAAGCTGGCTGATAGAGGATGCGCTGTAGCCGAACTTTTGAAACTCCGAAAAAACATCTCCGATACTTTCGCCCGTTTCTCCTGTCGCTTGTAATGCAACGGCAATATTTTTAATATTGTCTTCGACGTATTCGAGGTTACCGGTTTTCGTCATAACGACATCGAGCGCGTCTATAACTTTTGACGGATCGATTTTAATATTCGGATCTTGTGCGGCTTCAAAAATTTTCTGCTTTAATTTATTAACCTGTTCCGCCGATGCGTCGGCGGTCATGCCCATGCGGGTAAGACGGGCATCCATATCGATGATCTGATTCGAGGCGGCGCCGAGAGAGAGCGACACACCGAGCGCGCCGAGTTTTGCTGTCATCCCCGAAAAAACGCTATCGACTTTATTGACGGCAGACATTGCTGTAGACGCAAACTTTTGCGTAGCGGCGCCGGCACCTTTTATCTCTTGAGAAAATTTGTCTCTTAAGGAAAGCAGTACGCCTGTTTTTATGTCAGCCATTATTTTATTCCGTTGACAGTCTTATAGTTTTTTACCGCCGCCGCATGCCATTTCTTGAGTTCTTTCCACGAAAAGTTCAAAATAACGGTATACGGCAAGGACGGCAAAAGGCTCATAAGCTCGGTTACCGTTTCAAATAGAAAATCGCATACTTCGGCAGCGGTCAGTCCGCCGCCTTGGTAGGGTCTTCTCCCGCGTTCGCCTCGTCGCTCGGGTCTTCATAGTCCGCTTTAAGGCCGAAAAAGACCGCGTAGATCTTTTGCAGATCGTACCGGATATTCGCCCAATCGCGCGGGTCGATCTCCTGCAAAAGCGATTCGGGTTCTCCGGTAAGGCCGGATAAAAGCGCAATATCCGATGCTACATCACCAGCCGCATGTCCGTCGGTGCGCATAAAGTGCTTTACCTTCGGCTGAGAAAGCGTCAGCTCCGAAACGGTTCTTTCTCCGAGCGTAACCGGATGCTTCAAATAAATCGTTTTCACAACCTCTCCTTACACGAGCTTTTGGCTCTTTGCCGAGTTGTACGTCACTTTAAGCTCGCCCTTAGAAAGCTCTACCGCCTCTGTTACCCATGCAGCAGGCATCATGTGCTGACTGCCGCCTGACAAAAAAATAGTGAGTGTATCGTTTGACACGTTCGCAAATTCCTGCGGGTCGATCGCCGCGTTCAGCGTCAGCACAAGCTCCGCCGCTGTCGGCGTTTCGACATAGCCCGTGTTTTCATGCACTTCGCCGACTTGCGTTTCCCGTTTGAAGCTCGACGGCTTAAACGTCGCGCCTCCTTCCTTTAAGGGCAGCTCTCCCAAACTTGTGGATATAACTCTTGAAACCTTTAACAACTGCATATTCATTTCCTCCTATTTGAATTGATTGAGCCCTGCGCCGATGAGGAACTGACCGATTAAAACCGGCTGATGCCGATATTCGAGCCGTGTTTTGCTTCCGGCTTTCACTTCGACAAGGATTGACGCTTTATAGCTTTCAAAGTCCTGACACCAGTTTTTCTGCCCAATGAAAACCGTTTGGTACAGGTCGGCCAAAAAACTCCGCCAGATTCCCGGTGTCATCACCTTCGCACCCGCGCCGAAGTTTTCGTCGGTGCTCGCGAGCTTCCACGCCTTAAAACGTTTTTTCGCTTCGGCGTTGATATAGGTGCGCACCGCATCGACGGTTTCGACGACCTGAATATCGAGGTAACTCGTATCGCGGCCGCCGTCCGTGTTTTCTGTGTAGCTCGTGACGAGCCGCTCGATAAGTACGTTCCCTGTCGGATCGAGCCGCCACGTCGCTACGCCCGCCTCAAGCAGTTTTTGCCTTGTGTCGAAATCGTATTCGCTGTCGGCACCTAAGCCTACAACTTTTGTGTCGTAGGTATTGGCGCTCGGATCGTCCGCTAAAATACGGCAGGCAGAAGCCGCGAAACGCGATGCCCACTCGCACGGAAGCGATACGGCTTCCCCGCGCGGGATAAGGCAGATATGAGGAGAGTTGATTTTTACCGCCTGAGCAAGGATCGATCCTGCTTCGCTCGCGCTTCCGATCTTCCCCGAAAGAGCGACGAACGCGCGTCCGCCTATTTGCCGCGTTGCAGAATAGCGGCTTTCAAGCTCTTCCGCCAAGAGTTTGATACTCGCTTCATCGTCAAAGTCAAAGACGATGTAATTCCACCGCTTTGCACCGAGCATTTCAGGGAGCTCTGAAAGGTCTGCAACTCCCGTTCCGTCGGTTTTCGTCCCGGCCTTTACGGTAACGCCTGCGGCAAGGCTTTTTACCTCAAGCGTGTTTTTGTTCCCTGCGGCTCCCTTATAAATAGAAGAAAAGGTGATTTTCCCCGCACCGTCGGCAGTCGCTTCGATCGGGTTGTTTTCGAGTCCGTTGCATGCGGCGACGATTGTGGCGGCAATTTTATCGGCTGTAAGCCCTGCACTAACAGCTGCCCACACGCCGCGGCCGTTGACGGTAAGCATAACGCTTCCGGCTCCCGCGTTCGCGGCTTCCACCGTATATTCCCTTTTCCATGCCGTCCCCGCTGCCGGTTCGTCGATCGGCAAAACGTACAGCTTTTCGGTTTTGTTAATCGACAAAAAAGATGCGGCCATAATCGCGGCAGGGCTTCCGTAGCCGCAGGCATCTGCAGCTTGCGAGGCGCTTACGACATTCACGGGTACTCCCGCCTGCGCCTTGCCGGTCTTTGTCTTTACGCCGACGATGAGGGCGGTTTTAATGTCGCCCGTTTCGCCCGCTAAACTGTTGTCGATCTCCTGATACTGTCCCGGAACCAAAAGGCCTGCCGGAATTTGCGTAAATGCTATCGCCATACTTATCTCCTTCTGTTTAATCAAAATTGACTATGTCACGAGCCTTTTGCGTTCCGACCGCAAGGCTTGCGTCGTATCCCTTAAACCAATCCAAATCATCGGGCAATGTGATACCGCCGTCAGTAACCGCCCGCGCCATAAGCCGCCACCGTACCGCCCAGAGCGTCGCGTTGATTTTATCGAGTGACCCCGTATACAGGCACTGCGCGTTTATCTTTGTTCCACCGCCGTAGGAAACGGGATTGTCAATATTTTTTATAATGCCGACCAGTGCCGAAACGAGCGACAACGCGCCGTCGTACAATCGATCTTTGTTATCCGCTCGATGCAGTACCCAGCTCACAAAATCGATATAGCATTCGTCCGCGACATCCTCGTCGTTTATTCCGACAAGCGATGTTAAAATTGCCGGTGTCGTCTGCATCAACCGGCGGATCTCGCCTTCGTCGAAATTGCCCGGATGTGCGGCAACATTTATGCGTTTGTCGCTTGCAAACGCCGCTTTTATCTGTGCTACCACACTGTTCCGTATATCCAAATACGTCTTTTTCATGCGGCAACGTGCTCCTTAAGCCATACATCGATTAAGTCCGCGAGGGCTGATATATCCTGCGCGGATAACCCGATAAAAGGACGGGCGGGCATTCCTCGTTTCGTCCCTTCCTGTAAATAACCGGCATATTCCTTTGTCGCACCGGTCAGCAGTACAGCGCCGGATACCTGCGATTCGATCGTGTCAAGCAGTTCGCCCGTACGCCAAAGAGGAGGCCGTGCACTCGGAAAATGCTTTAAAAGATACTGCCGCGTTTTATCGGCAATATCCGCCCACGCTTTCCCTTCGGGGTCTCGCTTCGTGCTTTCGATACGCTCCGATATTTGCGCCTCGATTTCGACACCGAGACTCTTTAAGAGGTTGTTCTCTTGTGCCGGCGTTAAAGCGTAGCCCTTGAGTTTTTTAGCAAGAGCTTCGACCTCTTTTATATTTACCGACACGTTTGCACTTCCCATCACAGCACCTTGCCTTTTTTCCAATAGCGCGGATCGTCCGCATCATCGGCCCCTCCTGCGACAACAATGGACGCTTCCTGTAAGTCCGGGCCGGACAATCCGCCCTTAAACTCGCGGTCTATCTTTTCAAGCAATTTAATGCTGTCGCTATACCACGCCCTCTGATCTTCGCTCGACGTTACCGCATCCGTTAAACGGTGCACGGTTATATCGGCACAAATGCCTTTTAAGGCGGCCGCAAACTGTGCCGGTACCGGATCGATGATGTCGCTGTCTTTTAACAGCCACGGAAGCTGTGCGACGATGATCCCTGTCGCATCGGTGAGCGCAAGCTCCACGCGAGCGACATCGAGATTACCGTCCTCGCCGAGCGGCAGCGAATGAAGCGCCGCCCGCTGTTCCAGCTCCGAAGCCGTTAAAAGCGTTTTCATTTTACTTCCTCAGCGATAAGCCACGGATCGGCAAGCAGAATGTCTGCAATGCCTTTCGCAACTTCGTATTCCGCATCGACCTGCCCGAAACACAAGCCTGCGCGGTAATACGTCGGCCGACCGGTTTTGTTCCGGACTTTCAGGCGGATTTTTTTGCCTTCCGAACCTTTGTCCGCATCGGTACCGTCGCCCGACTTTTCCGCTTCTTTTAAAGCGGTCTGTGCGGCATCGAGTTTTTGCTTTGCCGCTTCTACTGCTGCGGTAAGACCTTCGGCTTTCTTTTTCAGCTTTTCGTCTTCCGGTTTTTCCGCGAGCTCTTTTTGCGCCGCTTCCAGCTTTTCGCTCACAGCCTGCAATGCCTGTGCCGCTTTTTCGGCGGCGGCCTGTAACTGTTCTGTTTTCTTTTCCATTTTCGCCTCCGATTACAACCAGTGACAAACGACGAGCTTGACGCGATTGTAGTCGACATTCGATTCGCCGCCGCTCAAATTCTGCTTCAACAGAATTGCTTCGGCAGCCGCACGGTTCGACGCGTCAACGACGAGGTGCGTCGCTTTCAAGCCCAGCGGATCGCCGCCGTCGCGCTTAAACGCTTCCATCATGCCGAAAGCCTTGCCGAAGTTTTCAGGCGTCAGCGCTTCTTTTGACGCGACTGCCTGCTGCCACAGTCCGTAGCCCCAGTTTCCGCGGTAACGGATACCGTAGAGATACTGATCTTTCATAAAGACCGTATCGTTTTGCGTGTCTTTGATTTCGTCAAACTCCGGCGCAAAGCGCTCCTGCATGATGAAGGGCTTCAAGGGACGATCGAGGGCAAGCAGGAACCACGGTTTCCCGCTTCCGGCTCCGAGTACGTTCGACGCGGGCGTGTTTGTGCCGGTACCGTCCGTCTTCTCGTACACCGGGTGATCGGTGTCGAAAAAATTTTGTCCGTCGTAGCAGAGAGCGGTAAAGCCGCCCGCCATGAGCTTTGCAATCTGCCTCCAGAAAAAGGACACCGTCTCCTGTCCTTGCGATTGGGCAAGCACACGGTACTGACCGAGATTGTCGTCTTCGATGTCGGTGCGTTCAATACCGAGCGTCGCTTCGTATTTTTTGTTTTCGATCGTGTATGCGAACTCTTTCATGCTGTTCACGACACGATCGCCGATCCATTCACGCATCTGCGGAAAAGAGCCGAGCCACGCATACGAGTTTGATTTTGTATTGCTCGTTATGATCGTAACGAGCTCTTTGTAGTCTTCGCGAGCTACCGCCGCGTCGAACGCCTGTCTGAATTCCGCGCGCACCATCGTGCGCAAAGCCTGTAAGGTACTGTCTTTTATTATCATAGTTATTTACCCCCTTTGATTTTGAGCCACTCTTCTTTCGTGTAGCCCATCGCCTTGCAGAAGGATTCTTCTTCCGCGTTGAGCTCCGCCTGCGTTTCGGCAGCAGGCGGCGTGCCGGAAGCCCCCGAAGCACCCCCCGGAATGAGAGCAGGCGAGCTTTCCATGATCTTTGTAAAGTTTGAAAGCCCTTCTTCGGTCGCACACATCGCAAGGTATGCGTCCTTGCTTGCAGGTGCGATCTTTCGATCGGCGACAGCTTTTTCAACGGCTGCCGTTGCCTTTGCTTTAAGCTGTGCGGCATTCATCTCAGCGAGCGTCTTTTCCGCTTGAACCGCTCGGGCTTCCATCTGCGCCAGATCCGCCCGCGGCGCGTAAGCGGCAAGATCAACCGTCTGTGCACTGTTTGCTTGTGTTTTCAGGGCGGTGATCGCGGCAAGGACTTCGTTGTCGGTCGCGGTTTCGGGCAATCCCAATGCCGCACAAATTTCCTTTTTCATTACATTCTCCTTTGCCGGATTATCCGCCGGCGCGGTTTGTGTACTGTTGAGATTTTGCAATTCGAGGTTGGGGCTGTTGGTGAGCGCAGCGCGCATTATTTTAATAATCTCCCCCGATGCGTCGCATTCAAACACGGGAGAGATATAGCGATACTCCTGATTTTCAAGCGCGGTCTTTCCGCGAGACGTCCATACGGCATCAGCCCAAACCGAGCCGTCTTCTTCCGCTCGCACGTTCGTAAACCAGCCCATTGCAGGCGCGCTTTCGCCGCGCGGCGCCTTCAAGTCGGTCGCGTGATTTTCGTCAATGATATGCTGCGGCAAATACTCGTTCGATTTTTGTGCAATGGCTTCCGCGCTGCGTTTTGTCCAGCGCCGACCGTCGCGGCCTGCGACATATTCCCCTGCAGGTAAGAGTTGTATTTTGTCCGGTATCTTATTGCCTTCGAAGTTGAGGCATAAAAAAAGACTGTCGGTATCCATACCCGACAGTCTAGTAGTTTTTTGTTTCCGACCTGTTATAACGACCGTTAATAAAACCGCCGCTAAAAATCGAACGCGCGCTGCGATGCAGCAGCCTTAGCTTTCAGCGCCTGTGCTTCGCCCGCATGCCATAGCCGGTAAATCTGTGTAAGCGAGCAGTTGTATTTGCGGCATAAATCCCTCATACATTCCTGCGTGCCGTCGTATGCGCTGTGTACTTCGAGCGCGATCTGCTTTTTAAACGCACGCGTTTCAAGCGGTATATAATGCTGTACCCCGCCGTACAGAGTTGCGATAACATCCAATATCCGATCCGCGACCGCCCCTCCGACGGCATCCGTAAGGATCCCCCTGATTTGCTCTGCGAGATCGGTGTCGGCATGTACCGGTATATAGATGTGCTGCCCGCCGTAGTAGCGGGCAAAATGCCGCAGGGCACAAAGAGCATCGTCGTAGTCCACCCCTCGATCGACAACATCTCTTACCATGTCCTGCAATAAATTCATCTTGCCTCCGTAACCGCTATGCCGTCCGGATCATAGCCGGCATCTATCATCATCGTCCGCAATGCGATCGTTACCTTTTGCGCCGAGTACACGTTCAAAAATCGCAAATGCACGGCGCCGGTGATCCGCCTTACAAAACGATTCAGCGACCGCTCCGTCTTTTCTCTGCTGACCAGCTCCCACATCCCCTTGATGTACGCGAGCTGTGCATCGCTTGCAAGCCCGCGATCGAGATCCGTTACCGGCAGTTTTTTTACCGTAAAGCCGAGCGATTTGAACGCTTTGAAAACCTGTTCCAGTTCCGCAACGGTAAGCTCCGCGCTGCTCGTCTTTCCGCCGATGCCGACAAGCAGCGCGCGATAATCGCCGTCGCTCATCTGCAGTTTGCTCTTTGCGATGTGGATGAGCTGTATGAGCTTTTTCCGCCTGTCTATCTTTTTTCCGGTCATTTTATATGCTCCTTACGTTATCTCTTGTAATGGCAATTTTGCTTGTTTTACCGTCCCTTTGGCTTGCCCTGTAACCCGTATGGCTGTACAGCCTAAACGAGGATAGGGCTGTCGGCGACTAATTTCCCGTTTCTGCTTTTTTACGCCCTGAAATCGGATATTTGGTCATATACTGAGACATGGCAAAAGTCGCAAAACTTTCGATCGTCCCGAACCCTTTGCTTGCGGCAAATTCATTGAGTTCATCATAATTCGCAACTTCGATGTTCAACGTGTGCTTTCCATTTTGCTTGAGTTTCAGCGCAGTAAGATGCCGTACGTAAGCCGGTGCGCTTATAAAGCCGTTCTCTTTTGCTTTTACGGCAAGTTCTTTCACGATGTCTTCCGTAAGTGTAAAACTGATCCTTTTACCGCCCATCTGTATCCCCCTAAAATAATTTTGTCTGCAGCGCATCCGCCATTTTCTGCCGACGCTCCGAAAGTACGTTATCTACCTGCTTTTCAAGCTCTTTGCTTTTATGCAGGTTCGACGGTGCGGGACACCCGAAATAATTTTTCTGCGCTTCCCGCATCCGTTCAACCAAATCCGCAAAATCTCCGACCGTCATACCCGCCGCCTACAACGAGTTCACCACATCGGCATTGACGACGGCGCTCCCCAGTTCCGCCGCAAGGTTTATCGCTTTCCTCGTCCAGTTGTTTACGAGCAGCGGGTAGGCGACGCTGTACACCTGCTGTTCGTTCCGCGTCTGCCGTCTGAGCTTCATCGCGAGCGCTTCGCACCCGTCATCGGTAATGACCGTCTTTCTGTCCCGATCGAACCGCGCAAACTTTACGTCAAGATAGGCTGCTATCTCTTTACCGCTTTTAAGCGGTTCGAGTTCCAGCACTTCCATACGGCGGATAACTTCGCGCGCTTCCCAGTTTTTAGCCTCGTCGAG
The DNA here is from genome assembly GCF_024181585.1 of Treponema socranskii subsp. buccale. Lineage (NCBI taxonomy): Bacteria > Pseudomonadati > Spirochaetota > Spirochaetia > Treponematales > Treponemataceae > Treponema > Treponema socranskii. The sequence goes on along the minus strand of NZ_CP054258.1, from coordinate 1,201,968 downwards.
CTTGCCTTTCATTTCGGGCTGTCCGATAAGGACGATCGCCAAGATCTTTTTAAACCCGTCTTCGAGTTCCCAAAACCGCTTTAAATATTTCAGCGTCTGCACGTGCAGGTCATGTGCCTCTTCGATCATCAGTACGTGGCTCCATCCGGCGCGGCTTGAGTTCGTCAAGATTCTCTCGATCTGCCGCGCCTTTGCTTCAAGCGTCCGTTTCGGATGCTCTTCCGAGCAATCCTGTATGATCGCGTCGCAAATACTCGATGCGGTCAGCTTCGATTTATCGATGATGCGCGGGATGATCACGCGCACCTTTTGCCCTTCCGTTTGCATACGGTCGATCGCGTATCGACGGATCGTCGTCTTGCCGCTTCCCGATTCACCGATAAGAGCGACCATCCCGCCGACGCGCGCCGTCTGATACAGATACTCCGCGATAAAACGGGTATCGCTTGTCATGTATACGTCTTCCGCTTTTGTTACATCACCCGTAAACGGGTCTGCAACGATTTTAAATTTTTTCCTCGCCTGTAACGACAACATACTTTGCTCCTTGTTATCCGATGCGCTCCTGCGCACGATATGTATACTCCGCCGCCAAATCGTCTATAAGACTCGACGGTACCGCATTGTTAAACTCCGCTTGCATACGCGCGATAAAGCCGTCCGGCACGTAACCGAGCCGAGCTTTTACCCGCTTTGCCGCTTCGACGCCGCTTATCAGGATATCGTGCACTTCGACGGTACTTACGCTGATTTGCGTTCCGGTTGTCTGCCGGATAAACGGATTTTCAGGTTTAATAAGACTGTGCGTCTTAAAGCCCTTGCCTTCGGTAATCGATGCAAACGCCGCTTCTTTCCCGTCGCCCGCAAGCGCTTCAAGCTCTTTGTTTTTTATCTCGCGATCCGTGTTCCGCTTTTGCTTGTATTCCTGTCCGATTACGGCGGCGCCTGCCATAAAGCCCGCATCATCGACGGCGACCGGAGCAAGCTCCGCGCGTTCGATATTTCCGCCGCGGTCGAATAACACCAAGCACAACGCTTCATCGTCGACTAAAATCGGCTGTGCGTTTACGATGCTCCCGCTCGTTATGCCCGGTATCGTATGTACGCTGTAACACAGCGATTCTTTTGCTTTCGGATGATACACGCTGATCGTAAGGTTTCCGCCGACGGTACGGCTCTGTATGCCGTTGGTAAATATCAAACGGCATACGTCCCTGTCCGGCAGTTCCCGAAGCTGTTCCGCCCGTATCCGCTCCCACAGCTCGTGCCGGCTTCCGATCGCTTTTCCGTACCGCGTAAGGCGGCTGTCGTACCCGCTGATCAGGTTCGCGTTGAATGCTGCGCACCATCGTTCGACCGCTTCGTTCAGCTCGTCAATGCTGTGCACAGCTTCGAGCTTCAAGAGGCACTCAAAATGTGTTTCAACGATGTTGTTCGCAATTTCGACCGCACCCTTTGAACGCGGATTGCCCGCCTCATGCGTCTCCGTCTTTACCCGCAGCGCTTCAAGCGCGGTGCTGGTCGCCTTATTGATGTTGCCCGATCCCTTATCCCAATACAAAAGTTCGGGAAGTCCGTGGAAAGTGTATGTCGGCAGCTTTTTCTGCCCCCATGCATACAGCAGAAAATCGTACATATTCGATGCCGTCTCTCCGTGCGCCGCATAATAGCGCACACAGATAGATGCCGAATAATGGTCGATGAGGACATACCGCAAACATTTTTCTTTTCCTTCCAAAAAAGACTTGTTTTTATATTCCTCATCGTCGCGGACGATTTTCTGTTTCCCGGACGGCGAATAGTACAAAAGACTGACCGACGGATCTGCCATGTGTACGTGGTTCGGATAGAGCGAGCGCAGGTTTTGATACGGGCATGCCTTTTTCAGCTCCGCCGTTTGGAGCTGCTGTTCCCGAAGCAGTTCCCGCAGACGGCTGTTTTTTACCGGCACGTTCCAGCCGTTTTGCAGCAGCACCGAGCGCGCGACCGTTACCGGCATGACCTGTTTGCCGTTTTTCCGCAGGCTGTGCTTTGTAAGAGCCGCGACGGTTTTTATCGTATCTTCGGCGACCGAACTCTTACCCGCATCGCGCCGCTTTTTCCGACCCGACTCCCAGCCGCTCTCTTTAAGTACCTTATAGGCTTTCGCGGTTGAGAACGCAAATATCCGGCACATCTCATCTATGATCGCCTTCCGCTCTTTCGCGCTCTCCGCACGTCTCATTTGTTCGGCGTATTGCTCGTACACGGCACGTCCTCCTTTATAGGACAGGCAGCGTTTAACGCTTCGTCAAGCGTGTCCAGCTTTTCTTTGAGCAAACTCATTTCGCTGTCGAACGAGCGCGCAAGGCGCGTCAGCTGATCGAGCTGTACGTCGCTTGTTCTGCAGATGTCTTCCACTCGATCGATCGCAACCGACAAATCTTCTATGCCGCTCATAATTGCCGTAAACAGCGGCTTCCGTTTTTCATCGAGTTTTGCCTGCGAGATGTCAGTCTTCGTCGGCGGTTGACGATAACGCAGTTCCTGCTCAAGCTCATTCAGCTTTTTTTCTTTTTGGCTGATTGCTTCTTCCTGAGCATCCCGTTCTTTTTGCCTCTTTTTCTTTTCCTCTCGGAGCGCGGAACGGAGTTCTTTCACTGACATTTTGGCGATATCGTCAAAGGTTCCTATTCCTTCAAGTTCTTTGCCGTCGGCAAGAGCTTCCGCTTCTTTGTCGTCGAGAATAGTAAGCTCAAGAAACTTTGACTTTCCCAACTTCTCGAGTCTTTCCGAGTCTTGTATATTCCAACGTGCGCCTGCCATTAAGCGGTTAGCAAATCGTATATCCAAGCCGAGGTCTTCAACTGCACTCATAAAATTACCGTGCGGTTCATGATTCTTTATAAGAATGAGCTGCCTTCCCAGTGCCGTGAGTGCGCTTTTTGCCTGTTTTATACATTCGCGAGATTTCATCATACAGACATGAAGGTTGTATTCTTCCCCCTCTTCAAGAAAGAGCTTATCATCCTCTTGTATTCTCACAGACAATTCGTTTTCCTTTTCTTCCAACGCATTCATTACTTTTGAATCTTCATCTGCCGGTACTATTACTTTTCTACTCATATCGTTGCCTCCGTATCAGTAATTTTTTTGTGGTTGTCCAAATTGGGCGATATCGCCCAATTTGATACGTCATTGCATTGCCGCAGCATATTTGGCCTCCTCTTCTGACAAAAGCAATCGAGCTTTTTGATAAGCTTTCATAACTTGACCTGCAATGCCGCAAAACACAGGAGAAAGTCTCCAGCGTCCTTTTTCGTTTCTGTTAACCCATCCATATTTTTCAAACAATGCCATGTCGCGGCAGATATTCGTTTCGCTTGTGCCGAGAATCTGAGCGAGTTCTTTGTTTGTAAGCCCTGCCGTATGATTCTCATACAGATTTTGCGTAATGACGAATATCCGCTCTTGACTTGATAATTTTTCCATCATCGCCCTCTCATTGTTAACGCGCAGTCCATTATCGCAATCCCCAGTCGCTGTAACCCCGCGCTGTGTATGCGCTCGCCGATGTTCTTTATCCGTAATCCCACCCGATAGATACATCCCATCATTGTGCGCCCCCTTACAGACTTGCCACGTCGAGCGGTATCTGCTTATAGCTTTCGTCTTCCTGCCGCTCGTAAAAGCGCATATACGTTTTCGAGCTGACCACCTGTATGCTCTCGGTGATCGCGTCCATCGCGCGCCGCCACGTTGCGTCCGTGATGTTGAGCCGACGCAAGCCGAGCACTTTGCCGGTACTGACGAGTCCGTTTTTACCGACGTTAAACGCGTCGTCGACAAGCACTTTCAGCTCCGGACGTGCGTTCTTGCTCCACTTACCGATACATTCGTCGATGAGTTGCTTTGCGATCTGGAGCTTCTCGTTGAACAGAATACCGTCGTTGACCGCAACGATGAGCTTGTAGCGCCCGTCAAAACTCGTGAGCGTGATGTTGCCTTTTTTCCCGCCGAGCTTTTTCGCGCCGCTGTCTTTCGCGCTCTCATCGACAAACGCCTGAATCTCCTCCCATACCTGCTGCTTGAACTCGGCGAGTCGTTCCCGTTCGGCAAAAGCGCGCGACATAATCGAACACACCAAATCGTTCCGTTTGAGATCGAATTTTTTAATCATCGAAACCGGCACCTGCCGGCCGTGCGCATCTTCCATAAATTGTTTACTCATTCTTTTCCTCCTGTTGGTTGATAGATTTCAAAATGGCGTTCTTTGCTTATAAATTTCAAAATTTCTTCTTTCACGGCTTTTTTAGGAGCACATGTGTCTTGTGATATCTTGTCTATTGCCGAATTAAAAAGTGCCCCTAACCCCATTAAGAGGTTGTCGTAGGAGGCATTTATTTTTATTCTTGCAAAAGGTTTTTTATCTTCTTCAATCGTACAGATGATTTTTGCCAATATTTTCATACGACATTCTCCTTTACCGCCCGCTTTGCAGCGGCGAGTACCGTCTGCCAGTCGGGTAAGCCCAGCGCTTCGGCAATCGCCTGTTGAATGCGCGCCGATGTGCGCCGGCCGTGAATAACCGCCCATACCGACGTATCGCGGACTCCGAATTTTTCAGCGATGTCCGTTTGCGATACATTGATAAGAGCGAGTTGATACTTGATCCATCCGCCGTAAATGTGACCGATAGTTCGATTTTTCGGCTTGTGGATTTTTCGCTTTTGCTGTATCATAGATACCGTCCTTGCCTGATCACAGGCTTGTTTTTTGGGAAAAGCGGAAAATATGAAGCGTTTTTCGCTTTTCTTTTTTACCGGCTTAGGTTGTGCATAAGTCCAGCCGATATACCTATAATAAGCCAATAATGGCTAAATGTCAAGCCTTAAATGGCTTAAAAGAGGTTTTATTTGCAAGATTTAGCTAAAAAATTCTTAGAAATTCGTAAGCAACTTAATTTGAGTCAAGCTGAAATGGGGAAAAGACTTGCTATACCTCAGCGAACATGGGCAAATTATGAAAGTGGGCATTCAACTCCGCCGTTAAAAATTCTTATAAGATTGGCGGAAATGGGATATCCGATTAAGGGGCTAACGACAGGTGTTGTTTCGGATATGAAAGATGCAGGGATAATCTCTGATGCCGAAATCAAAGAGCGCCAAGCAAAATTAGGCGGTTTCCCTGTCGATATGAATATTAAAGATTTGCCGCCGATTACTAAAATTATTGATAACGGCGGTTTCGTAATTCCGATCCTTGATCAGAGCCTGTCCGCAGGTAAGGGACAGCTTTTACCCGACAGTGATGTATCGACGGGGTATATCGCAGTTCCGAAAGAATTAAAACGTTATGGGAATAACCTTACGGCGCTCTATGTAAACGGCGACAGCATGGAACCTACCTTGCAGCGCGGTGATCTCATCGTCTGTGACAGTTGCGGTTGGGACGGCGAAGGGATTTATGCCTTACGTATGGACGGGTGCGGCTATGTAAAACGCCTTGCGCGGAAGCCGGGTAAGATCGTTGTTATTTCCGATAATCCGAAATACGAGGCGTGGGAAGAACCGGCAGAAAGCCAAGCTATTGATATAATCGGACGGGTGCATTACACGTTTAAGCATGTGGACTAAGCGGAAATAAAAAAACTACGTTTTGTAAGATAGAAAAACGGTGGAGGTATAGGTTTGTTGTATATTGTAATAGCATCAGGCATTGTGCTTTTTATATTCGGAATTTATATCGCCATAAAAGCAAAGACGCTTAAAAACGAGGCAGAAGCGTATAAGAAACAGCGAAAGGGCGCTTGGTGGTTGATTTTGCTGGGCGTATGCGGCGTTGCTTTCGGCGCAATAGCCTTGAAAATTGATTCCAGACCTACAGAGGAAACAGTTACACCGGTGCCCCATGTTTTAACCTTTGAGGAATTCAAAAAAGGATATATAAAAAATGCCGGTAATATCAAAGCAAAGGTTAATTTTGATTGGACGCTTTCGGATGGAGAAAAGGCGCGTATTGCAAAACTGGAAGTAAATAAGTCGGCTCAACTATCGATAAGTACCCAGAAAAATACAGACAATGATTTGATTGGTGTAATCTTTGTTGTTAATACAACAGACGATAAAGAGTTAGAAGAAGCTCTGTTATCCCTCTATGCCGTTATTAAAACGCTTGAACCGAATCGATCTATTGATAACGTGCGAAAATTTGTAGCAGATTTTATCAATCAGAAAGAAACCAACACATATAAAAGCAATGATATCATTTATACGAAACAATCCATCGGAGGGGCTTTCATGCTCTTTATAGGATATGAATCGCAGGAAGGTATCACATGATTTTTACAATTTGAAACTGGATCTGAACGCCTGATTAAGTAGTCCAGCCTTAATATACTTTTTCAATATGCAGAATAAAATATCGTATCCCTGTTTTTGCACCCCATCTTTCAAGTCCTTCTCCGATGCTGAGCCAACATAAGATATCGATATGAGGACTTTGTCTCCTGTAACCGTTTCTAAGCCGTACATGGATTGGTGCAATTGTTTTCAAAAAAGGAGAAAACCTGCTTGTATAATACGGTTTGATTTCTCTATATTCTTCGCGTTTTTCTCCCGACCGTATCATGTCAAACCATTTCTTTTTGATGGGTAATATAATCATAGCTTCTTTACGACAGAGATTTTACCTGTTTTGGCTTAGCCGTAACTCTTTATAAAACCCTGCCGGTGTTTTATCGGAGAGCGTCCTCAGATAACCGAAGCCGATCATAGCAAGTTGTTTTTGTTCTTTCGGGGTTAGTGTAACCCACATATCCATATAATCGCCGCCGGTTGCATTTTCGGTTTTTTGTTCAAGTGTTTTTCGCAAAGCCTTTTTTCTGCTCGATTTAATTTGTCGAAAAAAAGTATCTGCACATTTTTGACTGCATACGAAAACTTCTTTTTTCACTTCAGGCAATTTCTCATCCGGCGCTATCACGCATCCAGAAGTTTTGCACTTACCGCACACTGCACATTTACGAGCCATATTATTTTCTCTCTTTTAATTTCTCAACGGTAGCGCCCACGGAAGAACAAGCAATATAACCGTTGCGCCGATATAGACAAGGGCGAACAGCGCATTGGCAAAAACTTCTGCCGCATTTTTTGCATGTATTTTTACCTGTATAAAAAGCGCGAGCAGCACTCCGAAACAAAAACAAAATGTCCGCATTACGATTTCAATGTGTTTCATTGATCCACCGTGTAAAACGCTTAACGGGCATACCCAAAGCCTGCGCGATACGTATTTCCAAATTCGCGCCGCGCGAATTTGTCCAATTGGGAAGGGTTGCCACCCCGTCGCAGTCGAGCAGTGCGGCTATATCCTTTTTCATGTAATCTTCCCACGTCGTTCCGCGATGCCGTATTTTGCACGGGTTTACGACGATGTATCCGCGCAGGCGAAGTGCACGCTCGGCGGCGAGGAAGTTTTTTTCATAATTTTCTATGCCCGTGATCGGACCGGATATATACAGTTTCACGCAAACCGTCCTTTTTAAAATCATAGATGCGGCGGGATGAAATTTGCCGTCCCGCCGCCTGTCGATAGCGTTGTCAAAGGTTGAAACGTGCGAGCGGAAAGCCGAAGAGTATTAGAGCTGCCGACCCGAGAATTGCCAATAATATAGTCCCGGAAAAAGTAACCGCACCTGCAATAAGCAGTAGCACGACGGCCGTGTATAGCGCGCATAAAAGCGCGATAAGCGTCGGTTTTTTCTTGACGGTTTTAATTGCGTAAACCGTTGCAAGCGCACATCCGACGATCAGCACGATACCGCCGATCACGTCGAACACCCAGTACGTGCTGTAACTCATGCAAACCGCGCCTCCTGCAATGAGGGCGAGCGCAAGAATTAAAAAGAATTTTTTCATGTCTACCTTCCTTGAAAAAATGTGCCGGCACGAGTCCGCCGGCGGGACATCCGATTGGATCGATGTTGTCGATCGAGGTTATGAGTATTTTAATAAGATTGCGCTTGCCGTGTGCTGTAACGGCTGTTAATAAAACTTGACATTTGTGTTATTTGGAGTTAGAGTAAAGGCAAGATAGGATACGGTAAGAGTGCGTCGTGTGTGTCTTTATGACCTCAGCGACCAGGGACAGACCCCACAAGGGAAACTCCCCCGGCGGTAACGGAACGGGGATGTAGGCTGCCGGATTCCTATCTTATTTTTTTTAATTTTATTATCTTGCGATACGCTTCGATGCCCGATTCGCTTTCGGTAGAAATATCCAGATAAAACATAGTGTCGATCTTCGGAAGTTTCAAATATCTTTCCGTCGCAGAAACATCGACAGCGATTTTCAGATATTTCATTTCGTTTAATTTTTTCAGAAAAAGCAAAGAATTCTTTTTTCTACCGTCCCAATAGACATCCGCATCCGCTAAATAGTCTAACAGGTTTTTCCAGTCTTGCCGTGTCGGCGCATTGCCGGCGGCGGTGTGGCGCTTTAAGTATTTATCGCTCGTAATCAAATACTGTTCAAGCACGATGACGCTTCGCGCATCGGCATCGATTCCTTGCGTGTGCAGGAAATCCGTTATTTTTTTATCGAAAAAGCCGACCGGCGTCGTGTTGCGGGTGTTCACGCGATTTGCAGCTTTATTTTTATATGCCTCATCGACAAAGGCCGAAAGCTCATCCCGATAAATTGTCGAGTTTTGCAACGTCTTAATAACAGCATCGATCTCTTGCGGCATCTCCTGTTGTGCCTTTTTCAAACACTCCTGCAGCACGGGGATCGTCCGTCCCGTCTGCCCCTGATTCCAGTTAAACCCCGGCGTAATGCCTTGAGGCAGTCTTTCAAGCGTTCCTTTTCGCTCGTTAAAATAGTTGCGATATTTGTCGGGCGGTGCTTTCGTTTTTACGCGAAGCGTCCCGCCGCCCGAACCGTCGGCCGCGGGCGGAACTTTTATGCCTTCATTTTCGTATCGCTGTTTCCGCGCTTCCGTTACCGCCCGCGTATAACACTTGCATCCGTACCCGTTCGGCGGAAAATGGTTGTTCCAAAACGGATCGTCTTTCGGCAGGATAAGGCCGTCCCATGCAAGGTGTTGCTCGCGGTGTTTTTGGCTGTTGCCGACCCGATACATTAAATACGGATGTAAATCGCTTGCCATCGTGCGTTCATATTGTCCCTTTTGATACGCGCTCCGTAAATTCACATTGTAAATCGTCCGGAGCCGCCGGTCGCTTCCGAGCTGTGCTTCGACTTCGCGTCCGGTAAGCGGATCGGTCATTTGCTTTTTGCCCCACCATCCCTTTTGTTGCAAGGTCGGCTTTATGTTTTTCTTAAAGCTTTCAAAGCTCTGCCCGTCCTTTATCGCCTTTTCAACCGCCTTTTTCATATCGCTTAAAACATCGATCTGCATCGCTTTTGCAACGGTAAAAGCCGTCGCATGCTCTTCGTTCCATACGTCTTTATAGCTGAAACCGACTTTGAGATTTTTATTTTTGATATAATCGAGTGCCTCTTTCTGGATAAACTTGTCAGGCATTTGCCGCCGCTCCTTGCTCACTGAAAAGGCGTCGTTCTTTTTCTCTTATCGCGTTTTCAATCCTCGTTTTAGCGATGCTAAAATAATTGTCATCCAGTTCTATACCGATAAACTTGCGGCCGGTATTGATACAAGCGACACCGGTTGTGCCGGAGCCCATAAAGGTGTCAAGGATTAAAGCGTCTTCTTGCGTATAAGTCTTAATAAGATACATTAATAACGATACAGGCTTTTGGGTCGGGTGATTTACTTTTTCGCGGGAATTACTTACAACTGCCGGAAAGGGCAATATATTACTGGGATACTTCCAGTCTGCGTTAAAACTATCCCAGCTCCGTGGGGCATATTGAGTTGCAAAACAGACTTCCCGCGAGGTATTCCCGTTTGTCCTCCATTGCTTGCTTGTCCCTTTCTGCGCCTGCCGAACCCTATTGGATGTCCGAGGTTGCATTTGGGGATTGTAAATATTGCGACCAAATGAAAAAACAATAATGTCTTCGCTATATTTAAGATGCATCCGTTTCGCGTTTCCCATATTGCTAGGTCTATGTTTTTGCCATGTTAATTTTTCCCGAAACATCTTTTTATTACTGCAGACCAATTCACTCGTAAAAGGTTCAGTCCCGAATATAACTATAACACCATTTCGCTTTAAAACCCTATTGTAATGTTTCCACAAAGAGTCAAATGGAACTACTTTATCCCAATCGCATTTTGTTATTCCATAAGGCGGATCGGTTATAATTGCGTCTATGCTCGCGTCCGGTATCTTCGGAAAAAGCTCTATACAATCGCCGTGCAGTAATTTTATATTCTCATTCATTTCCATAAAATTATTCTTCCTCGGCAAAGTTCGCATCGCCTTCGGCTCGTGCCTTAAAAAATGCGATCGCCATCGTACGGGCAATCTTTTCGGCATCCCAGCCGCTTACCAACTTTTCAAGCTGGGCTTCAAAGCTCTTAAAATCTGTCGCTTTATCCGCCGCCTTCTCAAGGACTGCCGCAATATCGTCGGTAATTTCGATAAAGCCGTCCGGTGTCTTGTCGTTCACTGTTTCATCGCTTTCGCTTTGTGTAACATCGCTTGCATTCAGTGCAATGCGCCCTGCGTTCTGTGCGTTCATCATCGGCTCGTATGCGGCCGGAGCGGTTAAAACCTCATCGTCTTTTTCAGGCGACGACAATCCCAAAAGTGCGTGCATCTCCTGCGCCTTTACCCGAAAGCCCAGCGGCACAAGCTTTGTAACCGAATCGACGATGAGCTGCACGTTTTTCGGTTCGACGTATTTTATCCTGAGCTTCGGATATCTCTCCTGTTTTCCGAAATTGAAATTTACATACGGAATAACAAGATCGCGGTTCAGCGTCTGCTCAAGCTGGCGCACGTCGGCTTTCAAAATATCTTGCCTGACTGCCTGCTGGTCTTGGCTGTCACCGAGTTTTCCGGGCGTACCTTCGGCACTCGCGGTCTGTCCGAGCACAAGCTTCGACAGCTGCTTGTCTGCCCATTCGGCAATCTTTTCGTAAACTTCGGAGTTTTCCGCCGTCGTCTTGCTTTCGATGATATCGATCGCCATAGCGTCGGGGATTACCGCACCGACGTCGCTGCCGATAGCGGCAACCGCTCGTTTCAGCGTCGCGATATCCTCTTTTGTAGCCTTTCTGCCGTACTTACCCAACCGCACCGGGTAGCCGAAGCGGTCTGCAAACGCCGCCCAGCTTGTTACGTCGTAGGTTTTTACGAGCCAATAAAAGAGCGCGGTAAAACTCAATCCGCTCGTGATCTGCTTGCCGCTCAACAGGTTCGGCTCGTGTATGATAAACTTGTACGGCTCCAGCGCGTGCAGCTCCATCCCGTACACATCGCGGAGCGAGAGCACACCCGTTGTCTTGTCGTAAGCAAACCAGCGCGGATCGCGATAGATAAACGTTTCGGGTTTCCATCGTGCGCTTTCGGTATTCCAGATGATTTCATTGACGGAAAATCCCTTGCCCAATGCGTCGAGCGCATTCTTTATCAAATCCATGCTGTCGGCATGGCTGATGATATCTTCATTTACCGCTTCCGCAACGGTAAGCGCTTCTTTATCGTCGCCTCCTGCCTGTACATACAGCTCCAGTCCTTCGACCGCGTGCTTACGCGTCGAGAGAACCGAGCGATAATGCGCGTCCCGCTCTTCAAGCTCTCCGGCGATCTCCAAATACTCGGCGGGTACCTCTCCGCGCCGTACCCGATTCAAAATGACGGCAAGCCGCTCCGGAGTAAGACCCGCGACAAGGCCTCCCGACCATAGATCGCGGTTTGAGTTCGCCACGGGTGTCGCACGCTGTTCGGTAAGCTCTTTTTTATGTATCTGTTCTTTTTTCGTTGTATCCGCTTCTTTTAATCGTCCCAACCGTTCCATGGGTCAACTCCTTTAGCGCCAATTTTTGCCATTGTCTTTACCGCTTCGTAGGCATACGGCTGATAGTTCGCTTCGTAGCTCTGCAGTTCCGCATACTTTGCCATTACTTTGGCAATGCAGGCGTCTCCGTGCCGCTTCGTTCTCCCGCCTCCAGTGCGTTCGGTGATGAGCGGTACCCCTTGTACCACCTTGACGACCTTAAAATCGTCGCGAATAAAAAGGTCGTTCGGCACGGTCGTGTTTTTATCTTCAAGTGCGCTTTTAAGGTGTGGGAAATTCTCGGCATACCACTTACGGCTCAACATCACCTGATACACATAGCCCGGCCATTCCTGCGCGGCATATTCGGCGATCATCTGCCCGTTGCCTCTGGAGTCAAAAGCGGCACCTTCAAAATCTTTTAATCCGTTTCCGATAAGTTTTATCAGCTGCCACTGTTGCGCAAACGGTATGTTGCGCAGCTCGACAACGCAGAGCGTTTTCGTTTTCCCTTCGGCAACGATTTCATCGAGCCAAATGACGGTTAAATCTCCCGATCGCGCAAAGTCTTCGCCCATAACAACGGGATTATCCGTGCTTTGCAGTACCGGCTTTATTTCCTTAAACCACGCATTGATTTTCCGCTCGCGCTTCCAATCGCTTTCAAACGTAAAAGAGTCGCTTTCGGTAAACCGAAAAACAGGCGCATCTTCTTTTACGCTATCAACCAGCGCACGCGGAAAATATTGCGTACCGCTTGCGCGCGGCACACAAAAAAGCTCTTCGTCGGCACCGTCGCCGTAATCTTTAATGAGGGCATCGAGCCACGCGTCTTCTTTTTCCTTGCTCCACTCTTCACCCTTTACTTCGCAAATGCGTTTATACAAACCGTCGCGCAGGGCATCGTCAATCGTGGTGCGGTGGAGTGAGTAGTCTTTCTTCCCATCGTGAATCTCTTTGACTAAGTCATTAAACGGATTATCTTCACCGTCATGCGTGCTTAAAATGGAAACCGAGCCGCCCCACATAAGAAAAGCTAAAGCGGATTTTAAGACTTCCGATAAATCATCGCAGAATGCCGCTTCATCAATAATGGCATGCCCCTGCTTTGAGCGAAGCGAGCGCGGCATGGATGACAGCCCCCAAATTTCAAAACCTGAATCAAAGCGGATTTTATAGACCGTAATGTCTTTATCCTCATTTTTGATCACCGTCTCCTCCATATCGGAGCAGACGATATTCAAAAGCTTTGCCCAAAATGCGGCATCGTTGATAAACTGCTGCGTCATCTCTTTGTCATATGCAGTATAGTAGCAGTTCATTCCGCCTGCATTGCGAGAAAGAGCTGCCAGTAACACCGCATACAGCGCTTCTACATACGATGCTCCAATACGGCGGCTTTTTTCCCAGACCTTTACCTTCGCACCGTCCAGCAGCCATGTTTTTTGATAATCGAGTAAAATATTTTTATTTAAGGCTTCAACTATGGTCATTTTATTCTGAACACCTCTGCGTAAATGGCATCCAGTGTCTCTTTGCTGACGCCTTTTTTCTTGCCGACTTCCTCTATCTTTGCGGCAGCTTCGGCAAGGACAGCCTTTCGGATTTCATCTTCCCGTTCGGCATTCAATTTTTCCGCCATTTCAAGCTCTTTCAGTCCACGCGACACTTTAAAAATCACTTCGGTAATGAACTTCGGATTTACTTCTCCCTCTTCCTTTAATTCCTCCAATTCGGAAATAAGGTCAAAAGCGACAAGCCGTACTTGTTCGTTTACCACTTTGCCGAGCCGGTTCCGCGTATCGCTGCCGTATTTTTCAAGATACGCTTCCGCAACTTCGCGCGCCTGTCGGTTCTTTTCGGCAAACTTTTTCATTCTGATGGCATAGCGATTTAAGCTGCTTTTAGAGATGAGCGGTTCTCCCGCTTGCGCGTTGATGACATCCACTATTTCAAGCTGCGTGACATCGGGACGGTTGAGTAATTCGATGAGCTTCTTCCGTAAATCTTCCGGCAGCCGATCGACGGCGCTTTTTTGTCCCATGCATTACTCCTCGAACGGCGGATCGATACCGTCTGCGCGTAAAAGCCCGCATGCAACATCCAAGCCCGGACGGGTAAGGGTTACCAACACCAGCGCTTTATCTGCGAGCCGTTCCGTCCTTACATACCCGCACCGTTCAAGCCAATTCACGAGCGCATTCACATCGGCAATACTTACCGTATGCCCGTAGCTTTTCAAAAGCCTCTGAAGCATTTCATTCGACAATGTCCTGCCGGCATCCTTTTCGAGCCCTTGCAGGATGAGTATTCTTTGATTCGGCAAAAATATATTTTCCATTTCCGTCACCCTCGCGGTGTTTCATTGATAAACCAATTTTGTATGGACTGCAAAATCGGGCGCATGCTTTTCAGCTCGCCTTCGATATTGCTCATGCGATGTTCGACCGACTGTACAAATGTGTTTTCGAGGTTTTCAATCCTCTTTTCCAATTTGTTTATATCTCTTTGCCGGGATTCGCTTTCCCGCTGTAAACTTTCTTTCGTGTCGGTTTTAAAGGCATTGTATTTATCCTCCTGCTTCTTTTTCCAATATTGAAAAATACTGAAAGAAAGCGTAAATACCGACACAAACGATCCGACCGAATAAAGAACAAATTTCGCTATCTCCATAGTTGCTGCAGTTTAATAGCTCAAGCGTAGCCCGATGCCTAAACCGATTCCTCCTAAAAATCCTATACTGACCCCGCTCAAGCAAAACATCCAATTTTTTATCGTTTGACTGCGCAGCTCCTTTTCAAAGCCCTGCGCCTTTACCTTCCAGTATTCGGCATCCGGCTTATAAGCGAGTACCCCTTGCTTGTACCCTGCGTTATATGCCTCGTCTATGCTTTTCTCAGACTCTTCAACGACGATATCAATGAGAGCTTGGACTTCCTTCCCCGTGTAGCTTTTCATTAAGTCGATTCCGTACCTCGAGCCTGAACTGTTCGGCGATCGACTCCCGTTCCCTGCGTAGCTCATCTGCATTACAAGCAGCATCAACAAGATCGCCGCCGGACGTCTGTTCGATTGCTTCTTTCGTTTTATCCCTTGCATTTTGCGCTTTCTCCTCAACCGTTTTTCGCTCCCGTTTACGCAGCAAAATAAACCCCGCTACGGCACACACCGATGCGAGGACTGCCCAAACGGTAAGTACGATTTTTTTCAGCTTGCTACACAACACCTGCTTTACCCTTGTATATATTGTTTATCCAAATCGACGTATCGACCGGCAAAAAAACCACCTTGCAAAAACCGCCTGCCATGAGCGCGTCCGTCATCGCGATATGCGATATGCCGACGGCGTTCAGGATAAACGACCCGATAACGATCGCGATGCCTACGCCAGCCATCACATTGCTCACCGTCTTCATATCGATTCCTTTCTTCTCTTCCATGCTTACACCTCTATCAAAGTTCCCTGTATTTCATCACCGGCTTTTACTCCGCACGATTTTAAAACGCGATTAAACGCAGCCAAATCATTCGACGAGAGGATAAAGCAACCGGCGCTCCACGCATAACGGGTATCGGCGCCGAGTGCAAACGAAAAACGATCATGAATAAGCCAGCGGCCGTTTTGATAGCCGCCTCTTGTCGTCTGCATCGCGTTTCGGTCTATTTCCTGCCCGTCGATGTCGCGCGTTTTTGTAATCGCATGGATTTGTCCGTGAAACCTGCGCGGCGGCACAAAGCACCGTACTGTAAAATCTCCCGCGGCAACGCTGTCACCGTGCGGAACTGTGTCGCCGGGACGCTGTTCCCCAAAGCAATAATTTGCGACGCTTTGGCAACGGCAGCGGAAAAGCTCCGTATCGTCTGCGGTCAGGATAAAATCATCGAGGCTGTTGTTTTTCCAGTTGTTTTCAAAACTGTCCGGCTTTTTCGGGTCGGCCTTAAAATCATAAGATGTTTTGTATCGATGTATTTTTATCCGCAGCATTCTTAAACTCCGTTTCCTTATCTTACCGACTTTCGTTCGTAAAACTCTCGAAACGGCTGTTAATATAATCGCAGGCATAAAAAAAAGAGCCTTTCGGCTCCCTAAATAATTGCATATCCTGTAACGCGCTTGCACTATATTCCCGATATTTCCCGCTTTTTCCCGGAAAATCCCGCCTTTTCTCCGTCATTTAACATTCTATTCTCTGGCTTTATCAGTATGTACCCGCTATTCCTGACGGCGTCATAAATATGCCTCTTTGTTTTGCAGGCTGTACGAGTCTTACTCAAGCGCCGAAAATTCCTGCAAGCGTTCAAAATATGTTTCGCGCTTTTGAAGACTGCACGAACCTTAGGGAGTCGCCGGTTATTCCTGCAGGCAAAAAAGACATTGAGCGTTGTTTTAAAAATTGTGAAAATCTTACTTCCGTTACGCTTAAGTGTGATTATACTATCGATGCAGATTTTTTTAATGCTTTTAAGTTTTGCCCGAATTTAAAAGCAAACAGCATAAAGGTTCCTGCCGCATCACTGCAAACATACAGAGACAACGCAAGCATTATGGGAACCGAAGCGGATCGATTTACGGCGGGGTAAAAAGCAACGGATAAATTATAATATTAAAGCATAATTGCCGAATGCCATACCCTAATCAAAGGCGCTCCCTATCTGTTACGAATAAAATCGTCCCTGCTCGGAAGTGCGCTTATGTTCCGCCTTTGGCGTAAGCGGCAAGCAGTCCTTCGGCGACACCGGGATTCGTGATAACCGACGGACCTCCGATGCAGCCGCTTTCGCACGCCATCACTTCGACGAGGTTCGGCGTGCTTTCGTTTTTCGCAATCTTCCCCTGATTTATCATGCCGTATGTCGCAAGCTTTTTCATACCGGCTCTGTCGAGTCCGTTGATTTTTGCGGCTTTGAGGATGCTTTGATCTTTCAGACGCACCCGCACCGCTTCCGCTACCCCGCCCGTCTTTGCAAATCCCCTTCCCGTCGCCGTCGGAACGTGATCGGGCAGTTTTGCAGGCAGCGAAGCGATATCGATATTTTTTGCAATAAAAAACGCGCGGAGCTCTTCGACCGAAAGCACGTAATCGACCGCATCGTCGTCAAAACCCTCCCTCCGCTTTGCAAGGCAGGGACCGATAAACACGGTAACGCAGTCGGCATCTTTTTGCTTTGCGATCTCCGCCGTGTAGTGCATGGGGCTTCGCGTTTCGGACACGCAGGGCTTCAAAGCCGGCACGTGAATATTTACCGCGCGCACATACGCCGAACAGCACGACGTCGTCATAAGCACGTCACCGCGCGCCATACGCTCTTCGAATTCTTTCGCTTCTCTATCCGCGCAGATATCCGCACCGAGAGCGACTTCGAGCACGTCGTCGAAGCCCAGAGCCGAAAACGCCGCTTCGAGCTGGCCGGGAGCGGATTTGAATTGTGCTGCGATCGACGGCGCATAGAGCGCGACGACGCGGCGCTTTTTTTGCATGATATGCTTGATAACGTCGACGAGCTGGCTTTTATCCATCATCGCACCGAAGGGACACTCGCTCATGCAGCGACCGCAAAAAATGCATTTATCGTAATCGATTTTTTCGTGTCCCGTTTCGTCTTTACTGATCGCGCCGACGGGACACGCTTCTTCGCAGGGTACGGGAATTTTAATAACCGCGTGATACGGACAGTTTTGCATGCACAGCCCGCAGTTGACGCACTTCGCTTCATCGATAACCGCTCTCCGGTCTACCGTGATCGCTTTACGCGGACAGTTCATCATACACGGGCGCGCAAAACAGCCCTGACACGCGTTCGTAATCATGTAGTGCGTTTTTACGCACGCGTTGCACGCATCGTGCAAAACGGTGAGCATGGGCCAGGTCGGCGAAGTGCGCTCGAGTGCGTCCTTCGCGTATTCGGCAAGCGGACGGTCGTCGTCGTAATTTTCGATCGATATGCCGAGCCTGGCAAGGACTCTCATGCGCAAAATCGCCCTGTCGTGGTAGATGCAGCAGCGTATCGGCTTTGAATCCAGCGGCGCCATTTCGCGCGGGATATAGTGCACGCCTTCGGTAAGTTTGCCGTCGAGCTGGAGGCGCGCGATACGCACGAGAATTTCACGCTTTACGTTTGCAGCGTTGTTGTTGATATTGAGCATCATTTTTCCTTGATACGGTATTTTGTTTACACGCGGCAGTATAGCATACTTTTGCAATTTACGCCAGAAAACGAATACACGACGCACGGAAATCAATTTTTACCTAAAAGGTCGGATGTCGCGCTTCACAGCAAATACCATTACAAATTTTCGATTTCCGCTTCCGAGAGACCGGTCATAAGGAGAATCTCAGAGAGCGGGTACTTGCGTTCAGCCATCAGCTTTGCCGTTTCCCGTGCTTTTTGATACGATCCTGCGGCAATACCGTCGCGTCGGCCTTTGCGTATTCCCCGCTCAAAGCCGATCTTTTCACCCAGCTGTAAACTTTCTCTACGTAAGTCATCTTCATGAATATTCAACGACATATACCAGCTCCTGAACTTTTCGTTCCGTTTCGCTTTTTCGACAAGCGCATCGATCCGCTGTGTAAAACCGCTCGTCGCCCGCCTCTCGCAAAGATACTCCAACAAAGCGCTCAATTCAGGCTCATCTTCTTTACCGTAGGCACCCACATTATAAAATACTTTATACGATTTGTCATCAAGAAAAAGAGTGCCGTCGGCGGTACAGATATTACGAAACTCGTAGACGGGTAAGCCTTTACCGAAGGGATCCTGCGTACAGATAAAGATGACGCAGCTCTCTTTCAGTTCGGCGTAGCTTTGTCCTCTCAAGAGGTTATCGACATCCATAAGGCTTTGGTAATAACGTGCACGTTTGGGAAGAGAAGGCGGGATCGACGTTTGTATTTCTATATCGAAAACGCGATCGAGATCGGAAACGTAGACATCGAGACGTATACCCTTGCTTTCGTAAAAGGGCGTTATCGTTTTTTGCAGGGAGGGATATTCGATTTTACCGACTTTGATATGCAAAAGGCGCTCCAATACTCCTTTACAGATTCCTTTATTTTTCATGATCGTACCGAACATAAAGTCGTCGGTAAAGGAAAGTTCGTCGACGGGTTTATGGGTATATTCCATGGGGATATCCTTGATTGTTGAGATAGCACGGACAAAAAATCGCTTCACCTATATATCGCCCGTAAATTAACAAATTACGCGGTTTTTATGAAAATAAACGGGAACATCGTTTCCTGCGCGGGGAACTTCGCACTTCGTGCTCGTTGCAAGGTTGCGCGGGGAACTTCGCACTTCGTGCTCGTTGCAAGTGGCGCGGGGAACTTCGCACTCCGTGCTCGTTGCAAGTGGCGCGGGGAACTTCGCACTTCGTGCTCGTTGCAAGGTTGCGCGGGGAACTTCGCACTCCGTGCTCGTTGCAAGTGGCGCAGGGAAGCTTTTGAGAAGCCGGTGATAAACACATTACCAATTAAAGGAATTACCCATTACACATTAACAATTACTCATTGAAAATTGATTTCCGTGTACCCGACGCAATTCCGATCCCCGTACCGGCAGCGGTCCGCTTCAATCATCACGCCGCACTTCCGTATAGTCGCATTTTAATTGTCAACCTATTGCGCTTATAGAACACTGATTGTAAACTTGCACTATGAAAACAAATACCACTCGTTTTATCTTTATCGTCTTGTTTGCGGCGATCATCTGTGCGGGCTGCTTTATCGCTGTCCCCATAGGCCCCGGCGGCATTCCGATCGTCATGCAAAATATGTTCGCCGTACTTGCGGCTCTCACGCTCGGCGGTTTCGGAGGATTTTTTTCCACGCTGCTCTTTGTCGCAGCAGGCGCTCTCGGGCTTCCCGTCTTTTCAGGCGGCTCGGGAGGGATCGCGCACCTTTTAGGCCCGACGGGCGGATTTCTCGCAGGCTATATACTCGCAGCCCTCGTCTCAGGCTGCATCGCACGAAAGCCGCGCGCGGGGGAAAAAGCCTTCGGCATAAAAAATATCGTAAAGCTGTCGCTCGCCTCTCTTGCGGGATTTACCCTCATCTATGTTCCGGGCATCCTCCGCTTTATGCAGCTGACTCACCGAAGTTTTTCCGCGTCGATTGCAGCCTGCCTCATTCCGTTTATACCCGGAGATCTCATAAAGCTCGTTCTCTCAGTTCCGCTTGCGGCAAAACTCCGCACGATTGCCGCTCGCTATTTTACCGACAAAAGCGAATGACTCAAGGCGATTTACTTCCGCACGGCACTTCGGTTCAGAACGGCGCTTCCCTTTCCGTCGAAAAGGTGACGAAAACCTTCCCCTCGTATGAGGGGGATCAAAGGTTTACCGCGCTTTCGGAAGTGTCGTTTTCGCTTTGCGAAGGAGATACCGCCCTCATCGCGGGGGCGAACGGTTCGGGAAAAAGCGTACTCATGTCGATCATCGCTTCCCTCGACAAAGCCGATTCCGGTACGGTAAAACTCGTATGCGGCGGAAAGGCCGCGCAGTGCGGGCTTGTATTTCAAGAAGCCGAAATGCAGCTTTTGGGAGAGACGCCGATCGAAGACGTGATGTTCGGCTTAAAAAATATCGGCTTAAAAAAACGGGAAGCCGAACGAAAAGCGCTCGACGTGCTCGCCGAAGTCGGCCTTGCGGGAAAAGAAAAATCGAGCGCGCGATTTTTATCGGGCGGAGAAAAAAGACGGCTTGCCGTCGCAGGCATCATAGCGCTCGATATGCCGCTCGTCATATTCGACGAACCTTATGCGAACCTCGATTATTCGGGCGTGCGGCACGTAAACGCGCTTATCAAACTGCTGAAAAAAAAAGGAGTGACGATCATCATCCTCACGCACGAACTCGAAAAATCGCTTGCGCTCTGCAACCGCTTTATCGTGCTGTACCGCGGAAAAAAAGTATTCGACGGAAAGAGCGCCGAAGGATTGGCGCAAACGCTCGAAGCTTGGGATATCAAAAATCCGCTCGCTTCCTATAAAAATCTTCGGGATCTCGAATGGTAAGACTTTTCGGCTACCGAAGCGGCTCGTCTTTTTTGCACAAATGCGATGCCCGCATAAAACTCGTTTCGCTTTTTGTGCTCGGCACCTTCGTTTTCATCTTACCCCGAAACGCCGCACTCGCCTGCATCGCACTTTTTTTTGCGCTTTCCCCTGCCATCCGCTTTCCGATGAAAGAAATCCTTTCATCGCTGAAGCCCCTTGTGTATTACGCGCTTATACTCTACAGTTCGTCGATAGTATCCGCCCTTTTCGCTCACGCTCCCTTTCCGCTTCCGTTCATCCCTTCCGAACGCGACATCGTCATTTTGTGCCGCCTCGCCCTCGCCTTTTTAATCGCAAACGCGGTCTACCGCACGACCAGTCCCCTCGAACTCAGAGAAGCCGTCGAATCGATCGAAAGAGGTGTCGTGCGTATCTTTCGGAAAAAAACGGAATACCGCCGGCTGCTTTTTTCGGAATCTTTGTCGCTTTTAATCGTGCTCATCCCCGAAGTATTCGCCGTGTGGCAGGCGGTTTTTCGCGCGTGGAAAGCGAGACGCGGAAAAAAAGGCATACGCATGATAATAACCCTTTTTCCGGTCTTTATTTCGGTATGCATGAAGCGTACCTATGTAACGGCGCTCGCTCTAAAAGCGCGAAGGCTTGAAAATCGGTAATTTGTAATGAGTATGTACGGACGGCGACGGTTCCAAGCATGAGCCTGTCCGAAAACCGAAGTTTTCGGACAGGTTCCTTCATGTACTATGCACGCAGAACGTGCAGCTTTTATCACGGACGCGATACCAGCCGCAAGCCACAACTAATTTCTTTTTCCTCGGCTTGATTTCCAAGCCCCCGATAGCCGCAAGTGGCGGCGCGCGCATCAGTGTCAAAGCCTCCGCCGCGGACGACGGATGCATCCAGATAATAGTCGGCTCCCGGTCCGGCATAGTCCTTCGGTACCGGATCCGGTAATTTTGTTAAAAAGTCCCAGCACCATTCGGATACGTTGCCGTTCATGTCGTATAAGCCGTAACCGTTCGGCAATTTCAGCTTTACTTGGTGCGTTTTGCTATTGGAGGAAGAAAAGTACCACGCATACTTTTTAAGCTCGCTTTCGTTATTCGTTCCCGCCCACTTGTCATTTTTGCCGCCTTTGGCTGCCCATTCCCATTCCGCTTCGGTCGGCAAGCGGAAGCCGTTTTTGCTCATATCCAATACGGCTTTGCTCCAATCCCGATTATGCTCTGTAGGTATGTCGCCGACTGTAAGCTTTGAAAAATCTATCGGGTTTCCGCCAACCGTTACCGTATAACACTGCTCCAACCCAAGTTTTAAGCTCAGCTTATTGCAGAACGCTATACAGTCATACCAGCTTACCTGCTCTACAGGCCGTTTTTTCTGTTCTTCACCGGCATCAGGACTTGTATCAAACTCCTTCCATTTCATCTTAGGTCCCGTATTATCAAAAAAACTCGGGTTATTGCCCATCACCGCTTGCCACAGCTCCTGCGTTACTTCCGTCTCACCTATCCGGTATGCACTCAGGCTTACCTTGTGCGGTTTGTTAGTGAACTCCGCATCATCTCCAACCCAGCCATCCGTTACGGCGGCAATATATTTCATCGTAAAGGGAGGTATGTCTTTCGTATAGGTGTGATCGGTTTTATCGATAAACTTGAATGTTACCTGCACCTCTGTCATTGCAGTGATTTTTACCGTTGCACTGCTCGCCCCTTCGGTTCCGCCTGCCTGCAGTGCAGTCTTCGGCGTAACCGTCCATTTCAGCACCTTGTAGTCTGCGTCGGGCGTTGCGGTAAACTCAACCGTTTTGCCGCTTTCCACCAAGGCGACCGAAGTGATTTTTTGACCGTCAACTTTCGCTTCAAGCTTACCGTTCGCGCCGCTTACGCCGAATCTGACCGGATATTTAGAGAACGGCGCGCTTTTAGGCTTAAAGCATACCGTTACGGTTACCGGCTGTTTTACCTTTATGCGAGCGCTCGTGCTGCCGTTTACTCCGGTTCCCGTATCAAACCCGCCTTCGCTTATCGTCCAAAAGTCCACATCGTGCGTTGCAACGTTTTCGGGCGTCGCGGTAAACTCAACCGTTTTGCCCTCTTCCACCGAGTCGCCCGAAGTGATTTTTTTGCCGTCAACTTTCGCTTCGAGCGTACCGTTCGCAGGCGAGCCTTCCACGTTGAAAATTACCTTGTGCATGGGCGTGTTCCCGCCCGAATCGCTGCCGTTCGTACAGCCCAGTACGAAGCCGGCGAACAAAAACGCGGCCGTGATGAGCGCCGCTCCTCTTAAAGGTATACGCCTTTTTTTGTTGTTTTTCATAAACGCTCCCATAAAAACTTTTGCAGGATGTTAGAGCCTGCGGCTCGTTCTACAAAGAGCCGATTCTACATGTCCGCTTGCGCGGACTTCGAATCAACATCCGAAAAAGTTTTTAGTCGTGCGCAAAAGCGCACACGTTCAATAATCGAGTTTGCGAAACTATACGGTATCGTATTCATTCGATTTTCATCAAAATGATACGTACACACAGCTTCCGCAAACACCCGTATAAACTCGAGATAAAAAGCGACGGCGACATTTCAGACGGCGCTTTTTATCGCAGCTCCTATAATTTCAGTATACGCCATAGATAAAAACATTTTTTTGTTTGTTACGGTTACGACTTTTTATAAGTAAAACCGATTTTTACACCCGAAAAACGGTAAAAAATTGCAAAAAAACGGAAAATTTTCGACGCGGCATCTTGCCAGATCAGCTATAGCGCTGTATAGTATTAGCATTGCGTTTAAAACGCTATATTTAGAGTGCACATTTTAAACACTTTGTTATAAGGGTTTTTAGAATAACTATGCGGTGTCCGTATTGCGGAAGTCTTGACGACAAAGTTATAGAATCGCGTATGATGGCCTCAGGCGAAAGCATCAGGCGGCGGCGCGAATGCCTCGGCTGCGGTTATCGCTTTACGAGCTATGAGCGTATCGAAGAAAAACCTTTTATGGTCGTAAAAAAAGACGGAAGGCGCGAGCCCTTCGAGCAGGCAAAGCTCGAAAAGGGCATCAGCCGCGCCCTCGAAAAGCGGCCGGTATCGATGCGGATGGTCGAACAGATCGTATCCGAAATCGAAGACAAAGCCGTTATGAGCGGAAAAGTGAGCCGTGAAATATCGACTGCGGAACTGGGTGAGCTCGTACTGCAGCGTCTGTATGAAATCGACAAAGTGGCGTACATCCGCTTTGCTTCGGTATATAAGCACTTCGAAAACCTCGACGAATTCATCACCGAGGTAAAAAACATAGAGGGAAAACGGATATGAACGATCAGGCAGTATTTCCGGAATGGCGGAATTTTTTAGGCGGGAGCGGAGACAAAGAGACGGCGGGATTTATTAAATCCGTCGTAAAGCGGTCGGGCGACATTGCGAGCTACGACCGCAAAAAAATCGAATCGGCGATCGACCGCGCGATCGAAGCGGTCGAAAAGCGAAAGGATCCCGAACGGGCGGAAAAGCTTACGGACGCAGTGGAAGAGCGGCTCCGCCTGCGCCTTGCGGGAAGCAGGACGCATTCGATTCCCGCCATCGAAGAGATTCAGGACGACGTCGAAAGCGTCCTCATCGAAAACAACGAAGTCGAAGTCGCAAAAGCGTATATCCTCTACCGCGCACGGCATGAAGCGATCCGCGATGCAAAAAGCCTCATGCTCGACATCAATAAGACGATGGACGAATATTTGAGCCGAAGCGATTGGCGCGTCAAAGAAAACGCGAACGTCAATTTTTCCCTCGGCGGTCTCATCTTGAGCAATTCCGGCGCCGTTACGGCAAACTATTGGCTCAACAATATCTATCCGAAAGAAGTGGCGGACGCGCATAAAACGGCGGCCTTCCACATTCACGACCTTTCGATGTTTTCCGGCTACTGTGCGGGCTGGTCGCTGAGGCAGCTCATTCAGGAAGGGCTCGGCGGCGTTCCCGATAAAATCACATCGACGCCCGCGACACACCTTTCGACGCTCGTCAACCAAATGGTAAACTTTCTCGGCATCATGCAAAACGAATGGGCGGGCGCTCAAGCGTTCAGCTCGTTCGACACCTATCTTGCGCCCTTCGTCAAAATCGACAATCTTTCGGAAAAGAGCGTGCGGCAGTGCATCCAAAGCTTTTTGTTCGGCGTCAACACGCCGAGCCGCTGGGGAAGTCAGGCGCCCTTTACGAACGTCACGCTCGACTGGGTGTGTCCCGACGACCTCAAAAACAAAAAAGCGATCGTCGGCGGCGAAGAACAGGAGTTCACGTACGGCGATTGCCAAAAAGAGATGGATATAATCAATAAACAGTTTATCCTGCTCATGCTCGAAGGAGACGCTTCGGGACGGGGCTTCGGCTACCCCATTCCGACGTACAATATCACAAAGAATTTCGAATGGGAAAGCGAAAACGCGGAATTGCTTTTTAAAATGGCATCCCAATACGGCACTCCCTATTTTCAAAATTTCGTCAATTCCGATTTGAATCCGAGCGACGTGCGCTCCATGTGCTGCCGTCTCCGCCTCGATAAACGCGAGCTTCGAAAGCGCGGCGGAGGCCTTTTCGGCTCCGACGAGTTTACCGGTTCCCTCGGCGTCGTTACGATCAACCTCCCGCAGATCGGTTTTCTCGCAAAAGACGAAAAAGCGTTTTTCAAGCGGCTCGACTATCTCATGGACATCGCGCGCGACAGCCTGTGCATAAAGCGCAAAGTGATCAAGCACCTCCTCGATACGGGGCTCTACCCCTATACGAAGCGCTACCTGCACACGCTCGACAACCACTTCAATACGATAGGGCTCTGCGGCATGAACGAATGCTGCCTCAATTTCCTCGGCACATCGATCGTCGATCCGAAAGGCAAAGCCTTTGCCGAACGCGTCCTCGATTATATGAGAAGCCGCCTCGCCGACTATCAGGAAGCGACGGGAGAACTTTTCAACCTCGAAGCGACGCCCGCCGAAAGCACATCGTTCCGCCTCGCTTCCCACGACAAAAAGAATTTTCCGGGAATCATCACGAGCGGTACGGACGAAAGCCCCTTTTATACGAATTCGACGCAGCTTCCCGTCGATTATACGTCCGACATCTTCGAAGCCCTCGATTTGCAGGAAAGCCTGCAGACGCGATACACCGGAGGCACGGTTTTTCACACCTTTATGGGCGAACAGATAAAAGACTGGAGGGCGTGCCGAGATTTGGTAAAAGCGATCACGGCGAACTACCGCGTGCCCTATATAACGATTTCGCCGACCTATTCGATTTGCCGAAGCCACGGCTATTTGAACGGAGAACACTTCGAGTGCCCGAAGTGCAAAGCGGAAAAGGAAAACGAGCTGCGGATGAAGCTCGAACGGCTCGAAAAAGAAAAAGAGACCGTGCTCGCATCCGAGCGCGCATAGCGATACGGCGGCCGGCAGGACTGCCCGCGGGGCTGTTGCAGGACGGCAGATCTGCGGCACGGTACAGCCGCTTTTTACGTACGCGCGTTTCGGAGCATTTCCGCTGCGCGCTGCTAAATATAGCGTAAAAAACTTGACAAGCGGTTAAAACAACGCTATAATTAGCGTATATCAATATGTACTACATATATGATTATCTACAACTATGGGTTTTAAGGGGAAATTGTTATGACTGAAGTAAAACGAACGATCAAAGAAATCGATGCGGATATCGAAGCGACAAAGGCAGCGCTTGCGGACGTACACGGATCGGAAACCGAAGTATACGCGCGCATCGTCGGCTATTACCGCGCAGTCCGCAATTGGAATAAAGGCAAACGCGAAGAATACGATCACCGGAAAATGTTCGCCGTTCCCGAAAGTGTGGCGTACGAAATTACCGAAGCGGACAGCGCATGCGAGTGCGCCTCCCCTGCACGAGTTACGCAGCCTGCGGCAAAAGCTTCCGCTTCTCGCACGGCGGATTTTGAAAAAAGCGGCAGATGGGAACTTTTTTCGAGAAAAACCTGCCCGAACTGCCCGCCGGTACAAGCGTATATGGCAAAGCTTTCGATAAGCGGTAAAACGATCGACGTCGACACCGATGAAGGACTTGCCGAAGCCGCAAAAAAAGGCGTATTCGCTTCTCCGACGGTTATCGTCTATGACGAATCGGGCGAAGAAAGCGCGCGATGCCACAGCGTTGAAGAGCTCGACGCAGTATTCGCTTCCGTCACGGCATGACGGAAAGTTCGATTCCCGAGTCTCTCCTGCACGTAAAAGCCGGTGTTCTCGTAAAGACGACGCTCGTCGATTTTCCCGGCCGCGTCGCTTCTTCTCTTTTTTTGCGCGGCTGCAATCTCCGCTGTCCCTACTGCTATAACGCCGGCCTCGTGCTCGGCGGAGAGGCCGCGGCGGACGATGTTTATGCGACGGCGGAAGAAGTCTTTTTACACCTCGAAAAACGGAAAAACGTCCTCACGGGTTTTGTCATAAGCGGCGGAGAGCCCCTCATAAATCCGCTTACGCCCTACCTCGTCCCTTATGCAAAAGCGCTCGGCTACCGCGTAAAGCTCGACACGAACGGCACATTGCCCGACGAACTGAACGCTCTTATCGAAGACGATACAATGCGCCCCGACTTTATCGCGATGGATATAAAAACCTCCCCGTCGCGCTACGGCGAACTTTTAGGCAGCCTGAAAACGCAGGACGAATCGGCTGCGGTAAAAATCGCGGAGGATTTTTCATCCCGCATTGCCGCCGCCGCCCGCCTCACGTCTTCTCTCCCGCCTTCTTCGCGCGAATGGAGAACCGTGCTCGTCCCGCCCCTCGTAACGAAGCGCGACATACGGGAAATGGCCGCTCTGCTCCCTTCCGACGCATCGTGGAGATTTGCACAGTTTCGAAATGAAAACTGCATCGATCCCGCATATAACGATATCGCCCCGTACTCCGACGCGGAAGCAGCTTCTCTCGTCGCATACGCAAAAACCTTTATTGAAGATTCCGAACTCCGCTGATACGAAAGATGCGAGCCGACGGCGTTTTATCGATACGGCTATATGCTGTCGGTAACCGTTTTTAAAATTGCAAGAATCTTGCAGTTCTTGCACGAATTCTTGCAAATCTTGCAATTCTTGCAATTTTAGAAAATTTAACGTATGCAGGGATAAAGCGTCGAAAACCTTATTGACAAAATAAAGCGAAATATGCTATGCTTAATTTTATCACGGCGGCATAGCTCAGTTGGTAGAGCATACGGCTCATATCCGTAGTGTCTGTGGTTCAATCCCACATGCCGCTAAATACGCTCACACGATTGTGCACATCAAGCGATATACGAATAGACTTCCGACCTGAAAAAGCCCGGCTTTTTCAGGGACGCGGCGGTGCGATGCTTGCGCATCGCTTAGGGTAATCCGCCGCGGGTTCAATCCCACATGCCGCTAATAAATCTACACGATTGTGCACATCAAGCAATATACAAAATAAGCTTCCGACCTGAAAAAGCCCGGCTTTTTCAGGGACGCGGCGGTGCGATGCTTGCGCATCGCTTAGGGTAATCCGCCGCGCCTTCAATCCCACATGCCGCTAAATACGCTCACACGATTAGGCAGGGATTACGCATGAAAAATGTATACACAGAAAAGAGACATAATATAAAATAAAAAAGGCGAAACGCGAGGCAGCGGTACTGCCGCCGAGCCGCTCTGACCGATGGCAAGCGAACTTTTTGGCAAAAAAGTTCGCGCAGTCCGATTCCAATCACGGTCTGCCGCGGCGAACGGCAGGGCTGCTGCCGGGAGTGTAGCCGATTTTTTTACGGTAATGGTTATTTTTTGGGGAATATAGATTCTCATGCGTAAGCCCTGACGATTGTGCGCGGGCAATTTACAAAACTTTCCATTCAAGCTACTATATTCCCCGTAAGGTATGGAAACATTTAAAGCTCCGTTCAAGGGGCGATCGCTCCTCAATTGGATCGATTGGTCGCCGGACGAAATCGAAACGCTGCTCGACATCGCATATACCGTAAAAGCGGAAGCGAAACGGGGAGAAGTTCACGCGCGCTTTGCCGGTAAAACGATCGCGCTCATCTTTGAAAAACGCTCGACGCGCACGAGAAGCGCTTTTGAAAGCGCGTTCGGCGAAGAAGGCGGTCACCCGGTTTTTATGTCGACGCAGGATATCCAGCTCGGTGCAAAAGAATCGGTTAAAGACACGGCGCGCGTGCTCGGCAGGATGTTCAACGCGATCGAATTCCGAGGTTTTAAACAGGAACACGCCGAAGAGCTTTCTCTCTGGGCAGGCGTTCCCGTCATCAACGGGCTGACCGATACCTTTCATCCGACGCAGGCGCTCGCCGATGTGATGACATTGAAAGAGCGGTTCGGAACATTAAAAGGGCTCAAATGGTGTTTTTGCGGCGACGGCAGAAACAACGTCGCGCGGAGTCTTATGCTCATTTCGGCAAAGCTCGGAATCGATTTTTCGGTTTACAGCCCGAAAGAGCTTTTTCCCGACGAAGCGATTCAAAACATCTGTGCACCGTTTGCGGCCCAATCGGGAGCGAAGATCACTCTCGGCGACGATAAAAGCGTCGTCCGCGGTGCCGACTGTCTTTATACCGACGTATGGGTGTCGATGGGAGAAGAAGCGCTGAAAGATGCGCGCACAAAACTGCTCTCCCCTTTCCGCGTAACGGAAGCACTTATGAGCGAAACCGGCAAATCGACATCCGTCTTTATGCACTGCCTGCCTGCGGTAAAGGGCGAAGAAGTGAGCGAAGCGGTATTCGAAAGTAAAGCGAGCATCGTATGGGACGAAGCGGAAAACAGAAAACACACGATAAAAGCTATTATGCTCGGCATAATGTGACGATACATAAAATAAGCGGTTTTTCCGCGCATAAAGCGCGCGAGGCAAACTCAATTATCGATTTTAAGGAGTTTTTATGGGAGTTGTTATGAAAAAGATTGCCCTGTGTTTTACAGCCCTTGTGCTCTGCGCCGCAGCTTTGACGGCACAAAAAACGACGCAGCCGAAGCTCGACGAAAGCAAATGGTCTTCCGTTACCTATTTTACCGTCCCCCTGTATAAAATCCTGCAGACGGAAGACGCATACGTTGTCATCTATGCAAAAAATAAAGTCGGAGCAGGCTCGACGATAATTCCGAAAAAATGGGCGAAGGGCAATGCCGAAAATCCGCGCAAATTGAAATTCCGCACGGTGCGCGGAACGCTCCAGCCCTTTATGACGATCGTCAAAGACAACGGCAAATTTTTGCGCGTTATTTTAAGCGTACCGCCGACAAAGGACGTCGATTTTTGGGGATTGGCCGATCCGAATAAAGTGACGGATATCGATAAAGATACGCTCGAAGAACTCGACTTAAACTGATCGCACCCTCTCATGCAACTGCTTACAGAAACGGAAGCCGCATCGTTTGGCAATTTTATCGATCGGCATGATTTTTTTTACATCGCAGGTCATAAAGAGCCCGACGGCGATTGCATCTGTTCGTGCATCGCGCTCGGTATGCTCGTTCAAAATAAAGGCAAAGAATTCCAACTGCTTTCCGCGGGACCTTTTAAGCGTACCGAAATAAAGCGATATGAAAATCGATTTTCCTCTTCGATGCGTTTTTTAAGCGAAGAAGAGCGTAAAAAGAGCGCGCTCATCATCACGGACTGCTCGGAATACGCGCGGCTCGGAGACATCGACGGTGATTTGCACAACCTCGATACTTGCGTCATCGATCACCATAAGACAGCCTCTGCTCCGGAGGGCGCGCTTTGCATCATCGACGCATCTTTCCCCGCCGCCTGCGCGATCGTTCAGCTTTTATATGAAAGCGTTGTCGGCTGCATACCGAAAGATGCGGCGGAAATTCTTTTTACCGGTTTGTGTACCGACACGGGATTTTTCCGCTTCCTCGAATCGGATTCCGCCGAAGTGTTCAAAGCCGCTTCCCGCCTCGTCTCTTCGGGCGCAAATCCGAGAGCGACTTACGACTTTATTACCGGCGGAAAGCCCTACGCAACGCGAAAACTCCTCGGCTCCGCTCTTTCCCGCGCGGAACGCTACCTTGACGGAAAACTCATCGTTACGAGCGAAACGACGGACGATACGCAAAAATGGGGCGCCGAAGGCCGCGATTCCGACGCGCTGTACACGCTGCTCCTCTCTGTCGAAAAAACGCTTGCCGTCGTCTTTGTACGGCAGGAAAGCGAATATTCATGCACGATAGGCTTCCGCTCGCGCGGCAACGTCGATGTAAGCGCCGTCGCGGCAAAATTCGGCGGCGGAGGACATAAAAACGCTTCGGGCGCAAGTTCGAGCGGCACAATCGATACGCTCATCCCCCAAATCGTCAAAGAATTCGCCCGCGTTTTATAATTCATAGAATATCCTCCCCGCTTTTCACATGTCTTTCGATATGTATCACGCATTCGTTGACATCCTCTGTTCGGGAGAGTATGATAATATTCATCGGAAAGAATTATCGATATTCAAGGAGCGTACAATATGAGCATTAAAAAGGTTGTTGTTGCGGGCGGCGGCGTTTTGGGAAGTCAAATCGCATTTCAAGCGGCGTACAAAGGATTCGACGTTACGATATGGCTGCGTTCCGACGCGTCGATCGGACGGTCTCAGCCGAAAATCGACCGGCTGCACGGAATATATCTTGCCGAATTGGCCGATGCCGAAACGAAAATCGGTACGAAGGGCGCGAGCTTTTCAAGGGGCCTCATAGACGACGGCGAACATATAAGCGCCGAAGAAATCGCCCGCCTCAAAAAAAATGCCGAAGCGGCGTATAAAAACCTCAAACTTACGACCGACCTTGCTTCAGCGGTCAAAGACGCCGATATCGTCATCGAAAGCATGGCCGAAAATCCTCAAGCGAAAAAAGACTTTTACGACGCGCTTTCGGCCGTCCTTGAAGATAAAACCATCGTCGCGACCAACTCGTCTTCGATGGTGCCGAGCATGTTCCGCGATCACGTTAAAAATCCGAAACGCTATTTGGCCATCCACTTTGCAAACAATATCTGGCGCAACAATATGGTCGAAATCATGGGACACGACGGAACCGATCCCGCCGCATTCGAAAAAGTCGTCGAATTCGCCAAAGACATCGGCATGATACCGCTCAAAGTTTTAAAAGAGCAGCCCGGCTATCTGCTCAATTCCATGCTCATACCGTTTTTAACGGCGGGCGAAGCACTGCTTGCAAACGAAGTCGGAGACGTAAAAACCATCGACTTGGCATGGAAGCTCGGCACGGGAAGCCCGCTCGGCCCCTTCCAAATCCTCGATATCGTCGGCTTGGAAACGGCGTACAATATTACAATGAATCGTCCCGACGCATCCGACCCCGCTTCTCTCCACGGGCGCATCGCAAAAATCCTTAAAAGTTACATCGACCAGGGGAAAACGGGCATAAACGCGGGCGAAGGTTTTTACAAATACAAATAATGTATCTGTGCCCGCGCAAAGTTTTACGCGGGCAGCGCTTTTACCCGAAACACCGATCGATATCCGGTCGGTGTTTTTTTTTGCGTCGCATAGAATCGATTCGCCGCACAGCTTGGCATAAACATTGCTATCTCTAACGATATCGCAATCAAAAGGAGACAGCAAATATGGGTACCAAGAAAATCGATGATTTACCGGACCTCGTACAAGCGGGAACGCTTTCAAAAGAAGAAGCGGTTAAAAAAATTGCCGAATATATTTTCCGCGAACCCTACCGTTTCGGTCTTGCAGGATTCGACGACGATTTTAAAAGCGAAATCATCCTCACCGTTTTGCAAAAAGGCGCACAGGTTTTCAAGCGGTTCGATAAAAATTGCGGCGCTTTCGGTTCTTACCTCTACGCTTTCGTGCGGGGCTTGATTTTGACGCAAAAACGTGAAGCTATACGGAAATTTATCGCCGACAGCAATATGAAAGCCTTTTCATACCCTGAAGATTCGAAACGGACGGATGAAAGTCTTTCCTTTATCGTCGCGGAACCGAAAGTCCGATACGCTCCCGTTTCAAATACGAAAATATGGAAAGCGCTCTCGCGAAGGTGCAACGCGACAAACGCAGGCGATGCGAAAACCGCGCTCATCCTCGCTCTGAAATCGAGCTATTATATTCCGGCTTCTTCGGTCGATGAAGTAAGTTCATATTGCAAACTGCAAAGCGCGGAACTGCAGCGTCTCATCGCCGAACTCAATTCGCTTTTGTATTCGAGAATCGAACGGCGCAATACGATTATCAAGCGGCGGGACAACGCGTATTATTTTCATCGAAAATACTATATGCAGCTCAAACTCTGCGATAAAGAAAAAACCGATACCGAATTACTGCTGAAAAAATATCGCAAGCAGACGGAAAGCTGGAAACACAAAAACAAAGAACTCAGGGAAAGCCGCTGGCGTGTCTGCCCGACAAATAAAATGATTGCGAACATACTCGGCATCTGCGAACGGCAAGTAAGCCACTACATCACGAGAGCGCAAAAGCTCATGCGTAAAAAAGAAAGAGAAACCGAAACGACAGATATTCCCGAATAAAGCGCTGAAAGGACACGGAAAATAGAAGCGCGAAGTTCCGCCCGCGTTGCGAAACTTTTGCTTCCGCTGTATGATGACGATATGAAGCTCTACCTCGCTACGAACAATGCGCACAAAAAGCGCGAAGCGGCCGAAATCTTTTCACCGTACGAAATCGTCATTCCGGCGGACGAAGGAATCGATTTTGATCCCGAAGAAACGGGTACGACGTTTTTCGAAAACGCTTTGATAAAAGCGCGAGCCCTCTACGACATCGTGCATTGCCCCGTCATCGCCGACGATTCGGGCATTTCGGTCGACGCGCTCGGAGGCAGACCCGGCATTTTCTCTTCGCGCTACGGCGGACGGAATTTTCCACGCGGCAGAGCGGACGGCAAAAAAACCGATCAGAATGCGCAAAACCGCTTTCTCATCGAAGAGCTCGATGATGCGCTTTCCGGAAATACGGGCGATTGTCGTTTTTTGCACGGCGAGCGGAGCGCGCATTACACCTGTTCGATGGTGCTCTATTTGGGAGGCGAGCGCATGTACGCCGCGCAGGAAACGATGGAAGGGCAAATCGTCTCGTCGATCGAAGATGCACGCGGAAACGGCGGCTTCGGCTACGATCCGATTTTTTTTATCCCCGAAATCGGAAAAACCGCAGCCGAACTTTCCGACGAAGAAAAAAATGCGATTTCTCACCGCGGAAAGGCGGGGCGCAGTATGCGGCGCATCATCGAAATGCTCCGATGATCCATCGAAAAAAAATGAAAAAAAATTTAAAAATTCGCTAAAGTTTTTTGCGCTCCGTGCCGATATTGAGTAAGGATTGGAATTTGCGGCGCGACTTGTCAAGCCGTACCGCCGTAAATTTACGATTCACTTGCAGAAAAGTGTAGATGTAGCCTTGTAAACAGATGCACTTTTTTGCAAACCGGCAGAAAGGATTCTGCCGTACATCTATTCCACGGAGGAATACCTATGGTTATCAACCACAACATGTCGGCATTATTTGCCAGCCGCCAGCTCGGCGTCACCGGTGTCAGTCTTGCAAAAGATATGGAAAAGCTTTCATCGGGTGAACGGATCAATCGCGCGGGAGACGATGCGTCGGGACTCGCCGTATCGGAAAAGATGCGCAGCCAAATCCGCGGTTTGAACCAGGCGTCGACGAACGCGCAAAACGGTATCAGCTTTATCCAAACGACGGAAGGCTATCTGCAGGAGACGACGGACATCATCCAGCGCATCCGCGAATTGGCTGTCCAATCGTCGAACGGTATTTACAGCGATGAAGACCGCATGCAGATTCAAGTCGAAGTTTCTTCCCTCGTATCGGAAATCGACCGCGTCGCAAGTTCCGCCCAATTCAACGGCATGAACATGCTCACCGGACGCTTTGCCCGCCCGACGGGAGAAAACACGGTCACCGGTTCCATGTGGTTCCATATCGGAGCGAACATGGATCAGCGGATGCAGGTGTACATCGGCACGATGTCGGCGACGGCGCTCGGACTGCGCGTACTCGGTACCGAAGAAAAGGTTTCGATTGCGACACCGGAAGAAGCGAACCGCGTCATCGGCACGCTCGACGAAGCGATCAAACGGATCAACAAACAGCGGGCGGATTTGGGTGCGTATCAAAACCGCATGGAGTACGCGATCCGCGGACTCGATATCGCAGCCGAAAATACGCAGGCGTCCGAAAGCCGCATCCGCGACACGAACATGGCAAAACAGATGGTCGAATTTACGAAAAACACCGTTTTGCAGCAGGCGGGAACGGCGATGCTCGCACAGGCGAACGCGCAGACACAAAATGTCTTGTCATTACTGAGATAGTGTAGTACACTTATACGGGAAAAGCGGGTTCCGCCCTATTTTCTTGTGTACTGTAACTATCGAGCATGCGTTCGGACATGCTTTTGTTCTTTGACAATGTGCAATCCATAGGTTGTGGCGGCAGGAAAAATCGGCTTGCAAAAAGGCTGATTTTTCCTGCCGTAACGGGTCTGAATCTGCTTTCCGGGGGCGCACTAACCGGAAAGTCAGCCCTCACGGCAAGGACGCAGAGCATGATGTTCTGCGGGTACGTAAACATGGAGGGCACACATTATGATTATCAATCACAATATGAGTTCGCTCTATGCTGACCGTGTGCTCGGCATTTCGAATGCCAACATACAGGGAAACATCGAGAAACTCGCTTCCGGCGAACGGATCAACAAAGCCGGAGATGATGCATCGGGTCTTGCAGTGTCCGAAAAGCTGCGGAGTCAAATCCGCGGTTTGAATCAGGCGGGGCGAAACATCGAAAACGGTGTGTCGTTTTTACAGACGACGGAAGGCTATCTTCAGGAAACGACGGATATCCTTCAGCGCGTCCGCGAACTCGCGATTCAAGCGGCGAACGGCATCTACAGCGATGAAGATCGTATGCAGATCCAAGTTGAGGTTTCTCAGCTTGTGTCGGAAGTCGACCGCGTCGCAAGTCAAGCGCAGTTCAACGGTATGAATATGCTCACGGGCAGTTTCGGCCGCTGGGACGGCGCAAAGACGATGCAGTTTCATGTCGGTGCAAACGTCGACCAAAACGTCCGCGTCTACATCGGCACGATGACGGCGACGGCGCTCGGCTTGAAAAACGCAGACGGCGACAACGAGCAGATTTCGATCGCAACGCCGGACTTGGCAAACGCCACGCTCGGCGCCGTGGACAGCGCGCTGCTTCGGGTAACGAAACAGCGGGCGGATCTCGGTGCGTATCAAAACCGCTTCGAGATGGCCTCGAAAGGCGTAAACGTCGCTGCGGAAAACATGCAGGCTGCCGAATCGCGTATCAGAGATACCGATATGGCTTCGGAAATCGTGGACTACACGAAAAACTCGATTCTCACACAATCGGGGACCGCGATGCTTGCACAGGCAAACAGCCAAACGCAAAACGTTTTAGCGCTGTTGCAGTAAGAAAATCGGATTATTGTCCGAGAGACAACCGGATGTCGTCTTTTTGACAATAAACGTAACGGAAAGGATGCGCCCCTTCCCGTTCTTTTTCAGGAGGATTGCCCTATGAATACAATTACAAGCAGTATCGGGCAGGCTTTGGCAATGGATGGCCAAAACTACTTCAAAGTCGCTCCGCAGATACTCGGTTCCGGAACAACGACGGCGGGAGTCGCCCGCTCGGTGCCGGGAGGAGCTGAAGTAGCGCAAAACATTGCACAAAACCTTGCCGAAATACGGGAAAACGCACAGCAGCTCCAGCGGCTGTCCGATATGGTGATAGGTCGCCGTTCCCTGCGCTTCAGCGTCAATGAAGAGCTCGGAGAAGTCGTCATCAGCGTATTGGATCCGAGCACCAACAAGGTGATCAAGGAGATACCGTCCGAAGATATACAGAAGATGAAAGTCAGCATGAAAAAAGCGATCGGTTTGCTTTTTGATGAAATGATTTAATCGTATCTTGCGGATAAACGCGGATTATGCCAGGATTGAACATACCGGGTGTCACCGATAAATACAACACGAACGACACGGTAGAAAAACTTATGAAGGTCGAGCGTGTCCCGCTGACAAGGGAGCAGGACACGCTCAAAACCTACCAAGCGCAGCAAAACGCGTGGCGGGACGTCAACAGAAAATTGACGGAATTCCGCGACAGCGTTAAGACGCTGTATTCCTACGAAAATCCGTTCAACAACAAGCTCGCCTCATCGTCCGACGAATACGCGATCACGGCGGACGCGAATCGGGGTGCGCAATATCAATCATTTAAAGTCAACGTCATACAGCCGGCGAGCGCCGACCGTTTTTTATCGTCCGAACTCCCCGATAACACGAAAGTCCCGGCGGGAACCTACACGTTTCGCGTAGCGGACAAATCCGTTTCGTTCAATTGGAAAGGCGGCTCTCTTACCGATTTTTCAAAAGCGCTCAACAAGAGGGGCGGCGATCTCATCAATTCGCTCGTCATCGGCTCCGGCGCGGGTACGAAAACTATCCTCATCGAATCGAAAAAAACGGGAGAAGCGAATCGCCTCACGTTTGAAGACGCGGCGAAAACCTTTGCGATCGAAACGGGGATGATACGTCCGGTAAAATCGGATGCGGCCTCTTTCGGAAAAACGCAGGCTGAATTCCGCCCCGCTCCGCCGCAACGAGCCGCCCTCGAGCAGGAAGGACTTCCGCGCCTCACGAATACCGCGATCACCGTTTCAAACGGAAAGGTTTCGATCCCGCCGCGAAGCGGATTTTCGCTCGCAGTTCCGCAGGGGAACGAAGGAAAGCATATTTCGTTTACGCTCACGCCGGCATCTGTCGGAGACGTAACGGCGGCGCTCAACACAAAAGCG
This sequence comes from Treponema socranskii subsp. buccale, assembly GCF_024181585.1. Taxonomy (NCBI): domain Bacteria; kingdom Pseudomonadati; phylum Spirochaetota; class Spirochaetia; order Treponematales; family Treponemataceae; genus Treponema; species Treponema socranskii. Next base: position 1,164,163 of record NZ_CP054258.1, on the reverse strand, counting down.
ATTTCTCCCGAACTTCCCAATGCGGGTTATGCGTCGTTTCAGGACGTCGTCATCGACAACAATCCGTCGGATACCCTGCTTTCGAAAAGCCAAGAGACGAGGAGTGCGGATCTTTTACCCGTAACGTCGGCAAGCGTCGTCTACGCGCTCATGAGCGACGGAAGCGAACAAGAAATCGCGACGCCGAACATATTGACGAGCGACAAAACGGCGATCGATATCGACACGAACGATTACCCGGGTATCGCTTCGATCGTCATCCGAAACCGGAACACGGGTACGGCTTTTACGATGTCGTCCGTTTCGCTCTACGATCCGAAATCCGCAGGCGGTTTTACGCCGAACAATGCCGCGTCGACGGCGCGGGATGCGATCATCACGTACGAAGGCATTACGATCAAGCGGCCGACGAACGATATCGACGACGTCGTGCCCGAGGTAACGCTTCACGTGCACGAAAAAACCGAAAGGACGGCGACGATCAAAATCGATCCGGACGTCAAATCGGCAAAAGACGCGCTCATCACTTTCGTCGGAAAATATAACGAATCGATCGCGCAAATCAATATTCTTTCGCAAAACAAAAGCGAAATCGTCGACGAACTCACCTACCTTTCCGACGATCGGCGCGAAAAGGAAAAAGCGCGGCTCGGGCTTTTTATGGGCGACTTTTCGCTTACGAATATGAAATCGAATTTCCAAATTATTCAAAGTTCGCGCTATCAAACAAAAGAGGATGCGGTCATAACGATGCTCTCCCAGATCGGCATTTCGACGAACGCGAGCGGAAGCACCGGAGGTTATACGGCGAGCCGGCTGCGCGGCTATCTCGAAATCGACGAAAAAAAACTCGACGCCGCCCTCGCCTCTCACCTCGAAGATATTAAAAATATGTTCGGCTATGACAGCGACGGAGATCTCATAGTCGATTCGGGCATCGCATACCGATTGGATCGCGAACTCGGCGCATACGTCCAAACGGGCGGCATCATCGGCACGAAGATAAGCGCACTCGACACGCGCATCAAATCGTCCGAAACGAAAATAGCGCAGCTTGAAACGCAGATGGATAAAAAAGAAAAGGAACTTCGAAGAAAGTTTGCAAATATGGAAGGATCGTTGAACAGTCTCGAAAGTCAGCAGACGACTATTTCGAATTTTATGCGGCAAAACAACAGAAACAACGAACAATAAAAAAAATCGATTAAGGAATTGTTATGGATTTATTTGTCAACGGTGCAAAAATCGACGTGACGCTTGAAGACGAAAAGACGATCGGAGACGTACTGCGCTCGTTTGAAGCGACGTGCGAAGAAAACGATGCGGCGGTTATCGGTATCCGTGCGGACGGGCAAAAAGTCGACGCTTTTTCATTCGACGAATACGCAAAACTTCCGCTTTCATCGTCGACGAAAATCGAATTCGAAGTCGTGACAAAACAATCGATAGCCGATTCTTTTAAAAAGCTTTCCGGTCTTTTTTCATCGCTTGCCGAACGCATGGAACGAGTTCCCGTCGATCTGCAAAGCGGCAAAGGGAAAGAAGCGACCGCCGCGATCGCGGAGCTTGCCGACGACATCGAAGTCTTCTGTCGGACGGCTTCTCTCGCATCCCTTTTTCCCGATACGTACGGCGCGATCGTCGTCGACGGAAAACAGGTGTCCGATTTTTTTGCCGATCTTACGCCCGTGCTTTCGGAATTCGAAGAAGCGCTCAAAGCGAACGATACGGTGCTCGTCGGCGATTTGGCCGAATACGAAATATGCCCGCGCTTAAAGCTCGCATCAAAAGCGCTCGAGGTTTTCCATGCGCTATAACGTACCGAGCGGCATCACGCCGCTCCAAGCGCGCCTTGCGACGCATTACTACGCGTACCTGCTCATCCCCGCCTTTATCATTCTCGTATTTTTCGTCATCTATCTGCTGTATCAAATGCGTAAGCGCATCCGCTCCTCTCCCGAATGGCTTGAAGCGCAAAAAAAACGGCTGACGACATACGGCGACATCGAAAAGACGGCGAAGCGCCTTTCGCTTTCGAAAGCCGAAGCATCTCTTTTGTGGGAAATCTGCCGCGCGGCTAAAGCGCCCAATATAAGTTATCTCATCTACAATGCGGCCGAAGTCGACAAACTCTTCGGCGCACAATACGCCGCCATGCTGCAAAGCGGCACTGCCGAAAAAAAAATCACGTCCCTTTTTCGCCTCCGCCGAAAAATCGAAATACAGGATGCGGCGGATACGTGGATCACGTCGACGGCGGGCATACCCGAACAAACGAAGCTGTTCTTTTTATCGCCGCAGGGCGTACAGATCCGATGCGCGCTGAAAAAAAACACGGCGGAAAATATGACGCTTTCGATTCCGCAAACGCTGTACAACGCCGAAAATAAACCGGCTCCGCTTTCAAAAGCCGATTTCGTGTTTACGACGAAAAGCGGTATGACGTACCGCTTTCAGACGCGCGTCATCCGCTATTCGATCGGTTTCGACGACGGCACGGAAATGATACTGTCGCACACAAACGATCTGAATCAGCAGACAAAGCGGAAATCGAAACGCAGCGATATCAACATCCCCTGTATTTTTTCTGCGGTAAACGACAAGTACGAAAAAACCAAACCCCACGACGGAGTGCTCGCAAACGTTTCCGGCGACGGATGCGCCATACTGACGAATCTCCCGATAAAAGAAAATCAGCGCCTTTGCGTTTCGATCATGCTTCCCGATGCGACATACGAAGCGGAGGGGCTCATCGTCGCAGTGCATAAAAATGCTTCCAACAATACGTTTTCCCTCGGCATCCTCTTTACGGACATATCGGACAAAGCGCGAAACCGCATTTTCGCATACGTGTATCGATACGGCGCCGCCGCACAGAACGGCGAACGGAACACGCCGACTTGATTATTAAACTTTATTACGGTATCGTACAGAAATGAGAGTTGTGGAGATTCGGAACATCTGCCGCGAAGCAGGCGGCATTTATTATCTTCGGAAGTTTAAAGGTACGGCTGTCATAGAGCTTCACGAAGGCGATTTTGAAACTCCGGTCGAATTCAGTATCGAAACCGATCCTCTGGGCGTAAAAAAAATCGATGTGGTCGTTTCCGAAACGATCAATTATCCCGTCGTTCCGATAAAAAACGCATTGAAGACGTATATCACCGCAGCGGACACCAAAGGGAAACTGCCGCTATGACCTTTACGACGAAGAGTGCAGAAGAAACCGAAGCGCTCGGACAGAGGCTCGGCCGCCTCCTGCAAAAAGGCGACATACTCGCCATGCGCGGGACTCTCGCTGCAGGAAAGACGACGCTTACCAAAGGCATCGCGCGCTCCCTCGGCGTACGCGATGAAATCACGAGCCCGACCTTTTGCCTCATCAGCGAATATTCGGGTACGATGCCGCTCTACCACATGGACGTCTATCGCCTCGACGGTGCCGAAGATTTTATCAACCTCGGAACGGACGATATGCTCTACGGAGACGGCGTGTGCGTCATCGAATGGAGCGAAAAGATCATGAGCGAACTGCCCGATACGGTAATCGAGATCGACATAACCGTAAACGACGACGGCTCGCGCACCGTCCGCGTCTCGAACTGGCCGCACGAAGCAATACAATAACCCGCTGGTATCTTTTTCGGGAGGATTTGTGAAAGCGCTTGCGATAGATTCCGCCGGAGCTCGCCTTACGGTTGCGGCAAAAAACGACGATGCCGTCGTCTCGGCGGTTTATGCCGTCGGCATGAAACAATCGGAAACGCTCCTTCCCGCGATCGACGCCGTCGTATCGAAGGCGGGTTTACGAATAGCGGAACTCGACTATACGACGCTGTGTCAAGGGCCGGGATCTTTTACGGGACTGAGGCTCGCCTTTGCCGCACTCAAAGCCGTCGAACAGGCGGCAAACGTACCGATATACGGCATCTCTACGCTCGAAGTCTGCGCCTATCCCTACCGCGTCCTTCCCTTTCCCGTCGTTTCCGCAATCGATGCGAAAAAAAACAGATTCTATGCGGCCGCATACGAAGCGGGATCGGAGGCGCTTCCGCCCGGAGACTATGAAATTGAAACGGTGCTGAACTTTTTAAAAGATGCCGAAGAAGCGCTCTGTACGGGACCCGACGCAACACGATTTGTCGAAGCCGCCCGACCAATCGGCTCGCCCGTAAAACTCTACGCGCTCGATTTTTCAATCATTACGACCGATTCTCTCTTTGCCCTCGCCGAAGCGAAAATCGAAGCGGGGAAAAAACCGCTTGCCGATTTCGACGGCCCCGTATACATCCGTGAAAGCGAAGCGGAAGTCAAACGGAAAGCGGCGGAATTATAATCAATTTTTATCATCGCTGCCGCCCCCGATACAAGTCCGATGAAAGCCGCCGCCATACGACGAGCGGCGTCCGTGCGCTTAAAACAATCCCGAAATGACTCCGTCGTCGTTCACGTCGATATTGAGCGCGGCGGGTTTTTTCGGCAGCCCCGGCATCACCGTGATGTCGCCCGAAAGAGCGACGACAAAGCCCGCGCCCGCGTAAAGCTGCGCGTCGCGGATCGGAAAGGTATAGCCGCTCGGAGAAGCGAGCAGTTTCGGATCGTGGCTCAACGAATTCTGCGTTTTTGCGATGCACACGGGAAGCGCTCCGTAGCCCGCCTTTTCGAAAGCCGAAAGCTTTTTCAAAGCGGCGCTTTCAAACGAAACCGCACCTGCACGGTAGATTTCCCGTGCAATGCGTTCTATCTTTTTTGAAAGGGGCATATCGGAATCGTAGAGCGGACGGAAATCCGCTTTTCCCGCATCGCAGAGCGCGCTCGTTTTTTCGGCAAGCGAAACCGCTCCCTCCCCTCCCTTTTCCCAGCTTTCGCAGACGGCGCTTTCCGTACCCGTTTCCGCAATGAGTTCGGCGAGGAGTTCGAGTTCTTCGCTCGTGTCCGATGCGAACTTGTTGATCGCGACGATCGCGCTTACGCCGAATTTGCGGATGTTTTCGATATGCGTTTTGAGATTTGAAAATCCCGCCGAAAGCGTTTTGAGGTCGGGACGGGCAAGATCCTGTTTTTCCGTACCTCCGTGCATTTTAAGAGCTCTCACCGTTGCGACGATGACGGCACAGGACGGAGCGATGCCCGCCGCACGGCACTTGATATCCATAAATTTTTCCGCACCCAAATCGGCGGCGAATCCCGCTTCGGTTACGACATAGTTTCCCGAAGCGAGAGCGGCGAGCGTCGCGTTGATGCTGTTACAGCCGTGCGCGATGTTCGCAAAGGGGCCGCCGTGCACAAACGCGGGAGTTTTTTCGAGGGTTTGCACGAGGTTCGGTTTCAGAGCATCTTTGAGCAATGCGGCGATCGCGCCGGTACATCCGAATTCTCCGAATGTAACGATTTCTCTGTCGTAATTTTCCCCGATGACGATATTCGAAATGCGCTCTTTCAATTCCGAAATCGTGCGGGAGAGACAGACGATCGCCATGATTTCGCTCGCGACGGAAATGCAAAAGCGGTCTTCGCGCGGTACTCCGTTCACTCTGCCGCCGAGTCCGACGACGATGTTGCGCAGTTCGCGGTCATTGAGATCGACGCACCGCTTCCACGAAATCGTGCGGGGATCTATCCCCAGTTCATTGCCGTGGTGAATGTGATTGTCTATGAGAGCCGCAATCAAATTATTCGCTGAGGAAATCGCGTGAATGTCGCCCGTAAAGTGTAAATTGATTTCTTCCATCGGAACGATCTGCGCGTATCCGCCTCCGCAGGCTCCGCCTTTTATGCCGAAACAGGGGCCTAAAGACGGCTCTCGGAGCGCGAGCACTGTTTTTTTCCCGATACGGTTGAGCGCATCGGCAAGCCCTATCGAAACGGTCGACTTGCCCTCCCCCGCGCTCGTCGGCGTTACGGCGGTGACGAGGATGAGACGAGCGCGCGAAGTTTCGTCCGAAGCGCGTTCCTGCAGAGTGCGAAGCGTTTTTGCACTGAGCTTTGCTTTGTACGCTCCGAACGGTTCGATCCCGTCCGCATCAATCCCGATCCGCTTTGCGATGTCCGCGATCGGAAGCATTCGATTTTTTTGTGCTATTTCGATATCCGACAACATAGCGTAATTATACGCGCGAACGCCGGCCTTTGTAAATCGTTCGAAACGCTTAATCAAGGCAATCGATCCGATTCGCGCATAAGTTTTTCCTACAGATGATTTTAAACCGCGCATCTTTAATCTGCAGCTTTTAAAATCGGCGTTTTAAACTTGACAGTGTAAAGATTTTACGCTATTATCTTGACACTGTAAAGATTACAAGAAAAAAGGAGCCGCTTATGCAAACATCGAAGTTGCCGTATCACCGCGAAGGATTGAAAAATCTCCTAATCGAAAAAGGCATCGAAATCGTCAATGCCGACGGCGTGCAGTCTTTTTCGCTGAGAAAAGCGGCGGCGGCTTGCAAAGTCAGCCATGCGGCTCCGTACAGCCATTTTCACAACAAAGAAGAATTGTTGAACGCGATGCAGCTGCACATCACCGAACGTTTTTCGAAAACGCTCGAAACGGCTGTCGCCGAAAATAAAAAGCCCACCGCATTGTTAAAAAAATTGGGTATAGCCTATGTTTCTTTTTTTATTGATAATCCCGCCTATTTTCAATTTTTGTATTCTTCGTCCGATATAAAGGTCGATTTAACTTTATCTATACCGGATGAGAAAAACTATAAGCCCTATATTCTGTATAAAAACAGCATCCTGTCACTGCTTAAACAAACCAAGGTTCCGAAAAAAAAGCAAAACGATATTTTAATAACGATATGGGCTTTTATTCACGGACTTACGGCGCTGGCGGCAATGAAAAATGTTCACTACGACAAAAATTGGAAAGAAAAAATCACCGATTTTATGGACTTGCTCGAGCCGTCATTTTTAAAGTGAGGGCGCACGAATTATTGCAGAGGACGATATGAACGGAATTTATTTCAGCGGAACGGGAAACACAAAATACTGTACGGAAGCGTTGACACAAGCGACCGGCGGCAGAGCTTACAGCATGGAATCGGGCGAAGCGCTTGAAATTTTACGTGCGTCGGATGAAATCGCGCTCGGCTACCCGATTTATTTCAGCGACATCCCGCGCATCGTAAAAACGTTCATTAGAGAACACGCCGCTATGTTCCGCGGAAAACGCGTTTTTATTATCGCGACGATGGGGCTTTTCAGCGGAGACGGTGCGGGGCTTGCGGCCCGGCTGCTTCGAAAATGCGGAGCTGCCGTTACGGGAGGCTTACACCTGCGTATGCCGGACTGTATCGCCGATGTAAAGCTCTTGAAAAAAACGCCGGAAGAAAACGGGGCGCTCATATCGGCGGCGCAAAAAAAGATTGCACGAGCCGCGAATGCCATAAAGCGCGGAATCTATCCGAAAGACGGCTTATCTTTTTTACATCGAATTGCGGGTTTGTTCGGACAGCGCCTGTGGTTTAAAATGCATGCGAAAAAATTGAGAGAACGGCTTAAAATCAGAACGGAACGCTGCATCGGCTGCGGCATATGCGCGGCACACTGTCCTTCAAAATCATTGTATATCGAAAACAATAAAGCCGTGTTTTATCCCGGAAACTGCACGATATGCTACCGCTGCATAAACAATTGCCCCGCAAAGGCGATTACGCTTATCGGTACGGACGTATTCGAGCAGTGCCGCTTTGAAAATTATGCAGCGCAATAATTAGGAGCAATATGAAAAAAACACGTACCCTATTTTTCCGCATGATGTTTTTTGCTACGTTCTATTTCCTGTATCCTCAAGCGGCGGACGATAAAACGCTCTGCGACACGGAAATCGTCGTTACCGGTATAAAGGAAAATTCGGGAACGATTGTTATAAGCATCCATGATTCCTCTGAAAGTTTTCGCAAACACATTCCGTATCGAAGCGTCGAATTGGCGGTGACGGGAGAAAAAGCCGTGTATCATATACGGCTCAAAGCCGGCGACTATGCTTTTTGCGTTTACCACGACGTCAACGGCGACGGAAAATTAAACACGAATGCGATCGGCATTCCCAAAGAACCGTTCGGCTTCAGTAACTACGACGGCAAGGGACCGCCCGGCAACTTCAAAAAACACAAGGTTTTTATAGACGGCACAGCGACGGTAAACATCCCGCTGGTAAAAATGAATTAATCCATTAAAGAATTTGACAGAATGCGCATAAAGTGTGTATACTTTTGTTGTGAAGCGGAAAGATTTGATAAAAAAACTGGAAGCTAAAGGTTTTATTTTCTATCGGCACGGCGGTAAGCACGACATCTATAAGCGCGGAAACAACGAAGAGCAAGTACCTCGGCATACGGAAATAAACGAACTTTTGGCAAGAAAGATTATCAAAAAATGGGAACTTTAATTCCGCTTTTTGGGAAGAATACTTTTCATAGGGGACATTATGACTGTCGTATATCCGGCGATTTTTACACAAACAGACGATAAAAAAGGCACATATCTGGTGAGCATTCCCGACTTGGACGGAGCGACGGAGGGCTACGGTCTCGCCGATGCCATCGGTATGGCCAAAGATTACATAGGCAATGCATTGTACGACAAAGCGGAACTGCCCGCTGCCAGTACAATTAACGATATCGATGTACAAAACAGTGAATTTGCACAAGCGGGGACTTCGTTTGTGTCGCTTATAGATGTCGATTTGGAAGCTTTTCGCAGGATGGAAAAAAGCCGCAACGTCCGCCGTAATATCACCCTCCCCGAATGGCTCGACGATATGGCAACAAAAGCAAAAATAAACGTTTCGGCAGTCGCACAATCCGCTCTGAAAGAAAAATTGGGCGTATCGCACTGAAGCGCTCACACAAGTTTTCAGATGCGGCTAAGCAGTTCGATTTCGTCTTCCGAAAGTTCGCGACAGCCGCCCCGCTCAAGGCTTTCGTCCATCCGAAGTGCGCCGATCGCGATGCGCTTCAAATAGACGACTTCGTTTCCGAGCGCGGAAAAGATACGCTTTACTTCGTGAAACTTTCCTTCGTAGATCGTAAGCGTGCATTCGTCTTTTTCATCGCCGCTTCCGAGCCATACGAGGCGAGCGCTTTTGCAATCGGCTTCTTTTTCTCTTCCTTCCGCCGCTATGTGCACGCCTTTCGCACATTCGGAAACGTAGGCCGATCCTTCCGCGCTTCGCACTTTTTTTGCCAGGCGCACAAAATACGTTTTTCCGCATTCGCTTTTCGGAGAAGTGATACGGTGCGTAAGCTCTCCGTCGGTTGTAAGGATGAGCAGGCCTTCGGTGTCGCAGTCAAGCCTTCCGATCGTGTGCAGATTGTCTTCGAAAAAAGGCGTACGGTACGCGTCGCCGAGCAAATCGAAAACCGTTCGGTAAAGTCCGTCGCGCTTTGCGCACACATACCCCGAAGGCTTGTACATCATGAGATAGACTTCTTTTCGGATTTCGATTTTTTTACCGTCCGCGGCGACGATATCGCACTCTTCATCGACACGCATCGATGAGTCGAATACGCTTTTCCCGTTTACCGTTACGGCGCCCGAACGGAGAAGTTTTTTTACGGAAGAGCGGGAGCCCAAACCTCCGTGCGACAGCAGTTTGTCGAGGCGGATCATAAGCGCTTACTTTACGCGCTTTTCGATCGGAATGTAGTCCCGCACATCGCACACGTTTTTATACGCCGGCCGATAAATTCTGCCGCCTGCGACGATCTCTTCGATACGGTGAGCGCTCCAGCCGGCAATACGCGAAATCGCAAAGATGGGTGTGTAGAGTTCGCGTGGAATATTAAGCATGGAATACACAAAGCCCGAATAAAAATCGACGTTCGGACAGATTCTTTTGTCGGCACCGTGCACTTCGGCAAGAACGTCCGGTGAAACCTTTGCGATGAGGTTGTAGAGGCGGAATTCCGCTTCGCATTTTTTTTCTTTTGCGAGTTTTGCCGCCCGCTCGCGAAGGAGCACCGCTCTCGGATCGTCGATCGTGTACACCGCGTGCCCCATACCGTAAATCAAACCCGTGCCGTCGAACGCTTCGCGTTTTGCGATTTTTATTAAATAATCGCGAACCTGCTTTTCGCTCGTCCAATCCTTTACGTGAGATTTGATGTCGTCCATCATTTCCATGACGCGGATATTCGCCCCTCCGTGCCGTCTTCCTTTGAGAGAACCTATAGCCGCGGCGATCGCCGAATACGTGTCGGTGTCCGCAGATGAAACGACGTGCACCGTCAAACTCGAATTGTTTCCGCCTCCGTGTTCGGCATGCAAAATGAGGGCGAGGTCGAGGATTTCCGCTTCAAGGCGGGAATAGGTTTTATCAGGGCGGATGAGACGCAAAAAGTTTTCCGCAGTCGAAAGTTCGGGCAGCGGATTGTGAATATACATGCTTTTGTCGTCGTAAAAACGCCGCTTCGCCTGATATGCGTAGGCGGCGAGCGTCGAAAAGCGCGATATGAGTTCGATGCACTGACGGAGCACGTTTGCGATCTCCCGTCCTTCAGGATCGGGATCGTACGAATAGCTTGCGAGTACGCCGCGCGCCATCTTGTTCATGATATCGCTCGACGGCGCTTTCATAATCATATCTTCCGTAAAGTTCTGCGGAAGCGTACGGCGGAGTCCCAAAAACTGCGTAAATTCATCGAGCTGCTTTTGCGTCGGAAGCGCTCCGAAAAGCAAAAGGTAGACACACTCTTCGTAGCCGAACTGCTTTGTACGTTCGGCATCTTTTACAAGGGAAGCGACATCGTAACCTCGGTAAAAGAGCTTGCCGGGAATCGGCACCTTTTCGCCGTTTACCATATCGTAACCGACGACATCTCCGATGCGCGTAAGCCCGACGAGCACGCCCGTCCCGTTTGCATAACGCAGCCCGCGCTTTACGTCGTACTTCGTGTATAAAGCGGGAGGAATCGGATCGTTGCGTTGGGCAAGTACCGAAAGTTTTTTTAAAAATGCGTTTTGAATTTGTTCTTTCGCCATACATAACCCGCTATAAAAATACGCACGCATTTACTCCGTCAAACCCTTACGGAAAACTCCCTGACACGAAAAAGGAAGAACGGATGCGCGGTAAAAAGCGTTATAATTATACAGATTTTTTGCCGCCGCGACAACAGCGGGATTTTTAAAACGTCGCTTACTTTTCGACAGCCCGTCGAGTTTGAAATCAAGTCTTTACGGATGCGACGCTCGAGCGAACGTTGACTTGTGCACGCCGTTGCGATACAATCGGTTTGTCGTGAACATAGCGGGAACAGCAAAAAAAAACGATGGCATTCTGACGCAGCTTGCATCGTTGATTTTAAAGAATAAAATCCAAAGCGGAACGGAGATCACCCAAAACGAACTCGCGCAAAGTCTCGGCGTTTCCAGAATTCCTGTACGGGAAGCTCTTTTGATATTGGAATATACCGGGCTCATAGAAAAACTCCCAAATCAGCATGTACGCATTGCGGCAATCGACGCATCGTATTTTGAAGAAATCTTTGAACTCGCTTTGGAAATCGAACTGAATATCTTATATAAAAACTGCAGGGATTTTATCTTTTCCGATGAATTATCTTTTCATAAAAACGTCATTCGGCTTTCCGCAAATGCGTTTATAAGAAAAACGTTAAACTCCGTCCTGGAAATTTTTATTTCCTTTGCACTTACCGATCCTCTCCGTTCGTGCGCAATCGACGATTTGAAAAAAATAATTGCGGAAATCAAATCGGGGGAAAAAGATAACGCAAAAGCCATGTTCGCGTTCTATTTTAACGGACTTGCAGCGTCTGCATGGCATATCAGGAACAACCGACATGATAGAAGGTCTTAAACCTATAAAACTCCTTCCGGCCAGAGAAAGGGTTGCAGCCGCTTTGCGAAAAGCGATAATTTCACGACAGTTAAAAGCAGGGCAATCACTTGTTTTAGATGAAATCGCAAGCGAACTGGAAGTTTCCGTTACCCCCGTACGAGAAGCTCTTCAAATCCTCGCGAGAGACGGCTTGGTAACACTGAAGGCAAATAAAGGTGCGACGGTTTTGGGAATCACTGAAAAATTCCTTCGGGAGCACTATGAAATTCGCGCGGTCTTGGAAAGCGAAGCATGCATGCTTTGCTGTCGAAATAAAGCGGATTTAACCGATATCGAAAATGTCTTAAAACAATCCGATTTGAGCATAGCGAAGAACGATATCGACGAATACAGCAATCTCAATCAGTCGTTCCATTACGAAATTTGGCTGGCGAGCGGCAATGAAAAACTTAAAAATATCCTCTCCGAACTGTGGAACGGCCTCTCTCTCGGAATAAAATCCACTATTGAGGAATACGCAGCGATTTCTCTCGATGAGCATAAAAAAATTTTTCAAGCGCTCAAAGCGAGGAATGAAGATTTGTCCGCAAAATGTATGAAAGCACATATCGTTCGAAGCATGGAAAGCATACTGACAAGGTATACCGATTGATCCGAATACGGGCGCTCATTTTGCCTCATCTCTACAATTTCAATTCGTCGATATCTGAAAATATCCGGTTTTTAAGGTATATACTCTATACATGCGTATAGATAAAAGCGCCTTATCTGCGTAAAATTCGTGAAAATTTTATTTGACAAATACGAAAAATTGATTTATCCTATACATAATTTGGATACATTATCAAATATTTTATATTAAAAATAATTTATAAGAGCATAAATATAATTGGGAAAAATAGAAATTGGAGGTAACTATGAATATCCCTGCGCTCATTACAATCGGATTTTTGCTTGCGGCGATTGTCTTATTTATCACGGAGTTAGTCCCTTTAGGTGTCACTTCGATGCTTATATGCATAGGACTTATTTTAACCGGCGTCCTCGATGTAAAAACGGCATTCTCGGGATTTATAAACAATAACGTCATTCTCTTTGTCGCCATGTTCATCGTCGGCGGAGCACTGTTTGAAACAGGCATGGCAAACGCTATCGGAGGAATCGTTACGCGGTTTGCAAAATCGGAGCGAATGCTCATCGTCGCAATTATGGTTATTGTCGGCCTTATGAGCGGTGTTCTCTCCAATACGGGAACCGCGGCCGTTCTGATCCCCGTCGTCATCGGCATCGCTTCCAAATCAGGGTATTCCAGATCAAAATTTTTATTGCCGCTGGTATTTGCCGCCGCCATGGGCGGAAATCTTTCTTTAATCGGTGCGCCCGGCAATATGATCGCACAGTCTACCATTCAAAAAGCGATCGAAGACGGATCTCTTGCAGCGGGTTCGGAATTCGGATTTTTCGAATACGGGATCACGGGTCTTCCTATTCTTGTCGCCGGCATCGTCTTCTATGCGACCATCGGCTTTAAACTGCTGCCCGACAACGGCGCGACGGAAGACAGTGACAGCATTTTTGACGAACAACCCGATTACAGCGCAGTTCCGTTATGGAAAAAAGCTATGTCTCTTATAATTTTGGTTCTCACGCTTATTGCGATGATCTTTGAAAAAATGATAGGGATAAAACTTGCCGTTTCCGGTTGTATCGGAGCGCTTCTTTTGATTATTACTCGTACGATCACGGAAAAACAGGCGTTAAAATCGATCGACCTTAGGACGATATTTTTGTTCGGCGGCACTCTTTCTCTTGCATCCGCGTTACAAAAGACCGGCGCGGGCGGGCTTATCGCAGAAAAAGTCGTCGGACTTATGGGCTCTCACCCTTCTCCGCTTTTGCTGACTTTCGTCGTATTCCTCTTATGTTGTATTTTGACCAACTTTATGTCGAATACGGCGACAACCGCGCTTATGGCTCCGATCTGCTATTCGATTGCCGTAAATATGGGAGCCGATCCGAGGGCAGTCCTCATGGCGTGCGTAATCGGCGGTTCGTGCGCGTATGCGACGCCGATCGGTATGCCCGCAAACACAATGGTACTGGGCGCCGGCGGATACAAATTTACGGATTACGTAAAGGCGGGAGCGCCTCTTATCGTCATTGCAACGGTTGTAAGCATGATTGTCCTTCCTCTTGCCTTTCCGTTTTTTCCGAATTGACTGATTATAGAGGTTTAGAATATGAGTAATGAAGAACAAGTACGAAGATTAACGCGTTATATGGCAAATTTCGTATCGCATATTGCCAAAAAACTTCCGGATGATGTGATCGCAAAACTTGACGATCTGAGAAAAAAAGAAGATTCGCCGTTGGCAAAAGTTATCTACGAAACAATGGCACGCAATCAAAAGCTGGCTGCCGAACTTGATAGACCAAGCTGTCAGGATACCGGTGTTCTGCAATTTTGGGTAAAGTGCGGCACCCGTTTCCCGCTTATCGACGACTTGGAAGCGCTTTTGAAAGAAGCCGTGATCATCGCTACCGAAGAAGCGCCGCTGCGCCACAATTCCGTAGAAACCTTTGACGAATACAATACCGGCAAAAATGTCGGTAAAGGAACGCCGACCGTATGGTGGGACATCATTCCGCATTCGGATACCTGCGAAATTTATGCGTATATGGCAGGCGGCGGCTGTACGCTTCCGGGGCACGCGATGGTTTTAATGCCCGGCGAAGGATACGAGGGCGTGACGAAATTTGTTCTCGACCGCATGACGTCTTACGGGCTTAACGCCTGTCCGCCGCTTTTGGTGGGAGTAGGAATTGCGACATCCGTAGAAACCGCCGCCCTGCTGTCGAAAAAAGCCCTTATGCGTCCGATAGGGAGCCATAACGAAAACGAAAGAGCCGCAAAGATGGAACGGCTTTTGGAAGACGGAATAAATGCGATCGGACTCGGTCCGCAGGGGATGGGCGGAAACTATTCCGTTATGGGCGTGCACATTGAAAATACGGCGCGTCACCCTTCTACGATCGGCGTCGCCGTAAATGTGGGCTGCTGGTCGCATCGCCGCGGTCATATCGTTTTTGACAAAGCGCTCAACTACACTATCGATACGCACTCGGGCGTAACACTCTAGGACATTGCTGAAGAGAGAAGTTTTCAGCGGTCACCCTGATAATGCGAATTGTAGTACAACTTGCCAAAGGAGTCGATTTTTATGGTAGAAATAAAAAACGGAAAAAAGATCCTCACAACGCCGATCAGCGACGCCGACCTTACCGATATTCATATCGGCGATATACTTTATTTAAACGGAAGTTTAACGACATGCCGTGATGTCGCGCACAGACGCCTGGTAGAAGAGCACAGACCTCTTCCGGTAGACGTAAAAAACAACGCGATTATCCACGCCGGGCCGATTATCCGTCCCCTTGAAAACGATACCTTTGAAATGGTCTCCATAGGTCCGACGACTTCCATGCGTATGGAAAAATTTGAAAAGGAATTTGTCGAACAAACCGGCGTAAAGCTCATCGTCGGAAAAGGCGGCATGGGATCCAATACGGAATATGCATGCAAAACATTTAAATGCCTGCACTGCGTCATTCCCGCAGGAAACGCCGTCGTCGCAGCCGTAGCGGTTGAAAAAATCGTGTGTGCGCAATGGCGAGATTTGGGTATGCCCGAAACTTTGTGGAACTGTCGTGTAAAAGAATTCGGTCCTCTCATCGTTTCAATCGATACCTACGGAAAAAACTATTTCGAAGAACAGAAAATTATCTATAATCGGCGAAAAGAAAAAGCCATTGAGGAAATAAGCAAAAATGTTAAATTCATCAAATAAACCGGCTTAGCGTTTTGAAAGTGCTGCATCACGTAAAAATCTGACCGAATGCGGCACATTGCTCAAAGCGTATAAAATCGCTACAATCGTACGCATGAAACCGACGCTCATAAAAGATCTGCTTGCATCAAAGCCCGACGGAAAAGCCGTCATCGTGTGCGGCTGGGTGAGAACCGTACGCGATTCGAAAAATCTCGTATTCATTCAAGTAAACGACGGCAGCTCGTTCGCATCGATCCAGCTGACTTTCGACCGTACCTCTCCTTCTTCTGCAGCCGACGTGAAATCAATAGAAGAAAACCTCGCAAAAGCGAATACCGGCGCTTCGGTGCGCGCCGAAGGGCTCCTCGTTCCCTCCCCTGCGTCGGGACAGGCGGTCGAAGTGACGCTCGAAAAGCTCACCGTCTTAGGCGAATGTCCGAGCGAGTCCTATCCGCTCCAAAAAAATAAAATGTCTATGGAATATCTCCGCGAAAACGCTCACCTCAGAGCGCGCACGAATACGTTCGGTGCGGTGTTCCGTATGCGCAATCAAATGGCGTTCGCCGTTCACTCGTTTTTTCAGGAAAACGGCTTTCAATATATCAACGCGCCGATCATCACGTGCAGCGACGCCGAAGGCGCGGGCGAAATGTTTCAAGTGACGACGCTGTCGCTCGAAAAGATCGCGGAGCTGGGCGTCAAAGCGGGAAATGCCGGCAAAAAGGCCGAAAGCGCTTCATCCCTCGTCGACTATTCGAAAGACTTTTTCGGTAAAAAAGCGAGCCTCACGGTGAGCGGTCAGCTCGAAGCGGAAACGCTTGCAACCGCCCTTTCCCGCGTGTACACATTCGGACCGACGTTCCGCGCAGAAAATTCGAACACGCCGCGGCATTTGTCCGAATTCTGGATGATAGAACCCGAAATGGCCTTTTTCGATTTGGACGACGATATGGATTTGGCCGAAAGCTTTATCCAATACCTTTTGCGCTGGGCGCTCTCGAAATGCAGGGACGATTTGGAATTTTTCGACAAACGCATTCAAAACGGTCTCATCGCGATGCTCGAACACGTCGCCGAAACGCCGTTTAAGCGGATTTCATACACCGAAGCGATCGAAGCGCTCGAAAAACACGCCGATAAATTCGAATACAAACCGTTTTGGGGCTGCGACATTCAAACCGAACACGAGCGCTACCTCACCGAGCAGATCTACAAATGCCCCGTCATGGTGTACAATTATCCGAAAGCGATCAAAGCGTTTTATATGAAACAAAACGACGACGGCAAAACGGTCAAAGCCATCGACGTCCTCGTCCCGGGTATCGGCGAAATAATCGGCGGAAGCGAGCGTGAAGAAAATTACGACAAATTGCTTGCCGCATGCAACGAACGCAATATGGACATGTCGAATTATACGTGGTACCTCGACTTGCGCAGGTTCGGCACGGTACCGCATTCGGGTTTCGGCCTCGGATTCGAGCGCCTCCTCCGCTACGTTACCGGTATGTCGAACCTCCGCGACGTTATCCCCTACCCGCGTGCGCCGAAACTGGCGGATTTTTAAAAAGCGCGCTATAATAAACCGTTCATGAAAAGACGGCATAAAAAACGCTCGGCAAAAAATACGGTCGGTCAGCTCATCTATTTGACGGCGTCGTTTTATGCGCGGAACAATCTCTATATGTGCGCGGCCTCTTGCGCGTTCGGTTTTCTCTTTTCGTTTATCCCGATCGTGATGACGGTGCTCACAATCCTCGTGCGTATCATCCACGCATCGCCGGACATCATCGATTCGGTTTTGTCACGCGTTTCGGAATACAAAACGATGTTCGACGCCGAATCGTTTATACGGGCGCTTTTGAAAATGAAAACGTTCGGCCGGCTCGAATTCGTGCTCGCCCTTTTTATCGTACTCATGGCAAGAAAATCATTTGCCGCGGTTATGCAGGGCATGCAGCGCATCTTTCACAAAAAAATAAAATCCCGCGCGCTTTTCAATCATGCGCTCATCGTCACGGGAGAGCTCGCTCTCATCTTCATCGCTGCGGTAATCATACTCGCGGTTTTTACGTTGAGAAATTTTTTTACGCTTTCGCCGCTGTCATCGCTGCCTATAGATCTTCCTGCAAAACTCGGCATTTCACCCGGTACTTTTATCACTTTATCCGAGTTCGCCCTCATATTTATCATCGTGCTGCTCGCTTACCGCTATGCGTCGGAAACGAAACCGAAACTGAAACTCTGTGCAGCCTGTTCCGCATTGTGCACGCTTTCGTTTTTTGCGGCGGCAAAATTGACAAACGAATTTCTCAATATCGCAAATTACAATATCATCTACGGCGTGCTCGGCGGTCTTATGGTTTTTCTGTTGCAAACGTATATCTTCTTTACGCTGTTTTTTATCTTTGCACAAGTGATTTATATCGTTCAGTTTTTCGATCCGCTCGTTTTGAGCGAATTATATCTCTTGCCCGACCGCGACGACACGAAATTCAATTCGATCGTAAAGCGTATACTTTTCATAAGACCCTCATCCGTCATGAATGAAGGCAACGTCGAAGATTATAAAGCGGGCGCAATTATCTACTCGAAAAACGAGCGCTCCGACGATTCGTATTACGTCGTCAGCGGTGCGGTGCGCATCAACAGAAACGGAAACCTTTCCTACTGCGATACGGGGTCTTTTTTCGGTGAAGAGACGTGCATACTCGATCAAGTGCGCACGTCGGAAGCAAAAGCGGAAACCGACTGTAAACTGATGAAGATTTCGGCCGAAGAGTTTCGAAGTCTCCTCGAAATAAATCACAAAACGGCCGAAAAAGCGCTGTCGCATATCTCCGAATATGTTTCGCACGTTTATGGACGAACGGAAACTTTCCTGCTATAATAACAAAAATGGCTAAGTATATATTCATCACCGGCGGAGTCGTTTCGGGACTCGGCAAAGGCATCGCTGCGGCATCTATCGGGCTCATCTTAAAAAGCCGAGGATACAAAGTCGTCAATCAAAAATTCGACCCGTACTTGAACATCGATCCGGGAACGATGAATCCCTACCAGCACGGTGAAGTTTTCGTCACCGACGACGGAGCCGAAACCGACCTCGACTTGGGGCACTACGAGCGCTTTACCGACGCTTCTCTTTCCCAATCGTCGAATACGACTGCAGGCCGCGTCTACCTCGCCGTTTTAAACAAAGAGCGCGAAGGCGGATTTCACGGCGGCACGGTGCAGGTCATTCCGAACATCACCGAAGAGATTCTCCGCCGTATGATGCTTTCGACGGAAGAAACGAAAGCCGACGTCATCATTACGGAAATCGGCGGTACCGTCGGCGACATAGAATCGCTGCCGTTTATGGAAGCGATCCGTCAGATGAAATACAAAGTCGGCGAAGAAAACTGCTGCTACATTCACTTGACGCTCGTGCCTTACATGAAAAAATCGCAGGAACTCAAAACGAAGCCGACGCAGCACTCGGTAAAAGAGCTGCAGGAACTCGGCATCCAGCCGGACATCATCATGCTTCGAACCGAAGAACCGATCGATACGGCAACCCGCGAACGGCTCGCCTCTTTTTGCAACGTCGACACGAGCCATGTTATCCAAAACCTCACCGCGAGGTCCATCTACGAAGTGCCGCTCCAAATGGAAAACGAAGGACTCGGAAACGCGGTATGCGAAACGCTCTCCCTTAAAAACACGACGCCCGATCTCGCCGAATGGCAAAAGATGGTCGACAAATTCAATAACCCGAAACGCAAAGTGACGATAGCGCTCGTCGGAAAATACGTCGAACTGCACGACGCCTACCTCTCGGTCGCGGAATCGCTCGTACACGGCGGCATCCACAACGAAGCGGACGTAACGATCGATTGGATCGGATCCGAAACGCTCCCCGACGATAAAGCCGCCCTCGCTCGTTTAAAAGCCGCAGACGGTATCATCCTTCCGGGCGGCTTCGGCGGACGCGGTATCGAAGGCATGGTTTACGCCGCGAAGTACGCGAGAACTCACAAAGTGCCCTACTTCGGCATCTGTCTCGGCATGCAGATCCAAGTCATCGAATACGCGAGGAACGTGCTCGGTTTAAAAGACGCGAACTCTTCGGAGATGGATAAATCGACGAGCGATCCCGTCATCGATTTGATGCCCGACCAAAGCGGAAAGATTCTCGGGGGCACGCTCCGTCTCGGAAAATACGAATGCAAAATAAAGCCGGGTACGCTTGCAGAAAAAGCGTACGGCGCCGAAACGATTTGGGAACGGCACCGTCACCGCTACGAATTCAATAACGCCTACCGCGACAGATTGATACAAGCGGGTCTCATCGTTTCGGGCGTAAACCCCGAGCGCGATTTGGTTGAAATATGCGAAGCGCCCGATCACCCGTGGATGCTCGGCGTACAGTTTCACCCGGAGTTCAAAAGCCGCCCGAACAGAGCGGGGCCTCTCTTCCGCGAATTTATTAAAGCGGCGTGCGATTACGCCGAAAAAACAAAAAAATAACGGCGGAAACGGACACGGGGAAAACGCTTCGGATAAAACCGTTTTGCCGCCGTACAAAAACGCGGCGAAAGCGGTTTACATATTATTAATTAATAATATTTTATCAAAAAAACTACCATAACAATAAAAAAGAACAAAAAACAATTTTAAAATTAATACGATAAACGGCGTATAACCTTCGCGGTTGAACGTTGTTATAAAAGCGTACGGCGTTTTGTACCGCATGCTGCGAAATACCGTTTTCGCAAATATTGACTTACTTTCAGCCGTATGCTATTCTTTATCGAATTCGTCCGTAAAGCGTATCGCTTTTCAAACGATGAACATCGATAACGGAAAAACGGAATTTGACATATTTATTGTTGAATTTATTTTTATTGCTAAATTTATTATGATTGACGGATAATAAATTTTAGGAGATCAAGTATGAGTACATCAATGAAACGGGATCGCCTCGCGATTCTTTTGGTTTCCGTTTTTTTTGTTTTAACAAACTGGTCGGCTTTTGCAAAAAAAGCGGAACCTGCTTTGGTACAACAAGAAGAAGGTTATTACTACGGCTACGGTAAAGGAGCTACCGCAGCTGAAGCCGAGCGTGCCGGAAAGCGCGATCTCGTCGAAAGCGCGCTGACCGCCGCTGTCCGCTCCGTAAATCCGAAAGCGTCGAGAATACAGGTAAGCGACGCATCGGTTAAAGCCCGCATCAACGATATCAAGCCCTACGTTCAATCGAAAAAGAATGAGCCTCCGGCAGTTACGTATCGGATGAAAATCGTCGATTGGGACAAAAAAGAAAAAGTATACGCCGACGCGCTCCGCGCCGATTTAAGCGCCCGCCTTGCTGCGGGTAAAAACAAAAAGAACCCCGCGGACAAAGTTTCGGCAGCCCTCGCGGTCCTCGCGAGATTGGTCGAAGAAGGAGAAACGGATCTGCTTTCCGCCGTACCCGACGGTACGGAACTGCTTTCGCGCAGAGCCGAAGCGTTGTGCACCGATGTCGAAAAAAGCCTCGTCTTTACGTTTTCGACGCAAGACGGCATCGTCAATGCAAAGACGAAATTTTCGGTAAAGGTTGCGGACGATTCGGGCAATGCGGCAGGCGGATTCCCGATTGAGTTTATATGGGAAGCTGCCGATCTTCCTTCGGTTATGACGGAAGAAGTCGCCGACGTGCGCACGCTTGTTAAAACCGACGTGCTCGGCAACGCATCCGTCGATTTCCCCGCCGATGCAAACTTCCGCAGCAGAGCGGTAACGCTTACGGTGAAGACGGCATTGGCAAAGTCCGTTCCGTCATCCGCGGTTTTGAAAAAACTCGACGTACAAACGTCCGCCGATGCGCACTATGTCCGTTTCGACGACATCAACGCGGCGTTCCCGTCGGTCGTCGTTCCCGCAGGCGAGTTCAATGCCGGAGCGGTTCCTCAGGATACCCGCGCACAGAAAAAAGAAGCGGCTCACACGGCTTCAACTTCTTCCTACGCCATAGGCTTGACGCCCGTGACGAACGCGCAGTATGCGGCTTTCCTGCACACGACGAGAGCCGAAAACGCTCCCGATTATTTCGACAATCCCGATTACAATCAGGGAAAGCAGCCGGTCGTCGCCGTCAGCTATGCTGAAGCCGAAGCATACGCCGCGTGGCTTTCCGAACAAACGGGTTCGACCTATCGCCTTCCGACCGAAGAAGAATGGGAAAAAGCCGCTCGCGCCGGTGCCGACATCATCTATCCGTGGGGAGATGAAAATCCGACCGACGGAAAACGCGCAAATTACAAAGGCAACGGCAGATTTACAAAGACTTCCCCCGTCGGCTCGTTTGAAAACGGCAACAACGCATGGGGTCTTGTCGATATGTCCGGCAACGTCGCCGAATGGACATCGTCGAATCACGGTATCGAAGGAGAGACGAATCTTCGCACCGTCAAAGGCGGATCATGGATGGACGGTCCGACGGAATTACGCATTTCCAATTTCCGCAATATCAACAGTCAAAACGGATATGCCGATGTCGGCTTCCGTTTAGTTAAGGAGGTTTCAGAATGAAAAAATACGCTGTTATCGTTTCGGCAATTTTAGCCGTTATGCTTATTTCCTGCGCCACGACGAGCAAAGAAAGCCCCGATCAAAGGGCGATCGCCGCAGGTGTAAAAGCGTGGAACGACCGCGAGCCCGAAGCGGCCGCCCCGTATTGGAACGAAATTAAAGACGAAAAAGTAAAAAAGCAGTATGAAAATCACATCGCGTCATACAAAGCCGGAGCCGAAGCTCTTGAAAGCACCGACTCGACGAAAAATGAAGCGAAACTGCTTGCAGCCTGCAATACGGCGATCGCCAAATTCAGCTCGATCGATCCCGCTTTAAAGGTTCCGTCGGAAGTTGCGGAAAAAGGCGCTTCTCTTTCGGCCGGCCGCATAGACGGTTTGGTTGCGGCGGGAAAAACGACTCAGGCGAAAAACCTCTATGAGTCCGCAGTAAAGCTCTACGGAAACACCGACGAACTCACGCAGGCGAACAAAGAAACCGATGTCGTAAGCTCTCTTTTAGCAAAAAAGGCTTCCCTCAACAGCCAAATCGAAGCGGCGCGTTCAACTCCGAATTTCGAACAGAAAATCGCGGCTTACGATTCCGTACTCGCCGCGTATACGAGCGCCGAAAAGGAAATCGATGCGGCGGCGAACAATGCCGGTGTTGCGAAAACCGCAGGCGTTTCGTCAAATATCCGCGCGTTCAAAAAGACGCGCCAGGATTTGTCGATCGAACGCGCTTCGGCTATCCGCGCTCGCGCATACGAATATAAAACGCACATCGACGAAGAATTCGCGCGCAGTCCCGAAAACGCAGGCGAAAACGGCAAGATGCCGCTCGAAGCGATTCTCGCACACTATCAGTCGGTTCAATCGAATATCGAAGCGACGTATCAGGATCTGCTCGGCTTTGCGGCAAAATATCCGAACGATATCGGACAGGATATCATCGACGATATAAACGCACAGAAAAAAGATCTCGAATCGAAGATCGCGCAGGTCAACGCCGAAATCCGCACCGCACAGGAAATCGCGAGCCGCGGCAAAGTCGTCTTCCCGCTCATGATCGGTCTGTTCAACCCCGATCCGCGCTCGACGGCGGAAAGCAAAAAGAGCCGCCCTGCGAAATTCAGCGCGAAAAATGCAAAAGGCAACGAATACTGGTGGGGTATGGTTTCCATTCCGCGAGGACAGATGAATGACCTCGTCGTCACGCTGAAGGATAATCGTACCGTCCGCGTTTTCGCCGAAAACACGAAGAGCGGAAGACTTATCGAAAAGAACAATATGAAAGATCTCGTCAACCGCAACTATAAGGTCGGAAATTCGTGGCCCGTTCTCAACGCGGGCAGCACGTTGACGAGCAACAAATATTTCTTTGAAGTACAAAAGGGCAAAACGCCCGACTATGAAGGCGAAGTCGTCGTCTACAGTTCATTCATTGTGAGGATGCGTTAATGAAGTTTAACAAAAAAGGCCTTATTGCCATTATTATCGTCGCACTTATCGTACTCATATCGGCAGGTGCATTTATCATCTGGAAAGCACAGCCTAAGGGAGTCGTTGTCGCAGTTTCCACGCTTCCCGATTCATTGAATCCCGTGCTTGAGCAAAATACGTCGGGCTTAAACGCGGATGAGCTTTTGTTCGACGGTCTTGTCAATTTCGAAGTCGATAAAGAAAGCGGCTCTCTCTATTCCAATCTCGCCCTTGCGGAAAGCATCGTGCAGAATCCCGCAGATAAAAAAACCTACACGGCAACGCTGCGGGATGTGTCATGGCACGACGGGAATCCCGTCACTGCCGACGACGTCGTCTATTCGTTTGCCGCATATACCGACGAAGCAAACGATTCTCCCAAACGCAGCTACCTCATGTCGTTTATCAAAAGCGTTTCCGCCGAAGACGACAGAACGGTAAAGATCGAATTCATCAATCCTATACCCGAATTCCGCGCTTACCCCGTATTGACGTTCAAAATCGTTCCGTCGAAATACAACGGACAGAAAATGCGCGTCAATATGCGTGCGGGCGAAAACGAACGCAAGTTCGCAACCGAACCTGTCGGAACGGGTCCCTTTAAACTCGCAACGTGGGAAATCGGTAAATGGGTTACTTTCGATGCGAACGGCACCTATTTCGGAAATACGCCGCAGATGAGCAACCTCGTCATGACGCGTATCATCGACCCGATCATTCGTATGAATGAAATGCGCAAAGGCCGCGTCAACGTCATCCTCGAAACGAAGCCGACCGATCGCGCGGACGTCGCAAAGATCCCGAACGTCGATATCAACTCGTATATCCCGTACGCGTTCTATGAAGTGGCAATCAACACGAAGCTGTTCCCGAACGCCGACGGACGCCAGGCTATGGCTATGGCGCTCGACCGTGAGATGCTCATTCCTTCGATCACCGATCAAAAATCGGGCGTTATCTTAAACTACGGACCTTTCCCGTCGAATCTCTTCGCGGCGAATATTCCCGAATACGTCGACAAACCCATGCCGACGTTCCTCTCCTATGATTTGGCAAAGGCGAAGAGTCTTGCCTCTTCGGGCGGTGTTTCGGGTCAAAACGCTATCCTCCTCTACCCCGACTCTATGGGTGAATTCGGCGATAAAATGGCGAGCGGCATCGTCAAACAGCTTGCCGAAATCGGTTTGAACGTCGAAGCGAAGCGTACCGGCGATAAAGTTTTCGACCGCATGGTAAACACCGAAAAATCGTTCGAACTCGCGCTCATGTACTGCGAAGGTTTCGACAACCTCTATTCGAGCTTGGGCGACTGGTACCGCTCGAACGGTTCGAAAAACGTCACCGGTATCGCGGACAGTAAACTGAACAGCCTTTTCGACGCATGGGAAAAAGAGATCGTTACTGCAAATTGGATCGACCTCACGCTCCAAATCGACAAGCGCATCTGCGAACTTTCACCCGCGCTGTATCTGTGTTCGCTTGAAAAAGACGTATACTCGCGCGGTTTGGAAAATGTCGCGATCGCTACGGATAATCCTTTCCTTTCAGCTGAACACTGGAAGGTCAAATAGGAAGCGGTATGCGTTTTTTACGCTTTTTAATCCGCGAATTCATTGTCCACGGCATCGTATTTGCCGTGGCAGGGACACTCGTGCTTTCGGCATTTTACCTGCTTTCAATCGGTGCGCCGGCTGAAAGCTATGCCGAAGCGGCACGATCGTTTTTGTTGCTTATTTCGGGGTCGGAAGATTTTTCCATCGCGCATCCGGGTTTCAGCTCGGGTCAAATCATCGCATCGGGAGCAGCCGTCACCTTACCGCTGACGCTGCTCGCGCTCTTTATTTTGACCGTCATCGCACTCGCCGCCTCAGCCTACGCCGTAACGGGACAGTACATGGCCGAACACCACGAATACGCAGGAGCCGAGCGCTTCAGCGGTTTTTTGGGTTTGATCACGTCGGTCCTCGCCGCCGTACCGCTGTTCGTCGGCTTTTGGGTTTTGGCCAACGCCTTCGGAAGCGATGCTCCGTTTATCATCATTGCGTTTATCACCGTAGTACTCGGAGGGCTTTCGTGGGATGCGACGAACTTCCTCAAAGCCGATATGCTCAGACAGGTCAACTCGACGCATGCGATCGTATTTTCGACGCTCGGCCGCAATTTGGGGCGGGTTTTTCCGCTTCCTGAAACATATTCGGGCTATCTTTTTTCTTCGAGTCTCCCGCGCTTTATCCCTTACCTTGCGGGTAAAGTGCCGGCGATCATCGGAGGGGTGACGATTGCGGAAATCGTGTTTTCATTTCCGGGACTCGGCAGTACGCTGCTCGACGCCCTCCTTGCGACGAATACCGATTTGCTTGTAGCGTCGGTGTTTATCCTCTTGTGCGTCAACGCGGTCGTCGCGTTTTTAGTGAAAACCATTCTATTCCTGATTTATCCGAGGTGGTATGAAAAAGCTATTTAAAATCCTCAAAATACTGTGCATCATCGTTTTGATATCGCCTCTCGTGCTTTCATGGCTTCCGTCATCTTATTTTGCAGGCCTCGTGCCCCAAAGAATCGTCGACTCCGGTTATTTCGCTTCGCTCGTTTCGTCGTTTAAAGAACTTTCGATTACGCTCGCGGCGACTTTACTTTTCGCGATGCTCTTAAGTTTTATACTCGGCTACATAAGCGTTTTGTGGATGAAAGTCGGCAGAGGCTTTGCAAATATCCTCAATGCGGTGGAATCGATTCCGGCGATCCTCGTAGCGCTCTTTTGCTATGCACCGGTATCCGGCTACCTCGCACGCCACACGAGCGCGGCGTCCACGGTTATGTCGCTCGTCGTATTCGTGCTCGCGGCGACGGTGACGACGCTGCCGGAAGCGGTTCGGAGTATCGCGATCCCGCTCATCGATCTGTACAACCGAAAATACAGTTTATCGTTCCGTTCATACGGTTTTCCGAAAATGCGCATCCTCGCCATTTTGATGACGACCGATTTGATGCGCAGTACGTTTCGCCGTGTTGCGGCGGGCATTTTACTGAAAACGCTCGTCCTCGACTGTTCGTTCGGTTTTATCATTCAGCTCGGCTTCGGCAGTTACGGTACCCCCGCTCACTTGAGTCCGGGCGCTTTAATCGCCGCTCACCGCGACGCGCTATTTGAAGGCGGAGATCCCATCCTCTTTTGGATTCCGTCCGCCCTGCTTATCGCGATCAGCGTCGCCTTTTTAATCGTGCTGAACGAAAAAGAGGGAGGAAACGCAGCATGACACCCATTTCGCTTAATAATTTTTCGATCCGTCTCGGTGAGCGCGTGCTCCTCAAAAACTGCAGTTTTTCGCTCGAACAGCACGCTTCGGCCGTCATCATGGGACCGACGGGCACCGGTAAATCGGTGTTTTTGAAATCCGTCGCCGGTATTCTCTCTACGAAGATCTTTACGTTTGAAGGGGGCATGAAAGTAAACGGCATCCCCGCATATTTCAATCACAAACTCGGCTTCGGCGAATGGTCGCAGATCGCGCAGTCGGGACTCATGTTCATACCGGCGGAAACCGCACAGGTTATGAACCCCGCGCTGACACTCGATCAAAATCTCGCCCTGCTCGCTCCGGGACAGCGGGCGGTTATCGTAGAGCGGCTCACAAAATATTTTTCACTCGATTTTGAAGCGTTTGCGCGTCTCTATCCCGACGAAATTTCGGGCGGTGAGATGCAGCGCATCACGCTCATGATCCTCTTATCGCGAAAAGGAAATCTCATCCTGTTGGACGAGCCGACCGTAAACCTCGACCGCAATCTCCGTAAGCATTTCGTCACGTTTTTGAACAACGAAATACTCGGTCCGAAAGATAAAACCTTCCTCATGGTCAGTCACGATCTCGACTTTATCAAACGGCTGACGCTCGATAAAGCGTTTATGCTCAAAGACGGCATTATCGAACAGATGAAAGAGCTTCCCGAAATGGAAGGCTACGAAAAGCCCGAAGCGAAAAAAGGTGCGTCGGGAACCGCGATCGAATTGAAAAACGTATCGCAAACGTATTTTAAACGCGGTATCTTCGGAGAACGCACGTTTACCGCATTTAAGGGCTTGAATCTCAAATTCGAACGCTCGACCGTGTACGGACTCACCGGCCCTTCCGGCTGCGGAAAGTCTACGACGATCAAAGCGATCCTCCGTCTGCTCGACAGCACCAAGGGACAGATCCTCATGGAAGGTTCCGATTTGATCGCCTTAAAGCCGAAAGAAACGGGAAGAGATCCGAAAGCGTTTAAACCGTTCCGCCGCCGCATGACGGTCGTACAGCAGGATTCGCGCTTTTCGTTTTTCCCCGATTTGAGCATTCGAAATTCGTTTAAACAGATTTCCGCGGCGAGCGAAGGCGGTACGATCGAAGAGCTCGAAAAGAACCTCGAAAAAGTCGGCCTTACGAGCGCAAACCTCGACGAGCGACCGCAGCAGCTGTCGTCAGGAGAGATGAAGCGCATGGATATCGCGCGCGCGCTTACCGCTAAACCCGATATCCTCCTCCTCGACGAACCCTTCGCGCACATCGATTTCGAAACGCGCTTGAAAGTCATGCAGGCGATTTCCGAATACCTCGCCGTCCACGCGACGATTTTGGTAATCGTTACGCACGAGGATTTCGACCTCCGCTACTTTGTAGAAAAGAGTTTCGATTTTCCCGAACTGGTCGGCAAGTTTACCGGAAATTAAAAGGCTCGTATGCGTCCCGCATAAAATTGCAGGCGCGTCTACTTGTTTCGAAACGTCCCGCTTCCCGCGGGGCGTTTTTTTATTGTCGGACGGAAGATATGATGAAAACCGCGTGTGCGCGAGCGCGCACAAAAAAGCGATACTGTGATATAATAAGCGAACGGTCGACGCATTTTTGAAAAATCGATATTTTTGCAATGCCGTATTTTAACGAATATTTTTTATAGACAGGAAAAACACTATGCCGCTCTCAAAAATCATCGTTCTCGATTTCGGAAGTCAATACGCACACTTGATCGCAAAGCGGTTCCGCGCGCTCGGTTATTATTCCGAAATCGCCCTCCCCTCCGCTTCTCTTTCGGAAATCGAAGGCGCAAAGGGGATCGTTTTAAGCGGAGGCCCCGCTTCGGTGTACGACGAAAATATCCCCGCTTTCAACAAATCGATTTTGGATTCGGACGTCCCGATTTTGGGACTCTGCTACGGACACCAGCTTATAGCGCAGCATTACGGCGGTACGGTAGAAAAAGGAGAGGCGGGAGAATTCGGTATAGCGCATCTTACGATCGATCCACACACCGCGTCCCCGCTTTTTTCCGGTATCGCTTCTCCTATGCAAGTGTGGATGAGCCATCAGGATGAAGTGACGAAGATCGCCGACGGATTTGAGAGAACGGGCAGCACGGAAAACTGTAAATACGCAGCGCTGCAAAACCTTGCAAAAAAGCGCTTCAGTCTGCAGTTTCACTGCGAAGTTTCCGACACGCCGTGCGGAAACGAGGTGTTCGAAAACTTTGCGCAGGTTTGCGGCATGGAAAAAAATTGGGATGAAAAAGCGGTTTTGGAAATGATCATCGGCGACATACGGCGCGAAGCGAAAGATAAAAACGTGCTGCTTTTTTTAAGCGGAGGCGTCGACAGCAGCGTCACCTTTGCGCTTTTAAATAAAGCGCTCGGACAGGATCGCGTGCTTGGACTGCATATCGATAACGGCTTTATGCGTAAAGGCGAAAGCAAAGCCGTCGCAGAACACTACCGTGCGGCGGGCTTTACCAATTTTATCGTCGAAGACGCGAGTGAACGTTTTTTGAAAGCCGTGAGCGGCCTTACGGATCCGCAAAAAAAACGCGTTGCGGTCGGAGAAACCTTTATCGCCGTTCGAAACGCCATTGTCGCCGAAAGGCACTTGGACGGGGAATCGTGGATGCTCGCTCAAGGGACGCTTTACCCCGACATCATCGAATCGGGCGGGACGAAAAATTCAAACGTCATCAAAACGCACCATAACCGCGTCGAAGGAATTCAATCGCTCATCGAAAAGGGTTTGATAATCGAACCGCTGAAAAATCTTTACAAAGACGAAGTGCGGAACATCGGAAAAAAGCTCGGTCTCGCCTCTTCCCTCATCCGCCGCCATCCCTTCCCCGGCCCCGGCCTTTCGATCAACGTGTTGTGCTCGGACGGTACGATGAGCGAAAAAGACAAAAGTGATTTTAAAAACGCGGAAAAAGAAATAGAGGCGATGAGCATTCCGCTTTCACAAACCGTAATGAATCGATATGCGCTTCCGGTGCGTTCGGTCGGCGTACAGGGAGATTTCCGCACCTACCGCTTTCCGGCAGTGCTTTCATTCGAAACGCTTGCGGGAGGCTTTTACCGCACACCCGAAGATTGGGATGCGCTCGAAGCGGCATCGTCCTACATCACGAATAAGGCTTCTTTTATAAACCGCACGCTCATACTCCTTTACCGAAAGCCGGGCGTAAAGCTTGCACTGCAAAAAGGTTATTGCGATAAAGGGCGGCTCGACCGGCTTCGCGAAGCGGACGCCATCGCGATCGAAATGCTTTACGAATCGGGATGGTACGATAAAGTGTTCCAGCATTTGACGATCGCCTTACCCTATGCGTCCTCGCCCGACCGCGCAAGCTTCGTGCTCCGTCCCGTATGCAGCGAAGACGTGATGACCGCGCGCTTTGCACACTTGCCGCAGAATGTACTCGAGAGCATCGTACAAAAAATCGCCGCCCTCCCCTTTGTCGACGCGGTCTACTACGACGCGACGAATAAGCCGCCTGCAACCTTCGGCTGGGAATGACCGGCAAATATTACGGACATCAATGGCTGCCGAATGCACTTGTCGACTGTTATTTTTCTTCACCTTCTTTGAGAACGGCGAGAAAGGCCGACTGCGGAATCGCGACGTTTCCGACCATCTTCATGCGCTTTTTTCCTTCTTTTTGTTTTTCAAGAAGCTTACGCTTCCGCGTGATGTCGCCGCCGTAACACTTTGCAAGCACGTCTTTGCGGACGGGACTCACCGTTTCCCGCGCGATGATCTGTCCGCCGATGGCGCCTTGGATCGCGATCTTAAATTGTTCGCGGCTTATCTCGCCTTTGAGCCGTTCGCATACGCTCCGCGCGCGCTCGGTTGCGTTTCCTTCAAAGGTCAGCTGGGAAAGCGCATCGACGGGTTTGCCGTTTACCAAAAAATCGACTTTGACGAGCTTTGTCGGCCGGTAGCCGATGAGTTCGTAATCGAAAGAAGCGTAGCCGCGGCTGTAGCTTTTGAGTTTGTCGTAAAAATCGAAGAGCACTTCGGCAAGCGGCATTTCGTAAACGAGCTCGACTCTCTTTTCATCGAGATACATCATATTCGTCTGCTCGCCCCGTTTTTGTTTGCACAGCTCCATGAGAGAGCCGAGGTACTGAGAAGGCGTGATGATCGACGCTTTGATGTACGGCTCTTCGGCTTCTCTGATGCGGCCTGAAGGATACTCCGAGGGATTATCGATGTACGTTTCTTTGCCGTCGGTCAAAACGAGTTTGTAGCGAACCGAAGGAGCGGTAAAGATAACCGACTGATCGTAATCGCGTTCGAGCCGCTCCTGTACGACTTCGAGATGCAGCAGCCCCAAAAAACCGCAGCGGAAACCGTTTCCGAGCGCGAGCGAATTATCCTTTTCGTAAATCAAACTCGCATCGTTGAGCTTTAATTTTTCGAGCGCGTTTTTCAACTCTTCGTATTCGTTCGAATCCATCGGATAGATGGAAGAGTAGACGACGGGCTTTACGTCTTTAAAACCGGGCAGCGCTTTTTCGACCGGATCGGCCGCATTCGTAATCGTATCTCCGACGCGCACGTCGCTTACGGTCT
Organism: Treponema socranskii subsp. buccale; assembly: GCF_024181585.1. Taxonomy (NCBI): domain Bacteria; kingdom Pseudomonadati; phylum Spirochaetota; class Spirochaetia; order Treponematales; family Treponemataceae; genus Treponema; species Treponema socranskii. The sequence continues at coordinate 1,132,647 of NZ_CP054258.1, read as the reverse complement.
TTATCCCCGCGATGATATAGCCGACGTCGCCCGCTTCGAGGCAATCGGTTTCTTCAAAATCGATTTTAAATATGCCGACCTGTTCGACTTTGTAATCGGCGGAACCCGCCATCATGCGGATCACGTCGTCTTTTTTTACCCTTCCGTCGATGATGCGCACGTGTACGACGACGCCGCGGTATTCGTTGTAATTGCAGTCGAAAATGAGTGCGCAGAGTTTTCCGTCGGGCGATCCCTTGGGCGGCGGAAGGCGGGCGACAATCGCTTCCATAAGTTCATCGATTCCGACGCCGGTCTTTGCCGACACGAGGACGGCTTCATCTCCGTCGAGACCGAGCTCTTTGGTGATCTGCGCTTTCGTTCCTTCGACGTCGGCCGACGCCAAATCGATTTTATTGATAACCGGAATGATCACGAGATCGTGTTCGACCGCCATATACATATTGCTCACCGTCTGCGATTCGACACCCTGCGTCGCATCGATCAACAGCAGGGCGCCTTCGCACGAAGCGATGGCGCGGGACACTTCATAGGAAAAATCGACGTGGCCGGGCGTATCGACGAAATTGAGTTCGTAATCGACGCCGTCTTTTGCCGTATACGGAATCGTCACCGCTTGGCTTTTTATCGTAATGCCTCTCTCCCGTTCGATATCCATCGTATCGAGGAGCTGGTCTTTCATCTTCCGCTCGTCGATGATTTTTCCCTTTTGAATGAGGCGGTCGGAAAGCGTCGACTTTCCGTGGTCGATATGAGCCGTAATGCAAAAATTGCGTTTGTACTTTAAATCCATAGCAGTATCCGAAATTGTTAATTATTAAAAATAATAAGGACTGTCGAGAGGAGCCGTCAATCCCATCGCGATGTCGAGAAAACCTTTTTTCCTTCTGCGCGTATACAACGAAACGTGCATGGCGTCGTTATCGTCCGCAAATACGACGCGCGAAACGCTCACCGGATCGTTTTCCGAAAAACCCGATTCGTCGGCGATGCCGCCTTTGAGCACGTCGACGACGGTATACGAGCGGTGATTTACGGTCGAAGAAGAAGCGAGCTTCATGCCGAAAATCGGAACGAACGAACCCGAAATCAAATCGCTTTTGTATATTTCGTAGCCCGGGTTGTCGGGACGGGGCGCAAGATAGACGTATTTTTCACCCGAAGCATCTCCGCGCACGTAACTGCATTTTACGATCGTATCGGGGATATGAGAGCGGAGGATGTCCTGCATCGCTTCGATCGAATCGACCGTTTTTCCGCCGGCAGACGTAAGGACGTCCCCTGCAGCGAATTCCGCACGGTACATGCTGCCGCCGGGCATAAGATATTGCACTTCAAGCCCGATATTTTGTTTTCCGTCGTTCGTCTTTTTCGTGTGCCCGTACGCGCACATCCACGGATGTTCGCGTTTTCCGCCGCGGAAAAGCATCGGCAAATCCTGCCGCAGATATTCGACGGGAATCGCAAAGTTCAAGCCCTGGTACTGCACGATGCCCGCGAACACGACCGCCTGCACACGCATTTGAGCGTCGATGAGGGGACCGCCGGAATTCCCCGAGTTTACCGCGGCATCTATTTGAAAAACGCTTCCCGTCGTAAAGAGCTTTCGCTCGACGTTCGACACGATGCCCTGCGTAAGCGTGCCGCCGAGTCCGAGCGGAGTGCCGATCGCGGACACTCTGTCGCCGATTCCCAATTCCGCGCTTGAACCGAGGGCAAGAACGAAGGGCGCGTCCACTTCCGCTTTCAAAAGCGCCAGGTCGAGCACCGCATCGTAACCGACGACTTTTGCGGGAATGCGCGTATCGGGATCGGAAGCGAGCTTGATGTAGAGGCGCGAATACTTTTCGTTTTTCGGATTTACCGTATCTTCGATGACGTGGTGATTCGTCACGATATAGCCGTTTTTGGAGATAAAAAAACCCGAACCGATAACGCGGTCAGCGTATCCAGCCCCGTCTTTGATCGATATGCCGCGGTCGATCCACACCGTCACCGTCGCATCGATGCAGTCGGCGATCGTCTTCGGAAGACAGCTCTCATCGACCGAAAGCCCGGGAACGCCGGACGCGCACAATGCACTCAATTCGCTTTCGCTCAAACTTCCGGACAAAACGAATGCCGCGCCGACTGCGGAAAGCGAGCGGTAATATTTCAAAGCGGACAGATAGTCTTTTGCTTGTATCGCTTCGTCGTATTTTTGAACGACCGCCGTCCGGCACAGAGAAATCGCATCGGCATCTCCGAGCAGTTCGGCATGCCAGAGCGCGTTTACCGGCTCCGTTTTAACAAGGTCGGCGATACGTTTTTTTTCGTTTTCGTACACGTCTTTTTCCGTGTAGTTCACGCGCTCATAAATCGATTTCGGCTCGCCGAGCGATTTGCACGACGAAAGCGCAAACGACAGAGCGACGGCGATAAAAATATATTTTATTATATACATGAACACCTCAATTACTTTCCTCTCCGTTTTGCGCTTCGCTTACGGCTTCCGCTTTTCCCGTTTCGTCCGCCGTTTGAGAAGTCTGAACCGCTTTCGGAACGTCACCATCCCCTTCGGACGACGCACTTTCTTCCGAAACATCAGGCACAATGGCCGCGTACGTCACGTCTCCGATACGGACTGCAAGCATAAGGCGCGAAGCACCTTGAACGGGCGTCACTTTTCCCTCTTCGGAAACGGATGCAAGGACGGAGGCGGCGCGCGCTTCGTCTTCGGCCGTTCCGGCTTCTCCTATCCAATATAGCGAAGCGTGCTTTCCTTTTCGGACCTTATAATCGATACCTCCCGAAACGACTTTTACCGGCACTCCGTTTTCGCTTTTAACGACGACGAGGCGTCTTTCGGGAAAGAGATAAAACGAAGCCGTTTCGACTAAGGCTTCTCCCGCCTTTTGCCCCAAACGCTCATAACGCACGTCCCATAAACCGTCGCCGTCGGTATCCCACGAAACGGTTTTCGCACCGTCGGCGGCATATTCTTCGATAAAATCCGCAGACGCATCTCCGTCTCTGTCGATTTGAATCGCTTTGATATAGATGCCTTCGTCTTTCGAAGAGCCGAGTATGTTTTTCGAAACGCGAAGACGCTCTTCAGAAGAAAGATGCATCGCGTTTTCGGGATCGCTTCCGAAAACTTCGACGGTTTCGAAGACGCCGTCACCGTCGTGGTCGACGGAACGCGTTTTCGGAAAACCGTTTTCAAAAACGGCTCTCGCATACGCTTTGCCGCCCGCGTAATAATCGGCCGTCTGCACTTTTCCGTCGAGCACGTTGAATACGATATTCGCCCCCTCCCGCTCGGTCGACGGCACTTCATACTTCGATGCGGCAAGCAAAAGAGATGCGGTATCGGGCAGTGCGGCATCGTTTTTTACGACGGGAACGAAAAAATCCGTACCGAAATCGTCTTTGAACTCGCGAAGGACATCCATCGAAAAGGGCGACCACAAAAATGCGCCGTCGGCAAAATCGAATGACGATGTATGATCTTGCAAAGCCTGATCGGCAAACTCGACTTTTAAAACCGACGGATAATTTCCGTATTCGATTTTACAGTTCCGCATCGAAAGCGACACGGGAGCGCCGAAATCGCACAGAGCGCTCCATTCGTCGACGCCGTCGCTGTTTTTGTCGTATGAAATCGATGCGGGTCTCCCCCGTTCATAGCGGACGGTGAGGTTCGTTTCCAAATCGCCGTCCGTGTCGACCGTGAGTACGCCGCCGTAAGATGCGATGTGTTCGGCGAAAATGCGCTTTGCGTTTTCTTCGGTGAGGACACTTGCAAAGTCCGAAAGATCGCGGAGAGAAATCGTTTTATCGGCGAAATTAAAAAAATACGAAAGGGCTTCCTCCTGCGATATAAGTCCCGCAGATAAAGCGGCTCGTGCGTAGAGCGGATGCCGCTTGCCTGCCGCCGCAAAGGCTTGGAGCATACGCTTTTGCGCGTCGCCCGATGCAAAGAGGCATGCATAGATTTCAAGCTCGGCATCGGTGTGATCCAAGCGCGCCATGCGGGCAATGAGCGAATCGGCTATCGACTGAACGATGAGCGGAACGTCGCCGCCCCGCATCGCGTATTCGCAGCGGAAAAACAAAAGCGGAAAACGCATATCGTTCGAATAGATTTTACGCGCGCCGTTCACTTTGTTCCGCGCTTTATCGATCGTATCCGCACTCTTCATGCGGTAATACGCTTTTACTCTCACATATTCGGCATCCGCGGAAAAGATAAACGAAGGCTCGTCGAGTACGCTGACGGCTTTTTCATATGATCCCGTATCGCACAATAAATCCGCGTACAAAAGCCGAGCTCCGTCGCGGTTATAGCCCGTCCACACTCCTTCGGTAAGCGCCCTTTCTGCAAGCGGGAGAATTTCCGCACGTGGATGTTTAAGCTTTTCGAGCGCGGCCGCTTCGATATAATACAGGTCGGCGACAGTATCATCGTATGCGAGTCCCATCTTCGCCTGAGCAAGAGAGGCATCCCATGCGGACTCGGCAAAATAATCTTCGGCGAGTTTTAAAAATCTTACGGCGGTTTTTCTGTTCGCCGCGGCAAGCGCCTTATCCTCGGCAAAAAGGAATACGGAAAAATTAATAAAAACAATCGATACAAATACTGCGGCAAGCGCCGTCTTTTTCATAGTTCAAACCTCGATATCGTTTACGATCCAATCGCGCATGCCCAATACGCTTCCCCATATACACACGATCTTTTGTTCGGCCCTTGCAAGTTCCTGCACGATCGGGATGCGCTCTCTGTCGCGAGGAAAAACTTTCCAATCCGCGAAGATATCGGACACGGATTTTTCACCGCCTGAAGCCGTTGCAACGGAGTCGCCTGCCTGCCTGCTCCGTATGCAAAACGGAAGCGAAACGCACAGCACGGAAGATTCCCCCGCTTGCCCCTTGCAAAAAACAACTGCTTTTTTACGGCTAAATCCGCCGCAAGCATCGTCTTTTTGCTCGACACGGAGCAAACCGAAAGGCATTTCATAAGCGCCCGTTTTCCGTATTATAGCAGAAAATCCCGTGTCGGTCGCGTCCTTTTGTACTTTTTTTACGGAAATCGATTCGCATGTTATTTTAACGGAGATACCCGACGCCTCTTCAAAAAAAACTCCGAAAGAGGCCGCAGCGTTACAGATGCGCTCGATAAAACGATAAGGTACGCGCGCTTCGATTCCGATTTTATTAAAAGCGCGGTATAAAAGCCGCCTTTGAAGCGCACGGGGCGTGGAAGAAAAATCCGCTCTCGGCATACGCACGCCCTTCCCGCTTTCGATCCATAAAAAAGAATCGGCGAGGACCGTGAGCGCTTCGTCGTCGTCGTGCGCTTTTTTCGCTCCCGCTAAGACGGCGCTTTTCCATCCGGGAATAAGGGCGTCGAGGACGGGAACGAGGCGGCACCTGATTTTATTTCTGAAATACGACGTATCGCCGTTCGTGCCGTCGACACGCCACGGAATACGCTCAAGCGTCAAAAACCGCTCGATCTCGCGCCGAGAAATGCCGAGCAGCGGACGAATAAACATGCCGCGCGTTCTTTTTATGCCGCCCCCTCCGTCCGAGCCGCCCCCTTCAAAAAAACGCATGAGAAGGGTTTCAAGCTGGTCGTCTTCGGTGTGCGCGAGCGCGATAAAGGCGGTTTTTTTTTCTCGGGCGAATTCTTCGAACGCTTTATAACGAAGATGGCGCGCGGCTTCTTCCAAACCCTTTTTGCGCCTTTCCGCTTCGCCGAAAACTTCGCCCGGCAAAAACGTTTTGCACGTACAGTCGACGGGAAAGCCTTCCTTCAAAAAATCGGCGCACAGGGACTGTACGTAGAGCGCGTCCCCTTCGCTTTCTTTTTCGGCCCTGATATTGTGATTTATCGTGATGACGTGAAGCGCAATATTTTTTTCACGCGCGATGCGGGCAAGAGCAACGAACATCGCAACAGAATCCGCTCCCCCCGACACCGCAGCTCCGAGCGAAATCGAAGCGTTTTGAGGCGATGCGGCATCGAACGCGCCCACTGCCCTCGACGTACCTGCTTCATGCAAAACCGCCTGAGCTTCAGACGATGCGCCGCCGAACGCACAGTCCGTACACGAGTGCAAAGAGACGCGCACCCGCTCTATAAAATCGTCGATAAAATCATCGGCTGAGACACTATCGCTTTTCATGCACTCGGTATTTTAAAACAAAAACGGCCGCCCCGCAAGAGACAGCCGCATGCTTTTTTACCGCTCGTTCAGCGGGCGGGAGTAATACTCACGAGAGATGCGTTTTCGTCGGTCAGGACGGTCACGCCTTCGTTCAATTTCAAATCTTTTACACGGAACGTATCGCCGATGTTGAGAGAAGATACGTCCGCCGTAACGGACTGCGGCATCTTACGCGGCACCGCCTGTACGGTGATTTCCGGCAAATGCTTGAGCATATAGCCGCCCTTCAAAACGCCGGCGGGAGTTCCCGTATAGGAAAGCTTGAATTTTGCGATAAGCTTTTCATCCGCATCGGGCTCGAAAAAATCGGCATGGAGCACTTTATCCTTGAGGATGGCGTATTCCGTATCTTTAATAAAAGCATCGCGAGCTTCCTGTCCGTCTATTTTCAACGAAATGAGCGTCGTCGGCGTGATCGAACGCCACACTTTATTAAACTCAACTTCATCGATTTCGAGCATCGTCGACTTGCCCTTCGCATCGTACATGACCGCAGGAAGGCGGCCTGCAGCACGTAATCTTTTCGCCGCTGTTTTTCCCGTCGTCGTGCGGGTCTTTGCATTGATAACCAATTGATCCATTTTTAGGACTCCTTACATTAAAAAAACAGCAGAAGCTTTTCGGAATCCGCTGTTTTTCCGATTATTCGCTGGGACGACAGGATTCGAACCTGTGGAATACCGGCACCAAAAGCCGGGGGCTTACCGCTTGCCGACGTCCCAATAAAAAACTTTTGTTATATACTGCTGTCTACGGGAGACAGCGGAGCATCGTCGCCGGAGCCCGCTTCTTCAACGTGACCGGCGTTGTATTCATCCAACACTCTCTTTTGGAGCTCGGCCCTGAAATCAGGACAGATCGGATGCGCTATATCTTTATATTCACCGTTTGCGGTCTTTCTGCTCGGCATGGCGATAAATAAACCGTTTTTTCCTTCGATAATCTTTACGTTGTGCACAACAAAACAATTATCAAAAGTGACCGTTACATAGGCGCGTAATTTACCCTCGCCTTCCACCTTCCGAATGCGCAACTCCGTAATCTGCATACGTTCCTCCGTTTGTTGAAACGAGCTTAGGGGTCTGAAAAGGACGCACAACGAATGTTCCTTTCCAGCGCGAAGCCAGCACAGAGCGGACATTTTCCGCTTCCTCTTCGGAAGGGAAGATCCCGTAGACCGTGGAACCGGATCCGGACATTTCGGCAAACAAAGCGCCTTCCCGACGAAGGTCGTCCAATGCGAAGCCGATTTCCGGAAACCGACTTACCAAGTACGGAGTAAAACTGTTTGCAAAATTCCAGCTTGAAGCCGGAGTTTTGTATACGGTTTCCAAATCCGCATAAGCCGGGCATGGCACTATCTTTCCCGCCGCACGGCCCTCGTCGAAAAGCGCATAGGCTTCCTGCGTCGAGCTGTGAACGCCGGGAAAAACAAGCAACATAAACAGGTCATCACGCGCATGAATCGGTTTTACGATTTCACCGCGGCCCGTAACAACTGCACATCCCTCCGCACCGCACAATAAAAAGAAGAACACATCGCTGCCGATTTTTGACGCAATGCTTTCCAGCTGCCGAACGGAAAGCGTTATTTTATTCAACGCTTCGAACGCCCGTATGCATGCAGCCGCATCGGAAGATCCGCCGCCCAATCCGCCGCCGGAAGGGATTCGTTTTTCGAGCGCGACATGCACGCCGAAATCATCCATACCGGTAACCGAACGGAACGCGTTATATGATGACAAAATCGTATTGTCGCTCGGAAGATTCATATCTTCACACTCGACGATACAGCCTTTTTTTTCGGACGCGCGCACGACAAGCGTGTCGAAGAGCGTTACCGTTTGAAAAATGCTTTCGATCGTATGAAATCCGTTTACACGTCCCGGCAAAACATGCAAACCGATGTTTATCTTTGCCGGAGCGGTTACACAGACTTCAGTCATCATAAGTCGAATTATTATACAAATTTTAATCGGCTGTGTCAAATACGCGCAGGAGGTTTTTCCGTATCGATTTTTTTCGTCAGCGGATGAGCATCGCGTCTCCGTAGCTGAAAAAACGGTAACGCTTTTCTACGGCGATTTTATACGCATTTAAAATATGTTCTCGCCCGGCAAAAGCGCTCACAAGCATGATGAGCGTCGATTCGGGCGTGTGAAAATTCGTAAAGAGTTCGTCCGCGACTTTAAATCGAAAACCGGGATACATAAAAATATGCGTACTCCCCGACCCCGCTTTTACAAAGCCGTTTTCGTCGCATGAAGATTCGAGCGTTCTCACGGACGTCGTTCCGACGGCAAGCACGCGTCTCCCGCTCCGTTTTGCATCGTTGATCTTTTGCGCGGTAAGGTCGGGCACCGTGTACGCTTCTTCGTGCATTTTGTGTTTTTCGATTTCGCTTTCGCGTACGGGCAAAAAAGTTCCGAGCCCGACGTGGAGCGTCACCCACGCGATATCGATTCCCTTCTCTTTCAGACGAAAAAGCATATCTTCGGTAAAGTGAAGGCCGGCAGTCGGACAAGCTGCGCTCCCGGTCGTCTTTGCATACACGTTTTGATAGCGCTCCGCATCGGAAGCCGTATCGCCTCGCTTGATGTAAGGAGGAAGCGGTATGTGACCGTTTTTTTCAAACCAGCTTTCGGAAATCGGATCGTCAAAACGAAGATTTCGAAATTCCGTTCCGGTATCTTCTCCCTCGATAACGCCGAATAAGCCGTCCGGAAACGCGTAACGCATGCCGCGCTTTTGCTTTTTTGCGCCCTTTACCATCGTGCGCCACAGAAAGCCTTTTTCATCGATTTGATGTAAAAACATAAACTCGCATTCGCGGCCGGTCGTCTCTTTTACGCCGAACACGCGCGCACGGCGGACTCGGGAATCGTTAAAGACGGCAAGAGTGCCCGGCTCAAGCAAGTCGGGAAGATTGCGCATATCGAAGTGCGAAACGCTGCCGCTCTTCTTATCGAGGAGCATGAGTTTATCTTCGCCCCGTATACCCGACGGATGCTGCGCGACAAGCTCTTCCGGCAGATCAAAATAAAAGTCCGTCGTTTTCATGACGAATCGCTCCTTCGATGCCGAGATGTTTGTACGCTTTTTCCGTCGCAAGGCGGCCCCTGTTCGTCCGCTGTAAAAGCCCGCACTGAATGAGATAGGGTTCGTAGTAATCGACGAGGGTATCGAGCGATTCTCCGACGGATATCGCAAGCGTTTCCGCTCCGACCGGCCCGCCGCCGAAATTTTCGATAACCGAACGCAAAATCGTCCTGTCGTAGCGCTCAAGGCCGAGACTGTCGATTTCGAGGCGCGAAAGGCCGGCTTCGACGATATCCTTTGAGATCCTGCCGCGGCCGTCCACTTGCGCAAAATCGCGCATACGCTTGAGTACGCGGTTTGCAACACGGGGCGTTCCGCGCGAACACGATGCGATGAGAAAGGCCGCATCGTCGTCGACCGAAACGGAAAGCAGCTTCGCTGAACGGTGAATGATCGAAGCGAGCTCTTCGCCCGTATAATAATTCAAGTGCTCGATGATACCGAAGCGGCTGACAAGAGGCGTCGATACGCTGCCCGCCCGCGTCGTCGCTCCGACAAGCGTAAACGGAGGAATCGGAATGCGCACCGTGCGGGCTGCCGCTCCCTGACCGATCACCCAGTCGAGTTCGAAGTCTTCCATCGCGATGTAGAGCATTTCTTCGATCGCGGGCTTGAGCCGATGGATTTCATCGATAAAAAATACCGTCCGCGGCGTAATCGTCGAAAGGATGCCGACGAGATCCTTGGGTTTGTCGAGCGCGGGTGCAGAGGTTATCTTAAAATCCGCGCCGAGTTCGTGCGCGGTGATCTGGGCGAGCGTCGTTTTGCCGAGTCCCGGCGGCCCGATTAAAAAGAGGTGATCGAGCGCTTCTTCCCGGTTCCGCGCCGCGGCGATAAAGACCGAAAGATTTTTTTTCGTCGTCTCCTGTCCGAGAAATTCGTTTAAAAGCTGAGGGCGGAGTTTGTTTTCCTGTGCGTCCTCTTCACCTGAAAAATCGGCGCGGACGATGCGGGAAAAATCCTCCGGAGCGGAAAGGGACGGGGCAAGTGCTGCATTTTCATCGTGCATTTCAGCGTCGGTGCGTATTTTGCGTTTTCCGCTCATTGTGCAAGCTCCGTGAGGGCACGGCGGAACACCGCATCCTCTTTTTCGGTTTGTTTTTTCGCGTCCCAGCCGTCCGTCTTTGAAAGATTCGAAGCCGAAGATGCGACCGCACCTTCGCATATCTTTCGTTCATAGCCCATAGATACGAGAGATGCGACGACCGCTTCAAAGGGATTTGCGCTTACGCGGCGGGTATCGGGGGCGCCCGGAATGGTCAGTTTGCCTTTGAGTGCAAGCAGCATTTTCGCCGCGGTCTTTTTTCCGATACCCGGAATCCGCTCGAGCACGGAAACGTCTCCCTTGTCGAGAGCCGAAACGAGATCGCTTCCCGCGATATTCGTCAGAATCTTTACCGCAGCCTTCGGGCCGATGCCGTCGACTTTTAAAAGGTCGAAAAAAAGAGAGCGTTCTTCGTCCGACGCAAAACCGTAAAGCGACATGATATCTTGGGTATGCACGAGATACGTAAATATCCTGCCCTCTTCTCCGACGCGGGGAAGCGCATCGAGCGAAGAGCCGGGTACGGTGAGCATCCACTCGATGCCGTGCGTATCGATCGAAACCGTGTTTTGAGATTTTCCGGTAATCGTGCCGGTAAGGCTGTTGAACATGAGATCACTATATCACAAAACATTTGCATAGTGCAAATGCGTGAGCGCGCCCGCAAGCGCGTCGGCCGCGTGATCGGGCTTCGGTTCGGTTTCGAGCGCCAGGAGGAGTTTTACGTATTTTTCGACGAGAGCCTTGTCCGCAGCGGACGTCCCCGTCACCGCCTGTTTGATTTGATTGGGCGTATATTCTCCGAGTGAAATGCCGTGCTGAGCGATGCACAACGTTGCCACTCCCCGCGCTTCGGCAACTCCCATCGCGGAAGACGTATTGCGCGCAAAATACAGTTTTTCCATCGCCGCTTCTCCGGGAGAGAATTCTTCGATGATCGAACAGAGCCGTGCGTACAGCGCCAAAAGGCGTTCGCCGTGCGGAGTGCGGGCGGCGGTTTCTATGACGCCGTAGCTTACCATGCGGTAGCGGCCGTCTTTATAATCGACCACGCCGAATCCCGTCGATGCAAGTCCCGGATCGATGCCGAGCACTCGCCGGATCTTTTTGCCGGATCTTTTTGCGCAGACATTTTCCGTTCCCGGAAGCGGTTCGAAGCCGTACATGATTATTTTAAAACGTCCTCGCCTCGCCCCATCGCGTTCAATCCTGTTTTGGCAAATTCGAGGATGCCGTAAGGTTCGAGGAGGGCGATGAGGCTCGCGATTTTTTCTTCGCCGCCCGTCGCTTCGATGATCACCGAACCCGTGCTTACGTCGACGATGTGCGCACGGAAGATATCGCAGGTTCCGATGATCGCCGCCCTGCTTTCCGCACCCGCCTTTACTTTGATAAGCGCCATTTCGCGTTCGCAGGTTTTCGCAGGATCGCAGTGCTGAATCGAAATCACTTCGACGAGCTTTGCAAGCTGCTTTTCGATTTGATCGAGGATGTATTCGTCGCCCTTTACGACGATCGTCATGCGCGACTGTTCGGGATTTTCGGTCGCGCACACGGTAAGAGAATCGATGTTGTAACCGCGCCTCGAAAAAAGTCCCGATACGCGGCTCAAAACGCCCGCATGATTTTCCACGAGAATCGATATCACGTAATTTTTCATACAAACCTCATTGCCGCGCCTATATCTTTTTTCTGCTTTCGGCGTAAATGCCGAGAAGCCGCACGTCTTCGGCTTCCGCTTTGAGCGCGGTCATCACACCGTCGACGTACGAAGCGGCGTCGCGCTCGTCTTCCGGAAGCTCCGCGTCAGCATAAAAGCGGTAACGCCACGGCTCTCCGTGAATCGGACGCGATTCGAGCCGCGTCAAATTGAGACGGGACGACTGAAACACGCCGAGACAGCTGCACAGCGCGCCCGGTTCGTTTTTTACGCAGAACATAAACGACGCAGTATTCGGCTTTGCGCTCCACGCTTTATAATTTTTATCGGCCGTCCGCTTCCCGCCGTCCGAATCGACAAAGTGATTCGGGGCAATAACGACAAAGCGCGTATAATTTGCCGCATCGTCTTCGATAGAATCTTTGAGCACTTCAAGATTATAATAATCGGCGTTGACGGCGCTTGCGATTGCGGCGTTTTCTTTCGACGCGAGCTCGGCGACTTCGCTCGCAGCCGTCGCCGTAGAAACGCATTCGATTTTGTTCCAATTATAACGACGGAGAAATTTCGAACACTGACTGAGCGCCTGCGGATGCGAATATACCGTTTTTATCGAATCGAGCGACGCGCCCTTTACGCCGAGCAGCGAATGCTGAATGCGAAGCAGCACCGAACCGACAATGCTTACGTCTTCAAACTGCGTCAAGTTATCGTAGTTTTCGTACACCGACCCCGCAAGCGTATTTTCGATAGGCACCATGCCGTAATCCGCTTCTCCACTTGCGACCTTTTGAAAAATTTCGCGGAACGAATCGACCGAAAGAGAAGCCGCTTCTCCGTCGAAATAACGCGATATCGCCTGCTCCGCATAAGCGCCCCGCTTTCCGCTGAACGCGCAGACAACGCCTTCGTGCGATTTTTTTGGCCCGGACTCTTCGCTCTTTTTTTCCGCGTTCCTTATACGCACGAGCGATTTTCCGACGACGGGCGAAAGCGCTTCTATGTCGCGCATGAGTTTATCGAACTGTTCGGGATACAGCGACTGCGCTCCGTCGGAAAGCGCTTTATCGGGATTGCAGTGCACTTCCACGATGATCCCGTCGGCTCCTGCGGCGACGGCTGCGAGAGCCATAGGAGACACTTTATCGCGGATGCCGAGGGCATGACTCGGATCGACGATAATCGGAAGGTGCGTCATACTCCGCAAAATGGGGATCGCCGAAAGATCGAGCGTATTGCGCGTCGCCCGCTCGTACGTGCGGATACCGCGTTCGCACAAAATCACGTTTTTGCAGCCCGACGAAAGGAGGTATTCCGCGGACATAAGCCACTCTTCGATCGTCGCTGAAAGCCCGCGCTTTAAAATCACCGGCTTGTCGATTTTTCCGAGCCGCTTTAACAATTCGAAGTTTTGCATATTGCGCGCGCCGACTTGGTACACGTCGACGCCGTGAGCTTCCATAACGGGAATGTACTCCGACGCGACGACTTCGGTAACGACAGGCATACCGTACGCATCGCCGGCTGCTTTTAATAATTTTAAGCCTTCTTCGCCCAAGCCTTGAAACGAATACGGAGAAGTGCGCGGTTTATAGGCGCCGCCCCGCAGCATGGCCGCTCCGCTTTTTGCAACGCTTTCGGCCGCACACATCATCTGCTCTCTCGATTCGACGGCACAGGGACCTGCGATCGCCGTGATGCGCATGCCGCCGACTTTGACAACTTGACCGCGGTTCGAAAGGATTTCGACGACGGTGTTTTCGGGCTTAAACTCGCGGCTCGCCATCTTGTACGGTTTTGAAATCGGGATGACGCGCTCGACGCCGGAAAGTATTTCGACTTCACGCGGATCGACTTTGAGTTTGCCGACGGCGGCGATGATCGTCGCTTCTTCTCCGACGATTTCATTCGTTTTAAAATCGTTTTGAGCGAGAAAGAGCGCGAGCTTTTTTCTGTCGTCTTCGGAAATATTCTTTTTTAAAACGATAACCATAGCGCACCTCCGCCGATATTACAACAATCTTTATTTTTCGGGATTAAAACTTACCGTACGCAAAATATCTCCGAAAACGCCCGCCGCCGTCACGCCCGCACCCGCTCCGTAACCGCGCACGGTAAGCGGAATGGGCTGATAGCGTTCGGTGTGAAATACAAAGGCGTTTTCCCCGCCCTTTACGCCGTAGAGCGGATCGTCTTTGCCGACTTCGAGCATACCGACGGTATAGGTGCCGTCTTTAATCGACGCACCCATGCGGAGCACTTTGCCTTTTTTTCGAAGATCGGCGATCTTTTTATGAAAATAACCGTCGACTTCTTCGAGCTTTTTCATAAACTCTTCGACCGTACCCGACGAATCGAAAGAATCGGGAAACACTTTGTTGATTTTGACATCGTCGAGTTCGATCGCAGCCCCCGCCTCTCGTGCGATGATAAGCGCTTTTCGGGCGACGTCCATACCGTTTAAATCGTCGCGCGGATCGGGCTCGGTAAAGCGGAGCTCTTTCGCTTCGCGTACCGCTTTGCTGAACGGCACGTCTTCGTCGAGACGGCCGAAAATATACGAAAGGGACCCCGACATGATGCCCGTAAAGCCCGTAAGCTTATCTCCGCTTTTAAATAAATTCTGCAGCGTGTCGATGATGGGAAGCCCCGCCCCGACGTTCGCTTCGTAGAGAAAGCGGCGTCTCATGCCGTTTGCGATTTTCCGCAGCTCGCGATAATAATCGATCTTCATCGAATTTGCCCGCTTGTTCGGCGTTACGACCGAAAGACCGGCTTTGAACAGATCGATATAGCGTTCCGGCAAATCGTAGGAAGCGGTACAGTCGACGAACACGGGATTGAGCGGTTTCGTCTCTTTGACGAATTTAATAATTTCATCGACGCTCGACTTCTGCGGCATCTCTTTTATTTTTTCCCGCCACGACGCAAGGTCTATACCGTCGGCTTCGACGAACATTCCGTCGACCGTCGAAATCGCCATAACGCGGATATCGACGTTTTCCGAAAGCAGCTTTTCCCTCTGGTCGCGGATTTGGTCGAGAAGCGCGCCGCCGATCGTTCCGGCACCGAACACAAACACTTCGATAGTCTGCGCCGTGTTGAAAAAGAAACGGTGAGCGGCGCGAACGGCGGTGTCCCCGTATTCGCCGAGCACGACGCAGGACGTACAGCGCTCCGACGAACCTTGCGCGATCGCAATGATATTGACGTCTTGAGAAGCGAGCGCGGAAAAAAAACGTGATGCCACTCCGCGCTTTTGAATCATGTTGTCGCCGACAATCGAAACGATTGCGCAATTTTTTTCCGCCTCTATCGGGTTGATGACACCGTCGCTTATTTCGAGTTCGAATTCCGCTTTCAACGCATCGATGGCGCGGTCGGCTTCCGTATCGCGGATGCAAAACGAAATCGTATATTCCGACGACGACTGCGTGATGAGCAAAATCGAAATCGATGCGCGAGAAACGGCGGCAAAGATTCTGCTTGCCATACCGGTTCTTCCGCGCATATTCGTTCCGCTCACGCTTATCATCGCCGTGTTTTTCAAACACGAAATGCCGCGAACATCTCCGACTTTTTTTTCGCTTTCAAAAGGGCCGCGTCCGATCCTCGTGCCGCGGGCATCGGGACGGTGACTGTTTTTGCTCCACGCTTCGATATCCTTTGCCGCAAGCGGCGCGATCGTTTTCGGGTGAAGCACTTTGCTTCCGAAAAATGCGAGTTCGAGCGCTTCTTCATAGCTCATATCGTCGACGAGGATCGCGTCCTTTACGACGCGCGGATCGGCAGTATAGATACCGTCGACATCCGTCCAAAATTCCACTTTCGAAGAACCGAGCGAAGCGGCGACGATCGAAGCGGAAAAATCGGAACCGTTTCTGCCGAGCAGTCCCGGAACGGGAGCGCAGCCCGTGCCGCGTATCCACGAGCAGATAAAGCCGGGAAACAATAAAATGCGCGTTTGCGATTGATTTTCTCCGTCGCGGTACGGCAGCATCGCTTCGGCGCACTTCGCGTAGTCGGGATCCCCTTCTCTGTGATTGCCCGTCGTAAAGATGAATTTTCGCGAATCGAGCAAAATGACGCTCTGCCCTTTTGCGAGCAAAACCGCTTTCATGATCGGCGCGCTTAAAAGCTCTCCCATACCCATGATGCGGCAGTGAACGGTGCCCGGGCATTCGCCGAAAGACACGCAGCCGGTTAATAATTTTTCGTATTCTTCGAAAATCGGCGCAAGCTCTTTTAAAACCGACGCGGCACTCAAACCCGGAAGTTTCGACTGAAGCTCTTCGCAGATATCCGAGTGAATTTTTCTCAGTTCGTGAACGAAATTTTCCGCATGCATGCCTTTTACGCACGCGTCGATGCTTTCCTGCAATTTATTCGAAACGCCCGCGACAGCGGAAACGACAACGCTTACGCGCCCTGCTTCCGCGCGAGAGATAATAATGTCCGCGGATGAAAGGATGCGGCGTGCGCTTTCCATCGACGTGCCGCCGAATTTTAAAGTAATCATAATCTTCCTCTTAAAGAATAGTTACTATGATAACAAAAAGGACGTGCGTACTCAATATGGGGAGTTAACATGGGGAGATTTGTTATTGTACGAGGGCTTTTCTGCTTTCCGCAAAAGGTATTTTATACGAAGATTCCCTTTTACGATCGCGGACAGATCCCTTGATGTGATATAATCAAACTATAGTGGAAGCCTGTCAATAGTTTGTTATATTTAATAGAGGTAATGACATCTGAAAGATGGGAGGTTTTTATGTTTATTGAAATTCGACCTTATGAAAAAGAGCGTTTATCGGTGCATTTTAAAGCTGAGGGAGAAAATTTTTCCAAAATTCTGCAATCAATAAAAAAAGTACCTAATAGGGCTTGGATTCCGGCCGGATGTTTTTGGATTATACCTGCCGACCGTAATTCTTGCGATATTTTATTAAACAACCTTTATAATGAAGGTCTTTTCAGGGCTGATTCCTGCTTTGATTTTAAAAATTCTGAACTTAATAATACTGAGTCTTTGAATACCGAAATTATTGGAGAAAGGAATAATAATACTGCAAGCGATGTTCAGTGTATTTTAAATAAGTTGGAAGAAGTTATTACTGCCAAACACTACAGTAAGCGTACAATGGAGGCCTACAGCTATTGGATAAGCCGCTTTATCCGAGAACATGAGGATAAAAATCTTAAAACTCTTTCCGATACGGAAATAAATTCTTTTGTGAGCCGTCTTGCAGTGAAGGAAAAGGCTGCCGCTTCAAGCCAAAATCAGGCTCTTGCGGCTCTTTTGTTTCTATATAAAAACATATTAGGCTTAAATATAAAGACTCCTGAAAATATAGTCCGTGCTAAAAAACCTAAAAGGCTGCCTGCCGTAATGACCCGTGAGGAAACTGCAAAGATATTCTCTCTTTTGCCTGAAAACGATTACGGGCTTCTTATCCGTTTGCTTTACGGAACCGGAATGCGGCTTATGGAAGCCTTGCGGTTAAGAATTCAGGATATTGATTTTAGGAAAAACGAAATTACTGTACACTGCGGAAAAGGTGCGAAAGACCGTAAAACCGTACTGCCTGTTTCGCTTAAATTTCCGCTTCAAAAACATTTGGAAAATGTCCGGCGTATTCATGAGGCAGACTGCAAGGACGGTTTCGGTTCGGTGCCGCTTCCGTTTGCTCTTGCAAAAAAATATCCCGCTGCAGGTAAAACGTGGGCGTGGCAGTGGGTGTTTCCTCAAGCACGCCGATGGCGTAACAAAGAAACCGGCGAGCAGGGGCGGCATCATATCGATCCTTCGGTTATTCAGCGTACTCTGCATGAAGCTGTTTTACGGTCGGGTATTCCGAAGCCAATCGGCTGCCACACGTTCCGCCACTCATTTGCAACACATCTACTGAAATCCGGTTACGATATCCGCACCATTCAAGAACTTCTCGGTCACAGCGATGTTTCAACCACTATGGTTTACACCCACGTCCTCAACCGCGGCGGTCTCGGCGTTCAAAGCCCTATCGACCGAATGTGATTCGCCTTTATCCCATTTAGTGAAGATAGGCCTAATCCGGCTGTTGATGATGTGTTACGACAGACATTATGGTAGAAAGATGAAGCTGCTTGGTGAGGTGCCAGTTTAGATTGAAAATGCGTAGTTTGCGTGATATAATGAGGAAAGGTTGAAACAATGTGAGACGTACGCCTAATGGCGGTAGGATAAGGTTTAGTGAGATTGACGTTTCTTGAGGTAGGCGGAGACAGAACTAATCTATAACATTTATTTTAACGATAACGAAAAAAAATAAGTTTAGAGGAAATAAAATGAATAAAAAAGTAGTATTTTTTAATTTGATGAACTTACTAATAACCTTTATTCTTGCTATGATATTCGGAGGTGCTACACAAAATATCAGAGGTAATGAATTACTATTAGGCTCTGTTACAATGGTTACAGTACAATTATCTCCATTGATAACAACTTTAATTTTTAGAAAAAAATATAATGAAAGAAAATTTTATGCTTATAAATTAAATAGATACTCAGTAATAGCTATTATATTTCCAATAACACTGATTTTACTATCTTCATTTATACTTGATTTAATGGGAATACCGTATGTTAAATCAGAATACACGGGGTATTTGTTACTAATTGGTATTATAGCTACTATTGTCGGATCTATTAGTGAGGAAATTGGTTGGAGAGGAACTTTATTACAAATTTTTGAAAATAAATATACTTCGTTTACCGGTTCACTATTTGTTGGAATACTTTGGGGGGCATGGCATTTCTTCAAAATAATGAACGTCGGATTCGTAGGATACCTATTATTTATCCCTACGGTTATTATGCTTAGTATTTTTATCACATATTTTTATAAGAAATCAAAAAACAATATTTTAAATGCAATTTTTTATCATACTTTTTTTAATTTATCAAATATGATTCTTTTATTTAAAAGAGAATCAATACAATTATATTTAACTATATTAGGTGTATCTGCATTGTTACTCATATTATTGTTTATGTATGATAGAGAGTATTTTAAATTAAAAGCATAGAAATTTCGGGAATCGGGAACAGGAAAAATGGATAAAATTTTTCTAGTCACTATAGACAGGATGTGATTTTGCTTTGTTCCGTTTAGTGAGGATAGGCCTAATCTGCCGATTGTTGATTTATTCTTATGAACAGTTATGGTAGAAAGATCTGATTTTTTGATCCGCAGCAATTTAGATGGAAAAGCATAGCTTTTTGTGATATTATACGGAAAGGTTGAAAGGATGTTAGACCGATGCTACGCACGGGGAATAAAATAAAAGGAGATTTGAAAATGCCTAGAGGTGAAGCCGTATTCTATGTTGGACGTGTTGTAAAAACCGGATTCGATACCAAAGAATTTATTGGAGCATTAATAGATTCAAAGCCTTTTTATAATAATGAAATCGTTTGGAGTATTATTGAAGTAGAACAAGTAACATTGGAAAATCAAGTATATATAAAAGGGGAACTAAGCAAAGCAAGACCTGATGCTAGAGTTACTGTATTGAATACAGAACTAAGTAAAAAAGAAGAAAAGGAAGAGCCACGTCTTGTACAAGGAATTAGTGAGTTTGTTTATTTACCAGAGTTCTCAGGGATAGCATTTCGAAGTATTCCAAATCAAATTGAACCAAAAGCATTTATTAGGATATTTTCCAAAATAATTGAAAATACTCTTGGAAACTTTTTTATTCAATGTGAAATTAAAATGCTTGACGACTTAAGAAGTTTTTATGATCGTCTATCTTTAATGGATAGCATTGAAGTTATAAAAGCGAGGGTAAAGCCTCCAAATCCTCTTTTTGGAAAATTATGGGAATCACTAAAAAAGTATTTAAACGATAGAAAATTAGATGAGCTTCAATTGAAAGAAATAGCTAAGAAGAAAGGAATTAATACAAAGATTAAAGAATTGATTCAGCTTATTTTAGAAGGAAGTGAGCAAAAAATACAAGAATATATTGCAGAAAATCAAATTAGTTTAACAGATCTTGCGTTGTTGATGTCTCTAGATGGATATGGAGATGGTCGTCTGGATGGTAAGCAAGGACAGAAACACTTCTTCATAAAAACACACGAAAAAATTGTCCACTTTTCTCTTCCGACCGAACATGATTTTACAGCAATATATAATGAGACAAATATTATACTAAAGGGAATTAGTGATGAACGTTATATGGAACATTAAGAAAATTGCTAAGGCAATCTTCATTAGTGTAGAATTTATTTATTTAATAATAATGATAATAATGAAAATGTTTAATATTACATTTTTTTCGAAATTTGGTATTTTCATTTACAGTTCTTACTCCATTGTAAGTTTTTTCACATTAGGATTTCCGATTGCTATTTTTATTTATGCAATGACACTTCAAAATGTATTATTACAACCTCAAGAGAAATTATCAATTCTTGTTGAATGGCCAGATTATCAAGAATATAAGATTACTACATTTATTGGTTTACTGTTTTGTATTTTACCAATTCCACCAACATTTATTTCATGGATGATGAAAGACTATTATTTAGAATATGATTTAGGATTTTTCTACTTATTATTAATCGGAATTAGCTTGATTTCAGTAGTATCTATGTATTTTGCGAAATTTAAAATCAAAGAAATATTAAGTAAAATCGAATAAAGAAATTTGTCTAACACCCGCTTCAACCTGACATTGCGGACGAGCCGCATAACCTGCGCTATTTTGTCAACACAAAATTATTACAAGATTAAGGTGTAAAAATCTATGCAACCTGTTCGCATCCCGGTTCATCGTACCGGAAACATATATACATTTCATCAGGAACGTTGTAGTCCAGCGCCTGATGAAAGCGCGCCGTGTTGTAAAACTTGAAGTAGGCTTCTACTCCCGCCTTCAGCTCCTTCATCGTCTCGTAGCGTTTCAGGTAGATATCCTCGTACTTGAGACTCCGCCACAGACGCTCGATACGGATATTGTCCAATGCTCTGTCTTTTCCGTCCATGCTGATTTCGATGTTGTTCGCTTCCAGCACGTTGATAAAACAATCCGCCGTAAACTGACTTCCCTGATCCGTGTTGAAGATCGCAGGGCAGCCATATGCTTCGATCGTTTCTTTCAGAAGGTTTGCGTACTGCAGCGCGTCCATCGTATTGAACACCCTCCAACTCAACACCTTCCTTGAAAACCAATCGATTATCGCCATCAGGTAAACGTTCCCTGTCGGCAGCTTTATGTACGTGATATCCGTCGACCATACTTGGTTCGGATATCTGATTACCTTGTTTTTCAAAAGACACGGATATTTCTTGTGATATTTACAAGCCTTTGATAGATTTTTACCCGGATATACCGCAGAAACTCCAAACCTCCTCATCACGCGGCGCACCGTCGATTGTGTAGTCTGCCCGCCACGATTGTTTATCTCTCGCCATAGCTTACGGTAGCCGTAATATGGCTTTTCATACAGAATCTCCTTTATTTTCAGAAGCAGTTCGAAATCCTTTTTGTCTCGTTCCGATTTCACCTCGTAATAATACTGACTTCTGGAAATCCCGAGCAGCCTGCATTGCCGTGTAATGCTTACTGACTGCTCTAGTGGATCCACGCAGGAGGCTCGATTCCGTAAATCTGTTTGTACTTTTTTTTTAGAAAATCAAGCTCCACTTTCTGTTCTCCGATGGTTTTCAGAAGTTCGTTTTCCTGTTCCTCCTGTCGACGCACCGCTTCCGATTTTTTGTTCGGACGCTCAAAAATATCTGCCATGCCGCTGATCGCCTGTGCTTTCCACTGTGAAATCTGATTCGGATGTACTCCGTATTTTACAGCAATTTCCTGAATCGTTGATTCCTCCCGAAGCGCCTCTAGCGCAACTTTTGCCTTGAAATCTTTACTGAATGACTGTCTTTTCTTTCCCATTGTGTAAACCGCCTTCTCTTTTTTATCGGTTGCTTACACCTTAATCTACTTCCTTTTTTGTGTCGTTTTTCTCGTTCAGTTTAGCAAATGCAGGTTAAGCGGATGTTAGGTTGACGCCTTCGGCGGGCAAGAAAGAAGATTATTTACACATTAAAGATAAATGTGGTAAATATATATATGTAATAATCGAGAGGAGAAAAGGCCAGAAATGAACATATAAGATTTATATAAATTATATTCACCATAATAATTATAGGAGTTTTATATGTACGGTCCTCAACCCAATGAAATACACCCCATGAAAGGGTTTGATCAAGTATGTTTTATTAAGAATATAATTACTAATCCAAATATAATCGTTGGTGATTATTCGTATTACGATGATCCGGTAAATTCAGAAAACTTTGAAAATAATGTTCTGTATCATTATCCATTCATTGGAGACAAATTAATTATTGGAAAGTTTTGTGCCATTGCCCGAGATGTTAAGTTCATAATGAATGGTGCAAATCATAAAATGAATTGTTTCACAACATATCCATTTTCAATATTTAGAAATGGATGGGAAAAAGTAACACCGGAAATGGAAGAGTTACCAATTAAAGGGGATACGGTAATTCAGAATGATGTGTGGATTGGTTATAATTCTTTAATAATGCCCGGAATAAAGATAGGTAACGGTTCAATAATTGCATCAAATTCTGTTGTAGTAAAAGATGTAGAACCATATTCAATCGTTGGAGGAAATCCTGCAAAATTAATACGAAAAAGATTTGATAATGAAATTATTGATCTTTTAGAAAGTATAAAATGGTGGGATTGGCCAATAGAAAAAATAACGACAAATCTTGAGATACTTACCTCAAATGATGTAAGTAAATTACGAGAAATTAGTGATATGAAAATCACCTAACACCCGCTTCAACCTGACATTACGGACGAGCCGCAAATGCAGGTTAAGCGAATGTTAGACGGATTGCCCAGTGGGCAACTTTTCCCTTTTACCATTTGATTGTAGTAGAAAACAATGCTATAATAATACTGAAGTATGCATGTATACGGAGGTTTGTATGGCAAATGCAACATTAGTACAGCTAAAAGTCGATTCAGAAATTAAAGAAGATGTTTCAAGAATATATGAAAATTTAGGGTTGGATTTACCGACTGCAATAAGAATTTTTTTCAAGAAAAGTATTGCTGTGGGAGGATTACCGTTTGAATTACGAGAAGAAAATACCAGATGGAAAATATATGATCAAGTTCGAAAAAGTATTCAAGACAATAATGTTCCGGAAATGTCGCTTGAAGAAATAAATGCAGAAATTGCTGAAACCAGAAAACAGGTATTCGGCAAATGAAAAAATATGTTGTTATTGATACAAATGTTTTGGTTTCTGCATTGATAACACGGAATGAAAATGCTCCAACTGTAAAAATATTGAAATATCTTTCTCAAATAGAATACTGCCGGTATATTCTTCGGATATAGTAAAAGAATACTATGAAGTTTTAAGAAGAGAAAAATTTAAATTATCTGATGAAATTGTATCGGCTTTAATAAAAGATATAGTCAATAATGGATTAGAAGTAAGAAATGTTGTTGAAGTCAAGGAAGAAATGCCGGATCCGAAAGATGTAATATTTTATGCAGTTACATTGACAACAAGAGATAAAGATACATTTTTGGTTACAGGGAATGGAAAACATTTTCCTGCAAAATCTTTTATAGTAACACCGGCTAAATTAATGGATATACTTGAAAAAAATTAAAGTAACGTCTAACACCCGCTTCAACCTGACATTGCGGACAAGTCGCAAATGTAGGTTAAGCGGATGTTAGGTTCACGCTTTCGGCGGGCGAGGAAAAATGGGAAATAAGTATTTTGAATCTCATGAATGGAATGTTTTTTTAGATCGAACATTTGGTCCATTATCATGGATATATAATTCTGAAAATGTTTTTGAAGGAAGTTGTTTTATTCTAAAACATCTTGATAGATTCTTTGTTGTAACTGCTTTTCATGTAACAGAGAATAATAAGTTTATTCTTATCCCCTTTTTTTATAATTACGAAGATGGACCTTGTGATGGATTGGTTAAATCATGGAAAATATTTCTTAGAGAAAATATTAATTATTGGTTTGATTCAATTTTGGATATTGCAATAATTGAGATAGCAGATATTCCATACAAAGGAATAGAACCAGTTCAAATTAGTAATTTGTCTAAAAAGATTGATAAATCAAATTGGGTACACTATTGTGGATTCACTAAATCGCATGTTAATCAAGTAAGAAAAAATGAAAAGTCAAAGAAACTAAAGAATGAAACAACTGGAAAATTACTTTTTTATCCTTTTCATGTACTACAACCCATAATAAGCTTTGATGAAAAGTATATTTATGGTGAGTATAGCAATAGACTTCCACTTTATTCGGAAAGTGATAAAGTGATAATTGAAAAACTACCAAAACCTATTGGCCTTAGTGGAAGTGCTGTATGGAAATTTGATCTTTCAAATAGTAATGAAAATCCAGAGATAATTGGTATAGGGATAGAATATTATGATAGTAATCAAACAATTAAGATATTGAGATCTGAGATTATTATTGATTTCATTTATAAAAAAATTACCTAACACCCGCTTCAACCTGACATTGCGGACGAGCCGCAAGTGCAGGTTAAGCGAATGTTAGATGGACTCGTGCTACTGCACGAGCTGAATTTTTAGGTATAAAGCTAGATTTAATATTAAAAAAAAGTATAATAGAGCTATGAAACCTAAAGAAAAAAAAGAGATTTTTAATTTCTTAGAATATAATAAAAACATTCTCCAGTCCTATGGCGTAAAAAAAATAGGTCTTTTTGGTTCTTATGTACATAATCAACAAAATAAAAATAGCGATATTGATATATTAGTAGAATTCCATGCTGATAAAAAAAATTATAATAACTTTATAAATTTAGTTTATTACTTGGAAGATAATTTGAATACAAAAATAGATTTATTAACCATAGAAAGTTTAAGTCCTTATATTGGTCAGAGAATACTCAATGAGGTTGAATATGTATCGATCAAATGAAGAGTTATTCAAGCATATTTTTGATGAAATCACTTTTTTGGAATCTGAAACAAGGACCATATCAGAAGAAGTATTTTTAAAAGATGAAAAAACGCAACGAGCTTTTGCACGAAGTATTGAAATTATCGGAGAAGCCGTTAAAAATATTTCAAGTGATGTAATAATTAAATATAAAGAAGTTCCATGGAGAAATATTGCCGGTATGAGAGATAAACTCATTCATGGTTATTTTTCCGTTGATTATGAAATTGTGTGGGATGTTGCAAAAAACATTATTCCTGAATTTAAGAACCAGCTGATAAAAATTATGGATACAGAAAAAAGAAAAATGACAATTAAAGAAATAATAACAGAAATCAATAAAATAGAAATAGATATTGCTGATTTTATAAGTAGTTACAAAAGTGAACAACTTGTCAGTAATTATGATGATTGGAATTATAAAGATGTCATTGCGCATCTTTTGGAATGGATTATGTTTTCAAAAAATAAACTAAACGCTATTGTACATAACCAAGATTTTCAAGAAATAAGTAATATCGATATATTCAATAAACAAAATTATATAAAAAATAAGAATAAGCATATTACAGAATTACAGAAGAAACTAATCTTTGAACTGAATGAATATAAAAATATTGTGCTGCTGTATCCAGAAGCGGATTTACAAAGAAAAGATTTGCCAATAGGTTTTTCATTTGAATTATGGCGGTATATGGTAATGGATACTATTATACATCCTGTAATGCATTTATTATATTATTTAATTAAAACAAAAAACTATAAGTTATTTTTCAAATTGTGTAAAAAATATAATGAAATATTTTATTGTTATGCAAAAGGAAATATTGAGGTGTATTCTTTTTATGAATATATTGAAGATAGTAAAAAATTTATTGAGAATATAAAAGAATTAGGCGAGCAGTATAAAAATGATGATATGATACATGCAGTTTTAAAAGCCAATAAAATAGATGAAAACATCTAACACCCGCTTCAACCTGACATTTGTTTTGTCACGAAAGTTGCTGGAGACGGTCGCTGCTACGCAGCTTCCTTTTAATGCATTTTCGCGCCAACTTTGTCGCCGCTAATCGCGTCGGCAAAGGCATAAATGCAGGTTAAGCGGATGTTAGGCGGATGGTGTAGTGCAGTGCTAAGGAAAGATATATGGATAATAAAATAAAAAAGCAGCATTATGTTCCACAGTTCCTTTTAAGGAATTGGTCTGAAGATGATTCATCAATTAAAGTATTTTTATTAAAGGGAAATAAAAGAATAGAAAAAGCTCCAATTAATGAGCAATCTCAAAAAAAATATTATTATGGGAAAGATCAAAAAATAGAAAAACTATATGGTTCTTTAGAAATCGATGCAAGTGCAGTAGTTAAGAAAATACAGAAGAGAGAAGAATTAACGAAAAATGATATAAGAATTTTAAAACATTTCATTGCAATTCAGCATACACGGACTCCAGGAAAAATAGATGAATTTAATGATATTTTAACAGAAATGTCAAAAGATATTTTACTTAAATCTCATAAATTTGATGATGAAAAAAATGCAATAGATAGTGTAAAAGTAAGTATTAATAATCATCAGATTTGGCAATTGTTAATGTATCTACAGAGTTTTCTTTTATATACAGATTTACGATTTATAATTTTAGTATCAAATACTACAAATAAATTTGTAATAGGACAGGATCCGGTAATAATTACAAATAAATTCCTAGAAGAAAGACATTGGGCTAATTCAAAAAAAGGTCTTGGTTTGAAAGGTGTAACAATTTTATTGCCTATTTCACCAGACTATGTAATTTGTTTTTATGATAACGAGTCATATTCAATTATTGGAGAAAAAAAGTATCATATATTAACAGACGAAGAAATCAATAATTTAAATATGTATCAATTTTTAAATACAAAAGATTCAATATATTACAAAAATTTTAAAGAATCATATCGAGAATATAATTTTAAAACAACGGAATATCGAAATAATTCTCAAGCATCACTTAAGTCTTCTCCAATTATTGAAAATAAACAAATAGTTCAAACAGGTAGTAAAAATTATCCAATAAAACCAGTACAAAATTTTTTTGCAATAAAAGAAAAAGTTTGGAAATTACCATTAATGTATTCAGAATTAGAAAGACAAGGAGCAAAATTAGCTCAAGAATATATTAAAAAAGATCCAAGATTATCCAAAATTATTAATATTTAATATATAACACCTAACACCGTTTTCAAAGCCGACAACGCAGGCAAGCTGCGTTGCGGTTTAAAACCATGTTAGACGGATTGCCCAGTGGGCAACTTTTTCCTTTTACCATTTGATTGTAGTAGAAAACAATGCTATAATAATACTGAAGTATGCATGTATACGGAGGTTTGTATGGCAAATGCAACATTAGTACAGCTAAAAGTCGATTCAGAAATTAAAGAAGATGTTTCAAGAATATATGAAAATTTAGGGTTGGATTTACCGACTGCAATAAGAATTTTTTTCAAGAAAAGTATTGCTGTGGGAGGATTACCGTTTGAATTACGAGAAGAAAATACCAGATGGAAAATATATGATCAAGTTCGAAAAAGTATTCAAGACAATAATGTTCCGGAAATGTCGCTTGAAGAAATAAATGCAGAAATTGCTGAAACCAGAAAACAGGTATTCGGCAAATGAAAAAATATGTTGTTATTGATACAAATGTTTTGGTTTCTGCATTGATAACACGGAATGAAAATGCTCCAACTGTAAAAATATTGAAATATCTTTCTCAAATAGAATACTGCCGGTATATTCTTCGGATATAGTAAAAGAATACTATGAAGTTTTAAGAAGAGAAAAATTTAAATTATCTGATGAAATTGTATCGGCTTTAATAAAAGATATAGTCAATAATGGATTAGAAGTAAGAAATGTTGTTGAAGTCAAGGAAGAAATGCCGGATCCGAAAGATGTAATATTTTATGCAGTTACATTGACAACAAGAGATAAAGATACATTTTTGGTTACAGGGAATGGAAAACATTTTCCTGCAAAATCTTTTATAGTAACACCGGCTAAATTAATGGATATACTTGAAAAAAATTAAAGTAACGTCTAACACCCGCTTCAACCTGCCATTGCGGACAAGTCGCAAATGCAGGTTAAGCGGATGTTATGTGGACTAAGCAATGGTCAACGGGAGAGGAAAAATGAAAAAAAAGTGGGGATTTCTTAGAGAAACAACAGAGTCAGCTGAAAAAGCAGGAACAGATAAAGATACAGGTTTAATTAGAACAAGATTAGATGAATATTTAAAAGTTATATTTCCGGAAACAAAAGATTGGTTACATGATAAAGCTTTTGGAGAGCATAACGGACAGAAGTATAAAATAAGACCGGATTATCGAAGTGAAAGTTTGAAATTAATCATCGAGTTTGACGGACTTCCTCATTATAAAAATCCTAACACCATCGAAAAAGATTATATAAACCAAAAGGTATATGAGAACAATGGATATAAAGTTGTCAGAATCCCATACTTTATTCAACTTTCAAATGATGTTGTAGAAAAATTATTTGGCATAACAGTAAAAGAATCATTGTTTAATGCAACAATTCCTTCATTAGGTATTAACGGTAGACAGTCACTGGCATATTTGTGCCCTGCAGGAATCAGAAGAATGGCTAAAGAATTTCTTGAATATCCTGAACAATATCAAGTAAATCTTAAAGCTTTGAAAAATTCAGATAATCCGGCGTTATCCGGAATAGACTTCTTAGAAGAAGAAATAGAAAAATTGAAAAAAGAGGAAATGAATGCTTGAAATAATAAAAATAGTAACACCAATAGTAATCCCAATATTAACAGTAATTATAAGGTTTTTTACAGAAAATGTTTTTACATCTCGTTTTATGAGAAAAGCCCAAATTTTTAAACAAATTAGAAACGAATACCTTAAAGACAAAATAGTAGGTTATTATTATCTTCAAACATATTTAAAAATAAGAGTATCCACCGAAGAAATGGATTTTATTTTTGAGTCGGGAGATGCATATTCGATACTAAAGATAATCAAAAATTGTTATGGAAAGTATAAGTTCGAAAAAGGAAAATTTAAGACGGAAATTAATCGAAAGAAATATATTATTCCGACGATTTTTTATTTTATTTCAGCGTTTATACTAATGTCTTATATTATATTTCGCCAAGAAATAGTTAACTATATTAATCCAGCAAATTATTTAATTTTGTTAATTTTTATAGCACCTATTTGCTTGCCAATTGCAATTACCAGTATGCAAAGAATAATGGAAATTACAGATGTTTTATTTCTTCAGAAGATAACCCTTCCCCAAAACGAGGAAAGTCCAACACCGTCTTCAAAGCGGCCGCACGACCAAGCTGCAAAACGATTTAAAACGAATGTTAGACAGATGCCCGTGCAGGGACTCAAGGAAAGAAAATGATTTATAAAATCGATCCGGAAAAGAAAAAAGAATTCGAAAGCTTTAATTTTAAACAAGCGGTAAAACATATTTTCCCCATATTTATTCCTGCAATAATTTTTATGGACGTGATCATGGGGTTTGTATTAGCGGATGAGTATGCAAGCATGCGGCCTTTTATTGTTTACATACTTCTTTTTTCCAATT
The DNA here is from genome assembly GCF_024181585.1 of Treponema socranskii subsp. buccale. NCBI lineage: Bacteria > Pseudomonadati > Spirochaetota > Spirochaetia > Treponematales > Treponemataceae > Treponema > Treponema socranskii. Next base: position 1,102,956 of record NZ_CP054258.1, on the reverse strand, counting down.
TATTCTCTGTGATTGTATTTTTCATTTCTGTATTCATCGGGGTAAAAACGGTTTCATCAAAATTGGAAACATGGGAATTATCCGTAGAAGAAAATTATGCTCTTTTAAAAAATTCAATAGCTGCAACTATGGTAAATTTCGCGGATTTTAAGAAATATAAAAAAACGAATGATTCCATAACTTTTTATTTTAGGGGAATAAGACGGTTTTATATAAATTGGAATTGTTTTTACGATTCTGAAAATTTGAAATCGAAATTGGAAAACATTGCAAATAAAATCGGAACTTTTAAGCGAGAAACGGTTTCCGCCGCAACGCCGAAAACCAAAGTAAAAATTAAATCGAAATTCAATTTAATTTTTTATATTATTTTGGGAATAGTTTTAATTGTTGAAATTATTGTTAAATTTTTATAATCTGTCTTGAAAAAAAATACGTTTAAGGGTAGTTTCTAAAAACTGAAATTTTTAGAAGCTCCCGACAGCCCGACGCAGTTTGCGAAACCGGCAAACGGTCGAGCCGGCTTGTGGTGTAAAATAATGTCAGGCGGAGGCGTGCTGCGACATCAATTAGGAAAGAATAAAAAAGTTAAACGATACACTTTTTACAAGCATCAAAACGGAGAAAATTATGGAACTTTGGGATAAAGAAAAAAAAGAAAGTAAAAAACAAAAGCTTGATACTGTAACAGTCTGGGAATTAATGAATAATAGTTTCTATATACCAGATTATCAGCGCGGCTATAGATGGACAGCATTTGAGGTAAGAAAATTACTTGAAGATTTGCATGAGTATATTCAAGAAGACAAGGACGGTGATAGCTTTTATTGTATGCAGCCTCTGGTAGTTTTTTATAATGCTGAAAAAGAAGCTTGGGAAGTAATTGATGGTCAACAACGTCTTACAACGTTATACTTAATTCTTTCTCAAAAACGAAGCAGATTAATTGAAGATAATCCGGAAATGAAATTTTTTGATTTGACATATCAAAGCCGTTCGGATAGCCAAGCATTCTTAAAGCAAATAGATTTTTCGCGGAAAAACAACAACATTGACTACTATCATATTTGTAATGCAGTTACAGAAATACAATCCTATTTTGAAGGTGTTAATTCCGGAAGATTTGTAGATGACATACTTAATGCAAAAGATGAAAGCGGAAACCCATCAGTAAAATTCATTTGGTATGATGTAACAGAGGAAATTCAAAAAGAAAAAATTTCCAGTGAAGAAATTTTTTCACGCTTGAATGTAGGGAAAATCGGTCTTACTAATGCAGAGCTTATAAAAGCTTTATTCTTAAATAGGGCGAATAAAGAAGTTAGAAATATAGAAGAACAATATAGAGAAAAAATTTCTTTTCCCCTGCAAACAAAGATAGCGAAAGACTGGGATATAGTTGAACACAGTTTGCAAGACAATAAATTCTGGTCATTTCTTTATGGTAAAGAAGATAATAAGTATGATACTCGAATTGAGTTTTTATTTGATCTCATCAAAGGCAAAACAGATGCTCAAAAAGATATTGATTATTTTACATTCGATAAATATACGGAAGATTTTAAAACTTATGACATAAAAGAGAAGGAACTTGAGGGTATAACAGATAAGAAGACAAAAGATAAAATAAGAAAACTCATGAACTCATGTTCTGTTGAAGCAGAATGGGAAGAATTAATGGAAAAGTTTTATCTTTTTAAGAACTGGTATGAAGATAAAGCCTTGTACCATCTTGTCGGATATTTAAGGTATAAAAAAACGCCGATTTCTGAAATTTCTAATCTCCAAGATTCTGTAGAAACTCATACAGAGTTTATCCGCCAGCTAAGAAAATGGTGTGTTGCGCTTGCATTGGAAGTGGAGAAGTCAAATATTGAAGATTTTAAAAATAAAACGCGGGAAGAAACAAAAGAGTATGTTGCTACAACCTTGCCGACATTTTACTATAAAACGACTCCAAACAGCATAATTTATGACACTTTATTTTTAATAAATGTTCTAACAATGTTGGATTGTAAGGAACCTAACATTAAATTTCCATTTAATGAATTTTATGAGACAAAGTCATGGGATCTGGAACATGTACGTTCTCAAACACCAAAAACAGCAGATGGTGATGACCGCCAAGACTGGATATTAACCAATCTTGAATATTTTTCCGGCATTGCCTTCCCCTTTGAATTAAAACATGAAGATAAATCCCGTGCAGAACAAGTAAAAGTTTTTATTGAACAAATAAAAGCGGAGCTTCCAAAGCTTGAAACAGAAATTGCTATTCAACCGAAAGGTACCAAGGAAGGCAAAACAGCAAAATATGTTTGTGAGCAGCTTTTAGCACTCCTTAATACATCGGAAATTATCCCGGCGACATCTATTTATAAGGATTTATCTAAACAATTTGTTAATGAAGAAAATGCTCCTCTACAAGCCGTAGATAATATTCATAACCTAGTTCTTTTGGATAGTGCAACAAATCGGAGCTATAAAAATGCTTTTTTCCCTGTTAAAAGACGGTGGATTAATGCCCGTGAAAAAGATGGCGTGTATATCTTACCATGTACTAAAAATGTCTTCTCAAAATCATATAGTACTAAGCTATTTGATTTAATGAATTGGACTGATTCGGATGCAACGGCATATAGAAAGGAGATGATAGAATGTCTTTCAAACATTTAAGTTTTGTAGATTTATTTACAGCGGAAGCTCTCATTGTAGAAATTCCAATGCTCCAGCGTGACTATGCCTATGGTCGTATTTCAGAAAGTGAAAAACGTGCAGAATTTCTGAGGAGTATAAAGGGATACCTATTATCTGAAGATACTAATCATGAGTTAGACTTTGTTTATGGTTCAGTAAGTGCACCAAAAGGTGCAAAGACACTTATATTACTTGATGGTCAGCAACGGATCACAACATTATTTTTGCTGCACTGGTATTTTGCTATTGCAAACCAAAAGTTTCCTGAGTTTCGGACGTTACTATTAAATGGAGATAAGTCAAAGTTTACATATAATACACGTGAGTCTTCTACCGAGTTTTGTAATGCTCTTGTTTCTCTCTGTAAAAAAATGAAAGATGAAAAAGGAAATGAAAAAATAACAAATCAAGAAAAGCAATATTATGAGTATGTAAAAATCTTATCTTCTAATAATGAGCTGTCAGATAGCGATAAGATTTCAGAAAAAATCAGGAACGAAAAATGGTTTTTTACTCATTGGAATAATGATCCAACGGTGATAAACATGTTGAATATGCTTGATGATATAGCTCGTAATTTTCCTCTTGCAGAATGCGATGGAGTCTATGATAAATTAAATAAATCGGGAGCGGCTTCGAGCATTACATTTAACTTACTGCCTCTTGATGAATTTAAACTTACCGATGAACTGTATATAAAAATGAATTCTCGCGGTAAGCCTCTCACACGTTTTGAAAATCTTAAGTCGAAACTGCTTAAAAAATATGATGAACAGAAACAAAGCGCAAACTATCAGAAGAAACTCAAAGAAATAAATACAGCCGAAAATAAAGAATATGCCTCTCTAAGAGATTATGTTGGATTGATGATAGATACTAGATGGACAGATATGTTCTGGAATTTCTGGCTGCAAGCTAATCCGTCAGCTGACGGCAAACCTCTTGTAGATGATATGTTTTTGAGTTTTATAAGCAATATATGTATTTTCTATGAAGATTTACATTTATTAAAAGGTACACTTTCAATGGGGCGTAATAGTTGGGAAGAGAAAGAAATTGAAAGACTCATGGATGCTTATAATACTATTGCTTATGAAAAGATTATTGCTATTTTACAGGAAAATGATAATTATCTTCTCTATAATATTATTGATATTCTTAATCTTCTTTCTGAACAGAATGAAAAAGATGAATGGGTATTAAAAAAATATTTTGATAATACGGTTTATTTCTTTGATGAAGCTGCCACTTTTAAGAAAATAGTAGAAGACTATACAGGAAAAGATAGAAACTATGAAGATAAAGTTATTTACTTTGGATATATCAACTATCTCTTGCAATTTAAGCCTGCAAAGAATGACATAAATTTTATAGACTGGATGCGGTTTGTTTATGACATGTGCAAGAATAGCTATACCCTTTCCAACGCTGTTTATACATTCAGTAACTGTTTGGCCGGTATTAACTGTCTATGCGCACAGAATATTTATGAATCCTTGCCCGGCAAAAAGACAGCAGAAATCGTAACATTGGATCCATGCCAGTTAGAGGAAGAAGTTTTAAAAGCAAAACTTTTTGAAAACCCAAAATGGCGGGATGTTATAACCGATGCCCTTGAAAAACTAAGATATTTTGAAGGACAAATCCATTATGAATTGATTGATGTAAATGGTATAACAGCAAAGGATAAAGATGATGAATCAAAAATCTCTGCGTTTGCAACGTATGTAAATAAGGTTGCTTCTATTTTTAATGCGCCTAATGGTTCAGCATTTGATACTGATTTAGTGTGTGCGTTGCTTTCAAAAGAGGATTACACTACTGAATCTAAGAGCAGCTATTCATTGTTTCAAAATGGAAAAGACAGAGACATTAGCTGGTTGCGTTATCATAAGGCAGAAAAGAATGCTATAGATAAACGTGAGTATCTTACGCAGGTTTTGAATGACGTTGATTTTGACTTAGCAAAACCGCAGGACTCATTAAAGACGATAGCAGCTAAATATCCGGCTGATATTCCCGAATGGAGAAAAACAGTAATAAAATATTTAGCTAAATTCGAGGAGTCTCACCCCGAATTGAATGACTATAAATTTGGAAGCAAGCGCCTTCTGAGATGGAATGACGTAAATAAAAAACACAGTAGAAGTTCAGAAGATAATTATGAAATTGATTTAATTTCTAAGCAACAAATTACAAGCAAACACGCCGAAATATTTACTTATGCAGTTTTCTTGGATAATAAAGAAGAGATACTATTACCATTCGGCAAGCCTTCTTATGTGCTCCAGCAGTCTGAAGATTCAGAGCCGTTTATGAAATACGGTGAACTGGAATTTGCAAATGAGCATTATTATCTTCAACTTCATTATAAAGACTCAAAGCAATTTGAATTGAAGTTTATCAATTGGAACGAAGAAGAAGAAACAACTGAGGATATAAATAATGCTGATATTCTCAACAATTTAAAAATACATAATTTTGTCAAAGCAGATAAACAAAATTATTATGCAAAAATCATAACCTTTGATGAGGTTATGCCCAAAATAAAAGAATTTTGCAATTCACTAAATGCTGTAATAAATTAAACACTCTCTTCAAATCGGATTTTGCAGTCGAGCCGCAAAACGGTTTAAAACAAATGTTAGATGCCCGCACCGAGGCACAGAAGATAAAATGAAAACTATAAAAACTTCGGTAATAATATTTTTTTTATTATCATTATTCGGCTGTGCATCGACAGATCCGAAAAACTCAGGAACAAAGGCAACTCAAACTGAAAAAGCAGTATCGAAAATTTCTGATACCAGAGAAATAATTGAAAAACAATTATCAAATGACGAAAAAGAAATTTATAATTATGTTTTTGCAGTTTTATTGCAAAATAATTCTTCAAGAATATTTGTGGAAAACGGACAAATATCTAAAATTCCTACCTCTAAGATAGTCGTTTCCGATACGACTTTATCAAGGATCGATACAGAAGAGGGATATGAAAAATCTTCCGAAAAGTATAAATCGTATTTTGCAAGTAAAATGGATTCAAATTACCTGAGTGCATTTGATTCTTTTATCGAGAACAATAGAACGCTTAACAATATTACCGATTTAATTAAATCCGATAATAGAATAATCTCTCTTAAAGAAGTAACTTCACGAATGGGAGAAATCTCCGGTATTTCCGATTATTGGGATAATTTTTATAAAACTGTCCCGGAAGCTTGCGGAAGATTATATGTTTCAAACATCGGCTTTAATCCGACAAATGACACAGCGATTATTGAAATTTCATTCCGGAAAAGCGGATGGAGCGGTTATACAAATTATTTAGTATTCGAAAAGAAAAATACAAAATGGGGAGTAATTGACGTTTTACAAACCGTGGTTTCATAAATAAATTCACATAAGAAAAGTTCAAAGCCGACACGGCAATCGATTTGCCGTGCGGTTCAAGGCTAATGTTTGCCCGATGCTTTCTGCTCCGGCACGCATCCGCTTCTTTTTCAGCACGTATCTGCCTTTTTTACAGCAGTCCCCCAAAATCTCCCCCCGCTCTGCAAATCCCCGTGATTACACAAAAAGCGTTTTGTGCTATACTTGTGCCATGTCGTTACGAAAAACAAAGATCGTCTGTTCGATAGGCCCCGCAAGCAATAACGATGACATTGCGGCAAAGATGATACGCGCGGGTATGGATATCGCGCGCTTTAACTTTTCACACGGTACGCACGAAAGCCAAAAAGATATGATGGAGCGCATCCGGCGCCTGTCGCGCGAAATCGGAAAACCGGTCGCGCTCATGATGGATTCCAAAGGCCCTGAAATCAGAACGGGTATCGTGCCGGACAATAAGACGATTACGGTAAACAAGGGAGAGCGCGTCATCGTCACTGCCGACGACAGTCCCGTTACGGCGGCAAACGGCAAGGATGCGGCGCGCATTTCGCTTTCGTGGCGCGACTTGCCGAAGCGTATTCAAAGCGGGCACAAAATCCTCATCGCCGACGGACTGCTTGAACTGGACGTCGAATCGTCGGATGGGAAAAACGTCATGTGTACGGCGGCGAATACGGCAACCATCGGGAGCAAAAAAAACGTCAATCTCATCGGCTTGCATGCGGGGCTTCCGATTATGAGCGAACAGGATAAGGCCGATATCGCGTTTTCGGTACGGATGAACTGCGATTTTATCGCCGCAAGTTTTACGAGCTTTGCGAGCGAAGTGCACGAAATACGGCGCTACCTCGAATCGCTCGGTTCGAATATGAAGATTATCGCCAAAATCGAAAACGAAGAAGGCCTCGACAATATCGCAGAAATAGCTCAAGCGGCCGACGGCGTTATGGTTGCGAGGGGCGACATGGGCGTGCAGCTTCCGATAGAGCGCATTCCGCTTGCGCAAAAACGCATCATCGAAGAGTGCCGCAGGGCGGGAAAGCCCGTCATCACAGCGACGCAAATGCTCGACTCGATGATCGTCAATCCGCGCCCGACGAGAGCGGAACTGACCGACGTCGCAAACGCGATCTTCGACGGCACGGATGCCGTCATGCTTTCGGGTGAAACGGCAAACGGCGCCTACCCCGCCGAAGCGGTCGAAACGATGGCGCGCATCGCGCAAACGGTCGAAGACAGCGAAGAATACTGCAAGCGCATCAAAGCCGCTCCCCCGATTCCCGACGGAGACGTAACGATCGGCAGGATTATGGCGCAGATGGCGTATGAAACGGCGGACAAAACGAAAGCGCTCGTCATCATCGTCCCGACGATGAGCGGCAACACCGCGCGCATGATAAGCACGTTCCGCCCAGAACAGGCAATCCTCGCCGTCACGCCGAACGAACAAGTGCAGCGACAAATGCTCATCGACTGGGGCGTTTTTCCGCTTCTTTCGAAAACGGCCGACGACAGCGAAGACATGGTGCAAAATGCGGTAAAGATCGCCCTCGACAACGGCTTTGTCCGCCAAAGCGACAGGATCATCCTGTGCGCGGGCATCCCGCTCGTAAGTCCGATCCCCGTAAATACGATCCGAGTTCTCCTCGTCGGAAACGTATTGGCGCGCGGCCGATCGGGGGGCACGGCATCCGATGTGTCCCGCGTATCCGGAAGAATCGTAAAAGCCTCTTCGCCCGAAGACGCCGTTTCGATGCTCCGCCGCAAAACGGGCGAAATCCTCGTCTGCCCTTCCCTCGACGAAAGCTGGATTCCGATCCTCCGCCTCGTCGACGGCGTCATTTCGGAAGGCACGAATGAAATCCCCGCCGACACGATGAAAATGATAAACACGAATATCGTTTGGCTGAACGAAGCGGGAAAAGACGCCGGTACGATCGAAAACGGACTGACCGTGACGATCGACGGAAAAGATCTGCTCGTATATGAAGGAAAGATGTAGCGGACGAAGCGAAGCGGAAGAACCGGCTTTTCAGGGTTCCGCTTCCGCTTCATTCTCCGCAAACTTCATCCTTTGCGGAGAACGGCTTCGCCGCCCTTACAATCCGGCGTAGGCTTTATTTTTTAAAACAGTCCCTACTCTTTCCACGGAAATATCAGCGATTTGAACGAACGCGGGCCGAGAGTCTCTTTATCGTTTTGCAAAAGTTCGTCCCACGGAATGTATCGCTTTTCTTTCGGCGTCTTCAACTCCGGATGCGCTTCATAATAATCGTATTTATACAAACGCAGACGAAGCGCGTTTACCTGTGCAAGAATGATGCCCGAAAGAGACGGCAAAAGACCGAAAAAAAAGACGCTCAGCACCGTAAGAAAAAAAACATACAGCGCCGTAAACAGAGAAAACGGAACATTGTCAAAAAATATGAGAAAGCATTTTTTCAGGCACTTTTTAAAATCGTTGTGCATGAGAGAGCGGATCGCAACGAACCATTGAAGAGAAAGCAGCGTAAAGACGACGAGCCACACGAACATCGCACCGATAAATATTGCAACGAGCGTTTTTTGCGCAAAATAAAAGGGAATGCACACATACGCTGCAGCTCCTACGACGGCGAGGACAAGACCGAATCGGATGCCGTCGGCGATACACGACGGAATCGCCCGAAAAAAATCCGCAATGTGCGCGCTTCCAAAATTTGCCGCAGAAAAAGCGACTTCTCCCGATGCGAGGGCGAGTATCGATATGACGATGCCTGAAACGAGAATGAGAGCTATGACGACAGGCACGCTTTGCTGCAACGCATAGATGAGCGAAAGAAGTCCCAAAGACACGGCCATGACGACGAGATTTATGACGATGAGCGTGAGCATATTATCCCAGCCGTCGTAAAAATTTTTTTTGATAAAGAAAAGATACATACGGCATTGTACAGCTATTTGATTCGGAGCGCAACAAGGTGTATACTTTTATTATGCAAACGGATATACGGCAGAGCATGTCGCTCGTATCGCGCATACATTCGGCGGCGGCGGATTTTCTCATAAAGCGCCTTGCGGAAAAGGGTTTACCCGACTTCGCGTCTTCTCACGGTTTTATTTTATTCCAGCTCGCGGCAAAAGACGCGCTTACGATGAAAGAGCTTTCGGAAAAAATCAACCGCGACAAATCGACTGCGACCGTTTTGGTGCGAAAACTCGAACGCGACGGATTTGTAAAAACTTCTCCCTCTCCCGGAGATGCGAGAAGCAAACTCGTATCGCTCACGCGTAAAGGAAAACGATACAACGACGTAACGGCCGAGCTTGCAAAGGATCTGCTTAAAATATTCTACAAAGGATTTTCCGAAACCGAAAAGAAAAACGCTTTCGCCTTTCTCACGCGCATTGCAGAAAATTTTTCTCAATAAGACGAAAGACCGTCCGCATACGATGCAGGCGGAACGGCCGCACGCATCGACCAACGGCGGATGCGGTATTTCGCGAACGCTGTGTTTTCATATTGCATTCATGCGAGTGCGGTCACATGCTTGACAAAAGTTTTATATAAAACTATATTTATCGGCAAGAGGTAATTCATTATGAAAAAATCGATATGCGCCGCAGCACTCACGGCTTTTCTTTTGGCTTTGTTTTCGTGCAGCGCAAAAAAAACTCAAGCTCATTCCATCGCGGTTTTCGTCCCCGGCATCATAGCCGATAGCCCCATCTATGCGATGCTCGCCGAAGGCGTGCAGCATGGCGTCGCTTCATACAACGACGGAAAAAATGCAAGCGCGCAGGCTTCCGTCACGGTGCTCGAAGCGGGAACGAACCAAGCCGAATGGTCGGCAAAGCTCACCGCCCTCGCTGCGGAACAAAAATACAGCGTCATCATTTCGTCGAATCCGTCGCTGCCGGAACTCGTCGAACCGCTTACCGTGCAGTTTCCGAATCAAAAGTTTATTCTGCTCGACGCCTATAAGTCGGGCAACTCGTCGGTCGCAACCGTTCGCTACAATCAACACGAACAGTCGTATATGACAGGCTATATGGCGGGTCTCATGACGAAGTCGAAAAAGATAGGTCTCATTGCAGGACAGGAATATCCGGTCATGAACAACGTCATACTTCCCGGCTACAAAGAAGGCGCGGAAGCCGCTTCTCCCGGTACGGCGGTCGATTTCCGCGTCGTCGGCAACTGGTACGATGCGACAAAAGGCGCCGAACTTGCAAATGCGATGTATTCGTCCGGAGTCGATGTGATCCTTCCGATCTGCGGCGGAGCCTCGCAGGGCGTCATCAACGCGGCGAAGGAAAAGGGAAAATATCTCGCATTTTTCGACAACGCGAGCTTTGAGCGCGCGCCGGACAATATCATATCGTGCACACCGCTCAATCAGGCGAAGATGGCGGAAAACGTAACGCTCGACTACCTTACGGGTAAAACCGAATGGGGTACGGCGAAAACCGTCGGCGTCGCGGACGGTTTCGTGAGCTTTGTACAGGATGCGCCGAATCGTAAAAACGGAGCTATAACGGATGAAATGCGTGCAAAGATGCGAGATGTCGTCGCGAGTATAGAAAACGGCACGCTCGTCCTCCCGCAAAATTGACATGACAAATTTTTATTAATTAATTTACTATGGATGTTGCGCTCGAACATATTTCAAAACGGTATCTGCACAAAACGGTGCTCGAAGATCTTTCCCTCGTCTTTCAGGGCGGTATGATTCACGCGCTGCTCGGAGAAAACGGCGCGGGAAAATCGACGACGGCGGCTGTTTTAAGCGGCGCGCTCAAACCCGACGGCGGCAGGATTCTCATCGACGGAAAGGCCGTGCGGTTTTCTTCTCCGCGCGATGCCCTTCGCTCAGGCATCGTCTGCGTGCGTCAGAGGCCGCTCATCGCCGACGGCATCAGCGTATGGGAAAACATTCTCCTCGGAACGGAATACGGAGCTGCGGGAAAAAAGCTCAAAAAGGGTGAAATCCTTTCGCGCGCGGAATTGTTAAAATCGAAATGGGCTCCGCATTTAAACTTCCGCGCTCTCGCCGCCCATATCGGAGGCGACGAACGCTTTTATACGGCGCTCATCTCGGCTCTCATACGCGAGCCGCGTATGCTTATTCTCGACGAGCCGTCCGCGCTCCTCGACCGGGAACAGAGGCTTTCCCTCTATGCAAATATCCGCGAACTTGCAGATAAGGGGATGAACGTCATCGTCATCACGCACATCATGCAGGAAGCTTCCCTCTATACCGATACGGTAACCGTACTGCAAAAGGGAAAGGGTGCCGAACGCTGTGAGCGGAGCGCTCTGTATGTGCCGAAGGCAAAATCGGAAGCCGCACAGCTTCATACCGTTCGTACGGGAAAAAGCGGCTATTGTATTTCGTTCGAACACATCGGCGTACGGCCGAAAAAGCGGCCGGCTCTTTTCGACGTGTCGTTTACCGCAAAAAGCGGCGGTATCACCCTCATCGAAGGCTTGCCCGAAAGCGGACTCGGTACGCTCGAAAACGTCGTCACGGGTATGGAAAGCGCACGTACGGAGGGATTGTGCCGCATCAAAACGGCGGAACGAAGCTTATGCATCGATCTCAAATCGGGAAAGTGGATGCCGTATTTTTTACGAACCGAAGCGAAACTCCGTACGGCTATCATCCCGTCGGACAGAACGTTCCGCGCGTCGAATCCCGACCTTTCGATCGAACAGCTTTTATGCGCAATGTACGGCGGAAAGAGCGCGGACGAATATGCGACGCGACTGATAGAAAAAGCGAAGGTTTCGATCAGGCCCGATGAAAAAGCGGCATCTCTTTCGGGCGGCATGCTGCAGCGCTTAATCCTCGCGCGGGAATTCGAAAACGATCCGAATTTGATCATTGCGTGTGAACCGCTGCAAGGACTCGACGGCAAAGCGGCCGAACGTACGCAGGAGCTGCTTTTAAACTTTGCACATCGCGGCGCCGTCGTCATCGTGCTTTCGTCGTCGGAATTTCCGAAAGCGCTGTGTGCGGCACACTACGTGCTCGAAGGCGGCGCTCTTCGCGAAATGCGGGAGGCGGCGTGAAAAAAATAACAATATTCGATGCGCTCCCCGTCATCGCAGGTCTCGTCTTCACCGTCGCAGTGCTCACTCTCTTTTCGCGCACCCTCGTTTCCGCCCTCGATTTTTTGGCAGGCTCTTTTACGTCGCGCTACTATTTCGGAAGCGTGCTCAATACGGCAGCCCTCCTCTCTGCAGGCGCGCTCGGAGACGCGATCGTGCTTACGGCAGGCGAATACAATTTGGGCGGCGAAGGACAGATTTACGCCGGAGGATTTGCCGCAGCCGTCGTCTTTACGCTTCCCGTCGGATGGCCGTCCGCCTTCGTTACGGCTGCCGCCTTTGCCGCTTCTCTTTTGCTTCCCGCCGCGATGGCCCTCGTATCGGCCTCTCTTCGGCAATTAAAAAACGCCGACGTACTCCTCACGTCCTTTCTCGTTTCGGCGGCGGCGATTCCGTTTATCGATTCGCTTATCGCAGGGAAGTTCCGCGGGCAGACGAACAATCTCCTTGCAACGCCGTTTATCGCGGAGCGTTTTCGCTTTGCGCATATTTTAAATCCATCCCCGCTTTCGGCTTTGGCGCTTATTCCGCTCGCGCTGTGCGGCGCGCTTTGGTACGTCAAATACCGCACGGTAAGCGGAAGACACCTTCAGATCACGGGGATATCGAAAGAGTTTGCAAAATATTCGGGCTACCGGCAAAGCCGCACGCTCTATGCGACGCTCGCAGCGGCAGGCGCGCTTCACGGACTTGCGGGTTTTATCGCTGTCGCGGGAACGTACTACACCTGCCACGCGGGATTTTACGGCGGCATGGGATGGAACGCGCTTTCGTGCGCGCTCATCGCGAATTCGAATCCCGCAATGATCGCTCCGGCAAGCCTTGTGCTCTCCTGGCTTTTTACGTCGGCAAACAGGGTTGCGCTCAACAACAACTTCGGTTTCGATATGAGTGCTCTCATTCAAGGCGTCATGCTTTCGTGCATCGCCGTCAAATATGCAGGAGGTATGCGGCATGCAAAACGCGGTCTTTAGCATAGCCCTTTTATCCGCACCCCTGTTTTTGGCATCGTTCGGCGCACTCACAAGCGAATACTCCGGGCGCATGGCGGTTTTTCTCGACGGCATTATCAACCTCGCGGCATTTTTTTGCTATGCGTTCAGCGTATTGACCGGATCGTTTATCGCAGGCGCATTCCTCTCGGTCTTTTGCTGTACGCTCATCATATTCGTTTCGATCCGCGCCGTCGAATCGCTTCACGCAAATCCCTTTTTGGCATCCCTCGGTTTAAACCTTTTTACCGGCGCCCTCGCGTCGGCCATCTCGGTCGCGCTTTTCGGTACACGCGGCGTGCTCACCTCTCCATCCTTTTCGTTTCCTGCCGTAAACGCTCGCCTTTCGACGGCAGTCATCGCTTTTGTTTTTACGGCGGCGGGATTCGCATTTCTCTACGGGACAAAATACGGGCTCTACATCCGCATCACCGGAAAAGATGCCGACGTCCTTTCTTCGCGAGGCATCGACGTGTCGGCGTGCAGGACTGCGGCGTGGTGCATCGCGGCTTTTTACGGTGCGCTTGCCGGCTGCATACTGTCGTTCAGGCTTTCATCTTTCGTGCCGAATATTTCAAGCGGACGCGGATGGCTCGCCCTCGCGGCGGTATTTTTAGGCAGACGGACGGGATGGGGCACGGCGGCTGCCGTTATCGTCCTCTGCACGGCGGAATATTTTGCGGCGAACTTGCAAAACGTTTTTCAAAATATCGCCTCTCCTCTTTTGATCGCCCTGCCCTATATCGCATCTCTCGCGCTCATCGTGCTCGTACCCGATACGAAGAGGGGCGAATAGAACGCTCGAAATCACCGCTTCGCTTTCCGAAATATAAAAAAATCGCTATATTTATATACAAGGAATATATATGAAAATACCGACAACAGATGAATTTAAAAAGATGTATACCGAGCGCCGTGCACGCGTCGCCCGCTTTATGAAACAAAACGGCATCGGTGCGGCAGTCTTTATCGACAGTGAAGAAAAACGCGAAAGCGCCGTGCGCTATCTTTCAGGCCACATAAACGATGCGGTTTTGCTCGTATTCGACGATGCGTATTCGGTACTCGTTCCGTGGGATGAAATCATGGCAAAACGATATGCATTCGCAGATAAAGTTGTGCCGTATACGAAATATAAAAACACTGCAATCGATGCGGTAAAAGCGGTGCTGAGTGAAAGCGGTCACTTAAAAAACAAAAAAGTCGAACTGCCGCCTTCGACGACCTATCCCGAATTTTTAAAATACGTCGATGCGCTCGAAGGCTGCGACGTCCACTGCCGGGAAAACAGCGTGCATCACTATGTCACAGAGCTCCGCATGATAAAAGACGCGTACGAAATCGCATGTACGAAAGAAGCCGCGCGTATCGGAGATTTAATAATCGATACGGTTGAAGAGGGCATCAAATCGAAAAAGCTCGTAACGGAAACGGATGTCGCATTGCTTATCGAAAGGGAATGCCGCGCTCACGGCTGCGAACGAACGGGATTCGACACGCTCGCCGCGGGACCGGATCGCAGCTGGGGTATCCACTGTTTTCCGAATTACACTTCCGGAAAATGGGCGGATTCGGGACTTTCCATTCTCGATTTCGGCGTCGTCGTAAACGGCTACACGAGCGATACGACGGTCACGGTTGCACGCGGAAAGCTTTCCGCTGCACAGGAAAAGCTCGTCGATCTCGTACAAACAGCCTATGACGAATGTCTCAAACTGTACAAACCCGGTCTTTCAATCCGCGATGCGGCGCTCAAAGCCGACGAAGTATTTGCTGTGGAAAAACGGAAAATGCCTCACGGTCTCGGACATGCGATCGGTCTTGAAATACATGAACCTCCGCGCGTTAATCTCAAAGCATCCGAAACCCTCGTTTTTAAATCGGGCATGATCGTAACGCTTGAACCGGGACTCTACGACGAAGAACTCGGAGGCTGCCGCCTTGAAAACGACGTACTTATCACCGAAAGCGGCAACGAAGTTATAACGCATTCGAGAATTATTAAATTATAATTGATTTGCGGATTCGCATTGCACCCGGGCGAACTCAGCGTCCGCGTGCATTTTCGAGAGCTTCCGATGCGGCAGCGTCGAGAGCTGCGGCAAGGGATGCATCGGGCAAATCGGAAAGTTTTGTTCGCATATCGTGGATGACAAGCGGTACAAGCTGTTCATCGGTGAGTGCGGGAAAGGACTCTTCTCCGTTTTCCAAAAGACCTGCAGACAGTTTTATCTTCCTGAGCGCTTCGGCCGTCGCAAGCAGCCCCGGCTTTCCGGAAAGACGCGCTATCACGTAATCGAGCAAAAGCCTCGTCCGGCTTTTCATGAATTTTTCTTTCCGCCGCGAAGGTAAAAAATCGCACATGGCGCGGAGCTTTTTAAAAAGAGCCAATTCGATTGCAAAGTCTTTTGCGCTTTTTTTATCTTGCAGAGCCGAGGCGATATCGGGAAGCGCGCGCACGGCTTTTTCAAGCGCGGCGTTAAAGTCTCGAGGCATTTCCTCTCTGCGCCCTTCGCCGCCGGTTTGTTTTGAAATATTTTCGTTTGCATCCGTTTCGGAAAGAGCTTTTTCTGCCGCATCCCGTATTTTTTTCACAGCATTTTCTGCCGCACCTTTGACGTTCGACTCCGCATGTTCGGCATCCGACCGTATTCGTTCGACGCTCTTTTTCACCGAACCGATAAGCTCGCGCATTTCATTGACGGCATCGCGCGCGGCTTTGCGCGTCCGATGCGCTTCATCGTAGGAACGACGCAACGCTTCAAGTTCATCCGCACGGCGGACGTTTACGGCTTCCAATGCGGCTTCAAGTTTTCGGGAAGCCGCTTCGGCCGCTTGGCGTTCGACTTCCGCGATGCGTTCGGGAGCAAGTGCACCCGCAGCTTCATGCGGACCCTGTGCACGAAACGAAGATTCCGCAGATATTTGCTCGCTTGCACCGGCTTCCGCTCGCGCTTCTTTTTCAGCGGAAAGCGGCAAAGAGGTCGGACTCTTTGGCAAAGAAGCAGGCGCGTCTTCGGCTATCGGAACGGGCTCGTCTTCGTAATTTACACGCTCAGCTTTACTTTTCGGGAAAACGGTCGGAGGCTCAAATCCCGCATCGATATTTTCCGTGCCGAAGACGTCTTCTATATTTCCGGAAAGACTTTCATCGATTCCCGCAGCAGGCCCCGTCCTCCCGTCGAAAACATCGCCGCTTCCGGCCGCCCGCGCGGTCGCATCTTTGTCGATCGGGCGGTCGGACGGAATGAGGAGATCCAAACCCTCCGCTTCGGAATCCCGCATTTCCTCATCGCTTTCCCGATCGGCAATCGTAAACGGATCGATTTCGTCGTCGGCTTTTAAAAGGCTTTCACCCGCCAAATCAAAATCGAAAAAATCATCGTCTGAGCGAACCTGTCCGTAAACGGAAGCTTCGGCGGCTTTCGTTTCGGGAGAATCCATAACGATTTCCGCACCGGTTGTTTCATCGTTTTCATCCGCAGTATAATCGTTCTGTGTACCGTCCGCTTCTTTTAATAATTTTTCGATACGCGCACTTTCATTTTTTGCCGAAACATTGCCGCCGTCTACGGCGAGGGCGGCGCGGTAAGCGGCAAGCGCGGACGAAAGTTTTCCTTCCTCCGTATCGATTTCCGCCGACAGCACGAGTACTTCTTCATCGCTCGGATATTTTGAAAGATAGCGCGCGATAAAATTCCGCGCCTTATCGAATCGCCCCGCTTGCATAAAGCGTCGCGCCGCCGATTTTTCATACGCAAAATATTGCGAGTCGATCGAATTTATTTTTTTATAACAGGAAGCGGCCTTTTCATCTTCTCCCCTGCAAATACAATACTGTCCGTAGAGATCGAGGATTTGCACATCGTTTTGATTTTCCGCATAGAGCGCTTTCAGTTTTGCAAATGCACTTTCATAATCACGGGCTGAAAGAAGCGTGCGGACATATTGCTCTCCGACTGCGGCGTCCGACGGAAAATCGTTTTCAGCCTGACGAATAAGGGCGGCTCCGTTTTCAAGCGCGCCTTTTTTTTCATACGCGTCGGCAAGGCACGAGATAAGGGTCGTATTTTTCGGATCGAGCGTCAAAGCTTTTTTAAGTGCGGAAACGGCAGCTTCATAATCAAAGCGCTTGAGCGCTATACGGCCGAGCAGCGCAAAAAGCCCCGCATTCGACGGATACAGAGCGATCGCCTTTGTGACGACGGCTGCGGCCGCTTCCGTCTTATGACGACGGAGCAAAAGCGCTGCATACTTTCGAACGGCTTCCGTGTTTCCGGGTTTTGCACGCAGGACAGCTTCGTATACGACGGCCGCTTCTCCGTCCGCGCCGACGGCTTCATACGTTTCGGCAAGATTCAACTGCAGCACCGGATGATTCGGATCGATTTGTAAACCGCGTTTATACGCCGTCATCGCTTTTTGATATTCTTTACGGAGCGCATAGATGGCGCCCAAATGATTGTACGCAAGCGTATCGCCCGGATCAGCGGCGATAACCGATTCGAAGCATTCGATCGCCTTGTCGTAATCTCCCATCGAACGATAGGTAAATCCCAAATTATACTGTATCGCAGTTGTATTGCCGCCTGCGGAGAGCGCTGCACGAAGAGAGCGGAGAGCATCGTCATAGCGGCCGAGCCTGCGGTAAATGCCGCCCGACGCGATGAGAGAGGCCGCATCGTTCGGATCAATCTTATTAATTTTTTCGTAATAAGGAAGAGCGCGCGCATCGTCGCCCGATTTGACGTACACGTCGCCGAGCGCAAAAAGCACATCGCGGTTTTCGGGATCGTTTTTTAACAAGCCCTTATACAAGCGCGCGGCGAGTTCAAAATCGCGGGAAGCGAGAGCTGCCGCCGCACGGCGAAAAACGAATTTATTCTCCTCTGCCCTTTCACTTGCCATAATCGCCGTCCGATGCGGGGCGCGCATAGGTTTCGCGCGAAAGAGGGCCGACTATGCGCCTGTCGAGTTTCGAATAAGATGCAACTGCAAAATAATAAATCGTTCCGTTTTTGAGATTCGTGAGCGTTACCGCCTGCGAAAAACCCGCATCGACAGGCGATGAGCCTTCGCGTGCAACCCGTCCGAGGTATTCGCCGGGTCTCGTGCCGTAGTAAACGTAATAACCGCCCGCATTTTCGTCGACGGAATGCGCCCACGAAAGCGTTACGCTTCCGTCACCGGCAGCCGCTTTTACGGTAAAAGGCGGAAGCGGCAAAGGAGGCACCGTATAATCGATATCGATTTGCGTAATCGACGGCGTGTGCGATCCGTTTCCGTCGGGATAAAGATCGGCGGCTATTTGAAAATACAAACCGTTTACGCCCGAAATCGCTTCTCCGCTTCGCACCGGACGCCACGCGGGATACGAATCCGTCCAGTCGAAAACGTTATCACCGCTTCGTACATAGAGACGCACCGCTGTTTGATCCGGTTTACTCATCAGCGCCGTCACCGAATTGAGGGAAGATGCGACCGACGTTAAAAGCGGCTGCGTTTCGATCCGCCCGCCGGACGCACGGTACTTCGCATAACCGAGAGCCGACGCATCTTCCGATTTTTGCAGCATCGCTTCGTCGCAGGTTCCCCTTTGTATGCGAAAGTCGTCGATAAGCCCCGTATACTTTCCGCACAGTTCTATATCCGCAGGTACGCCGAAATACGCAGGATACACCGAACCCGACGCACGGCCGGTCGACGTAACGTAGGCGATCGCTTCGAGCATGCCGTTCACGCGGTATTCGATACACCCATTCTCTTCGTCGAAAGCGATCGAGTGATACGCCCATGTTCCGGGAATCAGCGTCGTAATGCCCGAAAGCGTTACATCGCCTTTATCGTATCCGTCAAAGATATTCGAAAACGTCCACGAAAGATGATTTTGATAAAAAGATGCCGTAATCATCTGATATACGATATTGCGTCCGATGCTGCGCGACGAGCGCCAATTAAAAACGACTTCACCGTTTTCCGCAACCGCGGGCGAAAGCCAAAACTCAATATAAAATGACGGTGCAGGTCCCTCCGTACCGAAAAGCGCTCCACGTTTTCCGCGAAGCGATATGCCGCCCGTACCGCGGGAAAGAGCGGCGCCTTTTCCCATCGCCGATTTTGCCGAAAGCAAAAGGGCGTTTTTGCTCACAGTGTAATGCCCCGTCTTATCCGAAAACGGCTTTTTTTCGAAATCGAAAAGCGTATCCGTCATCGCGTCCTGAACACGGCTGTCGGTGGCAAGTTCGATACACGGATAGCCGAAGCGCCCCGTCCCCTCCGCAACGCCTCTCCGGAGCGAAAGCTTCGACCAGCCTTCGCTTCCGCCGATCGTCACGGAATCGGCAAAGGCGGAACGGATACACAAAACGGCCGAAAGCGCGTACAATAAAAAGCACGCGCGAAAGCGAAGCGTCCGCGAAACGGCAAGTGTATGCGCCGAACGAAGAGCGGTCGATAAAACGAAAGCGCGCACCGGATGAAAAGCGCACGAAACGGCAAGTGTATGCGCCGAACGAAGCGCACATAAAGCGGCAAACGCACGTACTGGACGAAGCGCGGACAAAATCGTTATTTTTTTATTATACGGAAAACACATAGGCACTATGGCAAAAGCGGTACGGGAAATATTACACGAAACGGCATTACAAGCCCCCTCTTCAAGCGGCGTCTACCTGTGGCGGAACCGGCAGGGAGATGTCATCTATGTCGGCAAAGCGAAAAATCTGAAAAATCGCCTCACCTCGTATTTTTCCGGCAGCAAAGACATCAAAACGAAACTCCTCGTCGCGCACGCCGAGTCAATCGAGTATATCACAACGGCAAACGAATATGAAGCCTTTCTGCTCGAAAACAATCTTATTAAAAAATACAATCCGCGTTACAACATCGATTTGAAAGACGGCAAATCCTATCCCGTTTTGCGGATCACGAACGAAGATTTTCCGCGCGTCATCAAAACGCGGCGCATCCTCGAAGACGGCTCGACCTATTTCGGCCCCTACCCCGACGCGGGCGCGCTCGACACCTTTATCGACACGCTCTACCGCATCTACCCCGTGCGCCGGTGCAAAACGCTTAAAAAACGCGATGCCCCCTGCCTCTACTACCACATCGGCCGATGCGACGCCCCCTGCTGCAAAAAAATTTCCCGCGAAGCCTATACCGAATACATCGGCGAAATCGCAAGCCTTCTTGAGGGAAAAGGAGACGACACCCTAAAAAAAATAAAAGCCGAAATGCAAAAGGCATCAGAAAACCTCGACTTCGAAAAGGCCGCGCGCTTGAGAGACGGACTCTCAGCGCTTTCGATCATGCAAAAACAGAACATCGTCCAAACTTTCGACGGAGATGACCGCGACTATATCGCCTATTGGAGGGAAGGAGAACTCGTAAGCTTTACCGTCTTAAAACTCCGCGGCGGCAAACTCGAAGGACGCGGCAATTACCGCACCGTAAGCTTAAACGAAGACGCGGAACTCATCGGAGAGTTTTTCAACGCATACTACACCGACAAAGCCGAAGTGCCGCCTCACATCTATATACCGAATTTATTAATTAATAATTTATCCGACATTGAAAATTCTCATACCGATGCGGGGAAGAGCCCTCCCCCGCGCTCGCACACGGTTGCTCGCTCCCCCTCCAGCGGGGGCACCCCGCAACTCCCCGATCGAAGCGTCGCTTTTCTCTCGCCCGCCGAACTTGCAAGATGGTTTTCCGAAACGCTCGGCGCCGAAACCGAAGTCGTCCCCGTTTCCGACGCAAGAGGAAACGCAAAATACCACACGGCAGCCATCAATATGGCAAAGCAAAACGCGCATGAAGATATCGTGCGGCGCTTACGCGAACGGGGCGACATACCCGCGCTCGAAGAACTCAAAACGCTTCTTTCTCTCGACACGCTTCCCGTGCGCATCGAAGGATTCGACATCGCGCATATCGGCGGAAAATTCCCCGTCGCAAGTTTAATAAGTTTTTATAACGGCAACCCCGACAAAAAAAATTACCGCTATTTCCGTCTCAAAACGACCGACGGCATCATAGACGACTTCGCATCCATGCGGGAAGCGACGAGCAGACGCTATACGCGGCTTTTAAACGAAGGGCGGGAATTGCCGGATCTCCTCCTCATAGACGGCGGCATCGGACAGGTGAATGCGGTGCAGAGCGTACTCACATCGCTCGGCATCGACATCCCGATCGCGGGACTTGCCGAAAAAAACGAAGAAATCTACCGTCCGGGCAACAGCACGCCCGTCGTACTTCCGCGCAGAAGCGACGCGCTCCGCCTGCTCCAGCGCGTAAGAGACGAAACGCACCGCTTTGCGACAAGTAAAAACCAGCGCCTCCGCACCAAAGAAAATACCGTAAGCATTTTTCTCGAACTTCCGGGCATCGGCGAAAAGCGAGCACGCACATTGATAAAAACATTTACGACGCTCGAAAACCTCGCAAGTGCCGATAAAGAGCGCATCGCGGACGCGCTCGGCGTGAGTGCCGACGAAGCGGAAAAAATTATGCGGGAAGCGAAAAAGCTCAACGATGCACGGAAAGGAAAAAAAGCGAAACAGATCGAATCGCTCGAAAATGCCGGCACGACTGCACAAAAAGCCGCAGCAGCGCACTATATCGACAGTCTTGCCGGCGCCGCCCTCAACGGAAGCGGTACCGAATAAAGGCAGTCTATTGCCGAAAGTACCGCGCCTTTTTACAGCACGCATTGTTTTCTGCCAATATAATTTCATCCGCCCTTCCCGCGCCTGATTGTAGAAAATGCGATTTTCTCTATAATGTATACGATCGCTATATGACCGCATAAAAAATTATTAAGGAAATTGCAAATGGAATACATTTTCGATAAAGAAGGAAACCCGCTCGGCGTCGTACAAGGCGCATACATCCGCGACATGGAAGGAAATCCCGTCGGACAGCTCAAGGGCGAACACGTCCACAAACTGAGCGGAGGCTATGTCGGAGAGCTCAAAGACGGCATGATTTTGGACATGCACAAAGGCAACTTCGGAAACGCAGGCTATGCCGAAAATCCGGGAAAGGGTATGCATCCTATGGCACATTCTCCGCGGCCTCCGGTGCGCACCGTATTCGAAGACGCGTGGGAGAGATTATTTGACGATGGGAGGTAAGATGTGCGCGTTCGACGGCAGTTGTTGCACGAAATGATAACGTCAGTCAATACAGAGAAGATTTAAAAGAGGTAGCCTCCGCCGAGCGGATTTGTACAATCGTGCAAAAAGGCGTGATCGATAGACTGATGGATGAGCTTTGCGATAACTCCTTAAAATTATATTTATTCGGCTGAAACACACCCCAAAATACTTAAGACTTTTTTTTCAATAGCCTCTGCAGAAAGACCGAATTTGGATTTCACTGCCTGTGATTTTCCGGATTCGGTAAAAACATCGTTGACGCCGACATATCCAACAGGACAACGAGCTGACGAAGTGCAGAGTGTTTCTGCAACAATACCGCCAAGCCCTCCGTAGACTGAATGGTTTTCTACCGTAACGATAGTCTTAACTTGTTTTGCAATATCTAAAATACCGGTATTGTCAAACGGTTTTAATGACGGAACAGCCAAAAGTTTTCCTTTTAGCTTCTTGTCTGCCAAGCGCATAAATCCGTCACAGGCTTGTAAAGCGGCACTGCCTTCATATACGATTGCAAAATCATCACCTTTGTCACATATCATTTCCAATGTATCGAATGAGAATTGCGTGTTTGCGGAATGAAGTACCGGTGTTTCATCGCGCGGCACTCTAATGTAAACAGGCCCTTGTATCTGTAAAGCATAAAACATGGCGGCGCGTACTTGGAAATGATCGGCAGGTGACAGCACCGTTAAGCACGGTATTGTTCGCGTGAGCGCTATTTCTTCATTTGCATGATGTGTCCCGCCGTCAGGCCCGTTATCCATACCCGGGTGTGTTGCCACGATCTTTACATTTAAGTTTGAAAAACAGTTTTGACGCAACTGTGTCCAACAAGTTCCGCTGGAAAAAAGCGCAAAGTTAGCATAAAAAGGAATGAGTCCTTCTGCCGCAAGGCCGGCAGAAACGCTCATGGCGTTCTGTTCGCCGATTCCCATTTCAAAAAATCTGTCAGGATAGGCCCTTGCGAAAGCATCTGTTTTTGTTGCAGCAGCCAAATCGCAGTCCAGTACAACTGTGCGAGGATCTTTTTTACCGATTTCAACCCATATATCACCGAGAAAGGATCTGGGTGAAACCGTTTCAGTATACAGCGAGTTCATACTACTTCTCCCAATGCCGCCATTGCGCTTTTGTATTCATCATCGGACAGGCCTTTGCTATGCCATGCGGGATTGTTTTCCATATAGGGAACTCCCTTGCCTTTGACCGTTTTTGCAATTATACATAAAGGTTTTTTAGGATGTTTTTTTGTCTGTGCAGGATCCAGCGCGTCGATAATAGCGTCAAAATCATGCCCGTCAATGTTAATGCAATGCCAGCCGAAACTCTGCATTTTATCTGCCAAGGGTTCCGGTACTGTAACCTTTCCATGGGATGAAAATCCGTTGCGATCTATGATGCACACAAGATTTTCAAGCTCAAAAGACGGCGCAAACATTGCGGCTTCCCAAAATTGACCGACTTCAATTTCTCCGTCGCCTACTGTAACAAAAACACGATGAGGATCTTTGTTGCGTTTTTTTGCCAACGCCATGCCCATCCCGACGGACAACCCTTGCCCAAGCAATCCTGTTGTAGCATCGATTGCGTTCGGCAATTTGACTGTCCAAGGATGTCCTTCTAAAGGAGAGTTAACAGCCCTATATTGCGATAAAAGACCTTCGTCGAGCAAACCTTTTTCACAAAGTATCGCATATAAGGCCGGCACGGCATGACCTTTCGACAAGATAAATTTATCTTTGCCGTTTTTATCCTTTGTCATATATTTTTGAAAAATGACGGTAATAATATCTGCTATAGATAAAGAACCGCCGGGATGACCCGCGTTTGCTTTGTATATCATTGATATAATGCGTTTTCGGCATTTAGCGGCAACGGCTTGCAAATCTTTTTTCTCATCCATAAATCGACCTCTAATAAGTGAGGATGCTTTGCTTTTAAGCATCCTCACATTTTTCATAAACCGATACGATTTCCCTTCGCGTATAAGGGAATATCTCATCAGTATTTCCTAGATCTTTCCGAAAAGTTTACCGAGATAGTAAATAACCAAACCGATTACAACAAAGTCCGTTTCCGGGAATGCCGATCCGGCAAGTCCCATCTTTGCAAAAACAGGATACATAAGAGCCGGGCCTACGGCAATGAGAATACCGGTTACAAAGCCGCCGGCAATAGCGCCTTTCCAACCGCCGGTTGCATTACCGAAAACCCCTGCAGTTGCACCGATAAAGAAATAAGGTATTGCAACGGGAATGATAACCACGGTCCCCAACAGAGAAAAGACAGCCATGCAAATCAACCCGGCAACATAAGCGGAAATAAAGCCGATCACTGTTGCGGTCGGAGCATAAGGGAACACCACAGGGCAATCCAACGCCGGTTTTGCATTGGGAATGAACTTTTCAGAAATACCGACAAAGGCCGGCACAAGTTCCGATAACATCAGACGTACACCGGTAATAATTACATATACGGCACCGGTAAACATAAGACCTTGCATCAGAGGGAACAACAACCAATGCGTATCGCCTGCAATTTTTTGCACAGCTTCTTTACCGGCTGAAAAGGCGGATATATAGTAAAAAATAATGATAGAAAGAGCGATAGATACGATATAATCTTTAAAAATCGAAAGCCAACCGGGTAGTTTTAATTTTTCCGTGCTTTCTTCAGGGTTACCCACTTTTGATCCTATCCAGCCGGAAAGCGCGTATGTTAAGGTGCAATAATGTCCGATAGCAAGTTCATCGCTTCCTGTAACTTTTTTCATAAAAGGATGGGCAATTGCAGGGTATATTGCTGCGGCAAATCCGAGTATGATAGAGCCGATTATTACAGTGAGTACATCGTTTAAACCGACTGCTTTTAACGATACGGATAGAAGTGCAGCTAAGAACAAATTATGTTGGCCGGTAAGAAATATAAATTTAAATTTCGTTACGCGCGCAATTAACAAGTTGGCGCAAAATCCCAGCACCATAATAAGAGTTATGATCGTGCCTAAATTTTTTTGAGCCATACCGGTAATCGCTTCAGCAAGCGGCAAAACGCCTTGAAGATTAAACCCTGTCGCGAATAGCTGTTGGAAATTAGCAAGAGCTCCAACAGCGGCACCGCCGCCAATACCGAAAATAAGAAATCCGACAATTGTTTTCGTCGTTCCGGTAATAACCGCGCTCGGTGATTTTTTTTGCAACAATAAACCGATCAAAGCCATAAGGCCGACAAGTAATGATGCTTGCCCAAGCAACTGGAACACGACAAAGTGTACAAGATTCCAAATAGTTTGCATAATTCTTTCCTCCTGTATTTAATTTTCTTTTACTCCAAAAATTGTTTTCAAGACTGTTCGGCAAAAAAATTGTCAAGTTTGTTTTTTATTGCCTCTTTATCCAAAATATTTTCGATGCCGATACAGTATTTAAACTTTCCCTCAATCTCCGGTACCAGATCACTCATAGTAATAACAACGTCTACATCGTGGTATTGCTCAATACCGCTTAAAGCATCATGAACCAATTCCAGTTGATAGCCATTTTCACGAATAACCTGATCCACCTTAATTCTAAGCATCATACTGCTTCCCATGCCGGTTCGACATACAATTAACCCCCGTTTCATCGCACCTCCTTTTTTTGCTTCTTATCGGCATCCATAATTTTTGCCGAAAGAATCTCTTTTTTTATCTTTTGAATATTTGCCGGTGTCATACTGAAGCAGCGTAATCCCAAATTCAAAAGTGTTTGTGTAAAAAGCGGATTACCCGCCATTTCACCGCATACACACACATGCTTTTTATATTTTTTCCCTGCATCTATTGTCATCTTAATTAACTGCAAAACTGCAGGATGGTTTTCCCGATACAAATGAGCAACCTTTGCATTATTGCGGTCGGCTGCCAGTGTGTATTGCGTTAAATCGTTGGTACCGATACTGAAAAAATCGACGCTTTGCGCAAGCGTATCCGCAATTAATGCTGCGGCAGGTGTTTCAATCATAATCCCGATTTTTACATTTTGACCGAAAGGAATCTTTTCTTTATGCAAATCTTTTTTTATACGTTCAACTAAAGAAAGCAGGTTTTTTACTTCTTCTTCCGTTGTAATCATCGGAAACATAATGTATAAATTGCCGTATACGGCCGCACGCAGCAGGGCACGGAGTTGAGGAAAAAACAGTTTGATATTATCCGTACAATAACGGATGCCGCGCCATCCCAAAAAAGGGTTTTCCTCTTTAGGTAAATGCACGCACGGATACACTTTATCACCGCCGATATCAAAGGTTCTGATTGTTACGCTTTTTCCGTCCATCGCTTGCAGTACGGCACGGTAGATTTTAAATTGATTTTCCTCTGACGGAAAATCCGTTCCGGCTTCGCTTAATAAAAATTCTGTACGGAATAAGCCGATACCGTCCACCCTTTGTGCGACGGCTCGAGAAACTTCCTGAACCGAACCGATATTTGCCATAAGTTCTATGTGTACGCCGTTTTCAGTTACGGCGCGTTGTTCAACTAAAGTGTTAAAATATTCTTTTTCTTTTTGTAACTGCACGGTTTTTTCGGTATAAAAAGAAGCGGTTGCAGCTTCCGGATTAAGCACGCACAGTTTTTTTTCCGTGTCGATAACGGCTTTGTCGTCTTCCTTAATTTCCGCGTATGGGATGCCGGAAATCATCGGTATGGCGTAGGAGCGTGCGATAATAGCGGTATGAGAGGTTTTGCCCCCTTCTTCGCTGATAATACCGAGCAGTAAATTTTTATCGATTTCGGACATATCTATCGGACTGAGCGCTTTCACCGCGAGTATGCAAGGTTTTTCTATGCGTGCTCTTTTTTGCACATGTCCCGAAGCATACGACAAAAGCATGGCAAACAGTTGTTCAAAATCCTGCGCCCGCTGTTTTAAATACTCGTCTTCAAGTGCGCTCATATCGTCGGTATATTCTTGTGCCGTAAGCGTTAAAGCTTCGGTTAAAAAAACTTTTTGTTTCCGTATGCGTTGCACTACGTCTTTTTCAAGTTCCGGATCGTTTAATATAGCAATATAACTGCGGATAATTTCAGCTCTTTCCGCGTCGTCTGCGGCAGCAGTGCTGTTTTCAGCACAAGATAAAAGAGAAGTCAACTTCGCTGCAACAGCGTTTTTTACTTCACGGAAGCGATCGCATTCGGCATCTTCGTTTAAAAACGGCTGCCGCCCCTCCGCCGCTTGCGATTTCGAGTAATCTAAAGGAGCCGAATCGTCCGTCCACTTAACGATGCAGCCGACACACACACCATCGGACAGCACGTTTCCCGTTATCCGCTTTTCCATACCGCTCTTACTCTTCTAATCGATCAATAAATTCGGTAAGCGCTTGTACGGCCTTTTCTTCATCAGCACCGTCGGCTTCCAAAACAACTCTATCGTTTTGAGAAATTCCTATACGCAGCAATTTGATTATACTTTTTGCATTTGCCGTTTTTTCATTTTTTCGAATGTTAATATCCGATTGAAATGTATTTGCGAGCGTTACAAAATCGTTTGCCGGACGCGTATGCAAACCCGTCGGATTTTGTATGGTTATTTCTTTTGAAATCATGTATTTTCCTCCTCACTTATGCGAAAGATTTTTTGCAGATCGCTTTCAGTTTTCGCATTCCGCAAACCGGACAAAGCTTTGTCATTGTCAAAGAGTGTCATTACTTCGATAATCGCCTGTTCGTTCAGCGCCTTTTTATCAGGAGCCGCAATACATAAAATGATGTCAACCGGATCGTTTACCTTATGACCGAAAAAAACGGGTTTTTTCAAACACACCAAGCCGTATCCCAATTTAAGCGCCCCCTGTTCGGGACGTGCATGCGGCATAGCTATTCCGGGGGCAATAACAAAATAAGGACCGAATTCTTTTACCGCATCGAGAATCGCTTCGTAATATGCAGGCAAAGCACATCCGGAATCTATCAGTAAATCCGCAGATTTTTTTACCGCATCTTGCCATGTATCCGCTTCGGCTTGCAACAAAAAAGTTTTATGTCGCAAAATAAAATCAGAAAGCATACTAGATTCCCCTTTGTATACTCAGCAGTATATTTTTTATTTTTTGTATGTCCGAGTCTTCCAACTGAACGGATATATAAACAGCGGGCACCGATAAAGGCGCAGTATCTATAACGGAAATAATAAAATCAATGCCTTTTTCTTTTATGTATGAATCGGTGAGCTTTCGCACGGACACCGTTTCGATAAGCTCGAGTTCGGGAAATTCCTTGCATATACGTTCTTTAAGAATGCTGCTCACGACGATACCGGAGGCACAGACCAGAACGGCCGATATTTTTTTTATATTCGACTTAAAAAAAGGAGCTATAAAACTCAGCAAAACGCCGGCTTCTTTTTCGGAAACATCGATATGAAGGCGCGCTTGTAAAAAATCCGCAGCCGGTTTTACAATTTTTTGCATACGATTGTCATTATTTAAAATATTTTCGGCAAATGACGCTGCATATTCCTGTATCGAAAAAAGCTGCCGGTGATTTTTTAATAGATGCCTTAGTTGTAAATATATGATATAGGCAACTTTTTTATGTTCGGTAACGTATCCGTCTAAAGACGCTTCTATAAACGATACAAAATTTCCTGCAATTTGGACGTATTGCTTTTGGTTTTTAAACATACTTGCCGCAGCTTCGGTGCTTTGTAAAATTTCCGTAAAAAACAGCGTTTCGGTGTCGGCATAATCATTTTCACTTATTAAAAAATGCAAAGAACGGCAGGTTTGTTTTATCTCAGTACTTATCTGATCATCTTCATATGCTTTATCGTCTTTACGAGGCGCCACAAAAAAACCGTTGGCACAGCGGAACTCCATAATACTGACACATAAAAACAAGAGTACAAAGTCTATATCCGAAAAAGAAGTTGATGAGAGCGTTTCGATTTTTTCCACAAAATCGAAATTTTGCTTTATATGTGTTTTTTCGTTTAGATATTCAAACACGGCGCACGTAAAAGTATAGATTTTAAGTCTGTTTTCAGGGATTGCCGGTTTATGAATATAAGTATACAATAAACTCATAAATTCATTAAAATTCAGATAGAGACAAGCCGTATTCAAAGCCGCTTGCCGTGCAGCGATTTCATTTCCGCTGATATATGTTCCGACTCCTCTTTTACGCAAAATGACGCAGCCGGATTTTTTAAGATTTTGTTCAAGCTCGGTAAGTATTTTTGACACACCCGTTTCCGAAATATTAAGGCGTCGGGCAAGTGACGCAATTTTCACCGTGTCTTTTTCATTCAAAAGATAAAGCAGCACCAAAAAACTTTTTTCTTCCAGAGAAAATTCCTGAGAATAGTTTTTACGCTCAAAATCATTGATAAGGGTTTCCTTTGCATTTTTACTTCCCGTGAGCATAAATCCCTTGCCGCGTAATTTTACAAGGGACAGGTCATACGGTTGAATATATTTTTCAATTTGCGGCAATAGCCGGAAAAAAGTGCTTTCGCTTGCACCTATTTTTTCGGCGATTATTACAGAGGAAATATAATCGGATGCATCAAGAAGTACATTCAGAATACTTATTATCTTTGAGTCACCGATATTCATGACTTATATTATGTATCGACTTTTCCGAAATTGTAAAGAAAAAGTAAATTTTTATTGACATTAAGAGTTGTTGTCATTTTGTTTATGGGGAAAGTATAAACATGTTTTATATTTTCATTTTTTTAAATGATATGATACCGATAAGATTTTATTAATCGGAATAATTTAGATTGATACTATTAAGAAAAACATCGCCTGACACGATTTTCAAAATCGATATTTGTTTTCATTAAGAAAGGAACCCTGTTCTCCCTTTCCGTGAAAACCCGGCAAATAAGCTATCCTAATTTCCCGGCACCCGCCCACAAGTTCGGCAGCATTCGAAATCGCTTTCGCTGCCGCCGAACCGTCGTTTCTGTTACAAACCGCTTACTTTGCCGCGTTTTTTCCCGCGATGCGGCCGAACACGATGATGTCGGCGATCGCGTCGCTGCCCAAGCGGTTTTTGCCGTGGACGCCTCCGGTCACTTCTCCCGCGGCATACAAACCGGGGATCACCGTACCGTCGGTTTTTATAACTTGCGCTTGGCTGTTGATTTTGACGCCGCCCATCGTGTGGTGTACGGCGGGCACTGCTTTCAAAATATAAAACGGCGCTTTTTCGATCGGGAAGGTCAAGCTGCGTTTATTGAATTCGGGATCTTTGCCCTGCGCGACGTAGCTGTTGTAGCGGTCGACGGTCGCGATCATCTCTTTTGCATCGATGCCGAAAAATTCCGCCGCTTTTTCAAGCGTATCGGCTTTTACCAACAATTTGTTTTTGTACAAATAAGCGATTTCGGCCGCGTGGTTTTCTTCCAGATGACTTTCATCGTAGCCTTTTTGATCGATGATTTCATAGCAGCAATGTCCCGTCTGCGCTTTGATCGCCATGGACATAACGTCGCGGCGTCCGAGTTCTTCGACAAAGCGCTTGCCTTCTTTGTTTACGATAACGCTGTGTCCGTAGAGGCGTGCGTCGTCGAAATACAAAAGCGTGCCCGTAAGCGGATCGCATATCGGGTAGGTTTGGATATACTGCATATCGACGAGGGCCGCTCCGATCTTTTCGGACATCACGATACCGTCGCCCGTGCTGCCGACCGTATTCGTCGAAAGGATATTTTCATCGACTGCGGGATTGTATTTTTTGCGCATCTCAAGGTTCGAACCGAAGCCGCCGGTTGCGAGCACGACGCCTTTTTTCGCATAAAAGGTGTAGTTCGTCGTCTTGCTTTCGGCTGAAACTCCGGTAACGCGTCCTTTCGCATCCTGCACGAACGCGACTGCGGGTGTGCTGTATACGATGGGAATGCCGAGCTTTTCCGCTTTGGCGAGCATCTTGGTGATGAGTTCTTTGCCGCTCGCACCGGCCGGAATCAAACTGCGCTTTACCGAATGTCCGCCGAAAAACATCAGCGCGTTTTCCCATACGACACCGCATTTGTCCCTGAGCCATTCCGCGCCGGCAAGCGCATTCGACGCGACGACGTGCACGAGTTCGGGGTTATTGATATTGTCGCCGCCTTTCATCATATCCTGTTCGAAGCGAGCAACGCTGTCTTCGATGCCGTCCCGCTTTTGGAGCCAGTTGCCCGGAGCCGCCATTTCGGCTCCCGAAATGAGCGTATTGCCTCCGGCCATCGGCATCTTTTCCAAAACGATAACGTCGGCGCCCGCTTCTTTCGCTTCGATTGCAGCTGCAAGTCCCGCGCCGCCCGCACCGATGACGATGACGTCGTGCGTTTCGGTTTTGATTTTCTTTGCTTTTGCTTTCGGCGCTGCGGCAGCTTTTTTATTCGCTTTCAGTTCTCCGCCCGCCTGTGCGACCGCCGCATTCACCGCAGCGAGAAAGCCTTTCGAAGTGAGCGTACAGCCCGAAACCGTATCGACTACCGTACTGTTCGATTTTATTACCGCCGCTTTAAGCGTGTCCATCGCTTTGTCGAAGCCCGGCGTTTCGTTGTGAGAAAGCACTTTGATGTCGGCGATCGCGTTCTTTTTGACGGTTACCTGCACCGTTATCTTTCCGCCCTTGCCCTCGCCCGTTCCGGTATACGTTCCGTTTTTCATCGAAGCACTTTGCGGCCACACGGTAAACAAAACCGTCGAAGCGAACAACGCCGCAAACAGTCCCTTTAAAATCTTTTTCATAATTTTTCCTCCATACATGTATACGCATTCGGAAACCGAACGTATGTTATGCAGTATAAGCGTATCATAATACTCAGTCGTTTTATTGTCAAACGAGTATACGATCGGTATTTTTTTATTAATTAATAATATTTATTCCTCGATATACCGGATACTCCGCACCTTACAGGAGCGATCTCGCTTTCGAGACGATGTTGTCGGCGGTGATGCCGTATTCGGCAAGGAGTTCGGCCGTTTGCCCCGACTGTCCGAATCGGTCGTCGACCGCAACGTGCGCCATCTTTACGCCGCCCTTACCGAGGAGCGCATAAGATGCCGCTTCGCCGATACCCCCGAAACGGTTCGCTTCTTCGCAGACGAGGATTCGTCCGCCGCAGCCGAGCGTTTCACTTACAATCGCATCGGTGTCGAGCGGTTTAATCGTGTGGATGTTCAGCACGGAAGCTTCGATACCGTCGGACGCGAGCTGCTCGGCCGCTTCGAGGGCGAGCGGCGTCATAATACCGGTTGCGACGATGCAGAGATCCTTGCCGGAACGCAGGCTCTGCGCTTTTCCGATTTCGAACGGCGTGTCGCAAGAAGTGACGATCGGCATGGGTTCGCGCGACGTACGGATATACACGGGGCCTTTAAAATGATAGGCCGCTTCGACGATCAGCTTTGCCTGATTGTAATCGCATGGACTCAGCACCGTCATATTCGGAACTGCGCGAAGCGCGGCGATGTCCTCTATGCACTGGTGCGTGCCTCCGTCGCCCGCAGGCGTGATGCCCGAATGACTTCCGGCAATTTTTACGTTCGCTTTGCTGTATGCCGCCGCATTTCGGATAATTTCAAACGCTCTTCCGGCAGTAAACATTGCAAACGAAGATGCGAAGGGCACGTAACCGACTTTCGACAAGCCGACGGCCATGCCGATCAAATTCTGTTCAGCGATGCCGGTTTCTATGTAGCGGTCGGGAAATGCTTTTCTAAAAGTCAAAGATCCCGTCGCATGTCCCAAATCCGCGTCGAGGACAATCACATCCGAATATTTTTTGCCGAGCTCGACGAGGCCGTCGCCGTAGCCCTGCCGTGTTGCTTTTTTTTCGCTCATATCAGTTGTCCTCCAATTCTTTAAGCGCCTTTTCAAGCTCGTCGCCCGAAGGAGCTTTTCCGTGCCAGCCGAGTCCGTTTTCCATAAACGAAACGCCCTTGCCTTTGATCGTATCGCAGATAACGGCGAGCGGCTTTCCGTCTTCACGGTGATCGAGCGCGGAAAGCAGCGCCTCATAATCGTGCCCGTTCGCCTCGCACACGGCAAAACCGAATGCGCGGAATTTTGCCGCAAGATCGCCGAGCGACATGACTTCGTCGATCGATCCGTCAAGCTGCAGATGATTGTTGTCGACGATGACGGTGAGATTGTCGAGGTGATAATGAGAAGCGGCCATAAAGGCTTCCCACGCAAGACCTTCCTGCAGCTCTCCGTCACCGGTAAGCACGTATACACGGTTCGGCTTTTTTGCCAAACGGAAACCGAGCGCCATACCCGCTGCAACCGATATGCCTTGTCCGAGGGAACCGGTACTGCAGTCTACGCCGGGGCATTTATTGCAATCCGGATGTCCCTGCAGCATACTGTGCAGTCGGCGGATGTTTTTGAGTTCCGCTTTCGGAAAATAACCCTTATCCGCAAGTATCGCATAGTACGGCGGATTCGCGTGCCCCTTGCTCAGCACAAAACGGTCGCGCGCTTCATCATTCGGATCGCCCGACAGTTTCATCTTAGAATAATAAAGGGCAACCATGATATCCGTCGCCGAAAGGGAACCGCCGGGATGACCGGAACCCGCTTCTCCTATCATCCAAACAGTATCGCGTCGGATCTGCTTGGCTTTCTTTTTCAACTCTTCTATCGTCATACTAACCTCTCGATCGTATTCCATTATAGCATATCGATTTACGCTTTTCCGATACTTCCGAACAGCGTCATCTTTTCAATACATACGCGTTTGGTCGCTTCAAGACCGGGCGCAAGCACGGCTCGCGGCGTAAAGCCTTTGCTCTCTTCATCTTTTCCTTCGGCAAAATATTTTTTCGTCGCTTTGGTAAATGCTATTTGGCATTCGGTATTGACGTTGACTTTCGATACGCCGAGCGTGATCGCTTTTTTTACCATGTCGGCGGGAATGCCCGATCCTCCGTGCAGCACGAGCGGCAAATCGCCCGTCTTTGCCTGAATGGCTGCAAGCACATCGAAATCCAAGCCCTTCCATCCGGCAGGATATTTTCCGTGAATATTGCCGATACCCGCAGCGAGAAAATCGACGCCTAAAGATGCGATGCGCTCACATTCGGCAGGGTCGGCGCATTCTCCGGAATTGATAACGCCGTCTTCTTCACCGCCGATCGCGCCGACTTCGGCTTCGACGGAAATGCCCTTCGCGTGCGCCTTTTCGACGACTTCGCGCGTTTTTGCGATGTTTTCATCGATCGAATATTTCGAACCGTCGAACATAACGGATGAAAAGCCGTTGTCAATCGCATCGAGCGCTTCTTCATAAGTCCCGTGATCGACGTGCAGCGCGACAGGAACAGTGATTTTCAAAAAATTAATAAAACCGCTCACCATGTCGGCGATTGTCCGATAGCCGCCCATGTATTTCGCCGTTCCGCCGGAAACGCCGAGTATGATAGGCGACTTAACTTCTTGGGCCGCGAGCAAAAAAGCGCGGACGCTTTCCATATTATTAAGATTGAAGTGCCCCACCGCATAGCGGCCTTTTTTCGCATCGATGAGCATTTCTTTTGCAGATACTAAAACCATATCGACTCCTATAAATAATTTTTTGATTCGATTATATCGAAATATCTCCGTCTTTCGAAACTTTCGTAAACAGTAAAAGTGAAATAACCGTAAAGACCATCAAAATCGTCGATACGGCGCAAGCTTTGCCGTCCGTTCCTCGAGAAACCATCACGTACACGCCGAGATTCAACGTAATCGTTTTCGACGAATACAAAATGATCGAAGAAGACAATTCGGTAATAAGCGTAACCCAACTCATAATTGCACCGGAAACGATACCGCTGAACATCATCGGAACGGTAATGCGCACAAGCGTTTTCGTTTTGCCGGCTCCGAGACTGATCGCCGCTTCTTCGACGGAAATCGGAATCTGTCCGAGAACGGCGACGGAGCTTCGAATCGTATACGGAATACGGCGGATACACATCGCAATCACCATGATCATCGCAGTACCCGTAAGTACCAGCGGCCCCTTGTTGAACGCCATAACCATCGCGATGCCGACGACCGAACCGGGTATGATATACGGCACCATCGACAGCGTATCGATAATATTGTTGATAATATTATAGCGCCGCACGACAAGGTATGAAATCAAAATCGCAAGTACGACGACGATGACGAGTGCGCCGCCGCATATCTTTACGGTATTCCATATAGCCCCGCCCATCGTACCGAACACTTGGCGATAGCTCATAAGCGAATATCCGGGACGGAACATATTGCCGGTCTTCGTCGTATTTTTAAACGACAAAAAGATGAGATAGACTTGCGGCAAAAGCGAAATGATGACGAGAGCGTAGGCATAGATATGGATCGCGATGCTCGCTGCAAGGCGCGGCTTTTTGCGCTCTATGCGGTGCAGCGCACTCATCGAAAAACTCGTTCTATTCGAAAGATATTTTTGAAATAAAAATACGATGAGCGTAATAAAAATGGCGATAACGCTTATAGCGGCGGCAAAGCTGTGGTTGATGCTCGTTTCGCCGACGTATTGATTATATATTTCCACGGGAAACGTGCGGTAGCCTTCTCCGATCAAAAGCGGAGTGCCGAAATCGGCAAGCGAACGCATAAATACCATGAGGGCGGCGGCAAGTATGGACGGCATGCACAGCGGCAATACGATCGTCAAAAATCTCCGCCAGCCGGTGCGTCCCATATTTGCGGAAGCTTCGAGCAGCGAATTGTCGACGTTTTTCAGCGCGCCCGAAACATAGAGAAACACGAGCGAAAAGAGTTTTGTCGACAGCACGAGCAGGATCCCCTTAAATCCGTAGATGTTCGGCATTACGATATTGAACGCCGACTTCAGAAATTTCGTGATAAGCCCCGAACGACCGAGCAGCAAAATCCACGAATACGCACCGATAAAAGGCGCGGACATGGAGGTGAGCACGATCAAAATCTGCAACAGCTGTCGGCCTTTGATTTCGTAGACATTGTACAAGTATGCAAGCGGCACGCCGATAATGAGGCAGATAATCGTAACGCATATTGAAATTTTAAAACTGTTGAACAGTGTAATGAAATAATACGGATCGCTGAAAAACTGTTTAAAATATCCGAGCGTAAACGAGCCTGTCGCGTTGTCGCGTACGGACTGCGTTATGACTTTTAAAATCGGATAGAGCATAAACAGCACATACAGCGCGAGGATACCCAAACTGACCGGTATCCAAAAATCTATTTTTTTCGTCTTTATCACACCGATCTCCGTTATTTTATGATAGAACGCATACCGTCGCGGGTAAAAACATTGATCTTTTCTTTTTTGACGCCGAGTCGGACGGGCGTTCCTTTCTTTACGATTTCATCTATCGTCGATTCTTGGATGACTTCTATGCGTTTGCCGCCGGCAAGATCGATAAAGTAATGCGTATTCAAACCGAGGAAAGTGCTGTATGCGACCGTTCCCGGCAAACCTTCGCCGTTTTTATCTTCAAGGACGACAAACTCTTCCGGACGGATCGACACAATGACATCCTCACCGTCTTCCGCTCCGACGATATTGTCCATAACAATTTTAACGCCGCCAGAAAATTCCAATGCGTAAGACGATACATTTTTGCGTATCTTCGCTTCGACGGTATTCGTGCGGCCGATGAACATCGAAACGAATAAATTTTCCGGACGCTGATACAACGCTTTCGGAGAACCGATCTGCTGTATAACGCCTGCGTTCATAACGGCTATGCGGTCGGAAACGGCCATCGCCTCTTCCTGGTCGTGCGTTACGTACACGGTTGTAATGCCGAGGTCGTGCTGGATTTCTTTAATGACTTCGCGCATTTCGACGCGCAGCTTCGCATCGAGGTTCGACAGCGGTTCGTCCATCAAAAGAACTTCCGGCTCTATCGCAAGCGCACGCGCAAGGGCGACTCTCTGCTGCTGTCCGCCCGACAGTCGTTCCGGCAGACGATCCTGATACTGATCGATTTTCATCAATTTTAAAAAATGATTTGTCCGTTTATCGATTTCGTTTTTCGGCA
This sequence comes from Treponema socranskii subsp. buccale, assembly GCF_024181585.1. Taxonomy (NCBI): domain Bacteria; kingdom Pseudomonadati; phylum Spirochaetota; class Spirochaetia; order Treponematales; family Treponemataceae; genus Treponema; species Treponema socranskii. The sequence continues at coordinate 1,065,592 of NZ_CP054258.1, read as the reverse complement.
AATGCTTATTCTGTAAGCCGAAGGCGACGTTTTTGCGCACCGTTAAATGCGGAAAAATGGCGTAATTTTGAAACACCATACCGATATTTCGCTTTGACGGATCGAGATCGTTGATTCGCCGGTCGCCGAAATAAAAATCGCCGCCTTCGATCGAATTAAAACCGGCGATCATACGGAGCAGCGTCGTTTTTCCGCATCCCGACGGTCCGAGCAGCGTAAAAAATTCTCCGGGATTTATTTCCACGGAAAGATCGGGAATAACGACACCGTCGTCGTATTTTTTTAGTGCATGTGAAATTTTAATTCCGACATTCATACGAAGTTCTCCATAATTGTGCGGAACCGGACAATATAAACCGGTTCCGCGGTGAATGGCAATAAATTTTATTCGTGCGGAGGGTTTAATACCCCGACGCTTGCGTCGTAACAAAGGGTATTAAAGCCGACTGCAACCACCTTATGAGAACAACATACCCCGACGCTTACGTCGGGGGTGTTGATTAAAAGGTGATCCGCGAAACGTTCGGAAAATCAGTGCTTGATCCGCAGGGCGTTCCAGCGTGTAAAAATCGCGCTTTGATTTTGTGCCAAAGCGATCGTATCGGCTTCACGATAATTAATAGAAGACAGATCTACGATATATTTATTCGTCGCCGAAAGCTTTGAAGCCGTCGCGGGGCGAGCGCCGCATTCAAGATATATCGCCTGGCACTCATCGCTCTCAAGAAAATCCATAAAGAGTTTTGCATTGTCGAGATTCGCGCATCCTTTGATAATCGCCGAACCGAACGCGATCGACGTAACGCCTTCGGCCGGATATACGATGTGAACACCTTCCGCTCCTTCCGAGAGCATCTGTACGCACGCCGGTTCGTAGGTAAGTCCGACGGCATATTCGCCGTTGTAAACGCCGCGGTATACGGCGGACGATCCGCTCGTAATAACGACATTGTTCATCAGTTTATCGATATAATCCCATGCAGCATCGTTGTCCCATCCGCCGAAATCGGTGAGTATGCACTGCAGCGAATTCCATGCGCTGGAACTTCCCGTAGGATCTGCGGAAACGACGACTCCCTTCAAACGAGGATCGAGGAGATCGGCAAAGCCTTTGATCGAAACGCCTTTTTCTTTTTCAAGTGCATCGTTTACCCAAAGGCACGGTATCTGGGCGTCGTGATAGGTTAAAACGCCCGTCGTATTTTTGAATTCGGGCGGCATAAGCTTGTCGTTCACGCATACGTAGTTTTCAAAATACTGACCGTATGTGAGCGTATCGGCATAGACAAGTCCGCCGAACATAATGTCCGCCTGCGGATTGCCGGCTTCCGCTTGAATACGGGTTTTACATTCACCCGCACCCGCCTGCGTGTAGTTGATTTTGATATCCGGATATTTCGCTTGGAAGGCGCCCATAATCGCGTTGTACTGCAGATCGCTCACCGTCGTATATACGTTCAATACGCCGGAAGCTTTGCCGCCCTTTGCAGCACCATCCTGCTTTTTGCAGGAACTCAATGACAGCGCCAAAACCGCAGCTGCCAGCATTACCATAACCTTTTTCATCATTTCCTCCTGACATAACCGATATATGATCACTGCAATTTCGCAGAAATCGACACTATTTAAAGCACGCGTATTTTTTCGATCGTTCGGCCGTTCATAAACGAAAGCGCATCCTCATACGACGGAATCCCGTTTCTGCCCCCGACTTTCGTACACTTGAGCGCCGAAACCGCGCTTGCAAATTTAATATTCGTTTCCAAATCCATACCTTTAAAATAACCTGCGAGGAAAGCGCCGTGAAACACATCTCCCGCTCCGGTCGTATCGACTGCCGCGACATCATACGCGGGAAAGCGGAACACGCCGCCTCCGATGACCGCCATACAGCCCGACGCCCCTTGCGTGCCGATGACGATCTTCGGCCCCCAGTGCGACATTTCAAGCAGCGCACGGGCATAGTCGGCTATACCCGACACAATGAAGGGGTACCGCGCATTCATAATGAGGATGTCGGCAAGGGATGCGAGCACTTTATTTTTTTCGTTGTCGCGCTGCATCGAACAACCGTCGAGGGACACCGTAACGCCCGCCTCTTTTGCGATGCGGACGGCCGAAAGCGCGTTATCGTATTTCGTTCCGTCAATATGAAGCGCATGCGCGCCGCCGACAAGCTTTACAAGGCGCTCATCCCATTCGATAGGCGCGAGTTTATCCGGATATGGAAACTTCGTGCGGGAGGCGTTGGCGGGGTTGATCATGAGATACGACACGGAACTTCGACCGCCGGGCACGATATCGATATATGAAGTATCGACGTTGTCTTTTTGCAAAGAGTCGATTATCTTCCGCCCGGTATCGTCGTCGCCGACCTTTCCGATAAAAGCCGAGGAACAGCCGAGGCGGGAAGAAGCGACGACGGCAGTGGCTGCAGCTCCTCCGCCCTGCTCTGCGATTGCAGTGATGTGTGTAGAACCGTCTTCGGGAGGATAGGCTTCGACGGTACACAGATAATCGAAACAATTATGCCCGACGCCGACGATTTGCGGAAAATCACTCATCTGCCGAACGCTCCTTTTGCATACCTTTACGCATCGCTACCCCCGCATACAGCGCGTTGATGACGGCGATTCCCGCCATCCGTTCATATATCGAATCGCCGGAAAGCATACGGGCACGGCTCGTTGCAACGAGACGGTAATCGGCAAGCTTCGCGAGCGAGGATTCCCCGACATCGCTTATACCGATGACGACAGCACCCTTTTGTTTGGCGATTTTAACGGATTCTACGACATCCCGTGTTTCACCGGAACGCGAAATGGCTATGACCACATCTCCTGCATCGAAATGCGCCGGCTGCATGTATTCAAAGTTAAAAGAAGTCGTGTAATTGACGCGGATGCCGATTTTTCGAAAATTATGCAGGGCGCTCCGTGCGGCAGGAGCCGCTCCTCCGATACCGAAAATTTCTATGTATGATGCGCGGGACAGCACGTCGACGGCTTTTTCAAGTTCGGTGTCGTCGAGCAGATCGAACGTATCGCTTAAAGCTTCCATAGAGCCGAAAAAAACTTTGCGTTTGATGTCGTGTATCGTATCGTTCGGGCGCAGCACAAAATCGTCCGGAATTCGTCCCCTATCCAAAACCCTTTCTTCGGAAATTGCAATTTTAAAATCTTTTAAGCCCGCATAGCCGATATGATGAAGGAAACGGACGACCGTCGCTTCGCTGACACCGTTACTGTCGGCAAGTGTTCGGACAGTACCGCTTAAAACGGATTCGGGAGCGTTTAAAACATAGTCAGCGATACGGTTTTCCGACGCGCTGAGTTTATTCAAAGAGCTGCGTACTTGTACTTCCCAAAGCGGAATTGCTGCAATATTGACCTGCTCCATGTACTGCGACCTTCTTGGTAAATCGTAACACGACTTTCAAAAACTGTCAACAAAAATGTAGTAAAAATATCACAGGGTACGCAGCAGTAATATCACTTTTTAATCGGTATAACCCGCACCAGCGTCAATTCGGGATTATTGAAGATACGAACGATTTTCGGCTGCTGGTACGAAAGGCCGCGGCTTACGATCATCACGGAGCGCGTATTGTTTTTAAGCACATATTTCCCGCCCGCATATTTCGGAAACATACCTTGTCCCGGCGCATAGAGCGCGTTTATAAAAGGCGGAAATCGCCACAGCCCGCCGTGCGCATGCCCCGCCAAAATCACATCGAAATCGTATTTTACGTAATCGTTTACGTATTCGGGGCGGTGAACGAGGAGCATCGTAAACAAAACCGTGCGCCCGTCCTCCGCAAAGGAACGAACGAGCGCGTCCGTTTTTTGCGCGACTGCGGCAAGGCGCTTGCGGTAGGAAACTCTGTCGTCTCCGACTTTGAGCGCCGCCCGTTCTCCCAAACCGAAATACGGATCTTCGACGCCCGAGATAACGACGGTACCTTGCGCAAAATCGAGAGAGACCGCTTCGTCGTGCAGCACTTTAAAACCGTACTGCTCGAGCATCGCGTATTTTTTTTCGATATGCAGATCGGAAAAATCGTGGTTTCCCGTCACAAAAAATCCGGGACAGAGATCGCGAATGCCTGCAAGGAGCGCTTCAACGTTTTTGAAGGGCTTATCGCCTTTCATTCTTTCATCGAAGAGATCTCCCGTGATCGCGATGATGTCGGGGCGTGCCTTTTTTATCTTTTCGATGATTTTGATTTCATCTTTTCCGAAATCGTTCGAATGAAAATCGGAAATCTGCACGATTCTGATTTCGTCCGAAACCCGCTCCTCTTCGATATCGTATACGACCGTTCGAATCGTGCGGCATGAAGTGATGACGACGATTGAAAATAAAATAAATAATTTATTAAGTTTTCGTTTCATACCTATTCCGATTTGCGTAACAAAACGACCGGAAGCGTGCACGATGCGGCGTTCGAGCGGGAGACCCGCGTGCGACTTTGTGCGTTCAGCTTGCGGAAGCCTCGCTTAAAAGCACAACCGGAGCGTAAGCGGGGATTCCGCTGTGAGAGCCGCAATTGTTCACAATTCCGAACGATTGCAATCTATAGTTTTATCAATTCGTAATCGCGCACTCCCATACCGACTTTTTCCGCGTGTTCGAGCTGTACTTTCCAATTCGTCGTCGGATGCACATCGCAAAACCAATCGTTATGAACGTGTTCCCGTTCGTCCATGATCGTGCCGTGGAGATAAGGCTGGCGGTTCGTCATGTCGGCACACGCGGCATCGAGAGCGACGGCATCGAACGATGCAAACATTCCGACATCGGGGATGATCGGCGCATCGTTTTCGGCATGACAGTCACAGCACGGGGAAACGTCGACGATGAGCGATATGTGAAACTGCGGCCGGCCTTTTACGACGGCGGCTGCGTATTCGGCCATCTTTTTGCACAGTATCTCATTCGTATTTTTCCCGACGGGATGCGTCGCATCTTTCGGACAGGCGCCGATGCATCTCCCGCAGCCGACGCAGATTTCTTCATCGATGCGCGCTTTCCGTTTGCCGTCTTCGGTTTTAATAAATTCGATCGCGTCCTGTCCGCATTCGCGCGCGCACGCGCCGCAGCCTATGCACAGATCTTCATCGACTTCCGGTTTTCCGTCGTTGTGCTGTTCCATCTTTCCCGCTCTGCTCGCACATCCCATGCCGATATTTTTGATCGTTCCTCCGAAGCCCGTACTTTCATGCAGTTTAAAATGTGTCAGCGAGATGAACACATCGGCGTCCATCACCGCGTGCCCGATCTTCGCCTGTTTTATGTATTCGCCTTCGGGAAAATCGACATAAGTCTCGTCCGTCCCCTTCAATCCGTCGCCGATGATTACGTGACAGCCGCACGCAAGAGGGTCGAAACCGTCCATAAATGCCGCGTCGAGATGATCGAGTGCATTTTTTCGTAAGCCGGGATAGAGCGTATTGCAATCGGTTAAAAAAGGCCTTCCTCCGGCGGTTTTAATAAATTCCGAAAGCGCTCTCGCATAATTCGGCCGCAAGTATGCGAGGTTTCCCGGCTCCCCGAAGTGCAGCTTTATCGCCGTAAATTTGCCGTCAAAATCGATCGTTTCGATTCCCACTTTTTTAACGAGACGGACGAGTTTTTGCATAAGGCTTTCACTGTTCGTCGTACGAAAATCAGCCCAATACACTTTCGCTTTTTCCATAAAATCCTCCGTCTTTTATATATTCTGTAAACATCGTTAAAATATTCAACACGCATACAAAGCACCGCGAGCCCTTTATTCGACGTAGGGAATGTCGAAGTGCATACGGTCTTTGGTGAGTTCCGCGGCGGGAAAGATCGTCCGCGCTTCATCGAGCAAAACGGAAAGCTCTCTGTCGGTATAGCGCGGACTGTAGTGAATCATCGCCATACGTTTGACACCGGCGTCGCGAGCGATCGTCGCGGCCTGTTTTGCCGTCATGTGTTTCTTTTCTCTCGCCTGATCGATGAGCGCTTCTTCGAACATACCTTCGCAGATCAAAAGATCGCTTCCGCGCACTTCGTCCGCGATCGACGGTTTATAGAGCGTGTCGGTCACATAACTGAACTTTCTTCCGCTCCGCGAGGGACCGAGCACTCGGTCGGGCGTAACGGTTTTTCCGTCGGAAGCCGTAACGCTCTCGCCTTTTTGCAGTTTGCCCCACAGCGGCCCCATCGGCACTTTGAGCGCTTTCGCTTTTTCGGGACTGAACTCACCCGGCCGGTCGAGCTCTTCGAGCGTATAGCCGACGCAGGTTTTCGTGTGCGCAAGCGGAAAGGCCCGGATATAAAACCCTTCCCCTCCGTGCACGACGCAGGGAGCCGTAATCTCTTTTACGACAACGGGATAATTGATAAACATGTCGAGCACTTTGCGGCTCGTTTCGATATATTCGGCGATCTTCGGCGGGCCGTAGATATACAGCGGTTCGGTACGGTCTACCTGCGAAGAAAGCATCATAATGCCGGGCAGCCCCGTTACGTGATCGGCGTGGGTGTGCGACACGAAAATCGCATTTATCTTTTTCCACTTGAGATTGAGACGCCTGAGCGACACTTGCGTTCCCTCTCCTCCGTCAAATAAAAAGAGCTCCCCTTCGCGGCGCAAAAGCACCGACGTGAGATGGCGGTACGGGAGCGGCATCATTCCGCCGCAGCCCAAAACAAAGGCTTCCATATTCATAAGGCACGACCTGCAAGAATTTTTTTGATTCGTTTATGATAAAACGCTCTCACGCTTTCGGCAAACGCATAGGGCGCATAGAGCGGCGAAAGCGGAAAATCGAGGGATCCCGGGCGATGCACGATGCGCCCGCCGAATCCGGTTTTAAAAAGATAGAGACCGTACATCGGATGATTTTTATCGTCCGACGGCGGCATACCGTAAAAATCGTAGACGGCCGATCCGTAAGATTTCGCATCGCATATCGCAGTCCACTGCAAAAGATAGGCGGGCATGAGGTTTCGCTTGACGTTTGAAGAAGCGCCGTAGAGATAGACCGCTTCGCTTTTAGAAAAGAGCGTGATGATCGACGCGAGGTTTTCCCCTTCGTGCGATGCGATATAGACCGTGATGAGCGGGGCGTCTTTATGTGCCGCACTCAAAGCGAAAAGGTCTTCATAGTATTTTTTTGCGTGGATCGCAATGCCGTCGCGGCTCGCCGTCGTCTTATAGAGTTCGTAAAAAATATCGAGAGCACGCGCAGCGTCGAAATCGAGCGAGCTAACGTCCGCCTTATCGCTTTTCGCGCGGTATGCGCGGACGACAACGCCCTTTTTTTGTGCAAGGCGGATATTGTAGCGCCACTTGCTCCGCATTGCAGAAAGGAGTTCGTCTTCCGATTTCGTCAAATCGATAAGCGTCGTGTCGGGCGGCTGAATATCGGTTTTCGTTTTAACGATCGCCAGTTTTTCCGAAGCAGCCGCTTGCTTCATCTCTGCGACAAAAAAATCGCGCGAAGCTATCGAATAAAAATCGAGTGAGGAATCAAAGCGTATACAAAGCGTGTGCTTGGGGAGAAAGTCTTTAAGAGACTCTGAAAACTCCGCCAAAAACTGCGCATACGAGGCGGCATCCTCCTGCCGCACGCCGACCCCTCCGTTTTCTTTTTCATCGGCTTTTATCGAGAGGTTTTGCAATGTACCGTTGTCACTGCCGTTGTCGCCGTAAAAAAAAGACGGCATCATCGGAATATAGGCGATGGAAAAATATTTTGCAAAGCGCCGCACGAGAACCGAAACGGTAAAAGCACCGCCCCCTTCCGATCGGACATCGAAAAAGAGCGATTTCCAGCCGTGCAGGGATTTAAACGCCGCCCAAAACGGCGACTGCAAAAAACGCTCTCCTCCGTCGGCAAGCGAGCGCGGAGAGAGAGGCGAAATCGTAAAAGAAAACACTTGTTATGCTACTCCGCCGTTTACGGTTTTTTCCGTCGTAAGCGCTTTTCCGTCCGCCGTGAGTTTTTTATCCTGAATAACGACGGTGCGGTCATGCACTTTTATTTCGATTTGGAAAAACACGTCCGCGCTTATCTCTTTTTCTTTTTGCGCCGAAGGATCTTCTCCTTCAAGCACGACGGGAGTGCCGGGAGCCGCCCACGGAGCCGTTACGAGTTCGACGCATTCTTTGCCCGCTTCATCGGTGTAATCCGCCGCAAGGAGCATACCGCGGCTTTCAATTCCGCGCATTTTCCGCGGAGCGAGGTTATCGACGAGGATGATGTGCTTTCCGAGCAGTTCGTCTTCTTTTAAATACGGCACGAGCCCGCTTTGAATGACGCGCTCCGTACCGCTTCCGTCGTCGAGGTGCTCGATATAGAGCTTATCGGATTCGGGATTGCGTTCGACGGAAACGATCTTTGCGACTTTGAGCGAAACGAATTTATTAAAATGCGCGCACATATCGGCTGCGAGGGCAGGCTCTTTTTTTTCGGCCTTTGCCTTTTGCGCATTCGGCTTTCCGAGCGCCCCTTCTTCGCGCGATTTTTGATTGCCCGAAAAACGCTCTTTAAAAGCTTTCATCGTCTTATCGTCCATCGGCGTAAAGTATACGCTCGTCGCTCCTATCTCCGAAAGCCCCTCCGTTTTTCCGAGATCGCTCCACCTAAGCGCACCTTCCGGATCGTCCTTTCCGATACGCTTTTCGGTGATCGTTTTACCGAAAAACGAAGCGACTTTTTGCGCATACTGCGGGAGATAGGGTGCCGTCAATATCATCAAATCTTTTATGACATAGCACAAATTGTGTATGAGCTTTGCCGCTTTTTCAGGATCGGTGTTGCGCGTTTTCCACGGCTCGGCCGCTTGGAACGCTTTGTTTCCGATATCGCTTATCGCAAAAATTTCGCGGAACGCGTCTTTGAGATTCGCCCATTCGAGCAGTTCGGTAATTCTCCGCTCCCGCGCTTTTACTTCCGCCCACAACGCTTCGTCTTCAGGAGCGTCGGGGATTTTGCCGCCGTAGTATTTGTTGACGAACAGCAGCGTGCGGTTTACGAGATTGCCGAGATTTCCGATAAGTTCCGCATTGTATTTTTCCTGAAAATCCTTCCACGTAAATTGATAATCGGATTTTTCCGGACGGTTGTAAAAGATGTAAAACCGCCATGCATCCGCGGGAATACCGCTTTCCTTCGCATCCGTTCCGAATACGCCGACGCCCTTCGACTTCGAAAATTTGCCGTCTTCATAATTTAAAAATTCGGTCGAACTCATGTGAAAGAGCTTTGTCCAATCGCGTCCGCTTCCGAGCAGGCTCGACGGAAAGACGACCGTGTGAAAGGGGATATTGTCTTTGCCGATAAATTGAAAAAGCTCGACGGGTATTTTGGCCGCCGCTTCATCGGATTCGGACGGAAGCCACCAGCTTTTATAGTCGAAGGATTTTTTCCCCGCCGCAGCGAGTTCGTTTGCGAGCTGGAGCGTTATCGAAATATAGCCGATCGGCGCGTCGAACCACACGTAAAAGACTTTGTCTTCGTAGCCTTCTTTCGGCACGGGTATGCCCCATTTCAAATCCCGCGTGATCGCACGTTCATTTAAACCGTCTCTTATCCACGCCTTTGTCATTTGAATCGCGTTTGCGCTCCACTTTCCTTCGACGCTCGCCTTTTCCATCCACGCTTCAAGCCGCCCCTCAATCGCAGGCAAATCGATGTACAAGTGCTTCGTCTCCCGCACTTCGGGGGAAGAACCGCAGGTAGCGCATTTCGCTTTTATTAAATCGGTCGGATCGAGGAGGCTGCCGCAGTTTTCGCACTGATCGCCTCTCGCGTCTTCACTTCCGCATTTGGGACAGGTGCCGCGCACATAACGGTCGGCCAAAAACATATTGCAGTGCGGACAAAAGAGCTGCTTTGTCACGTGCTCTTTGATAAAGCCGTTCGCATCGAGATTGTTAAAAATTTCCTGCGTAACGTCTTTGATCTCTTCGTTCGACGTACGTCCGAATTTGTCGAAAGCGATGTGAAACCAATCGTATATTTCCGTGTGCAGTTTATAATAGTGATCGCAGAGTTCGCGCGGCGTTTTGCCCTCTTCGAGCGCTTTCGTCTCGGTTGCCGTGCCGTATTCGTCGGTACCGCAGATGTACAGCGTATCGCAGCCCCTGCTTCTGCAAAAGCGTGCAAAGACGTCGGCTGAAAGCATTTGAATGAGATTTCCGAGATGAGGAACGTTGTTGACGTACGGAAGCGCCGATGTAATGAGTTTTCTATTCATAATTTTTTATTATAGCCGGAACGGAGGATTTTGTACATTACCCGACGGAACGTATATCGACGGAACGTATCGAGGAACGTCTGCTTGAGCGGAAACAAGCATACATTCTGAAAGTTTGGAAGAGAAAAAGGGCGAAAGAGGAGCTGTCCAAAAACTTCAGTTTTTGGACAGCTCCCTTGATGTACTATGCGACGTTTAAAATTAAGTCATTACAATATAAAGACTTAATTTTAAACTCGACAGGCTGTCGAGAAAGTAACCGACTTTTGAGACAGCCCCTCTTTCGCAAAAAATTATTAAAAATTTATCGCACTTACCACGGCGGTGACTCCCGCACGCCCGACGTTGCTGCTCCTGCCAGCACCCCACACTTGCTTTCCGTCTTCCGTCGTGATCTGCACATACGCCATAGCGCTCGTATCGCTGCCGCGTCCGATGCTGTGTTCGTGGAACGATGTTATATTGAATTTCGGAACCGGTGTCGATTTCAGCGCGTTGACGAAAGCGTCGAGCGGACCGTTTCCCTTTGCGCCGATCGTGTACTTTTCGCCCTTCCATTCGACTGCGGCGCGGCACATAACCTGCTCGTCGCCGTCGCTTTCGATACCGCGGTCGAGATGCGTTTCGTTCAAATCGAGTATTTTAAGCGGAGAGGTTTTATTGAGCCATGTCTTCGCAAAGATATCGTATATCTCTTCGCTTTTGAGTTCTCTCTGCGCTTCGTCCGCAGCGACTTTAACGATATCGCCGAAAGCCGCATGCATCGCTTTGGGCAGCATGATGCCGTAGTCCTGTTCGAGGATAAAGGCGGCACCTCCTTTTCCGCTTTGACTGTTGATCCTGATGATGCCTTCGTATTGTCTTCCGATGTCGTGAGGATCGATCGGAAGATAGGGCACATCCCACAGAGCGCTCTCCCCTGCCCGAGTTCGGGCAGCCATACCTTTTCGAATCGCATCCTGATGGGAACCGGAAAAGGCGGTAAACACGAGTTCGCCCGCATAAGGCACGCGGGGACCGACGCTCATGCCGGTAAACTCTTCGTAGCGCTCGCGCACGCTGTCGATATGCGTAAAATCGAGAGCGGGATCGACGCCCTGCGTATACATATTGAGGGCGACGTTTACGATGTCGAGGTTTCCCGTGCGCTCGCCGTTTCCGAAAAGCGTGCCTTCAACTCTGTCTGCTCCCGCAAGCAAGCCGAGTTCGCACGAAGCGACGGCTTCTCCGCGGTCGTTGTGATTGTGTAAACTGACGATGACGTTTTCGCGGTTCGAAATGTGTTTGCAAAAATATTCGATTTGATCGGCGAAGATGTTCGGCGTCGCACATTCGACCGTCGTCGGCAAATTCAAAATAATTTTATCACTCGTCGTTTTCGCCCACGCTTCTTTTACCGCTTCGCAGATTTCGACCGCGTATTCGATTTCGGTCGTCGAAAAACTTTCAGGCGAATATTCGAGGCGGATGTGCGTGTCGCCCGCGTCCGAAAGACAGTCCTGTACGCACTTGACGCCGTCGAGGGCGAGCTGCGTAACCTGCGCCTTTGTCATGCCGAACGTATATTTTCGCTGCGCGGGGGACGTCGAATTGTAGATGTGGAAAATCGCTTTCGGCGCACCTTTCAGCGATGCGAAGGTCTTTTTGACAAGGTGTTCACGCGCCTGGCAGAGCACTTGCAGCGTTACGTCTTCGGGTACTCGGTTTTCTTCGATAAGCCTGCGTAAAAACACATACTCCGTTTCGGATGCGGACGGAAATCCCACTTCGATTTCTTTGAATCCGATCTTTACGAGTAGATCGAAAAAATCGAGCTTTTGCTCTACGCCCATAGGATTGACGAGCGCCTGATTGCCGTCGCGGAGATCGACCGAACACCACACCGGCGCTTTTGTGATAAGCTTATCCGGCCATTCGCGCTTTCCGATATCGATTTTCGGAAACTGCCGGTACTTTCCTTTTGCATCCATTCCTGCCATTGTATTGCTCCTTGCGCATCGCGCCGCACACCGTTATTTAAAAACAAAAAGACCCGCCGCCGAAGCGACAGGTCTGTAATTTATAGGATAACGATATACAGCACCTTTACCGTCGGCAAATCGAGAAAACATTTGCATATAGTAGTGCCGTATATATCATATAATAAGTATCGCATAAAAAAACGGCTCTGTCAAGGCGGACGGCAGGCGGCGACAGCAGCGGGCGGCACAAGCGAGCAACGGCGGGAGGCGGAAATCCGTTTCGGCAAAAATGCTGTATTTTCGAGCGATGTTGTGGTATAGTAAAGAATACGGAGAAAAGGCGTATATGAATAGTCCGCTTGCGGCTATAGAGAAAAGAATGAATATAATTTTAGTATTTGGAATTTTACTTTTCAGTATTGCAATAATTGAAACTATTTTATCCGGAACATGGAACAGATATTATTTTTTATATGGAATTCCGATTTACTCAAAAGAAATTGAAATTTCAGATTTAAATAAAACATCACAGCTAATTATTCATTTTATAGATACTATGGATACGGTAAAAGGTCTTTCAAAATATAAAGGAAAGAGATTGGACGAGAATACTTTTGCATTCCGAAAAAAAATGATTGCTATTAATTTTTTTCGGAATGATTTTGAAAATATTCATGGAACAATCGGTATTGATTCGGAAAACAGAACTCTTAAAATAAAAGGGTATGCCGGATACAGTTTTCCGGCATTAATGCTTTATATATTTATTGTCTTTACGGCAAGTTTTGAATCATTTCTTACAGAAGCATTTTCATCATTAATAATAATTTTAATTTTATCATCAATATCTTATGCTTTCAATCGTAGAAAATATAATAAATTATTTGCTGAAATTACAAAATTAATAAAGGGATATGATTCGTCCGTAAATATGACATACACATAACAACCTTTTCAAAGCCGATAACACGGTCAAGCAGCGTTGCGGTTTAAAACAATGATATGGGTGACAGGCCGCCTGCTTACAGGAGTAAAAAAATGAAAAGTCGGGGAATAATAAAAAAAATTCTTTTAATTTTGATTTTATCCGTTTCAGCACTTGGGACAATTTTCGCTTTCGATTATAAAAAAATAAAGAAAAACTATGACGAAGCTGAAAGTTATTTCGATAAAAAAAATTATGAAGACGCGATAAAAAAGTATACGGAAGTTTTCAAACACTCTGCTTATTTTTATGATTTAAAAGACGAAGAGAAAAAACAAATATCTTCGGATTACGGATTGCAGGTCGATGAGATCGGTGAGATAAAACTGCTTTATTATTCGCTCTACAACATAGCGTGCTGTTATTCGCTGACGGGAAATTTTTCAAAGGCAAAGGAATATCTGCTTTATGCGATTTATGCCGGCTACCCCAAACCGAACTATATTTTCAATGATTCCGATATGAAGCCGCTTTTTTCATCCGCTCCTTCTTTAAAATCCGAGGTTGAAAAAATATACAGACAAGGTAACTCAAAATCGCTTGTTCAAGGAAAGCTGTTTGAGCAATGGATTGTCAATGACTGCTTTCGATATGGGTTCGACGGAGATACGGTGATACGGTATTACGGATCATCCGATTGGAAGGATCACAAGTTTAAGGGAACTTATAAAGTAAAAAACTATCACATAATGATGCATTTTTACAAAGAATCATACAGGAAGCCTGACCCGTGGGCATCGGCCATGCCCGGAGGCGGCACGATAACACCGTATACTTCATATTCCGAATATCCCGAATATGAAGATATAGACAGTAACGAGACTATAAATTGGTTTGAAAGTAACTATTATTGGACCGCATTGGGAAAAGATTACGGATCTTCCTTTGAACAAATTGAAGAAAACTATACATCGGATTGGGATGAAAAGGACTATACCGAGCTGATCGCGGAACGGATTGAAGATTATTATTCCGAAAATCGCAAAATTGAGCGGACGGAAGAAGAAATAAAGGCTTCTGCAAACAGGCGAAGGCAAAAAGTGCTTGATTATATCGCAAAGGTCGGAAAAAATGACCGCACTGTTTTTATTCTTCCGGAGGGAACTGAAAAAGTAGAATGGGATGACATTGATATACCGGATGAAACCGTCGCAATTCTGCTCCCGGAGGGGCTTGAGACTTTTTGCGCGGATATTCCGAATGATGTACAATATATGAATTTTCCGTCAACTTTAAAGGGATTATACGTTACCTTCTCGCCCGACTCTCCGATCGAAGTGCTTGACTTGAAGAACTGGGCAACGTATTATTCCGGTATTCTCCCGATAAAATCAGGGATACGTATGTTCCCGGCTGGACGGAAACTCCCCCCGAATGGCATAAAAGCTGGGATATGTTTTGTAATGCACATTTCGGAGAGTATCTGAAAGAATAAAAAACATAACGCGCAATAAAAAACAGGAGGAGCGACGATATGAAAAAAATCGGTTTTATCGGCGTCGGGATTATGGGAAAATCGATGGTACGCAATCTTATGAAAGCGGGATTCGATCTTCGCATATTCGCACGGCATAAGCAAAACGTTGAAGACGTCATTTCCGAGGGCGCAGTCTTTTGCGACAGCATTTCGGACTGCGTCAAAGACTCCGACGCGGTTATCACGATCGTAGGCTTTCCGCCCGACGTCGAAGACGTGTATTTTTCTCCCGGAAAAATTATGGCGAGCGCGAAAAAGGGAACATATCTCATCGATATGACGACGACGAGCCCGACGCTTGCAGAACGTTTGTACCGCGAAGGAAAAGCGAAGGGCTTTCACGTGATCGACGCGCCGGTTACCGGAGGCGACACGGGTGCAAAAGCGGGTACGCTTTCCATTCTCGCAGGCGGAGACAAAGAAGATTTCGAAGCGTGTATGCCGCTTTTCAAAGCGATGGGAACGAATATCAATTATCAGGGCAAAGCGGGAAACGGTCAGCATGCGAAGATGGCGAATCAAATACTGATCGCGGGCGCACTTTCGGGCGTGTGCGAAGCGTTTGCGTACGCGAAAGCGAAGGGGCTCGATTTGAACGTATTGTTAAAATCGGTTGCAACGGGAGCGGCAGGGAGCAAGCAGCTCGACGCGTTCGGCCCGAAGCTCATCGCGGGCGACTACGCTCCGGGCTTTAAGCTCAAGCATTTTATTAAAGACATGAAGCTTGCCGACGACGAAGCGAAAAAAGCGGGACTGCATCTCGGAGTGCTTGAGCACGTGCTCGAAAATTACGAAGCGCTCGAAAAAGAAGGATTGGGCGAAGACGGCACGCAGTCACTCATAAAACGCTATTAGGCTGAAGCGCCGATATATGCACGGGGCAACCGCACCAAAAACTATATTCTCTAAAAAATAGTATGTAACGTAAAAAGTCGGCTGCACTCCCGGCAGCAGCCCTGCCGTCCGCCGCGGCAGACCGTGATCGGAATCGGACTGCGCAAACTTTTTTAAAAAAGTTTGCTTGCCATTCCTTGTAGTACGGCATTGCAGAAAATGTCAATTTTCGAAAATGCCGTGCTAGTGCGCGAAAGCGTACTAGTATATACACAAGTTTGCGAAGCAAACTTGCTGTTAAACGGAACGCGCTATTTTAGCGTCCCGTTTAACCTCGGTCTGAGCGGCTCGGCGGCAGTACCGCTGCCTCGCGTTCCGCCTTTTTTATTTACTCATATGATTTTTTTATGGTGTACATTTTTGGTACGTTCGCCCTGTTGGCGATGTCTCTTCCGCTGCCCCGCGCCTCTACATCTTTTCCAAATACGGCACGAGCACGAGATACATCGCGTTTTTTAAAACGGTGAGCGTGCATTCGGCAAGGAAGAGGCGCCCTTTTACGAGCTCCGTTTTTTCCGCGGCGAGGATCGGGCATTGCTGATAGAATTTGCCGAACGCTTTGCTTACGTCGTACAAATACTGCGCGACCATGCTCGGATCGAGCGCTTCCGCAGCTTTTGCGACGACGGACGGAAAATCGCCGAGTTTTTTTATTAAATCCCATTCGCTTTCAGACGAGAGAAGCGAAACGGCTTTTTCGCTTGTATCGGGAGCGATGCCGCTTTCTTCCGCTTTCCGCAAAATCGACGCGATGCGCGCACCCATGTACTGCAGATAGGGGCCGGTATTTCCGGTAAAGGACAGCGACTCTTCGGGATTAAAGAGCATGTCTTTAACCGGTGCGACATTCAATAAATAATAATGGAGGGCTGCGAGCGCAATCTTTTCCGCTACATCGTCCGCATCTCCGACGTCTTCTTCCCTGCCCTTCGCTTCAATTTCTTTGAGAGATGCCGCATGGAGTTCGTCGATTAAATCGTCGGCGTCGACTATCGTTCCTTCTCTGCTTTTCATTCTGCCGCTCGGCAAATTGACAAGACCGTAACTTAAATGATAGAGATCGTTCGCCCAATCGAAACCGAGTTTTTTCAATATATAAAAGAGCACTTTAAAATGATAGATCTGCTCGCTTGCGACGACGTAAACGAGACGGTTGAACGGCCAGTCGTCGTGCCGGCTGATCGCCATGCCGATATCCTGCGTCATGTAGACGGACGTGCCATCTTTTCTGAGCAGCACTTTTTCGTGTTCGCGATCGTCTTTGCCTCCGACGACTTCACTCACGTCGATGCGCACGGATCCGTCGTCCGCTTTGAAAAATATGCCCTTTTCAAGCCCCGCTTTGATTTCGTCTTTGCCTTTGAGATAGGTTTCGCTTTCGAAATAGAGTTTGTCGAAGGATACGCCGGTACGCGCATAGGTTTTTTCGATACCCGAAATCGTCCAGTCGTTCATCTTTTTCCAAAGCGCGAGAACTTTTTCGTCTCCCGCTTCCCACGCTCTCAGCATCGCTTCCGCATCGGCGACGGCTTCGGGATGTTCTTTTGCATACGCGTCGAATTCGACATAGCACCGGCCGACAAAGTGATCGCCTTTTATACCGAGCGACTCGGGCGTGTCGCCATTGGCTTCGTGAAAGAGTTTATACGCGAGCATCGATTTGCAGATATGTATGCCGCGGTTATTGATGATGTTCACCTTATACACTTCCGCGCCCGCTTTTTTCAAAATGCGGCTCACGCTTTCACCGAGCGCGTCGTTTCTCATGTGACCGAGATGGAGCGGTTTATTCGTATTCGGACCGGAATATTCGACCATAACGCGCTTTCCGGCAAAAGTTTTTTTCCCGTCGTCGCTCTTCGAACCGTACTCGATACCCTCTCGGGCGATGCGCGAAAGGATCGCAAAAGAAGCCGACGATTTATCGAGCTTGACGTTTACGTAAGGGCCCACAGCAAGGAATTCGCCGACGGAAGATACGGAGATCCCTTCGAACGACGTTTCGGAATTGATAATATGCACGACGCTTTGAGCGATCGCGGGAGGAGCGAGACGGAGAAGTTTTGCATAGGCGAACATCGGAACGCCGATATCGCCCAGAGCCGGATCGGGAGGAGTTTGCAGCGTCAAAGTTTCCGAAGCGACAGCGGAAGCATCCGGATTTTTTTCGGCGATAAATCGATTCAACGCCGCAGCGACCACGACGCGGCAAGCGCTTTTAGCATCATTCATAGGCGCTATGATAACAGATTGTATGAATCTTTGCCAGTGCGGCATTTATTAATACCGGCTCTATCCTAAAAATGCGCCCCGTTCTTCGAGTGCCGCTCGGAGTTCTCCCGTCGGAACATCGATCGGAAGACAGCCGTGCCGTTTTGCGATTGCAGCGGCAACACCTGCGGCTTCTCCGAGCGCACCGCAGCACGGAGAAAGGCGCGTCGACGCCTGCGCTTCAAAGGATGCGCTTATGTCTCTTCCCGCGGCCATAACATTCGGCACGGAAGCGTTGACGAGCGTACGGTAAGGAATCGTATAGTATTCTCCGTCTTTCAAAAAGCGCGAATCGGTCGCCGCTCCGTCGCTCGAATGGATATCGATCGGATAGCCGAATGCGACAACCGCATCATCGAAGCGGCGGGCGGAAAGAATATCGTCCGCCGTAATCGTATAAATGCCTTTCATGCGGCGAGAACTTCGTACGCCGACTGAAGGACCCGATGCGATAAGGTGAGCGCGGGCGAAACCCGGTATGTGCTTTTTCATAAAAGCGTACAGCTCCCACACTTGCCGTCTTCCCTCGGTTTCCGCGCGGCTGATGCCGAAGGGATCGACGGGGCTTTCGCCGTTTATGCGCGTCATATTGACGATCACTTCGTCCCTCGTATTCGTTTCGAAAAAAAGCGCTATATCGCGGTCAAAGGTGATTTCCCCTTTTTTGATACCGTCTTTCATAATATCTTCAAAGCCCGAACACGAAAGACGGCTCGCTTTTTTTTGTATGCCGATTTTCGATTTCAAAAAAGGAAAAAGCGATGCGTCCTTGTCCATAAGAGCGCGGATCGAGTCGATATCGACATTCGAAAGGCGGAAGTTCATCGTCATGGGCTGATCTTTGCCGTCGGAATCCCTTCCCTCTGCATAAGGTACGCCCGCCTGAAAAATGAGGTCTCCGTCCCCCGTCGCATCGATAAAATACGGAGCGCGCGCAGAAAGTTTTTTTCCGCAGCTTAATAATGAAACGGATTCCGCCCTTCCCGCGCAAAGGGACACGCTTTCAATCGATGAGTGATATAAAATCGTAACTCCCGCTTCAAGGCACATAAGCTCGAGCTCCCGCTTAAAGCCTTCAGCGTCGAAAGGAGTAACCGTATACGTATAACCGGTAGAATCGACCGTATGTCCGGGCGACAAGCCTTTTTTTACGAGACGCCGCACGAGCTCGTCGGTGATTCCACGGATCACTTGCGTGCTTCCCGCGTGAAAGGTCATCATGGGACCGGTTCCAGAACTCGTCATGGAACCGCCGAGCGCTCCCTGCTCTTCGGCGAGCAGCACGGAAAGCCCCATACGGCCCGCGCTTGCGGCGGCGAGCGAACCCGCAATGCCTCCTCCCGCTACGATGCAATCGAAATCATATATATCATTCATATATCCGCTCCGCGAATTTATTTTATGCCCGAATTGACCATAGCGTTCGTAATCTTCCTCTGAAATAAAAGATAGACTGCGATGATCGGAAGCACGGAAAGCGTCGTCGCTGCAAGCTGCAAGTGCCACTGCGGCAAACCGTAAGAATCGTTGAAGTTCGCAAGCGACAGCGGCAGCGTAAACTTTTCCAAACTGTTTATGAATACGAGCGGCTCGAGGTACATATTCCATACCGATAAAAACGCGAGAATAGCCGCGGACGATGCGACGGGAAGCGAAATCGGAAACATGATTTTAATAAATGTGCCGAAAAGGGAAAGTCCGTCCATACGGGCGGCTTCTTCGAGCTCTTTGGGCACCGTGATATAATATTGCCGAAACATAAAGGCCGAAAAGGCTCCCTGCGCGCAAAAAATCGGAATGAGCATGAGCGGAATGAGGGAGTCAAGTGCGTGCAGACGTATCATCTGAAAGTACATCGGGATTATCGTCACTTCGATCGGCATCATCATCGCGGTAAGCAGAACTACAAAGAGTGCGTTTTTATACGGAAAGCGTATGCGCGCAAACGCATAGCCGCTGAGCGAAGCGATGACAACGTTGCCCGAAGTGGCGACGGCGGCAACCAAAAGCGTATTCGCGTAATGGCGCGCAAAAGGCTGCACTTCGAATACGGCGCGGTAATTATGCCAGCTCCACGATTTCGGAAGGAGAGAGGGCTTACCGAAAATGAGAGCGGGTTCGTTTAAAGAATTGACAAGCATCCACCAAAAGGGATAGACGAACAGCACGCTGAGCGCGAGCGCAATGATAATGTACGGAACGTACGCGCGGATCATATTATTAATTTTCATAGTATGACACCTTTTTTCGGATGTTCCACTGTACTACGGTGAACGCAAGCACGATTACGAAGAGCAGCACCGAAAGCGTACTCGCGTATCCGATATCGAACATTTTAAACGCCTGATGATAGATATAATAGACAAGCACCATCGTCGAACCTTCGGGACCTCCGTCGGTCATCAATTTTATCGTATCGAATACGCGCATGGAACCGATTACCGTGACGATCGCAATCATCAATACGGACGGCATGAGAAGCGGCAGCTTGATTTTCCGAAAAAGCGTAAAACGCTCCGCCCCGTCGATACGCGCGGCTTCGATAACGTCTTCGGGCATATTGAGTACCGCGCCCGTTAAAATGAGCACGTTCATACCGAGGTTTTTGAGTACGCGGCTTACGATAACGCCCGCCATAGCCCAGCCCTTTTCGTAGAGCCAGTTCGGTCCTGCAATGCCGAAGAGCGAAAGAAACCGATTTACCGGCCCGCTGTCGCCTCCCTGCAAAAGATATTTGCACACGATCGACCATGCGACGCCGCTCGTTACAACCGGCAAAAAGACGATCGTATTCACATACCAGTGCGCATTTTTCTCCCGTCCGAGATAGAGCGCAAGAGCGAGCGCGAGGATGAGGTTCAGCGGTACGACGCCGAGTGAAAACACGAAAGTATTGCCGAGCGTTTTCATAAACAGCGGATCTTCGGCAAGCGCCGCGTAATTTGTCCCTCCCGCAAACCCCGCCGAACCGAAGAGGAGATTTTTCTCTTCGAACGAATAGACGAATATCATGATGAGGGGAAATAAAACGAAAAGAGCGTAGCCGATCATCTGCGGAGCGATAAAAGCGAAACCCGAAATACTTTCGGCTCTCGTCAAAGCTCCCGCTTTATATGATTTTATATGTTTCATATTGTGTATGAGATCTCTTGCCGGCAGGACTGTCTTTGCCCCTAAGAGCGAACGCGGAGAAGTTTTCACCGCGTTCGATTATGAGAAAACCCTGCAAGCGCCTTATTTGATGTATTTTGAATAGACTTTTGCGACTTCGTCGACAACGGCTTTGACGTCGGCGTCGGCTTTCCACAGTTTATCCCATACCATGCGGGATTCGACTTGGATCTGCGTGTACAGCGCATGAGACGGAAGAACGCGGCCTGTCGCAATGGAATCGGCGACGGAAGCTTTCATCTGTTCGGGTTTGACGTTCGGATTGCTGCTCAAAAACGCAGCGGAGGCGAGCACCGATTTGCGTGCCGGCGGCCAAATGCCGGCCATACGCGCCGCACAACTTTCGCTTGTCATATAGGCGACAAGTTCCGACGCGAGGGCGGCCTTTTTGCCGCGCGCATTTGCGGCGATCGCAGCCTGTCCTATGACAGGGATATTGCCCTTGGGACCTGCAGGCATCGGTGCCATACCCCACGCAAAAGGCGCGGATACGAGCTTCGACACGCGGGAAACCTGTCCCACGGTCATAGCGGCGTTTCCGGCATAAAAATCGCTTTGATCTCCGGGCGGAACGACCGAGCGGTCTTTAAATACCATATTGTGAAAGAGCGAAATCGCTTTGACGCTTTCGGGAGTATTGATAAGCACTTTGTTTCCCTGCCACGCGTCTCCGCCGTATGAGCGGATTATCGGACAGAGATTGTGCAGTATGCGGTCGCCGTAACCGCCGCCGTCCACCGTTTGGTATGCCCACACACCCGTTTTGTCTTTGATCTGTTTGCACATCGTGCGGAAGTTTTCCCATGTCCATGTGCCGTCTTTAATCATTTGTTCGGGAGTTTTTACACCCGCTTTTTTTAACAAGTCGGCATTATAAAGAATAAAAAACGGAGAAGTGGAAAAGGGAACGGCGTAAACGGCTTTGCCGCTTTTCCACAATTCGAGCGCCGATTCGGAAAGGTCGTCGCGGTTGTACGAAGCGAGCGCGTTCGAAAGATTTGCAAGCGTCTTCGCGCGGATAAAGGCGGGAGCCGACGTTTCGAGAATCCAAAACACGTCAGGCGCCGCATTTCCCTGCAATTCGAGTGAAAGCTTCGCCGTATATTCGCCGAACGGAATCGTTTCGAAATCGGCTTTAATGGCGATACCTTTTTTTTGCGCAAACTCTTCGACGAACGAATTGAGCAGCGCGATTTGATCTTTGTTGCTCGTCCACGTCGTAATCTTCATCGTCACGGGAGCGCCTTTGGCACTCGTCGGACCAGCTGCAAAAGCTTGAGCGGCAGCGAAGGCGATGCAGAGCGCACCGAACACTTTTACGATTTTTTTCATAATGCCTCCATCGAAAATCGATACTATCATAATACCGCATAAAAAGCGATGTCAAGTTCGCGTTCAGTTCACAGAGCGATAATCAGCGAGCGGAAGAAAGGGAGCGCACAATCGCTTCGAGTGAATCCTTCCGTTTTTCGAATTCTCGCACGAGCTTTATCTGTGTGCGGGCGCGGTCGAGGTTGTGAGATTCACGGTCTGTCTTAAAATAGCGGTCGCCTTCGATATAGTCGGCGAGAAAGCGCATGCCGCATTCGAGCGTCATAATCTTTGCTCCTACAGGAAGCAGGCGAAGCTCATCTTCGGTGAGCGTACCGCGCGAGCCTGCGATATATCCCTCCGCACCGGCGCGAAAGAGGCCTTCGTCGAGACGCACCTTCGACAGATCCCTTTCGTCTTCGGCACCCGTACTCGCGCCGAAGCGTATCGCATCTCCGAAATCGAAACCCGCAAAACCCGGCATCACCGTATCCAAATCGATAACGCATAAACCTTTACGCGTCTCCCTGTCGAGGAGCACGTTATTGAGTTTCGCATCGTTGTGCGTCACGCGGAGGGGAAGGACGCCCGCGCCGTATGCGTCGGCGTATACGCGCATATCGTCTTCGTGCGAAATATAAAAATCGATTTCGTCCCGAACGGATGCCGCTCTGCCGCACGCGTCGCGCTTTACCGTATCGATAAAATCGCGGTAGCGCTTCGGCGTGTCGTGAAAAGCGGGAATCGTTTCATGCAGTGAGGCTGCCGGAAAATCGGAGAGAAGATATTGAAATGTGCCGAACGCATAAGAGGCGTTGTAAAAATCGGCTTCGCTTTGCGCGGCATCTATACTCAGCGCGTCTTCGATAAAGCGATACGCCCTCCAGCACGCGCCTTTTTTGCTTCGGGTATAGAGAGCACCCTCTTTATTTTTAATAAAGGTCATCGCTTCACGCGACGCGTCTCCTCCGTTTTTAATAATTTTTTCTGCAAGGAACGAAGTAACGCGCCAGATATTGTCCATGAGCGCGTCAACGTCTTTGAATACGTCGGTATTGATACGCTGCACGATATAACGATTTTCTTTTCCGCCGTTGTCATAGGTTGCAAAAAAAGTGTCGTTGATGTGGCCGCTTCCGAAGCGGACGCACGAGCGGCAGATTCCGGAAAACGGATAGGATGAGAGGATATCGCGTATTTCCGTATTCGCTTTTTCGCTGGTCATAAGGACTCCCATAAAAACTTTTGCAGGATGTTTCGACATCCGAAAAAGTTTTTAGCCGTGCGCGTAAGCGCACACGTTGAATAGTCGAGTTTGCGAAATACGGTATATCATATCTATTCTGTTTTTATCAAAACGATACACATACACTTCTTCTGCAAACATCCGTGCAAACTCGAGATAAAAAGCGACGGCGATATTTCAGACGGCGCTTTTTATCGTACCTCCTTTCGACCGCTCGATCCGCCGGAAGACTTCATGCTGAAATCGAGGCAAAAGGGAGGCGGCGAAGCGTGCATTCTGCTCCAAATATCGGCGAGAGGGGATTCACTTTCGCGGATATTCGCAAAGTTGCGGGAAAGCGTTTTGTACGCTTCATCTTTTTTTCCGAGCGATGCGCATGCCCTGCCGTACGCGATAACAAGAGAGTCGCTGTTTTTCCACGCATCGGGAAGCGAGCTATAGAGTTCGATCGCTTTTTCATAGCGTTCCGTTTGCACGAGGAGGGCTGCATATTCTTCGGCGACGGAGACGTCCGCGTAAAATCCTGCAGCCCGGGAAGCGCGCTCATAATGCGAAAGCGCTCCGGCAATATCGTTTTTGAAAAGCGCAAGCTGCGCGAGATTTCTCTGCGTCCACGCGGTGCTGCACGCTTTTTCGGCATCGAGCCAACACGATGCGGCACCTTTTTCATCACCGTTTTCCATTTTCATAACGCCCAAGTGATAGAATGCATTCCACGGGGGCATCTCTTTCGAAGCGGCTATGTATGCTTCGAGCAGGCGCTGCCATTTTCTCCCCGTCATAAATTGACCCGGACCGTCTTCGGGGGCGCGATACGGAAAGCTTTCTTCCGTAAGCAAAAGCCGCCACTGGTTTTGCTTGCCCGAAAAACAAAAGGCCGCAGACGGCGGTATATCGCTTTCGCCCTGCATCATCCGCCGCTCTTTTTCGAGCGCGCCCCATTCTCCCGCATCGAAAAGCGTTTTTGCAATCGGAAGATCGGCT
The DNA here is from genome assembly GCF_024181585.1 of Treponema socranskii subsp. buccale. Taxonomy (NCBI): domain Bacteria; kingdom Pseudomonadati; phylum Spirochaetota; class Spirochaetia; order Treponematales; family Treponemataceae; genus Treponema; species Treponema socranskii. The sequence continues at coordinate 1,041,056 of NZ_CP054258.1, read as the reverse complement.
TCAGCCGCATAGGATGCGTCGAGCAAATCGAGCTTTGACGTGTCGATCGAATCGCGTACGCTGCGCTCGACGGCGCTCGCGGCGAGGTTCCAATCGTTCGATGCGGCATCGCTTGCCGATACGCAAAGAAGTCCGAAAGCCTGCGTCCACTCCCACCTGTCGCGCGGGGGCATACTGACGCCGTGGAGCTGCGTCTGCGAAAGCCCCGCCTGTATTTCAAAGTAGCGGCAGTCGGCAGTTTCCTCTTCTCCTTCGCGTGCGCCAAGCGACGTTTCGGCTTCCCCTGCGAGAAAGCTCCCCCAATGCCTCCCGCCGCGGCAGTTTCCCCAGCAAAACATTTTCCGGTATGAAAGCTCTCCGGTCGAAACATCGAATAAACCCGCACCGTCTTTTTCGAGGGCTGCTTCCCACGGATGGGATTCGTCGGTACAGTTAAAAAAGTATTCGCTCGAAAAAGGAATGCGCGCAGGATAGGACAGGTCGATGTCGGGAGCTATGGGAAAAAACGGCATGCGGCCGTAACCGAAAGTCGGTCTGCCGTTTTGATCATCCGGCGTCTTATACAGGGCATGACGGGAAGAAGCGAATACGCGGGACGATTCCGTCTGCGACACTGCGATATTCGTCCAATAATAAACGGAAAGCGGCTCGTCGTTTATGTTGAAGATAACCGGATGCGCGTACAGAAAGCGCGAGGATGGGGGAAGATGAAAATCGATTTGCCAAAAAAAATCTTTACACCGCTCATACGAATACATGCGCAAAAATTCTTCACCGTCCGATGCGCGCACCGACGCAAAGCCGACAGTCGAACAGGTTGTAAACGCGTGCCCGTACTGCCCCACATTCCATTCGATGCCGCCTGAAAACCACGCATTGCGTATGGCGAGATTTGCCGGCTGGAGCACTTCGTTTTTATACAAAAGCTCGCGCCCCTCCGTTTTATCGACGAGCGACCAAAGCCGCCCTCCCCAATCGGGAAGAAATTCCGCTTTTATAAAATCGTTTTCCATGACGATCGTGCGGATATCGCATTCCTTTCTGTTACGGTCGTATCTGTCCTGCACCGTATACGGCAAAACCCGATACCCGCACGAAAAGCCCGCTCCGCTCGAGCAAAAGGGCGGCGTGCCTTTCAGAAACTCGACGTGCATATCGTGTTCGCGCGAACGGAAATGCGGCAACGGGTTTTCCCCCTGTAAAAGCGCGGCGGATATTTTTTCGGTCGAAACGTATATCATAACGATAAATCCCTTACCGGTCAGCCCTTGATCGCACCGCTCGTAACTCCGGCGATCACCCGTTCGGAGAGGAACAGGTACAAAATAAACGTCGGCAAAAATACGATGACGACGCTTGCAAACATACCGCCCCAATCGCCCGTATAGCGCATCGACTGAATCATATTGTAGAGCCCGACGGCGACGGGACGCACGGCGGTTCTGTTTGCGAATATGAGCGACATAAAATATTCGTTCCACACGGTGATAAAATTAAAGATGCTCACCGTAACGATGCCCGGCTGTGCAAGCGGAAAGATGATAATCCAAAACGCCGCTATCGGATTGCAGCCGTCTATAGCCGCAGCCTCTTCGTACGAGGGACTTAAATTTCTGAAAAAGGCGGAAAGATAAAACACACCGAACGGAATGTTCATCGCCGTATACAAAAAAATGATAAGGATCCGGTTGTTTGTCAAATGCAGCTGCGACACGAGGCCGAACAGCGGCATGATAACCATGATGAGCGGTATACCGAGCCCCGCAGCGAACATATTCTGCAGCAGCGCGTTTCCTTTGAATTTAAAACGGGACAGCACATAGGCTGCGGGTGCGGAAATGACGACGATCGCCGTGCAGGATGCGAGCGTGTACAAAAGCGAGTTCATAAAAAACACCGAAACCCTTTGCGTGCTCCACGCTTTTACGTAATTGTCGAAATGAAAACCGCTTACGAATTTGAACATGTGATCGGAGAAAATCTCCTGCGACGTCGAAAAAGAGGCGAACACTACCCAGCCGATGAGGATAAACGTAAACAAAACCCAAAGCCCTACCAGCGTGTATCCTGCAGCAACGGAATACCGTTTTCCGACATTAGACTTAACCATATGCTTTTTATTAAATTCCGGCATCGTATCGCCTCCCCTATACTTCCGTGTCGTCGTTTTTAACGATGCGGCTTGTCAACAAAAACACGACGATAACGATGAGCATCATGATAATGCCGATAGCCGCGCCCGCACCGGTATCACGCGCCGTGTTCGCCGCAGATGAAGAGCCGAACACGAGTTCGTACATATAATTCATCGGAGCGACGGTATCGTTCGAAAGATTTACCGGACTGAACAGCTGCCCCCACACGAAAAAACCGACGGTATACACCGTCCACATGACGAGGTTCGTGCGTGCGACGCCGCGCAAAAACGGAACGGTTATGTGGATAAAACGCTGCCAGCCGTTGCATCCGTCGAGCAGCGCCGCTTCGTAATAATCGCGCGGGATCTGTTCGATACCGCTCATAAAGATGAGCATGTGATAGCCGACCATACCGAAACAGTATGCGACGAGCATGCTCCAAAACAGGTTTCCCGGCCCCGTCCACAATATCTTTTCCGCTCCTTCCAAAATGCCGATTTTATGCAATACCGTGTACAGCAAACCGTAATCCGGATTGTAGATGTAATTGATCCACATCGTTCCCATCGCGACGGCGCTCACGACATTCGGAAGATATATGGCGCTTCTGAAAAACGATTTTGCGCGTATGCCGCTCGACAGGATAAAAGCGAAGAGCAAACTCATGAACATCGTACCGAGCCCGCCGATACACCAAATGCGCGCGATATTGTACATCGACTGCAAAAAAATAGGAGTCGAAAATAATTTTTTATAATTACCGAAACCGAAAAATTTCCATGTCGAAACGGAATCCGAAATACTTTCGATACGGAAAAAACTCATGACGAAGGTTCTGATTGTCGGATATAAAAAGAAAAGCATGTAGCATATAAGCGCCGGAGTTAAAAACACGGCGATCATCGTTTTATTTTTTTTGAGCATCGCAAAATTATCCTGGCAAAAAATACTTTGAGGTCGACGCCGGATATCCCCTTCGTGATCGCTCGACGCCTTCCCCTGATTTCTGCGATGTTTAAGATAAGTCGTTGAGGATAGCGACTAATCTTAAACTCGACGGGCTGTCTCAAAAGGCGATTGCTTTTTCGACAGCCCCATACTTTTATCGAATTACATTTTCAAAATCGATATCCGTTTTGTTATTTTGTCATCGCATCCGCAAAGGACTGCGCCGTATGCGTACCGACGATGAGCTTTGCAAAATTTTCTTTTATTCTTGCGTTTATGTCGGGGCTGTCTTCCATACCGCACGCATACGGGAAGCGCTTCGTCGTCGAATCGACGATAACTTTCGCATCGGCGAGCTGCATCGGCCACTCCGAATCGTTTGCAACGGGGATACCGATGCTTTCGGAGGCAAGTCTTTCATCCCATTTTCCCGTCGTCATATAGACGATAAAGCGGAAGGCTTCTTCGGCGTGCTTCGAATCTTTATTGATGCCGAAACTTTGTGCTCCGAAATTGTTCGCTTCCGTACCGTCGCCCGTCGGCGCAATTGCCGGCCATGCAAATTCTCCCCAGTTCATATCGGGCGCATTCCCTTTGATTTCATTCGGAAGCCATGTACCGTTGAGATACATCGCGGCCTTTCCCGTCGCAATATCTTCAACCTGTCCCGCAGGAAAAATATTCGATGCGGCTTTCGGAATGATATAGCCCTTTTTCGCCATGTTTTCCCAAATCTTTCCGAACTCAAGCACTTGCGGTCCGGTAAAATCGTTGTTTTTTACCATCGCAAGCGCGGCGTCTTTACCGACAAGCCTGTCCATGCAGTAGCCGAACAGAGCCGCCATATATGCGTCGTCGACGGTGATACCGTATACGCCGATCGCTTTCAACTTTGCGCACGCGTCGAGCATTTCATCCCATGTTGCAGGCGGAGAAGCGATGCCGGCTTTTGCAAAGAGGTCTTTGTTGTACAGAGTGACGAATGCCGACGGCTGGTACGGAATGTTTTTTACCGTACCGTCGCTCAAATCGCGAACGACGGAAAGCAGCATCGTATTGACGACATCCTTATACGCTTTGCCGCCCGTCGTCGGATAGCTTTTATCGATAAATGAATCCAGCGGTAAAAGGTATTTTCCCCATGACTTGGCGACTCGTTCGATATCTTCATCGAAAAGGTCGATCGTTTCTCCCGCGTCGAGCGCCGGTTGAAGCGTTTTTCTGATTTCCCTGCCGTTGAAATTGACGTCAATTTTGATGCCCGTTTCTTTTTCGAATTCCCGAGCCGCTTCGGCGATGACTTGCCCCTGCGGCTCCGCTTCGTTCCACATGCTCCAATACACAAGCTTTTCGTTTTTTTTGCCGCCGCAGCTTATAAAAAGCGCCGCGCACACAAAAATCGCACATACCGCTGCAATCGATTTTTTCATACATCCCCCTATTGCAAATCCTTAAAATTCGTGCCGGAATCAACGACTTCCACACAACACGACAGAAAACGTCGATATTCGAAGATACCGTATCGATAAAAGTGTATCATGTGAATTTCCCGTTGTATTTGCACAATACGGTGTAAAATTTGTTATTTTCGGAAAATCGATGTATAATCGAGTCATGAATACCGACAACACCGCATACTATACGCCGTTTTATCCGCAAAAATTGATTTCGATCGATGCGATCGTAACGGTTCATTATTTCGAATACCGAAGTACGTTTTCGTTTGCGGGAGAGCGTCACGATTTTTGGGAACTCGTCTGCGTCGACAAGGGCGAAATCGAAATATACGACGGAAAAGCATGGTCGATTCTTCGCCGCGGGCAGATCAGATTTCACAAGCCGAACGAATTCCATGCGCTGAAAGCGAACGGTATCGTTTCCCCGAACGTCATCGTCATTTCGTTTATCTGCGCGTCTTGTGCGATTGATTTTTTCAGAGACAAAACGCTTTCATATACGCAAAGCGAACAATCGCTGCTCGCCGAAATCATCGCGCACGCGAGGAATTTGTTTAACACGCCGCTCGACGATCCCTATGTGCCGAAGATGGAAGCGCGGACGGACGCTCTCCCGTGGGAAGCACAGCTCGTCGTAAGTAATCTCGAACTGCTGTTACTGTCGCTCTATCGGACGCATACCGAATACGCACCTGCCAAAAAGACACGCGTGAGCTCTTACGCACGCTTATCGTACGAAGACGAAATCGTCAAAGCGACGCTCGATTATTTTATGAAAAATATGTTTCGGATGCTCCGTTCCGACGAAGTCTGCGGAGTCGTACATGTCAGCTACGATTTACTCAAAAGCATTTTTTCCAAAAGGTTCGGCTGCGGCCCGATGAAATACTTTATGCGTATGCGCATCGATGAAATAAAGACGCTCATACGCAATTCGGTTATGAACGTTTCGGAACTCGCATCGCATTTCGGCTATTCGTCGATCCATTATCTTTCGCGCCAGTTTAAAAACGAAACGGGTATGTCGCCGACGGAATATGCGACATCGATTAAAGCGAAAACGGAAAAGAAATTCGGCTGAGCGTACCGTTTCAGCACCGTCCCGAGTGCACAGAGAGCCATCAATACGCTTCGATGCTCTCGTACACCGCCGTGTACCCTGCCTGCTTCCCGTTCCTGCCGAACGGTTTTACATCGTTTCGAGAAGCTCCATGCACTCCATATACATACGAGGAATGTGGAACGGTCCCTTATACATATTGCCTTTGACGTCGGTGGAAAGAGTGCCGTCGCGGTGAAAATAGCCGAAACATTCGCCGTATGTTTTGTCGGGGAAACGCTCGTGAAAATAATTATGCATGAGGACAAAGCGCTTTCGATATTCGGCGTCTCCGGTGATCTTATACGCGTACAGCGATGCGATCAATGCTTCGCACTGCGGCCACCAGAATTTCATATCGTGCCAATATTCGTTTCCGCTCTTTCCCTCGATGTCGCGGAAGTAGATGATGCCGCCGTATTTTTTATCCCAGCCGCGAGTCCACATCCAGTCGAACATTCGTACGCCGAGCGTTTTAAGCTTTTCGTCGCCGCGTAAAATCCCCTCTTTCATGATAAACCACGCGCCTTCGATCGCGTGTCCGGGATTGAGCAATCTGCCTTCGAAGTGTTCGCTCTGCACGCTCCCGTCGAGTGCGCACTGTTCAAGCACCGCCTGCAAGTCGGGACGGATAAAATACGTTTGAATCTCTTTTAAAAGCGCATCGATTTTTTTTTCACAAAACGATTTTTTTGCATTCGCTGCGAGACGGAGCTCGGAAAGCGTATTGAGCAAAATCATCGGCTCGCCGAAAGAACGTGCGCTCCGCGTTTTCGCATCGAACTTCGGAACGAGGACGCCGCTTTTTTTTATCGCTTCGATTCTATTGAAATAGGAAAACGCTTTTTCTTCGCAGTCGGCATTTTTTGCCGCACGCGCAAAAGCCGCAAAACCGATCGCGGCAAAGGTTTCGCTGAAATAATAGCGGATCCGTTTTATGACGGGCTTTCCGTCTTTTGCAACGCGGAAATACATACGCCCGTCGCTTTTATCCGTACCGAAACGTTCGATAAAATCCGAAAGCGAGCGGCACGCATCGATATATTCTTCACGTATTTCTCCGCGCGAGGCAAGCATTTCATAGGCACGTGCAAATGTCCACAGCGCGCGTCCCTGGAACCATATCGATTTATCCGTTTCGATGACGTTTCCTTTACGGTCGAGTCCCGTGCAGATGCCGCCGTACGTTTTATCGATACCGTGCAAAAGCCAAAATTCGAGCACATCGTTTACGAGAGTATCTTTGTATTCGGCCGCGAGAGCTGCGGGAGAAAATCTGTTCGTTATACGTTTTGTCACGGCACTATCCGCCTCGAGCGGCGAAGCCGCTCATAAAAATTACAGAATCGAATCTATTACGCAAAAAGCGATTTGATTTCCTTTGCGTAGATCTTCGTGATCTTATAGCGCATCATTTCGCCTTTTGCGTTGACTTCTTTGCCTGTTTCAAAACTGTTCGGAAGCAGTACGAAGCGGTTGATCCGCTCGCAGGTGCGGAAGCCCGTCTTTTCGTTTACGCGGCGTTCGATCTCTTCGCGGAAAAACATCTGCACTTCGTTCGATTCGAGAAGGCTTTCCCACGAACTGTACATGACTAGCGTTGTGTTCGCCCATTCGATGAGCGCGTCTTTTGCCGGAACGATGAGCGCTGCGATGTATTTTTTATCCTGCCCAACGATCATAACGCGTTCGATGTAGGGACTGTTCAAAAGAGAGGCTTCGATAACCGAGGGCTCGATATTTTCTCCGCCGAGCAATACGATCGTATCTTTTGCGCGGCCGGTGATTTTGATTTCGTTGTCCTGCGTCATCATGCCGATGTCGCCCGTGTTGAGCCAGCCGTCTTTATCGATAACCTGAGCCGTCAAATCGGGACGCTCGTAGTAGCCTTTCATGATTTGGCGGCCTCTCGCTTCGACGATACCTTTTTTGCCGGGCGGAAGCGCTTCGGTACCGAGAGAGCCGTCTTCGTTGATCGAAACGACGCGCACTTCGGCCGCAGGAAAGACGACGCCGACGCAGCCCGAACGCGGCTTTAAAGGATTGCGTACCGAAAGAACGGGAGCCGCTTCGGTAATGCCGTAGCCTTCGAGGAGATTGAAACCGATCGCATGGTAGAACGAATCGATATCGCTTTGCAGCGCCCCTCCTCCGGAAATCGCCGCGACCATGTGACCGCCGAGCACTGCGCGGATCTTTTTAAAGACGACGACTTTGCAAATCCCGTACCACGGGGCGAGCAGGATAAACGGAACGATGCCGTATAAAACGTCGAAGATGCGCGTGCCGTTTCTGTAGCGGCACACGCGGCCTCTCACGCGGTCGCTCGCCCACGAAAACGCTTTTCCGATTTTGATCGCAAGGTTGAACGAAAACTGCGTAACGCTGTTTTCTTTTTTCATCTGGCGGAAAATACCGTTTGCAAGCGATTCCCACAGGCGGGGGACACCGCACATCCACGTCGGATGAACTTTCGCCATATCGGAAAGCATGATAGCGGCCGACGGTTTCGAATACGCGATGCTGCTTTTGAGCGCGACGATAAAATATTGAAACGCGCGCTCGAAACTGTGCCATACGGGAAGTACCGACAGCCAGATGTCTTCATCCTTCGTCGTCGGAAGGGCGAGCTTTACCGCTTCGCACTGCGCGATATAGTTGTCGTGCGTAAGCATAACGCCTTTGGGAGTCCCTGTCGTTCCCGACGTAAAGATGATCGTCGCCGTTTCGTCGGCGCCCGTTTTATCCATTTCAGCTTCAACCGCTTTTCGCTCTTTTTCGGAAGCGTGGCGTCCTTTATCCTCAAGATCGATGTATTTCCAAATTTTGATTTCGCGCGCTTTCGCCTGTTTTTTTATCTCATCGTCCGTAGGCGAATCGATGAGGATAACGGTTTTCAGAGTCGGCACGTCCGTTCCGCAATCGAAGAGCTTTTGCAGCTGCTTTTGATTTTCAAAAATACAGATTTCGCATTTGACGAAATTCAATATAAAAGCCATTTCGGTTCCCGTCGAATCGAGCCCGCGGGGAATATCGGTTGCGCCGAGAGACAAAATCGCGTGATCGAGGATAAACCATTCGCGCCGATTGTCGCACATGAGGCCGATAAAAGCTCCGCGCGTTACGCCGATCTTTTGCAGCGCACACGCCGTTTCGACGACGCGGTTGTAAACGCGCTTGTAACTGTAGTGCTCGTATTCGCCGACTTCGTTTTTTACGATCTGCAGCGTATAGTCGGGATAAGCTTCGGCACGCGCGCGAAGCAAAAGCGGTATATTATGCGGCAGCTTTTCCGCCGCATCTTTTTCAAAAAGCGATTTAATCTTTTCAATCGTTTTACTCGTGTTCATCGGTTACTCCCATAAAAACTTTTGCAGATGCTTGCAGCGAAATTCCAAGCAAAGTGCAAGTTCCGAAAAAGTTTTTAGACGTGCGCCCGAACGGATATACCGTCCGCAAAAGCGCGTTTATGTGATTTTTTTTATTCTGACAAAAACGGTTGATTGTGTCAAGAATGATAGTTTTTTGTAATTATTTTATAAAAAAAATATGTCCAAAGTTGTTTTTTTCTCTAAAATCTTATATACTCTATAAGTATAAGTTTCTTATAACAATATACAATAAGAGGAAAAAATATGAACAAACTATGCACACACAAAAAAATTGCCGTACCGACTGCGGTATTCGCACTTGCCGCAGCGCTCATCCTTAGCGCATGTGCCAATCCGTCGGACAGTTCGAACGGAAACGGAGGTACACCCGAAACGCCGAAATATGAAATAAAATTTAAAACTGCCGCTTCGGTCGGAAAAATCATTGCAAAACTTGACAACGGAACCGAAATCAATAATGGCGATACGGTGGAAAAAGGACAAACCGTAACTTTTACGGCGGAAGTTACCGTAGCCTCTCCGAAATATCTCATTGCAGGGTGGCTGCAAGGCGGCGAACCCATAGCGGAAGCCGGAATAGAACGTTCTTACAGTATTATTATAACAAAGCCGGTTGACATTTCGGTCGTCTTCGAAAAAGCGCAACAGATCACGATAAAAGGCGATGAGCGCGTAGAGACCTCTTCAATCGATATACCGGAAAATACGGTATGGAAAGTGATAAAATCCGATGTATCGAAAAAATTGCAATTAAAGAGCGGATATCAAGCCGACGACTACGGAATTTACGAATGGAAAATAGCAGACAAAAACGGCGAAGCTATAACGGATGATCGTAAGCTTGCCGCAGGCGACACCGTCTACGCCGTTACGAATTATACGAAGTTTAATATTGACGCCGGCGCGCTTAAAGGCTATACGGGAGGCAAGCCGAAAGGAAATATAATTCTGCCGAGCGATATTACGAAAATCGATGAAAACGCTTTTAAAGAGTGTACCGAATTAACGGGAACATTGGATTTATCTAAATGCGTAAATTTGACCTTAATCAGGTATAACGCCTTTTATAAGTGCAGCGGTTTAACAGGATTGATTTTACCCGAAAATCTTACGACTATTGACATAAATGCTTTTGCCGAATGTGAAAATCTTACGGGAAAATTAAATCTGCCGGAAAGTCTCAAATCCGTTAACGACTATGCATTTAATAACTGCAAGAAATTAAACGGAGAACTCTCATTACCCCAAAATTTGGAAACTATCGGTAAGCTTGCTTTTAAGTTTTGTAACGGTATTACTTCGGTAAAAATACGTTCCGCTAAATTGAAGCTTATCGGAGAACAAGCTTTTGTTAATATGAAGCCCGGCATTCCTTTTACCGTTAAAACAGATGAGGTAAAAGGAATGCTTGAAAACAGCAACAGCAATATCACCGGCACACAAATAACGGTAGACTCCTCCATCTAAACCGCAGGTCCCGCTTTACGCGGGGAGAAGCCTGTTTACGCGGGGAGCGGCTGTTCGACACGGCGCTTCGGCGCTTTATGAACGCGAAACAAAACCGTTTCGTACAATTCAAACTGTTTCCGCACAGCGTTCTATGCGTTGTGCGGAAAGCCGCTTTAAATCTTCACCGTATTTTTTTATCAAAAGAGACGCTTTATCGTTTTCGCTTTCACAGCGCTTGAGTATTTCGAAAAGCGGAACGAGCACAAAGGCTCTTTCGCGCATTCTCGGGTGCGGAATCGTAAGAGTTTCGTCGTCAATTTCCATGTCGCCGAAAAGTTCGATATCGATGTCGAGGGAACGAGGTCCGAAGCGTACTTCTTTTTTCCGGTTGCGTCCGTACTTCGCTTCAATCTTGTGAATTTCGGCAAGGAGATCGTGCGGCGTAAGTCCTTCGCGGACGGCGCCTTGCACGACCATATTGTAAAAATCGCTTTGATCGGCAATGTAGAGCGCCTGTGTACGGTACAGCGAAGAAGCGGCAAACGAAACGAAAAGCGGGCGCAGTTCATTGCACGCAGCTTTTACGATATCGATCGGCGGCATGGAGCGGTACGGCATATTCGAGCCGATGCCGAGCGTCGCTTCACGCAATCAAAAAAGCTCCTCTTCGTTCGCAGCGGGTTTTGCACCCGCCTTCCCCCCGTCGCTTTTTTTCGCATCGGCGGCAGGGCGAGCATCCGCTTTTTGTGCGGCGGGTTTTGCCGCATCGGATTTTACGTCGGCTTTTCCCGCATCGCTCTTTGCCGCGCCGTCTTTCATCTTGAGCGCTTGCCCGGGAAACAGTTCGGCGCGCAATTTTTTTTCGATGTTTGCGGCATACTCTTTATTCGTTTCGAGGAACTGCACCGCGTTTTCTTTTCCCTGTCCGATTTTATCGTCTCCCGCCGAATACCACGCGCCTCTCTTTTCGATGAGACCGTGCTTTACCGCGGAATCAAGCAGGCTCGCCGCCGCGGACACGCCTTTTCCGAAATAGATGTCGAGTTCGACTTTGCGGAACGGAGGAGCGACTTTGTTTTTGACGACTTTTACGCGCACGCGGTTTCCCATCGCTTCTTCATCGCCCTTCCCTTCGATCGATTCGATGCGGCGGATTTCGAGGCGCACCGACGAATAAAATTTAAGCGCGTTGCCGCCCGTCGTCGTTTCGGGATTTCCGAACATGATGCCGATCTTCATGCGGATCTGGTTGATAAACACAAGGATCGCGTTCGACTTGCCGATGATCGCCGTAAGCTTTCTGAGCGCTTGGCTCATAAGGCGCGCCTGCAAACCCATGTGGCTGTCGCCCATATCGCCTTCGATTTCGGCCTGCGGAGTCAAAGCTGCGACCGAGTCGATGACGATGATATCGACCGCACCCGAGCGGATCAAATCCTCTGCGATTTCAAGCGCCTGTTCTCCCGTATCCGGCTGCGATACCCAAAGGTCGTCGATATTGACGCCGAGGCTTTTCGCATACTGAGGATCGAGGGCGTGCTCCGCGTCGATAAAAGCTGCGATGCCGCCGAGCTTTTGCGCTTCGGCGATCGCGTGGAGAGCGAGCGTCGTCTTTCCCGAAGACTCAGGTCCGTACATTTCGATGATACGCCCGCGAGGATAGCCTCCGATGCCGAGCGCTTCGTCAAGCAAAATCGAACCGGACGGAACCACGTCGAAACCCGCAGTGTCCGCTTTCGTGCCGAGCTTCATCAGAGAACCCGCGCCGTATTGCTTTTCGATCTGGAGCCGAGCGGCTTCCAAAGCCTTTAATTTTTCCGACTTATCCGCCATCTGGTTTACAGCTGCCGTTGCCATTACACACCTTCCTTTATCAATTTTTTTCCGCACCGCTTTCGCACAAAACGGGGCGCCGCAAAACTCGGACAGGCTCCAAAAACCGAATCGATTTTTTAGAGCTGCCCTCTATAATATCGCCGAAACTTTGCCATTTTACGCGGAAATCACATAAAAAACTACAGTCTACGGCGTTTCGAGAAAATCCTTTACGCTTTGATACACCGACCGTCCTTCCAGATTCATCTTTCCGTTTTCGAATACGATCTTTCCGAGCACTTTCACCGGAAGCGAGCTCGTAATTCCCGGATCGGATTGGAATTGCACCGGAACGATGCCGACGACTTTTTCCATCGTTTCGTAGCCGACAAGCAAATCGAAACGGTATGAAGTACCCTGCACGGCGGCATTTGAAACGCGCCCCGACCATGAGGCATAGCAGTCTTCGTAGAGCACGGGATTTTTCACCGCATCTTCATACGAGGGATTGTCGGTAATCGTGTCGAAAGTCGGAGGCGAAAGATAACTCATCAAAACGCGCGCTTTTTGTTTGATCGAAAGCGATGCGTTCGAATGTAAAATCCGGTTGATTTCGATCTGCGCCGCGTTGTCGCGGTAAGCTTGAAAATAGCGCTGAGAGCGCGCATAGCTTTCGGTTATCTCTTTGTTCGACAGGATAAACGCATAGGCGGAAGACGCCATATCCTTTTCCTGCGCGTATTTCGCTTCGTCGGAAGAAAGTGCGAGTGCCGACAAGTCCGCCCGCTCGCCCTGAGGCGAAGCGCGAGGTGTGCGGATAATGAGCAGAGCGAAAAGAACGCCGAGAACACAGGCAGCCGCGGGAACGGCAATTCCTAAAATCTTTCCGATATTCATGCCGATCGGCGGATAAAACCGTTCGATCTTTCCGTTGTCGATCCATCGGCAAATCGTATCGTAGTCGCCCTGCGTACGGATAAATTCGAGCGCATTTTTTGCGATTTTATTTTCGGGATCGCCGTCGAGCACTTCCAGATAATACTGCAGCGCGCGATCGGTATTGCCGCGGCGCAAAAAAAGCGCGGCTTGTCCCAAAAGCAAGCCCGTATCGGTGAGTTTTATCTCCCGCGCCTTTTGATAATACATCGAAGCCGTACCCGCGTCCCCCGCATAGAGGCACGCATTTGCGAGCAAAATGTAATAAGCAAAATTACCTTCGTAGATTTCGCTCCGCCCTTCGAGGAGTTTTATTGCAGACGGAAAATCCCTGCGCGAGAGCATTTTGGAAGCGACATCGAGAACATCGCGCGGCATAGTCTTACTGCCGCCTCAGCTGCGCGAGAATCACATCGAGCTCGGCGTTAAGCTCGGCAAGTTCATCCGCATCCGCATCGTAATCGCTCAAAGCATATATTCTTTGCAAAAGAGATGTAACGTATGCTTTGTTGAGTTTCCATTCGGGAACCGCCCTCTCGTCCGCAATCTTCGTTCCCGCATCATCGGACGGAAGCGTTTTATCGAAAGAAGCGATATACGCATCTCCCTTGGGTACGCCCCCGTCGGCGGAAAGCGCGATATAAAAAATAACGGCCGCTTCCGCTCCGCTTTCGAGCGTCGTTTCCGGCCAATGTACGGCGAGAGCGGAATTGTTGTAGGAAGTCACGCTGTCGAAAGAACGCGAAGGAACGAAAAGCGGACGCCGCATCGGCAGAGAAAGCAAATCTTTATTGCCGAGCGTCACCGATTCTATCTTTGTCGTATCCGCACCGTACAATAAAAACTGCACGGCGGCTCCCTGCCCTTGCGACAAAATCCAGCGGGATGCGCTCATATCGTAAAACTGCGTTTCGGAATTGATCGATTGTATATTTGCCGTCGAAAAATGTTTTTGCGTCTTTTCTCCGAGCACCGTGTCGAATACGCCCTCGAGCGCAAAGGTGTTCCGCTTTTTTCCTTTATTGACGACGGAAATGCGCACTTTTACGATATCGTCGAAATCGCTTCCGGGTGATTTCACAAACGAAAAATCGATCACGGCGTCCGCAATTTTATTAATTTTGTATACGAGCGACGCTTTGTCGGCGTTCAGAGCCGCACCCGTTGCGCCTCCTCCCGACGCGCTTAAACGATATTCTTTTTTTCCGGCAAAAAGCGAAAAATACGTAGATGTAAAAGCATCCGCTCCCGAAAAAACCGCCGTTTCCTTTCCGTCCGCGCTTCGGGCGTAAATCTGAAAAGTTCCCTTTTCGCCCCGAAGCACGAGCTTGACGCATCCTGAAGATACGGTGACGGTCTTCGCTTCAGGCCCCTCTTTTGCAAAAATATTTCCGGACAGGGATACAATGAAGCAGACTACAAAGGCGGCGGCGCGCAAAAAAAATCGTCTTTTCACTGTGTACCCTCCCTCATCAGCGCTTCTGCTTCCTTCGCTTTCGCTTTGAGGCGGAGTACGCGTTCGTTCGCTTCGGCTTTTTGGGCGGCAAGTTTATTTTGCAAATCGGAAACTTCGGTATGCAAGCGTTCGTTTTCCGCAGCAAGCGCTTCGTTTTTTTTCTGCAGATCGGCCGCTTTTTTTTCGCTTCCGGAAGAAGTGATGCTTACCGTATCGTACATGTGCAGCTGCTTTTCGTAATCTTCTTTTGCCGCCAAATACGCTTCTCCCGTTTTTTTCAGGAGGTACAATAATTTTTCTTCGCGTGTGCGCTGAGCGATCACTTCGATGCGCTGCTCGGCCGCCTTCGCTTTTGCATCCGACGGAAATTCGTTTACGATGCGTCTGTAAAGGACGAGCGCTTCATCGTAATTATAGCC
This sequence comes from Treponema socranskii subsp. buccale, assembly GCF_024181585.1. Classification (NCBI taxonomy): domain Bacteria; kingdom Pseudomonadati; phylum Spirochaetota; class Spirochaetia; order Treponematales; family Treponemataceae; genus Treponema; species Treponema socranskii. Next base: position 1,025,947 of record NZ_CP054258.1, on the reverse strand, counting down.
GGCATAAAACGATTCGGCGATCCAAAAGAGAGACGACGCATACATTTCGTGATCGGCATATTGGTGACAAAAATCGCTCAAAAGTAAAACGGATTTTTCGTACTCACCGAGATAAAAAAATGCGCGTCCTTTTTGATATTGCACATAGGGCTCGTATATACCGCCCTGAAAATTCCTAAGATAATAATCGCAGTCGGCGACGGCTTCCGCGTATGCACCCGAATACATTTCAGCCGCGATGAGCATATAGCGCGTTTCGCCCGTATCATTTTCAGGATAGGTCGAAGCTTGGCGGAGCGAAATCATCGCCGAATACCAATCGCCCGATTTAAATGCGGTACAGCCCTGAGTGAAAGCGGCTTGCCCTTCACGGGATGCGGGAAAAAGCGCCGCCGCGCAAAAAACGAGAGCGGCAACTGCGGATGCAAAACGTTTTACGCTCGCAATCATACACACTCCAAATCGAACTCGCCTTTAAAAAACGCGGAACCCGACACGACGATATCGGCGCCCGCACCGATGACCAGGGGCGCCGTCGCTTTATTGACGCCGCCGTCGACGGAAATATCGAATGAAAGATTTTTTTCTTTTTTGATTGCAGCGAGCTCTTCGATTTTGTGAATACACGACGGAATAAAGGTTTGACCGCCGAAGCCGGGATTTACCGTCATGACGAGCACGAGGTCGACAAAGGGCAAAATCTCGGAAAGTGCGGAAACGGGTGTCGAAGGTACGAAAGCGATGCCCGCCTTTTTCCCGAGCGATTTTATATACTCGACGAGGCGATGAACGTGAATCGTCCCTTCGATATGAAACGTAATCCAATCGGCGCCGCAATCGACAAAAGAATCGACTTGCCTCTCGGGATGTTCAACCATGAGGTGTACATCGAAAGGCAGCTTCGTGCACGGTCTGAGAGAAGCGATAACCGGCTGCCCGTACGAAATTTGCGGCACAAAGCTTCCGTCCATCACGTCGATGTGCACGGAAGAAGCGCGTTTTTGTTCGATCAATTTGAACGCCGCTTCCAAATGTGCAAAATCGGCCGAAAGCAGCGACGGAGAAAGCCTAATCGTACTCATTTTATTCAGTATACCGAAATACGGCTAAGCTGTCTATTATCGATAATTATTCCTCCGGCTGATGCGAGGTAATTTACAAAATCCGCCGTTCATACTACTATGCTCCTATGATCGGAATCGTCGATTACAATGCGGGCAATATCAAAAGCGTCGAACACGCCCTCGAATCGCTGGGCTTTCCGTTTACGGTTTCCAAGCGTCCGAGCGAACTCGCGCACTGCAGCCGTCTCATCGTTCCGGGAGTCGGAGAAGCCGCTTATGCGATGCACGAGCTTTCGCGTACGGGCTTCGATTCTTTTTTAAAAGATTGGAGCGGTGCGAAAAAACCGATCCTCGGCATCTGTCTCGGCTCGCAGATCATCTTCGATTATTCCGAAGAAGGAGATACCGCCTGTCTCGGTCTCGTCAAAGGGAAAATTATTAAATTTTCATCGCTGTGGCAAGCCTCGCACGACGAAGTGCCGCGCCTCAAAGTGCCGCACATGGGATGGAACGATTTGACGTATGCAAACGGCGCTTCTCCCCTCCTTGACGGCGTCGCAGAGCACTCCGATTTTTATTTCGTACACTCCTATGTCATGCAGAGCGAGGATGCTTCCGTCGTCAAAGCTTACACGAACTACGGCGGCATCGTTCCCGCAGTCGTCGAAAGCGGCAGCGTCGCGGCTTTTCAATTTCATCCGGAAAAATCCGGAGCGCCCGGGCTTCGGCTCCTTGCAAATTACTGCCGCGGAGATGTGCCATGCTGAAAAAACGGATCATCGTCTGCCTCGACGTTAAAGACGGGCGTACGACAAAGGGTATCAAATTTCAAAACAACCGCGATATCGGAGACCCCGTTGCGATGTCCGCAGAATACTGGCGACAAGGCGCGGACGAACTCGTCTTTTACGATATCATGGCGTCGGCAAACGGGAGAGGCCCCATACTCGACCTCGTCGCGCGCGTTGCACGCGAAGTGTTTATTCCCTTTTGTGTCGGAGGCGGCATCGCGACGATCGACGACATACGCTCGACAATCCTTGCAGGAGCGGAAAAAGTGAGTCTCAATTCGCAAGCGGTAAAAAATCCCGACCTTATCCGGGAAGGCGCCCGCGTTTTCGGAAATCAGTGCATCGTACTCGGCATGGACGCTTCGCACGACGAGGCGATGCCGAGCGGCTACCGCGTATTCATCAACGGCGGAAGGACGAAGACGGATTTGGATGCAAAAGAATGGGCGCAAAAAGCCGTTTCGCTCGGAGCGGGCGAAATCGTTTTAAACGCGATCGATACCGACGGCGTACAAAACGGCTACGAACTTTCGCTCACGCGCATGATTTCCGAAAGCGTTTCCGTTCCGGTCATCGCATCGGGCGGCGCGGGATGCGTGCAGCACATCGCCGATGCGTTTACGGAAGGAAAAGCAGACGCGGCGCTCATCGCAACGATGGTGCATTCGGGAAACTATACGATCGCCCGCATCAAACGGGAACTCGATGCGCAGCATATTCCGGTGAGGTTATAATGAGCACACCCCGATGGCATGAACCGACTCCTGAGGACGCCGAACAATTATTTTTGGCGGCGTGCGGCGAAGACCTCATGAGCAGTACCGATTCGTACGCAAACATCATCTTATACCGCAAAAAATATAAAACGCAAGTGTGCTATTGCGGAGGAATCGTTTTGCGAAAATACGGTGCGCTCGAAGCGCCCGAACGCGATATCGCATCGACTCGAACGCTCTACGGTTTTCCGCTCGGAAAGGGCGATATGCGCAAAACGATCGATTTTTTAACAAAAGACGCCGAACAAAACGGCATGCCGCTCGCCTTCCCGCTTCTTACCGACAGACAAAAATTATATCTCGAAACGAAGATGCCGAACCGATTTACTTTTACCGAGCGGAGAGCCGACAGCGATTATCTTTATTTAACGAAATCCCTTGCCGAGCTTCCGGGCGGCAAATATCACAAAAAGAAAAATCACATTTCGCAGTTTATGAGAAAGCACCCCGATACGGAGTACCGCCCCCTTTCAAAAGAACTCGCTCCCGATGCGCTTTCGGTCGAAAACGAGTGGTTTAAAGCAAACGGCGGAGACGGCGACTACGACAAAGAAATCGAATCGGAAATTATTAAAGAAGCGCTCGATCTCTTCGATGAATTGAATCTTTCAGGCGGAATTTTATATGCCGACGGAAAGCCGGTCGCCATGACAATCGCTTCGGCCGTTACGGGATATACTGCAGACGTCCACTTTGAAAAGGCCGTACCCGAATACGATCGGGACGGCGCCTATGCGGTGATTAACAGGGAATTGGCAAAAGCGATGATACGATTCGATTATTTAAATCGGGAAGAAGATTTGGGAATCGAAGGATTGCGCAAAGCGAAACTTTCGTATCACCCCGATATACTTTTGGCAAAGTGGAGAGCCGAACAGTAAAAATTTCAAGGAAGCAAAACATGACGACATTCACATTTCATAATTTACCGATTTCCTCATGAATTATTCACACGAAGCGAAAAAGGCAACACGATAACGATGTTCGCGGCTTTTGACGATGAGACAAAAAAGATAACCGTTGTCGGAAAACAAAAAAACGCGACGTGCTTTGAAAGCGAATTGTATTATTAATTAATAGGAAGTAATGAGCAATTTAAAAGACTCGGAATTAAAGAGTCTTAATAAAATGCGCAGTGCAATAACACGGAGGAAAGTATGAAAGCATCTATCGGTGTCATCGGTCTTGCCGTAATGGGTGAAAATCTCGTATTGAATATGGAACGCAACGGTTTTACCGTCGCCGTCTTTAACAGAACTCCCGAACGGGTCGACGCTTTTGCAAGCGGCAGGGCAAAAGGAAAACGCATCATCCCTGCGCACAGCTTGGAAGATTTTATCGCATCCCTTGAAAGACCGCGAAAAGTCCTCATGATGATAAAAGCGGGAGAACCCGTCGACGCAATGATCCGCTCGCTCATTCCCCTTATGGAAAAAGGCGATATCATCATCGATGCGGGAAACTCATACTTCGAAGATACCGAACGCCGCGAAAAAGAAGCGGAGGCGAAGGGGCTGCTTTATATCGGTACGGGCGTTTCGGGCGGTGAAGAAGGTGCTCTCAACGGACCGTCCATTATGCCGGGCGGAAACGAAGCGGCATGGCCCGAAGTAAAAGCGCTTTTTCAAAGCATTGCGGCAAAAGCCGAAGACGGCGAGCCGTGCTGCGATTGGATCGGCAAAGGAGGAGCGGGACATTTTGTTAAGATGGTGCACAACGGCATCGAATACGGCGACATGCAGCTCATTTCCGAAGTGTACGACATCATGCGGAAATACGGCGGCATGGACGCTTCCGAAATAAGCGAAGTTTTTACCGGTTGGAACAAGGGAGACCTCGGCTCGTATTTGATAGAGATTACGGGAAAGCTTTTGGCATACAAAGACAAAGATTCAAGCTTCCTCGTCGACAATATTCTCGATGCGGCGGGACAAAAAGGTACCGGTAAGTGGACGGGCATTACCGCCCTCAACGAAAGCGTACCGCTCACGCTCATAACCGAATCGGTGTTCGCCCGCTGCCTGAGCGCGGAAAAAGACGAGCGCATACAGTGCGAAAAACTGTTCCCGTCACAAAAACTTCACACGCCGACTGCGGAAGAAAAAAGCGATATGATTACATCGCTGCACGATGCATTGTATGCGGCAAAGATAATTTCATACGCACAGGGCTTCGAGCTCATCCGAAAAACGGGATTACACCGCACATGGAATTTAAACCTCGGAAATATCGCAATGCTGTGGCGGGGCGGCTGCATTATTCGTTCGGTGTTTTTGGATAAAATCAAAAATGCCTACGCCCGAAACGGCAATCTGCAAAACCTCATCATGGATCCGTATTTCAGCACAATCTTAAACGATTCGCACGACGCATTGAGAAAGACGGTTGCGCTTGCGGCAATGAACGGCATCCCCGTTCCTTCCCTTTCAGCCGCTCTTTCGTGGTTCGACGGCATCCGCTGCAATAAGCTGCCGGCAAATCTGCTGCAGGCGCAGCGCGATTATTTCGGTGCTCACACCTATGAGCGCACGGATAAAGAGCGCGGTAATTTCTTTCACACGGATTGGACGGGACACGGCGGAAGTACGGCATCGACGACGTATTCCGTATGAAACTGCTCATCCTCGAATCGAGTACGACATCCGCAAAAGCGATGCTCTACGATGCAGAAAGCGATACGTGGCGCATCACAACGAAGCCGTACGGCTTTGCCCATGACTCAAACGGGACGCATGACGGAGAAGCGGTATTTTTAAAAACCGCGCAGGCGGCAAAAGAAATCGCAGACGGCATACAGGTCGATATCATTCTGCAAAGCACGACGTGGCACAGCCTAGCGCTCACCGACAAGGACGGCGCTCTTTTATCCCCCGTCGAATTATGGTCGTATACGGGTGCGGGCGAACTGTGCAAAAGACTTCGCGAAAACGGATTTGAAAAAACGTATTACCGAAAAACCGGCTGCCTTGTCAATTCTACGTATCCGTATTTTAAGCTCATGCACAAAAAGGAAAACGGAACGCTTTTATCGCATGTGAAAATCGGCGGACAGGGCGAATACAATACATACCGTCTAACAGGCGCATGGGTTACGACGCTTGCCATGGCGTCGGGAACGGGACTGGTCAATATCGATTCGCGCACATACGATGCCGAACTGCTCTCTTCACTCGATATCGATGAGTCGGTTTTGCCGAAAATCGTCGGCACGGAAAAAACGTTTCCGCTTTCAAAAGAAGGCGCGCTGCTTTTCGGACAAAAAGAAGGAACGCCCGTAGTCCCCGCATACCCCGACGGAGCGCTCAATCAAATCGGCGCGGGAGCGCTGAAAGAAGGCATTATGACTTTTTCCGTCGGCACGAGCGCGGCCATCCGCATGACGACAGAAGGGCCGCTCCTTCCCGAAACGCCCAGTTTGTGGAGCTATTTTACGCTTTCGTCTCACTTGCTCGGAGCTGCGGTGAGCGGCGCATGCAATTGCCAAGACTGGTGCAAAAAAACCTTTTTTCCGAACGATGCGCACTATACCGATATCGAAAAAGAATTGTCGCATACAAACGATACCCCCGTATTTTTACCGTTTTTATTCGGCGAACGATGCCCCGGCTGGAATGAAAAACGACACGGCGGATTTTTGTCCGTCAAACCGGAACACAGTGTCTATAACCTGTATCAATCCGTATTGGAAGGCGTATTGTTCAGCGTCTATCACTGTTATGAAATACTCGCCGATACGGCGGGCTATCCGAAATCAATAAAATTATCCGGTGGGATTCTACGTTCCGAATTTTGGATGCAAATATGCGCATCGCTTTTCGGCATGCCGATGACGATCGACGAATCGGAACAGAGCTCCGTTATGGGCTGCGCCGTAATCGGTTTGTATCTGCTCGGAAAAATCGATTCACCCCTGTCCTTTCAACCGCAAGTCCGGCACGTCGTAAAACCCGATCCTGCATTGACCGATATATATCGAAAAAAATATCGCGCATACAGGGAGTGCTATCGGAATTATTAAACACGGAAAACACGATGCGGTTTTTTAAATATGCGACATAAATATGCGATATGTTGAAAAAGCGCATATTTATCGCTACAATCGCTGTATCATGGAAAAACTCTTGTCACAGTTGCTGCTTTCTTTTGCGCACAAAGCGCTTGCAGCCGACGGGATCAGCCCCGTCGAAACAGTCGATATCATGAATATTCCGATCACGAATCTCGCATTCGATTCGCGCGATGTAAAAGAGGGTTCGCTTTTTTTTGCGCTTCCCGGAATACACCGCAATGGAAACGATTTTATATCCCAAGCGCTTGAAGCGGGCGCGAACGCAGTCGTCTATCAGGGAGATATTCCGTACGAAGTTCGGCGGGAGTGTGCAAACGTCATCGCGCGCCGTGCGATCGAAAGCGCCGTCGGTAAAACGAAACGATATCTTCCGGCCTTTTTGCGCGTGAGCGACGCGCGTTTTGCCATGGCGCCCGTTTCCGACGCTTTTTACGACTCCCCGTCGAAGCGCCTCATCGTCATAGGAGTGACGGGTACGGAAGGGAAAAGCAGCACGGTTTCGTTTATCTGGCAGCTCTTGCGCCTGTGCGGAGAAAAAGCGGGCTTTATTTCGACAGTCGAATATTCGCTCGGAGGGGATGCCCTCCCCAACCCCGAACATCAGACGACGCCGGAAGCACCGATTATCCAAAACCGTCTCAACGCAATGCTCGAAAACGGCTGTACGTATGCGGTCGTCGAAGCCTCTTCGCACGGGCTTTCCGTCCTGACAAACAGACTCGGCAATGTCCAATTCGACTGCGCGGTTTTTATGAACGTCACGCTCGAACACCTCGAATTTCACAAAACCTTCGAGCAGTACCGAAGCGATAAAGCGAATCTTTTCCGCGCGCTCGACAAGTGCGACCACGTAAAAACGATCGCCGGCACTCCGATGAAAATTCCTTCCATCGGCGTCGTCAACGCCGAAGATCCGTCGGCAGTCTATTGCATCAATTCGACAAAGCATCCCGTCTATGCGTTTACGACCGAAGGCCAGGCGGGAAAAGCCGCAGCGGAAACGGGAGCCGACGCGGTCGCTCTTCCGCCCGTACCCGAAGGAGTTCGCTGCATGACGGCTCGGAATATCGCAGCGGCGAGATTCGGCATTTCGTTTACGATCGACGCGGACGGAGAAGACGCCGTTTTCCGAGCGAACGACGATCCCGCCTTTCCGAGAAAGAGAGCCGTCATCCACGTTACGGCTCCGCTTCCCGGCGCGTTCAACGCATACAACCTCATGGCGTCCCTCATCGCGGTGAGCAGCGTTACGCAAAAAACCTTTGAAGAAGTCGCGCATCACTTTCCGTCACTCACTCCCGTCAAAGGGCGCATGACGGTCATCGACAGGGGGCAGCCCTTTGAAGTCATCGTCGACTACGCGCACACGCCTTCGTCGTTTGAAACGATATTTCCTCCGATTCGAAAAAGATGTACGGGAAGGCTTTTCGCCCTCTTCGGTTCGGGAGGAGAGCGCGATTTGACGAAGCGGCCGCTGCAGGGAGAAATCGCCGCAAAGTTCTGCGACGTCATCGTGCTCGCCGATGAAGATCCACGGGGAGAAGATCCCGTAGCGCTGCTCGAAATGATCGCAAAAGGCGCCGAAAAGCGCGGCAAAAAAAAAGGCGTCGATCTCTTTATCATCCACGAGCGGCCGAAAGCGATCCGCGAAACTTTTAAAATGGCGGCAAGCGGAGACATCGTGCTGCTCCTCGGAAAGTCGCATGAAAATTCGATCATCTACAAGGACAAAACCGTAGCCTACGATGAAATACGCGAAGCGCTCGCCGCCCTGTCCGAACTGGGCTACGCATAAACCGTGCGCTCCGCGTTTATCAGGTCGAATGCCGAGTTTGGAAAGTATCAGCTAATCGCGTCGTGTCTACGGCGAGGATGATCGACGTACAATCTTTATAGACCTATGCGAACGCGGCTCTCACAGCGGGTACCCCGTTTAAAAAGCACAACCGGTTCCGTACATGGATACCGCGAGTTTGCGTCGCAAACTCGTCAGTGAGGCGAAGCCGAACGTCGCTTCCGCAAGCTGAACGCACAAAGTCGCACGCGTGTCTTCCGCTGCTACGCCGCATCGTACACACGTCAAGATGTTTCGGTATACGGTCGGAACCTCGCCGTATGCATAATTGTATTTACTTTCCAAACTCGCCCTTATTAAATCTTCCAGCTGACGGCGAGCTTTCGCGCATCGACGAAGCGGCGGTATATGCCGTTTTTTCTCATAAGCGATGCGTGAGTTCCCTGCTCTGCGATTTTGCCCTGATCGACTACGACGATCTGATCCGCATCGCGCACCGTTTTTAATCGATGCGCTATCATCAAAATCGTCTTCTTTTTCGTCAGCGCGTCTATCGCTTCCATAAGCTCTTTTTCGTTTTCGGGATCGACGTTCGCAGTCGCTTCGTCGAGTACGATTATCGGAGCGTCTTTCATAATCGCACGCGCAATGGAAATACGCTGTTTTTCTCCGCCCGAAAGGCTCGCCCCTCCCTCGCCGATGACCGTATCGTAGCCGTCCGGGAGGGCTGAGATAAATTCGTGGCAGCACGCTTTTTTTGCCGCGGCGATAACTTTCGACATGGGCGCGTCGCTCTGCCCGAAACGTATATTGTTCGCGATCGTATCGTGAAAGAGGTAGACGTTTTGAAACACGAAACTGAAATTTTTCATAAGGCTGTCCATGCTGTACGCTTTTACGTCTTTGCCGCCCAAAAGCACGCGCCCTTCCTGCACGTCCCAAAAGCGCGAAATAAGGCTGCACAGCGTCGTCTTTCCGCCGCCCGAAGGTCCGACAAAAGCCGTCGTCGTTTTTTCGGGGATATGCAGCGACACGCCGTCGATGATCTTCCGCGTATCGTATGAAAAGCCGATATCTTCAACGTCGATATCGCATTTTTTCGGCGCAATGTCTTCCCCGCTCGTATCCATCGGCTGCAAATCGAGGATGGCTTTCGCTTTATCGATACTCGCGTCGATGATGCGAAGCAGTGCGGAATAATTTCCCGCCGAATCGAGATGTGCGTAGATCATAAACGAGCTTATGATCATGACAATCGCGACGAGCAGATCCATAGAGCCCGCGATATACAATGCGATCGAAAGCGCGCTCATCGCAACGCCGAGCGCTTTGGTGATAAAATTCTGCACGGTCATGTAGCCGATAAATTGCTTCTCCATCCGAATGTTGATATCGGCGTTGCCGTCGATCGCTTTGACGAGTTTTTTCGCGGTCGTTCCGGTGAGATTGTACGCTTTTACTTCCGCAATACCTTGAATATATTCGAGGATGCCTTCGACAAGGGCGGTATCGGCTCTCATCTTTTGCGGAGCAAGCATCGCCGCCCGGCGCTGCATCATCGAGTTTACGACGGAATAAAGCGCAAGCCCCAAAACGACGACGATGCCGATTCTCCAATCGTAAAACAGAATCATCGCCGCGACAAGCACCGTATTTAAAATACCCTGAGTCGTCATCATCACCACACGAGAGGCAATATCTCCGAGACTTTCCATCGTATTCGTCGTTACGGACGTGATGGAGCCGAGACTGTTATTGTTAAAATAGCCCATCGGAAGATAGCGCAAGTGCTCGGCGATTTCGATGCGCTTGTCCGCACATGCTGTATAGCCCGCTTCCGTTTGCAGCATCGTCGACGTATAGCGCACGAAAAAATTGACAACCATACTGCCGAGCATGATGGCGGTACAGGTAAAAATCGTCCGAACGGTAATCTCGCCCGAAATTATCGCCGAAATCATAACGGCAATTGCGGGAATTTTCATCGCGTCGCACATCGCCATGACGACGCCGAGCGCGATCGATATATGGAATTTCTTTTTATTGATACCGCCCGCAAAATCAAAAAACTTAAATAATATTTTAAACATCTGTCGTATCTCCTAGCCTTTTACCGCGCTCAAGCCGTCTTTGACCGATATGTGCGCTTCCCACATCTTCGCATACAAACCGCCGCGCGAAAGAAGTTCGCGGTGCGTCCCTTCGTCGTCGAGTGTTCCGTCTTTGATGACGAAGATTTTGTCCGAGTCTTTGATCGTCGAAAGGCGGTGCGCGATGACGAGCAGCGTTTTTCCTTTTACAAGCTTTGCAACCGACGACTGGATGACCGCTTCGTTTTCGGGGTCGGTGTACGACGTCGCTTCGTCGAGGATGACGACGGGCGCGTCTTTAAGCATGGCGCGCGCGATCGCGATGCGCTGCCGCTCGCCGCCTGAAAGGTGACCGCCGGAATCTCCGACGATCGTATCGTAGCCGTGTTCGAGGCTTTCGATGAATTCATGGCAGCCGCTTTTTTTCGCAGCTTCTTCGACTTCTTTATCGCTCGCGCCCTCTTTTCCCATGCGGATATTTTCGCGCACGCTTTCATTGAAAAGATAATTGTCCTGCGATACGAAAGCGATACGTCTGTTGTACGCTTCGAGCGGAATCTTCCGGATATCGACGCCGCCTAAAGAGATGCCTCCTTCATCGACGTCCCACAAAGACGCGATGAGCTTTGCGATCGTCGATTTACCGCTTCCCGAAGGCCCGACCAAAGCGCACACCGAACCGTCGGGAATTTCGAGGGAAATACCGTGCAGCACTTCTTTTTCGCGGTATGCGAAGCGAACGCCGTCGAGACGGATCGCATTTCCCCGAGGCTCTTCCGTTATTTTGTCCGGACGCGCCAGTTCTTTCCGTTCGAGAATATCCGAAACTTCACCGATAACGACGCTCACTTTTGCCATATCGTCGGTATACGACATTGCGGTGATGAGCGGCGTTATCAGTCCGATGCTCAAAATGATTATTTGAATAAAATCGCTCGCGGCAAGTGATCCGTTTTTAACAAAAAATCCTCCTGCGGGCAGAATAAATAAAAGCGTCGCGGGCGTGATCACCATCGTCAGCGTGAAAAATATATTGGCTCTCCTCATCCAATCGATAAAACAGGCCGCGCCCTCTTTCGCCGCAACGACAAAGCGGTCGTATGAACTTTTCACTTTGCCGAACACTTTGATAACTTCGATGCCGTTGATGTATTCGACAGCGGTATCGTTGAGCGCTTTCGTCTTATCGATAACCCGCTTCCATGAGGCTTCATAGCCTATCCACATGCACGAAGCGAAGATAATACCGATCGGGAGCGAGATGAGCGACACGAGCGCCATGCGCCAATCGATAAAGAAAATATAAACGAGCACACACAACGGCGCAAAGAGGTTTCCCGTAAACTCGGGCACGACATGCGCAAGCGTCGTTTCGATGCTGTCGATTCTTTCGACGAGCGTGTTTTTGAGAGAACCCGACGGGATATCGAGTACGCTGCCGAGCGGCAATCGAGCAAGTTTATCGCAGCAACGCGTTCTGATTTCGGCGAGCACGCGGAATGTCGCTTTATGAGAAAGAGAAGTCGATACGGCGTGCAGAACGACGCGCAGTGCCCAAAACAACATTATTAAAATAAGATCCGCGGCGAACACGCCGAAAACGCGTGTGCCCGCCAAAAGCTTTTTTATGATATCGGCGATAAAAAAATACGGAGCGATACCGCATAAAACACCGAGTACCGCCGTAAGCACGCTCAACGCATAGTACGTTTTCCGATCTTCCGCAAATTCTGCGATCCAAGAAACTGCGGAACGTTTTTTGTCTTTCATCGATTATACCTTTCCTTTGCGTATCGGTCTTCTGCCGGTACGCGCGCGGCAATGCCGTTTTAATTAGCTTAGGCTAACAAAAAAAATTATAGCGCATCGCATCGGAATCTGCAAGACGGACAAGACGGACGGCGTATTTGCACTTTATGCGTTTTTCTGTTACTCTTTATCGATTATGAATTTTAAAAATACAGAAAGCGCTCCTCACGTATATCCCGAAGGCTGCGTGTTTTCATCCCTCGCCGATATAAAAAACAAACACATCACCGTCATGGGACTCGGTTTAAACGGCGGCGGTGAAGCGGCCGTCAGATTTTTTTTGAAGTACGGAGCATACGTCGTTGCGACCGATATGAAAACCGCCCGCGAATTGAAACCGACCGTCGATTCGCTCAACAACGACCCCTCGCTCAATCGGACACGGCTTACCTATCGGCTCGGTGAACACAAGATCGACGATTTCCGCTTTGCGGACTGCATTATTAAAAATCCCGGAATAAAATATGAAGGCAATGCCTATCTCGCCTGTGCAAAAGCGATCGAAACCGATATGAGCGTCTTCCTCGCGTTTACGAAAGCGCCGATTATCGCGGTGACGGGCAGCAAAGGAAAATCTTCGACTGCAAGTGCGATCTATTTCGGTCTTTCGCAGGCGGGTCTCATGGCCTTCCTCGGCGGAAACATCACCGTGAGCCCGCTTTCGTTTTTGGAAAAGACGAATCAAACGACGCCTGTCGTACTCGAACTTTCGAGCTGGCAGCTCGCGGATCTGCGCGGAAGAAAATTATTAAAACCGCGCATTTCACTCATCACGAAGATCGTACCCGACCATCAAAACTGGTACGGCGACATGGCATCCTACGTCGCCGATAAGCGTCTCATCTACGCCGATCAGGGAAAAGACAGCTGTTCCATTTTCGATGCGGATCCCGACGATAAAGAAACGCCCGAACCCGAAGCGGGTCTTTCGTGGGGCGATTTTTTTGCACGCGAATCGAAAGCGACGGTCTTCCGCTACAGTACGAAAGCCCTTCCTTCTGGCGTATACGGCGTTTGGCAGGAGGCGGATGCGGACGGAAAATTTTTGGGAAAGGCGCGCCTTCCGGGAAACGATATGCCTGTAATCCTCCTCCGCTCGATATCCGTTCCGGGACTCCACATGAGAGCGAACGTTTTGAATGCGGCGCTCGTCATGGCGCTTTCGGGAATCAGAGCTGAAAATATTTCAAATATTTTAAGCCGATGGAAAGGCATACCGCACCGCTTGCAGTACTTCCACGTATGGAATCGAAACCGCATGAGATTTCACTTTTACAACGACTCGTGTGCGACCGTTCCCGAAGCCGCCGTCGCCGCCGTCAGGTCGTTTAAAGTGCCGGTGATTTTGATCGCAGGCGGAACCGACAAAGGTCTTTCTCAAAACTCGCTTTCCGAAGCGCTTTCGCACGATGCGCGAAAACGGGTAAAAGCGCTGTACTTGCTTTCGGGAACGGCAACCGATAAATTGACGGAATTGCTCCGTGCCGACGTTATCCCGTTTTACGGTCCCTACGATTCTCTCGGCGAACTGCTCGCTGCACTCAAAGCGAACGAATGCGCCGACGACGAGCGGGGCGGAAACGAAGTCGTCCTCTTTTCTCCCGGCGCGACATCGTTCGGTATGTTTACGAACGAATTCGAACGCGGTTCGAAATTTATGGAAGAAGTAAAACGCATATTTCCGTAAGTCCGAGCCTAAGCGCGGAACTCATGCCGCGAAGTACAAAGCGGCGATTGCAACAAATTAAACCTTGTCTTTTCTCAAAAATGATGTATAATATTATCGTATGATATCGCGAGTCCATACTGCAGTTAATCAGTGTTTTTCAAAAAAATATTCACAAAAGGCCGGTCAAGTACTTGACACGCTCAAACGCACTCCCATAATTACTCGCAACTCGCAACTCGCAACTCGCAACTCGCAACTCGCAACTCGCAACTCGCAACTCGCAACTCGCAACTCGCAACTCGCAACTCGCAACTCGCGCTAAAAGCGTCCTCCGCCCGTAAGCTCATTTTTTTAACTGTCGTCTCCGAACAAAACGGCGGCAATATGCAATCTATCTCTCTTAGAAAACGCACGAAAGGATGCCGCTTTCCGTGCGTTTTTTTATATACCCGCCCGTTTTTTATGACCGGTACTATACATAAAAAAATAATCGGATGTCTTACAAATTGAGACGAATCAATTCGCACAGATAAATTTACTTGGAGGACTGTAATGAACCTACGAAAGTCGAAAACAAATGTTCTTTTACGGATGGCGATAGTTGCCGTATCGGCAGCATCGATCGGGATTTTTACCGGATGTCCGAATCCGTCAGCGGAGGAACAGACACGAACAATAATAGTGGCTGTACAAAGAGACAGTCATGTAGAAAGTGTCGATCCGAAATTTCTATACGTTGACAGGGGTACACAATGGAGCGAGATAAAGAATAAGATCCGTGTAAACTATAAAGACGGATACGAATTCGACGCATGGCGACTTGACGATATATGGGGGGACAGACTTAGCGACGGTTACCGTTTTCAAATCAACACAACTGTTTTTGTCTCCTCAAAAGAAAAGGCAAAAGCTTTGTATAAGGTGCAGCATTTTCAGCAAAATCTTAGCGCTGACGGCTATGAGCTGAAAGACACGGAGTCTCTATACGGAATTATCGGAGAACAAACAAAAGCACAGGCAAAAACGTATGAAGGTTTTACGGAAAAACCCTTTACGCAACAAACAATAAAAAACGACGGATCTGTCGTAGTAAAAATCGAATACGACAGAAAAGAAATCACACTCACATTCGATCTTAAAGGCGGAACTACGGAAACGCCTCTTGAAGAAGGAACCAAACTGAAAGGCAGGTTCGGCGCGTCGTTCAGTATTAAAAATCCGACTCAAGAGGATATGATTTTTGAAAAATGGGAACCTGCTGTACCCGCATCCTTTCCTTCATCCGATGCCGTTTATACTGCAAAATTCCGAGCGCCCCGTCTTACAATAAAGGGCGACGAACGCATAAAAAATAAATCCGATAATTTTATCGAAGCGGGTAAAGGCAAAACATGGAAAGATATAAAGACTGAAGCCGCAAAAAAGGCGGTTTTTCAATTTTCTTGGGATACGGGTGATTACGGTATTCATGAGTGGCATCTCGACGATGAAAACGGGCACCTCTTAACCGACAATGACCGCTTTGCACAAGATACGACCGTCTACGCCGTAACAAACTATACGAAATTCAAGTGGAGCGGTACTAAGATCACAGGCGTCACCGGAAGCAAACCGAAAGGCAAAATCATTATTCCCGACGGATGCACCGAAATAGATGCATTTACTTTCGTGTGGTCGTACTTGACTCAGGTGAGTCTGCCCGCAAGTCTTATCTCAATCGGTGAAAGCGCTTTTGGAAACTGCAGCTCTTTACAACAGGTAAACTTTTCTGAAAATCTTATCTCTATCGGTAAAAGCGCTTTTGAAGGCTGCAGCTCTTTGCAACAGGTAAACTTTCCTGAAAATCTTACTGCAATCGGAATACGAGCCTTTCAGAATTGCAGCAATTTGAAACAGGTAGACCTTTCTACGTGTACCGCTCTTACCAAAATCAGTGAAAGAACTTTTTCAATGTGCAGCAAATTAGAAGAGGTTAAATTTCCTAAAAATCTTACGGTAATAGAAAAAGAAGCCTTTTTCTCTTGTACAAATTTGACACAGGCGGTTTTGGTCGGATGTACCGCGCTTTCCGAAATCGGAGTCAATGCTTTTAATAGCTGCCAAAATTTGACGTACGTAACTATGCCCGAAAATCTCAGTATAATCGGACACAATGCCTTTTCAAGCTGCTCCGGAGTAAGTGTGTTCGATTTTTATAGATGTACCGCCATTACCGCAATCGGACACGACGCTTTTTCATCCTGCGATAGTGCGCAGTTTAAGGTCAAATACATGACAACCGTAAAGGATAAACTTATAGCAGCAGGCGTTAATGCCGGAAAAATAGACGAAATATACTAAAAAAGGGGTAGAAAAGTCAGAGCGCCGAAAACGTCATCGCCCCGTCCCCGCACCGGAAAAGGAAAAAATCGTTTTCTTTATCTTCCCGAAAGCGATTTTTTCCAGCGGGCGACGGACTGCAGTGCGGCAAGAGGGGTCATATTGTCGGTGTCGGCTGAAAGTATTTCGTCGATTACGATCTCTTCGTCGCTGAAAAGACCGGGCGCATCGGAAGGGGTGTGAACATCGGGAACGGAATCGAGTACGGGTTTGTTCGCCGCAAGATTTTGGATATGCGCGAGGATGACGCTCGCGCGGTCGATCACCGACTGCGGAACGCCCGCCAAGCGCGCGACGTGGATGCCGTACGAGTTTTCGGCAGCGCCCTCTTTTACTTTCCGCAAAAACACAACCGTCCCGTTTTCTTCCGACACGTCCATACAGAGCATTTCGAGCGACGGATGTTCCATGCGGGTAAGCTCGTGGTAGTGCGTCGCAAAGAGCGTTTTGCATCCGATACTGTCGAGCAGATATTCCGACACCGCCTGAGCGATCGAAAGCCCGTCTTCCGTAGAAGTGCCGCGCCCGACTTCGTCCATAATGACAAGCGATTTTTTCGTCGCCGAACGGAGGATATTCGCGGTTTCAGTCATCTCCACGAGAAAGGTCGATTCTCCGCGTGCGAGGTTGTCCGTCGCACCGACGCGGCAAAAAATTCTGTCGACGATGCCGAGCTTCGCCTTTTTTGCCGGCACAAAGGAGCCCGTCTGCGCGAGCAGCGCGATGAGCGCGTTTTGCCTGAGAAATGTAGACTTACCGGCCATGTTCGGTCCCGTGATAAGCGCAAACGAAGGCGAACCGTCATCTCCGATCGTCAAATCGTTCGGTACGAACTCGCCCGCCCCCATGTGCGCTTCAACGACGGGATGCCTGCCCTGCTCCACTTCGAACGCGCATCCGTCGTTGATTTCAGGCTTCGTCCAAGCGTGCAAAACGGCGGCGTGCGCAAAAGAGGATGACGCATCGGTATAGGCGATTTCGCCTGCAAGCTGCATGAGATACGGTACGTATTCGTGCAGAGAGTTTCTGATTTTAATAAAAAGATCGCGTTCGAGCTCGAGCACTTTCGTATCGGATTCGGTAAGCTCGTGTTCGAGCTCCTGCAGCTTTTCGGTCGTATAGCGGTCGCCGTTTACGAGCGCACGGCGCATGATAAAGTGAGGCGGAACCGCCGAAAGCTTTCCCTTGCTCACTTCGATAAAATAGCCGAACGCATTCGTATATTTTATTTTCAGATTGGCGATCCCCGTGTTCCGCCGCTCTTCTTCTTCGTAGCGGGAAAGTATTTTGTCGAAATTGTCGTGAACGCTTCTCCAGTGATCGAGTTCTTCCGACCAAGCGCTTTTTATGATCTTCCCTTCAGTAAGAGTCGTCGGAGGATCGTCGTTTATCGCATTTTTAATAATTTCGATGATGCGCTCCGCACTTGAAAAATCGATGAGCGAAAAATCCCGCTCTTGGAGTATCGCGCGCGCATCCCGCCATCCCTCAAGACTTGCGCGAAGAGCCTGCAAATCTTTCGGATGCGCTCTGTCCATCGCGATGCGGCCGGCAAGCCGCTCGATGTCGAGTATGGGCTCGAGACGGTTCCGTATATCGCCGAGTAGTTTTCTGTCGTCCGTAAAAAGGGATACGTGCTCCTGCCGTGCGGAAATTTTTTTCAGATCGGTAAGCGGATACAAAAGCCACGATCGGAGCATACGGTTTCCCATCGCGGTTTTCGTATAGTTGACGCATTCGAGCAGACTGTACTGTGCGCTTCCGTCGCGGAGATTCGCCGTAACTTCGAGATTGCGCATAGAAGAGTCATCGATGACGACGTATTCGCTGTCCCGGTACACGCGTATGCCGTCCACGTGCGGAACGGCGGTGTTCGTCGTCTTTTCAAGGTAGTCGAGCAAAAAACCCGCAGGCGCGACTTCGGCAGAATCTTCGTTCAGTCCGAATGGCGCGAGGTTCGCCGTTTTAAATTGCGCCGTCAATTTTTTATACGCCGTATTCGCGTTGAAATGCCAATCGGGATAATACGAGAGTGAGAGAGAAGGAAACGCGGAAAGAGCTTCCCGGACGACGGAAGACGATTTCAGCGATTCGGGCAAAAGCAGTTCGCGCGGAGACGAGCGAGAAAGCTCTTTCGGAAAATGCTCCGCCATCTGTGACGCCGGCCAAGAGGTCGCGCTGAACGAAGAAGTCGTCACGTCGATAAACGCGAATCCCGCTTTGCCGTGAGACACGGAGAGGGCGGCCGCATAGTTCGCGACGCTTCCGTCGAGATATTCCGCTTCGACCGCCGTTCCCGGCGTGATGATTTCGACGACTTTGCGTTCGGTCAAGCCTTTGCCGTGCGCAACTTCCCCGACCTGTTCGCAGATGACGATTTTTTTTCCGAGCCGCAAAAGGCGGGCGATATACACTTTCGCCGCGTGATACGGGATGCCGCACATCGGAGCGTCTCCTCTGTGCGTCAGCGTCAGATTCAAAAGACGCGATACTTCTATCGCATCCTTGTTGAACATTTCGTAAAAATCGCCGAGCCGGAAAAACAGCACTTCGTTTTTATACTTCGATTTTATGGAAGCATATTGCGCCATGAGCGGCGTCGGCGAGTTTTCCGTCTTCATGCCGCTAATTTTTTCCGAGTTCCGAAATCACTTGGTCGGTAACATCGACCGAAGGGCTGTACCATAAAATTGCATTATTTTGCTGCAGACTTAAAATCATGCTGTAACCGCCGGCTTCCGCGATTTTGGCAAGCACGCCGTAAAGCTTGCGATAAAACGAATCGGAATCCTGCAGCGATTTCTGCATCGTCGCAAGTTCGATATTTTTCGCATTCGTGTATTCGCGGAGGTATTCCGTCTTTTGCGTAATTTGGCTTTCGATGCGCACCGCGTTCGATTCGTCGCCCGAATCTTCGTAGGAGAGCTTTTTCTGTTGCAATGCGCGGATCTCTTCCGTCCGTTTATTGATTTCTTCCTGATACTCGGCTTTTTTTCGTTCGTAATTGCGCACCGCCGAAGAATTGCGGAAATACGCGTTATACACTTTCGCCGTATCGACCACTCCGAATTTCGTAATCTGCTGTGCCGAAAGATATGCTGCGGAAAAAACGGTACAGAGTGAAGACGCTATCAGTATTTTTTGTAAACGATGCATCATTTTATTCTCCAAAATTATTAAAATATATCAACGGTTCGTTATGTTGAACGAAAGCACGAACACGCCGTTCGGATCGTTGAAATACCAGCCTTTGGCATCGCTGTGTTTAAACGTCCACGCGTACAAAAGGTGCAGCGGGAACTGCGGCAAAAGGAAGCGCAAGCCCGGGCCGAAGCTGAAATAAAAATCGTTTACCGACAGACTGTTGAACATCGTTTTTACGTCCGTCGTAACGGCGGCGGCATCGAAAAAGCCGTCCACGCCGACGATATTCGGAAATATCGGGATGCGCAGTTCGACTCGATTGCTGAGCATCGCTTTGCCGCGCACTTTGTTATAGATGCTCGTCCATCCGCGCCCGTTGAACATGCCGTCGATATAGGCTTTGTTCGAATCGCCGAGGAGCGTACCGGGAATGGGGAATATCGCCGTAAGTCCCGTATACGCGGCGAATACCGCTTTCAGCGACCAGGCTTTCGTAATGGGAATATTGAACAGTGTAAAATAACCTTCGAGTTTCGTATCGCTTTTAAGGAAAAACTCTTTTTCAAGACCGGGGATAAGGCCGTACCAGCCGATGCGCTGGCTGACGAACCAGCCGCGCGAGGGATCGTAGCTGATATTGCGATTGTCGAGCGATACGCTGCCCCACACGGAATTGGTTAAACCGAGCCGGTTCGCATTTTGATTGATGCTCGAATCGTGCGGTACATAAATTCCCTGATCGTATACGTTGCTGTTGAGCAGCGTCGAAAGCCCGCCGTTCAGCTGCAAAATTGCAAAATCGGGGAGCCAGCGGCGGCCGATCGAAGAGCTGAACGTAACGCCCCACGATTCAAACTGCATATAATATTCGTCGTCCGAAACCGTTCCGTCGTTGAGCACCTGCAGGCGCAGAGAAGATTCTTTGGAATGCGAAAACGAAATCGACTCGCTGATACCGATCGGCAAATCGAACAGCCAGTTTTGGCCGTAAGATGCGTTGACGGTTTGCGCCGTATTCGAAATATTCGTGCCCGTGGAAATCGATCGTCCTTCGCCCCGCAAATTCGAATTCTGCCAGCGCGCAAAAAGCGATATCGGAAAATCGTCGGGATCGGAAACACCCGAAAACGTCATGCCGAATTCGAGCGTCGTCGTCGATTGTTCTTCGACGGTAAACACCAAATCGACGAGATTGTTTTCACTCCCGGGCATCGGCTCGGGCACGACGCTCGAAAAATACTGGAGGTTGTACAGGTTTCGTATACCCTGCATGACTTTATCGCGCGAAAAAACGTCGCCCGGCTCGAGCGGAATTTCCCGTCTGATAACGTAATCCTTCGTTTTGGTATTGCCTTTGATGATAATATTTTCGATGTGGCTTCTCGGCCGCTCGACGATCGAAAGCGAAACGGAAATAGTGCGCCGCTCGACGTCTTTATTGACTGCAGGCGCGTATTGATTGGTCATATAGCCGTTTTCGGCATAGAGGCTCGTAATACCCTGCAAACCTTCCTGATACTTCGTCTGATTGAAGACGGCACCCGGTTTCAATTTGATATACGACAAAAGCGTTTCTTTTGAAAATATTTCGTTGCCGCTTATCGTCGTTCCGGCGTACGTGTACTGCGGTCCTTCCTGTACGACAAAGGTAAGCGTCAATTCGTTGCGGCCTTTTTTTTCGTTAAAAACCGATTCCTGTACGACGTCGAGCACGCGGGCATCCGCATAACCGCGGTCCTGATAATATAAAACGACAGCCTGTTTGTCCGCCTCAAGCGCTGAACGCTGAAACGCGCCGCCTTTCATAAAACCCGCTTCTTTGAGCGTCATTTTGCTTTTGAGCGTCCGCTCGGAAACGAGAGCGTTTCCGGAAAAACGTATCGCCGCGATTACAGTGCTTGCCCCTTCGTTTATGACAAAGGTAATGCGGATTCCGTCGGAAAGCTCTTCCGTCGTATGCGAAATCGTCGCATCGGTATAGCCTTTTTTCAAATACACGTCGCGGAGCGCGCGTTCATCGAGGAGCACTTTGCTTTCGACAAATATATCACCGGTCTTTACCGTGACGGCATCGCGCAGTTCTCCGTTTCTGATTTTCGAGTTACCCGAAAAGCGTATCGATTGGATGACGGGGCGCTCTTTTACCTGAAAGACGAGCAGAATTTTATCCGCCGTTTTCGGATCGTGTTTTGCAAACGGTGTAATATCGTCGAACATATCGAGCGCGTAAAGGCGGTCGGTCAAATCGGTATACACTTCTTCGGTAAACGGCCGTCCGACAAAAGCGTTCGTAATACCCGTAAGTTCGGAACGTTTGACGTTTTTTAATCCTTCAAATGAAATTTCGGAAATCGTTTTACCCCAAAACCAGCCGTCATCTTCACTTTCTTCGGCGGACACGGCTAAGGATGCACTGAGTGCAATGAAAAGCGAAAGCACGAAACGAATATACATCCTGCGGTTAAAACGCATATCATCTCCCATAAAAACTTTTGCAGAAAGCTGGAGCCTCCGGCTCGTTCTGCAAAGAACCGATTCTACGTGTCCGCTTTCGCGGACTTCGAATCGGCTTTCGAAAGGCTCAAAATGAAAATCGCCACGAAAGCGTCAGCGACGTCGAAGGAACAATGACATTATTGAGCATCGCAGTGATATCGGGTGCCATATCCCATCGAATGTTCGCAAACGGCGCTTCAAGTTCGAAACCGAATTCCGGCTGGAATGTAATCCCCTGCGCCGTCGAGCTGTCGTCAACCCTCGTCTTATCGTACACCAAATGCATGAGCGCATCGGCATACAATACGCTTCCGAAGTATTTACCAATATAAACAGTCGAATTGTCGAGAAAGTTACCTGCCGATAAATCTCTCCGGGTTAAATCGCCTGAAAAACCCATCCGCAGCGTATTCTGCAAAACGGTCGTTCTAATCGAAAATATATCAAATTTCAGCCAATCGCGCAACTTGTTTTCGACGGCGCGCCCGATCGTCGATTGAATGGCGTAATCGGTCGTCGCGATAAGGATGTCGCGCATGTTTCCCGAATCGGCGGCGACGATCTGCCCCAAAAGCGTACGGATTTCCGCCTCCGATTTTGCGGGAATCGATGAAAATTGCGGATTAAAATCGAGCAGGGGCTGATTTTCCGCCGAAAGGATGATTCGTATATCGCTTCCGTTCGAGTCGCGTTCTCTCGTTTCGGCTTTCACCGTAATGCGCGGATTGAATCGATCGTCCGTATCGCTGAAACGGATCGTTCCTTGCCGCAGATAAAAGCTGCGGTTCAAATACGCGATATCGCCGGAACGCAAGTGCATATCGCCGTCAATCGAATACGAATTGTCCGTCTGGTCGAATTTTACTTTGATTGCATCGCCGGGTGCAAAGACGCACCTGAGCAGCGGATCGAAGACGAGGCTGACGTGCGGACCGAAGACGACATCGACATTTGCCCTCGTCGGAACGATATAATTCATTTCGCGTTCTCCGAGCAATTCTGCCATACGGAATTTCGCTTTTACGTCTTCGACATATACTTTCCCGGTCACATCGAAAATTTTATCCTGAAGGATGAGATTCAAATCGACGCCCGCCCGTCCGCTGAAATCCGCCATATCGACATCCAAATCCGCAGGAACGGTTTTATTCGGCGGAGTGCGGACGGTCGCTTCAAGCCGGTCGAATGTCCAGCGATCAAGGTAAAGTGACGAAGCGACATCGAAAGTACTCCCGCGTATGTCCATCGTTACCGACGGAATCGTCATGACATTATGATCCATCAGCACAAAAAAACGCTCCGAAGTGATGTGATACGGGAGAACCTTAGTCAAACTGAAGTCGGGCTGCTCGACGGAAAAACCGGCATTGAATTCGGGATCGGAAAGGAGCCCCGTGATCTTCGCCGAACCGATAAGCGTACCGTTGTATATCGTGAGGAACTCATTCGAAACATGCGACATAAGAGCGGCCAAATCGGCACTGACATCGGAGATGCGTATGTCAAGATTTTTCGTTTCGATTTTTCCGCCGATACTGCAGTGAAACGGTCTTGTTTCCGAAATCTTCAAATCGATATCGCCTTTATCGGTGATAATTCCCGAAACGCCGAGTGACGAAGATGAAGAGATAAGCGCCTTTCCTTCGGCATACGAAAAGGAAAGCGAAAACGGAAACGGTCTTACAAAAAGCGACCCCGAAGCGCCTCGAGACGAAAGCGTCGCCGAAAAAAAAGCGGGATACCGTTTTTTTTCGGAAAACACCGTATCTGAGATTTTCAGCAGGAGCGGAAGCTTTACGTCTTTTTTCAGCACCCGTGTCGTTATGTCCGCCGATGCGCTCCCGGTAAAAGACTCAAGAGAAAAATCCGCCTTTACGTTATCGACAAGAAATCTGCCGTATGAGATGTGCATTTCATTTACGGAGAGATTGCGCTCTTCGAGTATGAGACTGCCCGTTGCCGAAAGCGGTATACCCGCAAACATCACATCGGCGTCATCTACGGAAACGATCACATAGGGATTTTCAAATGTACCGGTCGCGCTCACCGATGCGGCCATTCGATTGTTTTCGCTCTGCTCCGCCGCAAAGCGATTCAAATCGATATTAGCGCATAAAATCCGGGCGTTGAAGTACAGATTGTTTTTAAGCATTTCGACGGAAAACGGCGCTTCATCCGGATTGCTGATTTCAGCGCTCGCCGTTATCGATTCTTTTGAAATCGGATTTGTCATCGTCATATCGAAATGCGCGGAATCCAATCGTCCTTCACGCAAATTGACGGTACACTGAGAGGAACCCGTGAGCGCGGAAAACGAATCCGTATATGAAACGGAATCGAAAATCGCTCCGTACTTCGATACCGTTCCCGACAAAAACACACGAGGGGAAAAAGGAAATTTTCCGCCGGCATCTTCGGATTCGAATCGCGCGATGTGTACGGCAAAACCTTCGTCTTCGGTATATGCAAAACCGGTTTCGGCGGAAAGCGTCCATATCGTACCGGCTGCATGCAGCGGAAAATTTTTCATCGTAAACGAACCTTCCATGCTGCCGTTATCGTAGCGCCGGAACTCTGCGGCAAGGTTGTAATCGCCCGAAACGCTGATAAAATTATGCATGATGTTTCCGGTAAAATGATACGGAACCGATTTATATTGCACGTCAAACGTAAAAAACGATCCCGACGAATCGGGAGCGCGGTCGATTTCGGCCGAAGCGGAAAAGGTATCGCCTTTGTATACGACGTTGAGCTGCGACACTTGGAGAGAAGATTCGTTTCCGTCAAACGACAAAAAGAGCGCTTCGTTTTCTTTTTGCGTATTTACAAAAAGCGCATAGGGCGCGTTGTAGGAAACCGATTTCAAATCGGATGAAACGAAGAACTCGCCGGTGAACACGTAAGGCGCGAGGCGCGGCGAAAAAGAGGATAAGGTTGCGGAATTGTTTTTTGTCAAAAAGAACGCTCCCGCTTCCGCCGCGCTGTCGAGGTAAAAATTGTTGATATTGATTCCCGCCTGAATATAATTCGTACGGGTAAGCCAGCTTCCGTCTATGCGCAGCGAGCCGGGGGAATCGGCTTCGGCGTGCGCGTAGTCGAAAAGCTCGAAACTGTAATCGACGGAATTTCCGTTCGGCATTACGCGCGCTTCGAGTGCGGTAAAGGTTTTTTCTCCGAGGCGGACTTCGGGTGCAAAGCATACAAAACCCTTATCGAGCGGATCGAAATACAGTTCCGTCGAAAGCTCGTTTCCGTTCGGAAGGGCGACGCGGCGGGCATCGACGGTGCCCGAAAGACGCATACCGTTGAAGCGATATAAAAGCGAAGCTTCGGCATCGCAGTTTTTTCCCGAAGCGACGAGGCGCGGAATCGAAACTTCGTCTTTCGTTCCTGCAGCGTCGAAGCGCACGGAAAGAGAGCCTTTCACAAGCGTTTCGGGAACGAAAAGGCTGCCGCCGCTTGTATACGAAAGCGATTTTTGTTCGACATCGTATTCGGCGGATGCCCTCGCCGTAAGCGATACCGCTCCTATGCGCTGCATAATATCCGCACGGCTGCGGGATGTGATAAACGATGAAAGCGTAAAGTGTTCGGCGGCAAAAGACGCTTCGGCTTTTTTCGAATCGATGCCGTAGGAAGCCCTCACCATAAAGGGAAACGCAGATTGAAAAGTGCGCACGGAAATGACGCGGTCGTCGTAGGATGCGCGGAAGTTCAGTCTGCCGAATGAAAAATCACCGCCTGTCATATTCGAAAAGCGTGCGACAAAGGAGCTTCCGTTCAGGCCGTGACGGACGGAGCTCGAAAGCGAATACTTTCCCGAAATGCGTATGCCGTTTGCGCCGTGCAAAACGACGTCCGCACCGCCGCGCACATTCACGCCGAGCGATCGGGAAGCTTCATTATACACGGCATCCGCCGAGCGTATCGTAAACGATGCATCCGCTTTCGCGCTCCGATAGCGGATGCGCACGTTTTTTATTAAAAGCGAAAACGGCAAGTCGACGCTGATGCGCGAAAAGTCCGTCCGCCTTGCTCCGCCCTTCGCATTCGAAGTCTTTACAAAGGAAGCCAGTTTTTCGATAATCGCTCTGTCGACTTCATCGTCGTACTCGAGAGTGATCCCGTCTATTACAAGGCTTTTAAATGCGCTGTCTATATCGCCTCGGAGCAATTTCAGCAATCGATAGCGGAGCGTGATCCGCCTGATCGATGCGAGCGGTTTTCCGTCGGCGGCGGAACCGAGGACTATACCTTTTATATTGAAAACGGTTAAAATGGACGGCGACAGCGACGCATACGAAAAGGTAAGCCCCGTACGGTTTTCAAGCATTGTCCGTACCGTTTGCGCACGATGTGAAATATTTTCGGTGAGCGCCCTATATATCGGACGAACGCATGCGAACGACGCGAGCAGTATGGTGAGAAAAATCAAAATATATAAACCGCGGATAACCGATTTTTTACTCATGCAGCCGCC
The DNA here is from genome assembly GCF_024181585.1 of Treponema socranskii subsp. buccale. NCBI lineage: Bacteria > Pseudomonadati > Spirochaetota > Spirochaetia > Treponematales > Treponemataceae > Treponema > Treponema socranskii. The sequence goes on along the minus strand of NZ_CP054258.1, from coordinate 999,385 downwards.
GAATCCTCAAAGCGAAATCACCGATGTCATCATATCAGAATATCGGAAAAAATGCAGGCGTTTTCTATGATATTGCATAATTTTATCGTTTTCGAAGGCATCGACGGGTCGGGCACGTCGACACAACTCGGTATCCTCAAAAAAAAGCTCGGCGATAAAATCTTTGCGACGGCGGAACCGACGGAACTCCCGACGGGGCTTTTTTTACGTCGTATGCTCAAAGGCGAATTTCCGGTCGATGAGCGGACGGCGGCCTTTCTCTTTGCCGCCGACAGGTGCGAACACATCTACGGAAAGGGCGGCATCACGGAGCACGTGCAAAACGGCAAAATCGCCGTAAGCGACCGCTACATCTTTTCGACGCTCGCCTATCAGTCGGCTTCGTTCGGAGACGACATCCCTCACCTCGTAAACAGCGCCTTTCCGCTTCCCGAAGCGCTTTTTTATTTCCGTATCGACCCTTCCCTTTCGTTCGAACGCGTCGTACATCGCGCAGGGCAAAAAGAAATCTACGAAAAAGCCGATTTTCAAAAAAATACCGCCCGCCGCTACGATGCGGTCATCGAAGAGTTTGCAAAAAAAGAAGCGATGAACATAATTACGCTCGACGCATCGCGTCCCATAGAAGAAACAGCGGAAAAGATATGGAGTTACTTTGAAAATCTGCCGATATTGAAATCGTGAAAAAGTATTTTCCGCATATCGTGCGCATCGTCGCCGTTTTGCTCCTCTTTTCCTTCGGCATACCTGTGCCCCTAAGCGCGTATATGGTCAAATATAAAGAGGATTTTTACCGCCTCTATCACATCCACTACCAGCAATATCCCGACGACTGCCTCGAAAATATCTATTGGCTTGAAAAAGCGGTACAAGCGGACTTTTGCAATCCGCTCTACGCCGGCTTAAAAATCGAAACGAAAAAAGAATGGGAAAAATACCGCTACCTCTTTCAAATGCATTTGAATCTCAAACTCATCGAACAGCACTTGAGACTCGGCAGAACCTACGATAAAAAAGCCGCATATTTTTACGACGCGCCGTGGAAAGACGAATACGTGCGTGATTTGGAAAAAGCGCTTTCGTGCTATACGGCCGGTCTCTATTATTGGAAAGAAGCCGAACTGTGGGCGGAAAAAGCGAATGCCGTTTCGTTCGATTTTTTATTTATCACCGAACGACAGTTTTGGGAAGACGAACGCGAACGCATAAAAAACGGCAGTCTCGATTACGGAAAAATGCTCGCACGGGAAATTGCGCGCGTGCAAAAAGTGCGCGACGCTTTTCTTGCAATGGACACGAAAAGCTATTAAAATATCTTCTATGGATACTATCGTACGCATCTCCTATCCGCCCGTTCACCCGGGAACGGATGCTACCGGCATCGTCTTTGCGGAAACAGCTCCCGACTTTATCGATCTCTTTAAGCCCGGAGAAAAAACGGGCCGCCGTCGCTTTTTCGTCACCGACGCAAAAGTCGCAACGCTCCCGCTCTTCGCGCCTTTTATCGCAAGGTTCGACGACGGAATCTGCGGAGACGACAGACTTGCCATACTCGGTTCGGGCGAAGGATACAAAACGATCGAAAGTGTCCTTACCATCGTAAAAAATGCGATCGATGCGGAATTTTCGCGAAAGGATAGTTTCGTCGCCGTCGGAGGAGGCGTCATTTCGGATATAACGGGTTTTGCGGCATCCCTTTTTAAACGGGGCGCATCGTGCGCGTTCGTGCCGACGACGCTGCTTTCGATGGTCGATGCGGCGATCGGCGGAAAAACCGGATGCGATTTCAACAATTATAAAAATATGATCGGTTCGTTTTACCCCGCCGAATCGATATACATTTTTCCCGAATTCGTACAATCGCTTTCCGAAGACCAGTATCGATCCGGACTCGCCGAAGCTTTAAAAACCGCGCTTTTGTACGACGCCGAACTCTACGACGTATTTAAAAACGAAAGCGAAAAGATATGTTCGCGCGATAAAGCGACGGTAAACTTTATTATTAAAAAATGCGCCGCGGCAAAGGCTTCCGTCGTCGAGCGGGATTTTACCGAACAAAATATCCGCACGTATTTGAATTACGGGCACACTTTCGGCCACGCACTCGAATCGCTTGCGGGTTTCGGGAGCGTCACGCACGGAGATGCGGTCGCGTGGGGCATATCGCGCGCCGTCACTCTCAGCTGCAACATCGGTTTGTGCAGCCGAGCGTATAAAGACGAAGTATTCTCCGTCCTCGAGCGCTACGGCTGGGAAACGGATCCCGTGCCTTCGATTATAAAAGGAGGTGCTGCGGGAACGAGGCTCCTTTCGATCATGCACAAAGACAAAAAAAATACCGGCGGCGGCATCCGCCTCGTTTTACAAAAAGGTCTGACCGAAACGGTTTCCGAAACCGTCGGCGACGATGTCATCTTGAACGTTTTAAAATAGTGCGTATGGAACAAAACGATATCGATCGGTATTTTGACTGGGCGGCAACCGCACCCTCCGATAAAGATATTTTGGAAGCCTCTCTTGCGGAAACTTTTTCGGCGTGGGGAAATCCTTCGAGCGTGCATTCCGTCGGAAAAGAAGCGAAACGGCTTTTGGAAAAAGCGCGCGCACTATGTGCCGCATCTTTGGGCGTACCGTCCGAAACGATTTACTTTACGTCGGGCGGAACCGAAAGCGACTGCATTCCCCTCCTTTCCGTATTGAACCGTCCGCAAAAAGGCACCGTACTCGTAAGTTCCATCGAGCATCCGGCAGTCCGCGAACAGGCGGAATCCTTGACAAAATGCGGATGGCGCGTCGTCCGCATTCCGGCGACAACGGGCGGCATCATAACGAAAGAAGCGGTGCTGTCAAAACTCACCGACGATACCGCCCTCGTCTGTGTTATGGCGGTCAACAACGAAACGGGCGCTATTCAGCCGATCAAAGACATAGCGGATGCGCTTGCAAAAGCGGCGGAAAACAAACGAAAAGCGAAACTGCACGTCGACTGCGTTCAGGCTGCAGGAAAAATTCCGCTCGATCTTTCGCATGCAGGGATTGCGAGCGCGGCTTTCAGCGCCCACAAAATCGGAGGCCCCAGGGGTATCGGCATACTCTACCTTGCCGACACGATCGAATCTTTTTTCCGCGGCGGCGGACAGGAAAAAAATATACGAAGCGGAACGGAAAACGTATACGGTGCGCTCGCATTTGCGCGCTGTCTCGAACGCTACTGCATTTCGAATACAAACGAAAAAGCACGCGCGCGTTTTGAAACGCAAAAAAAATTAACAAAATCTTTTATACAAAGCCTTTCCGAAATCGCAGGCTGTACGATTATCCCCGAAGCGCGGCTCGACGCCCGGCATGAAGACGAATATTCTCCGTGGATCGTGCAGGCGTCTTTTAAAAACATTCCGGGACAAGTGATGCTCCGCGCGCTCGACGCCGAAGGATTTTGCGTTTCGACCGGAAGCGCATGCTCTTCGCACAAGGGACAGCATACAGGCGGAAGCGCCGTTTTACGGGCGATGAACGTGAGCGCATCCGTCCGCGAAGGTGCGGTCCGCTTCAGCTTCGGCCCCCGTACGAGCGAAAGCGCGATGAAAGCGCTTGCAGTAAAGGCGGCCGAAATCGCCGCAAAATTCGCATAATCGACTGATGCCTGGAGTGCAGCCGATTTTTTTCGTTACACGTGATTTTTTAGAGAATACGGTTTCCGGCGCAGTTGCCCAAGCGCTCTTTTTATGATACTGTGAAGCCAACAGAGGACGGATTATGGGCGCACGCGGAGAACTCTTTACAACGCAAGTATATTTGGACAACCGGTCGTATTTTTTTAACGTCAAAGAAAACAGAACGGGCGATATATTTCTTCAAATCGTCGAAAGCAAAAGCCGCGACGGCGCGGACTTCGACCGGCATCAGATTGCGATTTTCGCCGAAGATATGCAGAAATTTTTACAGGGCATGGATAAATCGCTTTCGTTTATCGACAAAGCGCGCAGAGCCCGCGTCAAAGCCGCACGCGAAAAAAAAGCCGAAAAAGAAGCGAAGTACGCAAAAAAACTGTATTACGTAAAAGACGGCGAAAAAGAAGCGAAGCGCGACGACGGCATCAAGCGCACGGGCAGAGTTCACATCGTATCGAAGCGGAGCGATGCTGAAAAAGCGAACGATGCCGCGCGGACGAGCGGCGCAGAAATCGATTAATAATTATTAAAACCGAATCTTAATAATGAAAGGTCAGCCTCTGAATCGGAGAAGGACCGATTTCACGGCAAATGCGTCTGTGCTCGGCAGTCGGATAGCCTTTGTGGCGCGCGTATCCGTAAGCGGGGTATTTTTTATCCATTTCGATCATGATCGCATCTCTGTACGTTTTTGCGAGTATGCTCGCCGCCATGACGGGAGCGTATTTTGCGTCCGCTTTTACTTCGCTGCGGCATTCGCATCCGATATCGGGGCAAAACGTTCCGTCGGCAACGGCGCATATCGTTCTGCCCGAAAGGGCTGACGCCTTCAACCATACATCGAATTTTTCCGAAAGCGCTTCATACGCTTTTTTCATTGCAAGGAGGCTCGCTTCGAGGATATTGATTTCGTCGATGAGGGTATGAGAGACGATGCCGATACCCCAGCACGCTTTTTCTTTAATAATTTTTTCGGCAAGACCGCGTTTTTTTGCGGAAAGTTTTTTCGAATCATTTAAAATAGCTTGAGGAAAATCGTCCGGTAAAATCACGGCGGAAGCGACGACGGGACCTGCAAGCGGGCCTCTTCCGGCCTCGTCGAGGCCGCATAAAAAAACATCCGCCTTATTTTCCGCGGACGGCGCTGTCGAACAATTTGCAAGAGCCGGCATGAGCCCTTCTCCTAGTAGCCGCTTTCGGTATTGCCGCCGTATTCGAGGGAAATATTTTGCGCATCGGTATAGACCGCAGCGGCGGATCTTTCCGGATATCGCAGATCGGCGACAAACGAATTTTCGACGATTTTGCTTTTTCCGCCGAAGAGTTCGGCCGCTCTGCCGTAGCTTCCGGCAACCCTGCATGAAGACGAACGCATCTCAAATTCTCCGCCGTGCACGGAAAAATTTACGGCTGCGGAAGCCGCCGTCGAAATGCGCGAATCGCTTATCTTCAGTTTGGAGCCGACGGACGATATACACGACGAATAGCGTTTTGCCGAAGAGGTAATGCCGCAAAAGCGTATCGTAACGACGGATGTATCGGCGCTTACAACATTACCGCTTTCGGCAAACGATACGGCGATTTCACAGTTTTCCGAAGTAAGCACCGAATGTTCCAAGCGTATAAGAGGATTATTAATTTTATTGGGCGAATCCGTATCGTCGCGTTTGACGATAAGATTTATAAGGGAAAGACTTGCGCTCCGTACGGTAAAAAAACCGCCTGACGCAAAGACGAGGCGCGCATCATCTTCGCCTCGGATGACACAGTTCGAATCGATAAGCGTTTCTCCTTCGGGCATAACGAGCGTGCCTTTGATCGTAATATTCGCAAAGCGGTTTTCTTCGGCAGCGGCAAAGCATTCGGCGAGAGTCGTATAGGGATTGTCCCTCGTTCCGTCGGCGCTCTCTTTATCGGCGGATGCATCGACATAATAATTATATTTGTCGATCAAAACATCGTATGAAACAAGCGCACTTTTGTTACCGCTTCGATCGACCGCATAGGCGCAGATTTTATAATAAACCGCATCGTCGGAAGGCGAATCAAGGACAAGAGGAGCGGTGAACGGCAAAAACGAATCCGCATGCACGACGTCGAAAAGAGAAGCGGCGTCTTCTTTTGTCATCGTTCCGAACAGCATCACCGGATTGCTCACGGCGACAAAGAGATCGGACTCCCCGTCCCCAGAAAGCGAAAGTTCGACCGCCTTTCTCGAATAAAAAGATTTTGCCGACGAAACGAAAGTCGGCACCGAAGGAGAACGCCGGTCGACAGTGTACGGAAAAGAAAGCCGTCCCTGATACACCGAATCGTAATAGACGTCCGCATCAAATGTGCCCGACACTTCATCTCCGAAAAACGTATCGATTCCCGCCGCTTCAAAAAGCATCGTCTCCTCTCCGTTTTCAATTCTGCTGCCGAATCGGAAGCCTTCTCCCCGAAGCGCAAGCGAAATCGAACCGTCTTCACGCCGCTCGACAAGAGTTTCGGGTTTTGGCGGAAGCACAAAGGAGCTTACGGGATTGGCGGGAGCAAAGGCAACGCTCTGCCAAAAAATCGTGTGCGGCACGGTTCTGTCAAGGACGGCGCTTTCGTTTCCGCTCACCCAATATGCATCGTCAATGCGGTAAATCAGCGCATCGCTCGTAAAAGACAGCGTATCCCAATCGGTGATTTTAAACGGAACGTCGCGGACTGCAAAAGAACCGGAAAGAGAAGGTTTCGTTTTTATAATAAAACGCCACTTCGCAGTCCCGTCCGAGAGAACGCACGGAATAAAACGCGAGAGAATGCAATCGGCGCTGTATGAAATCGCGCGTCCCTTTTGAAAGGATTCGGGCAGACCGCCGAGACTGTATTCGAGTTCGGACGGAAGAGAGAGCACGTCCCCTGCAGTGTATTCCAAGATACCGTCCGAAACGGCATCGGCGATTTCACCTATCGAATACGCGGACGGAAACGGAACGGGCGCGACGGTATATGAAACGCGGTATTCACGAGAGAGTCCGCGTGAATCGACGGCAACGATACGAACTTCGACATCGCCTGAAACATCGAGCGCTACGGGACCGTCATATGCAAAACCCGAATCGAGCGGATCGGAGCCGTTGAGCGAATAGTATGCGTTTTCACCTTCGGAAAGTTCAAGCACGAGCAGCTGCTTATTCGCCCATACACCCTGTACGGGATTAATAATTTTCACAGTTGCCGAAGCGGCTGCCGAAATCAAAACCGCCAAAGCGATAAGGCATACGCGTTTTTTCATCGCCGGTTTTCCTGTTACATCAGACTTTCCCCAAAAGCGGCTCGAGCACGGGACGCAGTTCGGGATCATCTTTAAAATAATACTCTTCGAGTTCTTCTTTTGAAAGCCCGACGAGTTCATGGCTCAAATAGTGAATCCAGCGATCCTCTTCCGGCTTTGTGATTTCCAAAAGCCTGCACCAATAATCGGGCTGAATGGACTGCTGTTCTTTGTGATACGTAAAGCGCTTATAATCGTGCACGACGATTTTGATATTGCTGCGGGGAACTCCTCTCTGTAAAAATATTTCGACAAGCGAATTGATCGTACGGCCGGAATCGAAGATATCGTCGACGAGCATGATTTTATCGCCGGGACGAAGATATTCGGGCGCATACGTCCATCCGTCGACGTACACTTTTTCGTGCTGCTGAACGTCGGTATACGATCTTGCAACGACGGACGCATACAAGACGGGATGATAATCCTTCCGTACGAGTTTGTAATATTCGCTGATAACGTTTGCCATATACGCGCCTCCGCGCAGCGAACAATAAATCACATCCGGTACAAATCCGTCGGAGTGCATTTTATGCGCAATTTTAAGCGCATCGTTTCGAACAACATCGAACGGAAGAAATTCCTTTATCATCGTGATAACCTCATTTCGTCATTATAATCGTAATCAAAGGAATGCTCAACACGGAGAACACGAAAAAGAGGTATCCGTACATCGCTTCGGATAAAGCTTTCGGGAAAATATTTTATCTTTTAGAAGCCGGCTGTTTCCGCCCGTCTTGCGTCAGGGAATTAAAGTTTGATTTTTTTACCGTTGACGGTTAAAGATCCGTTCACATCATCATACTGAACGTTCGGAACTTTTGTCATATCGTCCGTATTCGAAGATGCCCCCGTAATGCAGATATGACAATTCTTTTTGCCCCGCACTATCTTTCCCGAAAGAACGGGTACCAAAACACACGGCGCCATACAGTTCAAATTAGGTGAAGGCATTACATACGACGCTTCCCTCTTGCCGGACGGATCGGCTATATAAGAAAAGCCCCACGGAAATATCAATGAAATATCGGATATTCCTTTTGACTCCGCAAATATAGGCAGTTCAGGATCGAAATCCTTGTAACGCGCAATCGCAAAGCCGCCCTCTTTTGTCAATAAATCCCTATCCGACATGATAATGTGAATCCGTATATGAAAATATCCTGCCGGTATCAGATAGGTACATATTTCCGTATCGTCATACGGCTTCCAAATGCTTTTACAGTAATCGGAATACATTTCGACGCTATCGCTCTTTCGCCTTTGCCGCCAATAGCCGTCTCCCGTCCCGATATAGAGCATGGAATCGCAGCCTGTTTTTTCGAAATCGTAATTACTCAGCGAACATGAAAAACCGAATTTTGCACTGTACGCAAATTTTGCATATTTATCGGCGGCATGATTCATCTGATAGTCGGGATACTGCCCTCCGTTGAGCAAAACCACATCTTCGGGAGTTCGGGAAAAAAGTATATGCGGAACCGGAAGACACACCGTTTCGGGCAAACCGGGCAGCGCTTGTTCTTCAGCCGTCCAAAACGGATGCTCGGAAGGCAGTGCAAGCATGAGATAGGTTTTACACGCCCAATAAGGAGAACCCTGTCCGTTATATTGTTCGGCGATCATAAGATTCGGATAACGATAACCGACTGTGAGCATACCGTCGCGATCGAAGATCGGCTGCCGGAACCACCACCGCATATTTCTCAAAACGATGCCTTTCATAATTCCCCACGGCAAAACTTCAATTCCGGCAAAAGCACAAGCTGAATAAAAACTTACCACGGCAAAACGATACGTCAGACTTCTTCCGTAGGGAACGAAAAGCCCGTCATTTGTGAAATAGTGAATATGCTGACGGGCAAACAGTTTTACCCGCCGTTCATATCGCTTGCAACGTTCCGTATCTTTGTCTTTTCTGAAACGGTAATAAATCATCGAATAGAACTGAATTGCAAAGGGATTGTAATTATCAAAAGGAACGGCATCTTTATACCAGCCGTCCTCTACATAAAAACTTTCAATAAGGGCAAGATCTTTTTCAAGTACGCTTTCATTCGGAGGACGCCCGACTTGTTCAAAAAAAAGATTCACCAAAATACGAAAAAATTTCCAATTGTTTTCGCTGAATGTACGATCATTTACCGAGTTCAGCCACGTATAAATTCTGTTCTGTTCCGTTTCGGTATATTGTTCCCACAGAACTTTTTTATTGAGTATCATAGCCAATGCGATTGCCGCAGTTTCAACGATACGCTGATCAAAATCCTTAATATCGCCCCAATAAAACGGAGAATCGGGATTCGTTCCGTTGGAGAGCCCCTCTTGATATATCGACAATCCTTCCCATACATAACCGCCGGCAAGCAAAGGTCCGATCCCCCACAAAAGCCTGCTCCACCCTTCAAAAAGTCCTACTCTGTCGCAATAGGTCGTGCTTCCGTTATAATTGAATAAGCCGGTATTACCCATGATAAATTTATCCGAACACGGCATGAGTAATTGAAAAAGACTTTGGGCAACATCATCGCGGGTTTTCAATGGATTTTCAGTTATTGCCGATTTATACGTTTGCATTTTCGCTTACCAAAAAAGCTTATGATGAAAAAGAATACGATCCAGCGCTTCCATATAAAAATAGTCACCCCAAATATTGCATTCGTCGACCCCTTTACCGAACGGCTTACCGTAAACCGCATGTTGCAAAATACCGTTCGATTTCAATCCCTCGGTAGTATAAGACGCGGCTAAAGATTCCATAATCACAAGCGCTGCAGCTTCATACACCGGTCTATCTTTATCGGCAAGGGGAAGCAGCGACGCAAGTTCCATTAAGCCGCATGCAGCGATTGCAGCCGCCGAGCTGTCCCGCTCTTCAGTTCCCGAAGTAAATATAAGATCCCAATAGCATACGGCATCTTGCGGCAAACGGTTAAGAAAATGATGAGCCAAACGCTTTGCCGACATAAGCAGAGAAAAATCGCCGGTATACCGATAATTCAAACAAAATCCGTAAATCCCCCATGCCTGCCCTCGTGCCCAACAGGAAGAATCGCTGAATCCTTGAGCCGTTTTTCCGCGAAGCGCTCTGCCGTCGGTAACATCAAAATAATATGTATGGAATGTCGTATCATCGTCTCGAATTAAAAAACGCTTCGATTTTTCGACATGACTTTTCGCAGCTTGCGCGTATGTATCCGATTGTGTTACTTCCGATGCCCAAAATAAAAGCGGAGTATTCATAAGACAGTCGATAATGATCCTGCCTCTGTTTTCGACGTCATCGGCACTGCCCCATGCTTGAATCACACCTGAAGCGGGATTATAGCGTTCCATCAGCAAATCGGCGGCTTTCAATGCAATCTTCAGAGCGTTTTTATTGCCCGTAGTCAGATACTCCGCCTTTGCCGAAAGTATATACAAAAAACCCAAATCATGCGTTTGTGTTTCTATGCGATTCCTAAGTCGGTTTTCATAGTCGGACAGCGTTGCTTCCGCTGCAATACGGAACGCATCGATTCCGGTCGCATTATATGCCTGCCAAAGCATTCCGTTCCAAAATCCGCTTGTCCATTCATCGTTGGGAATTTTCGGATATATCAAATCGACACTGGCAGGAGCCGGATAACCGTCCGTAAACGTTTTACTGTTCTCTTCCGTTTTCGCGATCGCATAATCCATTGCCCTTTGCCAAAAATCACGATCTTGAAGTGCGTGATTTAAAAAATCGTCTTTTTTTCGTATCTGCTGCACGGTACAACCTCATTTCGATAAATGTATATTTTTACAGCATACTACAAGGCACCTGAAATTCGGCCTTTTTAATCAATACCTGCATAATAATCCGCAACGACTTTAAAGGCCAATTTTCTTCTTTTGCGATCGGCGTCAATCAATCCTTTGCGATTAAAACCTTTTTGATACCGATTTTGTCTGCGCACGGCACGAAAATCATACAAAATCCACGGAGTCGTTCCTTGAATGAAATCGCTTCTTTTCATTACCGCAAATTGCTTTTTATACAGCGTTTCCTGATATTCTTCCGTCCAAAGCGTATTTTCCGTACCGTGATTCCCATATCCGGCGCCCGCACCGAATTCGGTGATAATGACCGGTTTTGTCAATTTTGTATTGCTAAGGATTGTAATCAAATCGTCGAAATTCGGTTCATACCAACCGTAATACTCGTTATTGCCGATAACATCCAATTCGTTCATAAGACGATCTTCAAGGCACATTTTTTCCCGATTGACAAGACAAGCCGCACTGACAAGCCGAGTCGGATCAAGCCGCTTTGCCGTCTGCACAAGATTACGCATAAATGACAACCTGTCGTCGGTATCGGCATTTTCATTTCCCACCGACCAAATGATCACGGATGCACGATTTTTATCTCGCACGATCAATTCCGAAAGCTGATTTTCCGCATCATCGTACGTATCGGGATTCGAAAAATCAATCGCCCAATAGACGGGAATTTCTTCCCATAACAGCACACCCGTTTCATCGGCAATTTTTGCAAAACGCCTCGTGTGAGGATAATGCGCCAAGCGCAAAAATATGCCGTGCATATCTTTCAGATCCCGTATTGTCGCACGTATTATCTCATCATCGGTAGTTTTGCCGAACTTTTCATGATCTTCATGTACGCATACGCCCTTCAGGTAACGTGCTTTTCCGTTAAGATAAATCTTTCCGTTTTCGACTTTAATTTCGCGGAAACCGATCCTATCCGATACGGCATCTTCTCCGAACGAAAGCGAAACATCGTATAACTTAGGATTTTCAGGACTCCACAATTCGGGTGAAACCTCGATTTCCGCACGGCCTTTTCCATCCGCAACCGAAATGACTTCATCGAGCTCCAATTCGGGAATACAAAATCGAGCCTCGCCTGTTTTTGTCCCCTCTATTTGAAAGTCAATCGCAATTTTTTTATAACCGGATCCGGGAACAAGCCGAACAAACCAATCCTTGATTAAAACTTGAGGCGTCCGTACAAAATAGACATCACGATATAATCCTCCGTAATTAAACCAATCCGTATTGCTCATCGGAACGCGGGAATCGGAGCGTGCAGCATCGACAAACACCATAATTTTATTAAAACGCTGCAACAGCCCCGTTGTCTCGACCGTAAACGGTGTCGATCCTCCGTCATGGAACGCAATCGGTTTATTATTTAAAAATACATAGGTACGGTATTGCGCTCCTTCAAACTGAATGAAAGTCCTCTCCCCTGCCTTCCTCTCGATATATGTAAACTCTCTATAATACACACCTATATTTTCATAATAAAAAAGCTCGGGTGAAATCATATTCCAGCACGAAGGCACCGCGATTGTCGGCCATGCCTGAAAATCGAAATCGCAGGGCATTTCGCGACCGTCCTCCGAAAAGCGTTTTTCGGCGTACCATCCGGCACGCAACGATGTTTCATACGGATCGACCGTAAAATGCCATGAGCCGTTAAGCGATTCCGTTTCTCGTCCGTCCATACAAATCGCATTTTGTACCGTTTTGCGAAGCGGAATAAATTTCGCCCGATAATCTTTTTCGTGAATTTCCGACTGGAAGTTGCCGCTTTGTTCTTTCATAATCCTACCCCTTTAATCCTGAAGAAGAGACTCCTTCAATAAAATATCTTTGTCCGAACATAAAAATTATTAAAACGGGAATAATAGAAATCAATGCGGCCGCCATCTGCGGTCCCCAGTATACATACTGTTCACGTACAAAATCCGTCATACCCAAAGGCAGCGTTTTCAGTTCCGGCGTTGTCAGATAAATGAGCGGAGTAAAAAAGTCGTTCCAAAAAAAACGAAATGACAGTACGGCTTGAGTGACCAAAACGGGTTTTGCCATCGGCAGCATAATATTAAAAAATATTGTCCATTCACGAGCGCCGTCGATACGTGCAGCTTCGAGATAGGTATCCGGTACGGATAAAAAATATTGTCGAATGAGAAAAGTTCCGAAAGCCGTAAACGTGCTCAAAAGGATAATAGCCGCATGCGTGTCATAAAGATTGAGATTCCGCATTATGATAAACTGCGGAATGGTAACGGCTTGTAATGGAATCATCATCGAGGCAAGGTATAAACCGAAGATAAAGTTCCGCCCCTTCCATTTCAGTTTGGAAAACACGTATCCGCCGGTTGACGCCGAAAAGAGCTGCAAAACCGCGATAATCGATGTCAGCTTAACGGAATTCCAGATATACAACGGAAAGTTCCGACTCAACCGGATAAAGTTGGAAAAAATAATTTGACGAGGAATCAAATGAAACGGAAAATCGAATATTTCGCTTTCATTTTTAAACGACGAAGACAAAACGAGCACTATCGGAAAAAGCGAAATTATCGTTATTATAATCAAAAAAATATATTTCCCTATTTTGATATTTTTATTAAACGATATCATAAACTACCCACTTTTTTTGACCGTAATTCTGAATCAAAGTGACGATAAGAATAATTATCAATAAGACGACGGATTCGGCGGATGCATAGCCCAAACGATAATGCGTAAACGCGTTTGTATAAATATCGAATGCCAATACATTTGTACTGCCGGCAGGCCCTCCCCCGAGCTGCCCGCCTGTCATAACGTAAATATAATCAAATGACTGAAACCCGCGTATTATCGCAAGTATAACGGCATAAAAAAGTACAGGCGAAATACCGGGAAGCGTAACGGCCAAAAATTGCTGCAATTTGCCGGCGCCGTCCATTTTCGCAGCCTCATACAGGGAACCGTTTACGTTTTGCAGCGCACCGATAAGCAGCACCATATAATAGCCTACATTTTGCCAAATCGAAACCAGCATTATAACAAGGAGAGAAGATTTTTCTCCTGCAAGCCACTTTGACGTCGGCAAACCTACCGCCTTCAAAAGCCCGTTCATAAAACCCGATGACGGTTCGAAGATAAACATAAACGCCAAACCGACAGCGACTGAAGAAAGTATATTCGGAATATAAAATGCACTTCGAAAAAACGTACTGCCGCGAAACGGTCGCGCAAGAAATAACGCAAAAAGCAGACCCAGTGCAATTTGAAAAAAGACAGTACAGATCATGTATTGAAATGTGAGAAAAAGACTTTTTAAAAAATTTTCATCTGCAAATGCTACTGTATAATTTTTCAATGCGACGAACCGAAATCTCGCGCCGCCCGAATAATTGGTAAAAGACAAAACGACGGCCATAACCAACGGAATAAGTATAAATATAAAAAAACCTATAAAGCTGGGAAACAGAAAAGACAAAACGGTCAGCCGCCGCATCCCCCCGTGTTTTCCGTTCATTTTCGCCTCCTGAATTCGCAGGGATACATTTTCATTGCAAAGCTCCTGCCCGAGCCGACAGGAGCTTTATTCATTTGATTACAGTGCAAGACTGTCAATACGACGTATCTACGATATTTTTCATCTCCTTTGCCCACTGCTCCCTGAACTGAGCATCTGTCAGTTTGTTCAGAAGATAAGCTTCCTGCATCGTATTGATAACAGTTTCAACACGCGAACCGTATTTTGAAAAGGTAGCCGTATTATTCGAAACCTTCGGTTCAAGATAATATTTTACCGAAGAAGCGTCGGGCAGGCTGCCGCTTAAGATTTTTTCCACTTCGGGAGAACTGACGGCAGGGAGAACACCGAACGAAGCGGCAAGAGATGCGGCTTCTGCACCGCCCATCCACGAAATAAATTCAAAAGCGGCATCTTTATTTTTTGAATATGAAGTTATGCTGTTAAAGGTAGGAAGTCCCATAGTCACATAACGCTGTTTATCGCACGGCAATCTTGTAATACCGTAATCGGCTTTTTTAAAACCTGCTGCAAGAAGTCCGTCCCGTTCACCGGTCGTCATCTGACCCGGAAACCATTCGCCGATTAAAAGCATACCGAGTTTTCCGTCGTAAAACTGTTTGGAATAGTGCGTCTTCGTAACTTTCATATCGATCAGAGACCACATGGCACCGACCGATTCAAGACGCTTCCGCATAGCAATCTGTTTCAAGAGATTATCCATCGCACCGATTTTTCCGGCATTGCTTATAAAAGTTTCTCCCGCCTGATTTGCCATATACGTTGCATTCGATCCCCAAAAATAGATGGAAGCCCCGATAAGAGAAGAATCGGCTGCATGGATCGCCCGTGCAAGTTCTTCAAATTTTGCCCATGTCCACTCTCCTCTTTCCGCATACCAATCGGGCGTTTTAAGTCCCGCTTTTTTAAATACATTTTTATTGAAATAGGTATAATACGCTCCTCCCCGCCATGGAATACCCATAATCTTTCCGTCATAGCTTAAAGATGTTTTATACGCTTCAACGGCCGTATTCGGTTTACCCGTCTTATCGATGTATTTATTGAGCGGCTCTATAAAACCGTTATCCATGCGAGTGAATGCATCCGTCTGACGCTTTTCCATAAAGCAATCCATTTCGGCACGGCCGGAAAGCAGCGTAGCGATTTTTGTTTCGTAATCCGCGGCGGGAAGTATTTTTCCCTCAACTCTGACATTTGAATGGGTTGCATTAAATTTTTCTATCAACGATTTATGCGCGGCGTCATCCCATGTATAATACGTAATAACGACAGGCCCCGCAGTTGCCGTATTTTTACTCGTCGTATCCGCATCGCCCATTGCAAACAAACTTTGAACGGCAAAAGATGCTGTGATAAACACTTTTAGAAATAATTTACTTCGTCTTTGCATAACAGTCCTCCCATAAAAACTTTTGCAGGAAATATGAATTTCCGAAAAAGTTTTTAGCCGTGCGCGTGTGCGCACACGTTCAATAGTCGAGTTTGCAAAACAAAACGTATCGTATTCATGCGATTTTTATCGAAATAACACGTATACACGTCTTCTGCAAACATCCAAGCAAACTCGAGATAAAAAGTGTCGGCGATATTTCAGACGGCGCTTTTTATCACACCTCCTTTTCGGTATTCGGATAAGAATATTATTAACCCGTTTTTTGATTTTGTCTTGATTTAAAATTCATATATCGATTTTGAAAAACAACGATTTACGATTTTGAAATTTAAATATTATTTTGTTTTACTATGAAGAATTCTGTAATGCGTCGGTGAAACACCGAATTTATTTTTAAAATACGTGCAAAAATATGAATAATTGGTAAAACCGGCTTCCTGCCGAATCTCATCGATTGTTTTATCGCTGTGCAGCAATAAATCCTCAACAAGCAAAAGGCGCATTTCACCTATAACATCATTAAAAGATTTTCCCGTTATTTGCCGATATAAAACTCTGGTATAATTCAAAGACATTCCGATATGATCGGCAATCATATCGGAATTGAGCATGGTATTTTTAATATTTGCTTTGATATAACGATTTATAGCGTTTACCGTTTCATAATTTTTAGCATTTTTACCGGCTTCTCTGCTATGCATTAGAATACGCTCGATACGAGCCGAGATTTCAAGCAAACCACGAATCTCTTCCAGTGCGGACATATCTTCAGCTAAGATATTTATTCCTCCCGGATAATACAAATCTATTTCATCATGTAAATATCGATTCAAAACATATACAAGATTTGCAATAAATAAATTAAAACTGAACCAAGACGGATTTTCCCGTATGGCCGCAACGGCTTTTTCCATACAAACTGCAAATTGTTTTGCATCTTTAGCGATCAGAACGGCTTCGAATTCCCTGATATTTATCACTGTCATTTTCATATCTTGCCTTACGGCATAATCGATACCGCCGCGGTTTACCAAATACAAATCTTTCATCATTTCTCTTAAACGCGATACTTCCTGAGGCAATTCAGCCATACCGACTGCGGCATCGGAAACAACAGCGGTGAGGTCCGCTTCGAATTTATCATGCACTACATCGACAAAATCACAAAGCTTCGTATACATATCTTTCGGACTCAACACTGAAAGCCAAATAAAAGAAAAATCATCAAACCCGATAATGCGGCTTTTTCTTTGTAAATATTGGAAAGCCGCAGTGTATATATTTTTTTTCAAATCGGTGTGATATTCTTTGGGTAGCGCCTTTAACTTTTTCGGAGTGATCCGAAAGAGTGAAATTCCGTATGCGGTCGTCTTTACAAGAGGATACTCGATCTTATCTCCCCTGCCTTGTATATAAGCAAGAAATCTTCTTTCATAACTTAAAGCCAAGTCGACTTTATGCGCAATAATTATTATTGCAATAACCGTCACGGTAAAAACCGCTATAGTAATCGTTATAATATTTTTAATAAAGGTATAAAAGCCTCGTATCAGTCGTGAATACGGAATAATATAAAACAGCCTCCATCCCATTATCTGTTGATCTTCATAACAGATAAAATATTTTTCTCCGTCGCTTTTCAAACATTTATATCCTCTTCCGTCTTCCCGAATGGAGGGAAACGAACATATCTTGTCATAGATCGAACCGGATTGTATCGGAGTATTGAAAAATGAAGGATCGGGATGCGACAAAAAATACTTACGGTTATCGATAATAAAAAATACAGGCGCAAGTTCCCCCGTTTTGCGCGTAAAGAGTTCTCTTGCTTCGGATTCCGACAGATTTACAATCAACGCATATGTTTTGGCGGGATTATCCGTTTTATGAGAAATCACCATAGTATACAAATTTTTTTCTATAAGTTCATCACTATTGGTATAGTCCGCTTTTGAAAAAAACCTCGCAGTTCGCATGGTAAAAATCATAGGCATTCGATCCGCCTGCATTAAAAACGTATCGAGACTTGCGTCACTGAAACATACGCCGCCCTCATAACCCGCATACGATGAAAAATATCCGTAAACTCCGTTATACAGGTAAATCGAATGAATATAATCGTTTCGCGTAACGGCGGCATCCGTCAAAGCCTGTACTTTTGTAAGCGTTTCATATTTTCGCTCCGTACCCGAATTGCAGAAAAGATAATCCTGTATATCTCCGTTTTCAAATAAATCATTCAATACGGGCATCGTATTCGTACGCATCTGCTGATACAGCGAACTCACCATCGTCAACGACAACCTGTATTGCACAGCGGTAGTTTTTTCATAATTTGATATATACACAATGGAAATTAACAACGTTACGATAACAACACATATCGTTGTGAGCGCGGTAACGGGTAAAAATATTTCTAAAAACTGCGATTTACTTTTTTTATAATTTGAAAATTTTCCTCTCATTTCCGTCCGTCTTGCGTCAGGGAATTTGCAAGCACCGTTTCGACCTTCTTCGGTTTAACGAATTTGACACTGAGTTTGTCGTTCACGCATTCGACAGAAACGCTGTTCGACTTTTCTCCCTCCCCCGAAAGGATTTCGACGGAAAGCGGATCTTCGATTTCACGGCGGATAAGGCGGCGCATCGGGCGGGCACCCGATTCCGGTTCGTACCCGTGTTCGATAAGGTATTCCCGTGCTTTAGGCTTTACGGAAATGGCAATATTTTGCTCGCGCATTCTGTCGTCAAGCTCTTTGATCTGTATGTCGAGTATCCGGCCGACTTCTTCTTTCGTAAGCGCGCCGAAAACGACGACGTCGTCGATGCGGTTTAAAAGCTCGGGACTCAGCATTTTTTTAAGCTCTCCGAGCGCGCTCGCTTTTATATCGTCGTACGACAAAAGTCCTTCGCCCGACGGCAAAAACCCGACACGGCTTCCGCTCGTAATCTGCCGCGCACCCGCATTGCTCGTCATGATGACGACGGTGTTCCGGAAGTTTACGGTGTGACCGAGGTTGTCGCTGAGTTCGCCTTCTTCGAGCAGCTGTAAAAGCAAATTGAATACGTCGGGATGCGCTTTTTCGATTTCGTCGAGGAGGACGACCGAATACGGCCGGCGGCGCACCGCTTCGGTGAGCACGCCGCCTTCTTCGTAGCCGACATAGCCCGGAGGCGCTCCGACGAGCCGGCTCGCGTTGTGCTTTTCCATATAGTCGGACATATCGATACGCACAAGCATATCTTCGCTGCCGAATAAAAATTTCGCGAGCGCTTTTGCAAGCTGTGTTTTTCCCACTCCCGTCGGGCCGAGAAAGATAAACGAGCCGAGCGGATGCTTCGGAGACGAAACGCCCGCCCTGCTTCTTCGAACCGCGCCCGCGATGAGGTGCACCGCCTCGTCCTGTCCGATAACGCTTTTGTGCATCTCTTCTTCCATGTGTACGAGGCGTTTCGTTTCGGACGAATCGAGCTGTTCGACGGGAATGCCGGTCATCGCTCCGATGATGCGGCAGATATCCTGTTCGGTAACGTGTCTTCTGTTTTGCAGATTGCTGTTCCGCCAATATTCGCTGTAGAGGTCGAGCTTTCTGCGCAGTTCGAGCACTTTGTCGCGCACGAGAGCAGCCCGTTCGTAATCCTGTTCTTCGACGAGCCTCCTTTTTTCCGCTGCAAGCTTTTCGATGCTTCGTTCCACTTCCGCGAGCTCTGCGGGTTTCGCTTCTTCCTGTATTTTTTTTGCCGCGCCCGCTTCGTCGAGTATATCGATCGCTTTGTCGGGAAGAAATCGTTCGGGGATATAGCGTCTGGAGAATTTAACGATCGCCGGGATAACGTCGTCGTCGAACACGATGCCGTGAAAATCTTCGTAGCGTTTTTTTATCCCTTCAAGGATGCCCACCGTGTCGTCGTCCGTCGGCTCTTCGACTTTCACCGTTTGGAAGCGGCGTTCGAGCGCGGAGTCCTTTTCGATATAACGGCTGTATTCCTTCGTCGTCGTCGCACCGATGATCTGTATCTCGCCTCTGCTCAACGCGGGCTTGAGCATGTTCGATGCGTCCATCGTCCCTTCAGGGCCTCCCGCACCGATGATCGTGTGCAGTTCGTCGATAAATAAAATGATGTTTTTATCGTCCCGAACTTCTTTCATCATTTTTTTCATGCGATCTTCGAACTCTCCGCGATATTTCGTACCCGCGATGAGAGCGGCCAAATCGAGGGAGAGGATACGCTTTTTGAGCAGATTGCGCGGCACGTTGCCCTTTGCGATTCTCTGCGCGAGACCTTCTACGATCGCCGTTTTACCGACACCCGGTTCTCCGATGAGCACGGGATTGTTTTTCGTGCGGCGCGAAAGCACTTGCACGATGCGCTGTATCTCCTTGCTCCGTCCGACGACGGGATCGTCTTTTTCTTCCCGCGCAATTTTTGTGATGTCTCGGCTGAACTCGCCGAGGAACGTCCGCTCGCTTCTGCTTTGACGCACTTGACTTTGCGCCGTCTGCATACCCGCATCCGACGAAGAAAGCGACGCGTTCGCCGGTGCCCCGAAGAAATTCTCGAGCGCGGTTTTCGAAAACGAACGGGACGCTTTTTCATTTACCGATGAAGGGGAATGCGCTTGGATTTCCGGAACGATGCGCCGCGCGTCTTCGATCGTCATGTCGGCATTTTCAAAAAACCGCGCCGTTGCGCTGCCCTCTTCTCTGATAGCCGAAAGCACGATATGCTCCGTGCCCACATAATCGTTTCCGAGGGCACGGGACTCCATGCCTGCGATGTCGAGCATCGCTTTTAAACGGCGGCTCGGCGGCAGATCCGCGAGGGCGACGGATACCGCATACGATTTGAATTGCCGTTCGAGAGCGCGCTGAAACGAAAGGAAATTGATATGAAGAGAGCGGAGCAGCGCATACCCGAGTCCGTCCGCACTTTTCAAAAGAGCGAGCAGCACGTGTTCCGGCAAAAGCTGATCCGCGCCGCTTTTCCGTCCTTCATCCTGCGCAAGGGCTGCGACAAGGCGCTGTGCACGCGGTGAAAATCCGATTCCGTTCATCATATCCCCCAAAAATTACAAATTAAACTGTACGGCTTCAAAGGTTTCCTGCACGATGAGTGCACGCAGCCGTTCGATTTTCAAGCGTACATCGTTTTGAATATCCGCTTCAAATGCAAAGCTGCCGTTTTTCAGCAAAAACTCAAGGTGCCCGTCCTGCACGCGGTAAAGCAGCCCGCAAAGCACTTTGTCGTCGACTCCTTTTAAAATACCCGAATCGAGTCCCCATTTGACGGCGGAAACGATCGAAACGCTTTGTCTGAGCGAAAGAAGTGCGCTGAACTTAGCTTCGGCGAAAGCTCGCAGTATAAGATTGCGCATCTGTGTCGGTTTATTTTCGGCACATCGCCTTCGAAACTTGCGTTCGGCTTCGGCGAGGTATTTCCCTGCGCTTTCGACACTCGCCGTCTGATCGAATTCGCTGCCGGAAAGCGACGACGAAGTCGCAATATCGTAATATGCGCCGAGCGATGCCCCGTACCCGTCGCCCGAACCGTACACCGAAAACACGTCGAGACCCTTTGCGCGCACACCGTTGAGAACGGCATCCGCTTCACCCGAAAATACGAGCGAAGGCAAGTGGACACGGATCGAAACTTTCATACCGCTTCCCGCATCGGAAAGGATCGACGTAAGATAGCCGAATTCGTAAGAGGCGGCGAACTGCAGCGTCTTTTGCATACCGTCGTCGCAAAGGCGGCACGCGTCGAATGCACCCGCGCAATTCAAGCCCGGCTCAAAAGACGCGATGCGCACGTGGTCGGTGCTGTTGACGCGGCACGAAAGGCGGCCGTCTCCCTTCATAACGATACCGGAAGCTCCGCTTCCGTCGAGCACGCCGCGCTCTTCCAAAATTTTTTTTCCGAGAGCGTCGAGCGTTTCCGTATTTACGACGCGATAATCGTCGGGATTTTCAAAATGCGAAAACGAATCGAACACGAGCGTCTGTACACGCTCGGCTTCATCTTTTTTCGCCGCCGACGGAAATAAAAAATCGGCGAGGTTTCGGGCAAGGCGCACACGGGTGGACACGACGACGTCGTTGTCGATTCCCGCACAGGAATACCACGGTACATCCGAAAGAGAATCCGCACTAGGCATCGGCCGCTCCCTTCCCACCCGAACCGTCGGCGACCGCCTTTTTTTCGAGAGCGCGAAGGTAATCGCGGTAAATCGCCGCTTTTTCGTAATCTTCGTTTTGTATCGACTGTTCGAGTTTCGCCTTCAAATCGATGCGGTCGGTCAGATGCGAGCGGAAAGTCGCGATCCGTCTCGGTATCGAACCGGTATACGTTCCCGTAATACCGTGCTTTGCCATAAGCTCAGGCAGTTCCGCCTTAAAGATTTCATAGCATTCGGAGCATCCGACCTTGCCTGTCTTTTTTATAGCGGCAAAACTCGTAGCGCATACGGGACAAAGCCTGCCCGCTTCCATCGTATCGGCTGCTTCCGTTTTTTCGACGGCGTCGAAAAGCGAACGAATCGATTTTTGAATATGATCAGGATCCGGAGAGAGTCCGTTTTTGACGGCGCACTCCATGCAGATATGGATTTTTTTTTGAGACGTTTTCGTTGTCTGTTCGATAAAGAACACCGCTTCGCGTTTACGGCAAAAATCACACAACATAGCGCATATACTATATCACACTTTGCGCAATGTTTCGAGCGGTTTTTCATGTCCCGCTTTCCAGGCCGGTATGACGGAGGCCGCGAGAGCCAAAAGCACCGTCGAAATGACGATAACCGCGGTATCGCGGAACGGAATGACGACGGGTATTTCCGGAAGATAATACTCGGGATCGAGGAGAGCGATATGCGCAAAGGAATGAATATCGTACCCCTTTATAATATACAAAAATTCCGCCGCAGCGTTTACGCCTTTTTCCAAAAAACCGATAATACGGTTTACGTTTACCGCACACGCAAGCCCTATGGGAAGACCGATGAGCACGCCGCCGAAACCGGCTGCCGTTCCCGCAGCGAGAAATGTGAGCGCAATACCGTGTGCGCTTCCGCCGAGACTTTTTATAACGGCGATTTCGCGCCGCTTTTCAGCAACGAGCATGACAAGCGATGAGGAAATATTTACCGATGCGACGAGTACGATGAGCAGCATGATAAAGACGAGCATGACTTTCGTCGACGCGAAATTTTCATACTTGTCCAGATTGAGTTCATCCCATCGATAAAAATCGGCGTCGAAGGGAAACTCATCGCGCAGCGAATTTTGAATGCGTACAAGTTCGGGAGAAAACGCGTTTTCGGTTTCGACAAGTACCGAATACTCGCCCGTTCCCGATCTGATGATGTCGAAACCCGTATCGAGCGGCACAAAGAGCCACGCCGCATCGAGTTCCCGATACCCCGAAGAGACGATTGCCGCAACGGAAAGCAAAGCCGCTTTCGGCAGCACCGTTCCCCTTTCGTTTACGGAAGCGCTTATCAGGCGGAACGTATCGCCCGAATGCAGCCCCAGACGACGAGCCGTCTCCTCTCCGATGACGGCGGCTTTTGTTCCCCTTTTAAAATTGCCGATATCGCCGTCCGTGACGCGGAAAAATGAAGCAAAAGATTTATTTTCCGTAAAGATTTCCGGAAGGACGGCGCGCACTTGCACGCCTATGCGAAACGAAGATGAAGCGGCAAGGGCTGCGCTTCCCGCTTCGGGATACGCGTTCGTAACGCCTTCTACCGCTTTGAGGCGGGATGCAAAATCTTCGAGTGAAGCGGCATCCGAAACGGCAGGTATACCTTTTTCGAGAACCGCTTCGATGTGGGAGCTTGAAAGGCCGATGATGCGTTCCGTCATACCCTGAATCATGCCGTTCGAAACGGCAAGCACGACGATGAGCGGTACGAGGCTTATGCCTATGCACAAAAGAGAACCCGAAAGGCTTTGACGGGCAGCCGATCTTTTAGCGGATTTCGGAAAGAGAATGCGGCATGCCAATAAAAGGGAACTTTTTACCGTCATGACCGATCCGCCGCCGCAAGCTTTCCGCCGGCAATCGAATATCGCACCGATCCCTTTGCGGCAAGATTTTGATCGTGCGTTACCATGATGAGCGTTTTACCGTATCTGTCGGCAATCGAAAAAAGCATATCGCCGACGATTTCGGCGTTTACGGGATCGAGGTTTCCCGTCGGTTCGTCGGCAAGGATGAGCTGCGGATCGTTGATAAGAGAGCGCGCAACCGCCGCCCTTTGTCGTTCGCCGCCCGACAGCTCCGACGGCAGATGATGCAGGCGGTCTTTCAGACCGACATCTTCGAGCAAACGCTCGGCACGGCTCATCGCTTCTTTTTTTGAAACGCCGGCCATATAGGCAGGAAGATAGACGTTTTCAAGCGCGGTAAAATCCTTTAATAAATAATGAAACTGAAATACGAATCCGAGAAAATGCGAGCGGTATTCTGCCTGATCGTCCTCGTCGAGAGCAGTGAGATCCCATCCGCCTGCGCGCACGATACCCGACGTCGCGGAATCGATTCCGCCGATGATATTGAGCAGTGTACTTTTGCCGCAGCCGCTTTCACCGGTGATAACGGTTTTACTGCCCGCTTCGACCGAAAGATCGAGCGCTTTTAAAACGGTAAGCGTTTCACCCGATGAAACATAGGTTTTTTCAAGATTTTCAATATGAACGATTTCACTCATCGTGAAGCACCTCCGCAACCGTCATTTTCAAAACGTCCCTGCTTGCAGCGTAGGAAGCGGCAAGAGGAGAAGCGATACCGAACAGAGCGATCATAAAAACTTCAAGCGGAAAGATACGTGCGGGAACGGACGCATAGAGCATAAACATCGGATTTTCGCGGACAAAAAGCGCGTTTTCGGGGGAAAATAAAAGGGTAAAAAAATACTGCGTCCAATACATCGCTCCCGATGCGAAGGAAAACACGCTTCCGATATTCACACAGAGCGCCAGTCCCAAAAGCACGCCGCCTGCAGCGCCGGCACAGCCGGTAAAAAATCCGCGCACGATAAAAATCGATTTCACTTCGCCGCTTTTTCCGCCGAGCGCCGCCAAAATCGAAATTTCGCTTCTCCGTTCGTACACAAGGCGGCGCATACCGCTGTAGATATTGATCGCAACGACGACAAAAATTAAAAGCACGAGGATCATGAGCATATTTTTTTCCACTCTAAGTACGCCGAAAAACGATCGGTTGTACTGTCTCCATGACACGACCGAAAGCTGCGGAAACAATTTATTAATTTTCCCGATAACGTGCGCATCGGACGATTCGCGCCGCAGTTTCAAACCGTACGCTTTTTCCGCGCTTCGTCCGAAATTCTTTTTTCCCGCTTCGAGATTGATAAACGCATACGATGCATTGATATCGGCATATCCCGAGTGAAAAATGCCCGAAACGCGGAACCGCCGCTCACGAGAGAGAAGCGCGACATCGCTTCCGCCCGAAAGCGCAAGAAGCGTCACTTCGCTTCCCGTCCGCGCTCCGAGCGAATCCGCAAGGGACGAGCCGAGCACGATTTCGTCTTCGTCTTCGATCGAAAAGCTGCCGGAAACCATGAGCACTTCCCGTGCAAACCCCGCATCCCTTTCAGCGATATCGTGAGGCAGTGCACGGATGAGAGCCGCCGCCTGTCCGCCCGAAGGACCGACCGTAAAGCTCTGCGCTTCGTAAAAAGGATTTACCGAAACGATATCTTTTTCGCCTTCGCACCACGACACAAAGCTCTTTTCCGTATCGTCCGTTATGCCGCGTACTTGAATGTGATACGATGAAATTTCCATGATCGCATCTTTGAATTCCATTTGAAAGCCGTTCATAACGCTCATGACTACGATGAGCGTCATAATGCCGAAACAGATTCCGAGAGAAGCGAAAAACGACGTAACGGCGGATCGCCCTTTTCTGTCCACGCGGGAAAAGCGACTCGACACGAATGCGATCCAGCGGAAACGGAATATATTATTAATTTTTCGAATCATATTTTTTTGTCCGCAGTATGCGGTCTCCGTGTTTTATCGTTTCGCGAATTTTTTCCCCTGCGGCATACTCCGAAATCACGGTATAGCCGTCATCGAAATAGAGCGTCGTTACGTATGCATCGTTTTGCGCGTATATCGTTTTTATGCGGAGTTTTCCGTCTTCATAAAAACAATAATTCGGATTTTCTCCGCCCGCGGCATAGTCGTATGTTTTTTTTTGCACGCGGATTGCCGAAAGCCGTGTTTTTTTTTCATCGGCGTATTCCCAGCGCGATTTTTCTTCTTCGAGGATTTTATTTCCGTCCGTATAGCGCCGAGTCATCTTCATATCGGGAATTCGCGCGCCTCCCTTATCGACAAAAAATTCCGTAAAGGAAATCGCCCTTCCCTCATCGTCATAGAGCGTTTCCGATCGGCGTCCTTCACTTTCCGCGACCGAAGATGCGGGATACGTTCTGTCGGCGTTATAATAAAACGTTTCGCTGCTTTCACGCACACTTTCTTTCGCCGTCGAAGCGATCTTCCATACATCGCGCTTGACAAGGCGCATAAGAGCGTCGTAGGTTTTCCGCACCGCTTTTTCTCCGGAAGCGTTTACGGTAACGCTCTCACCGTTTACATCCGAAAGCGTAAAGCGCTCCGCTTCGAATGCAAAGGCTTTGAGCTTTCCTTCGGCATCACGCGAAAACCTGTCGATCGCATCTCTTTCCGAACCGTCCGCATCCGGCGATTTTACGTCTGCCGTCTGCGCTGTATCCGGCATCTCTTTCGTTTCGGTTTTTTCATTCCCGCCTTCACTTGATGCGTTTTCGCCCGAAGCGGCGGATTGCAGCGCATCAGATCCCTGCACGGTACGCCCGCCCGAAGCGCTTCCGTCTTCCGCTGCGGTGCGTCCTCTCCCGTCTTCTTTTTTTTCTCCCGCAAAATTTTCTTTTACCGAAGCATCCGCCGTACTGCCGTTTTTTTCGGCCGGCAAAGCGGGTTTCCGCTCGGCGCTTCCCGCACCGAAAGCTCGGCCGGCACAAACGAGACAGCACAATATAAATGCGGCGCAAAACGGTTTCACGTCAATCCAGTCCTAAAAATTCTTTTACGTAGCGTTCGGCACTGAACGGCGCGATGTCGCCGTATTTTTCTCCGGTACACACAAAGGCGACCGGAAGGCCGAGCTCTTTGCCGACGGAAACGGCGACGCCGCCCTTTGCCGTCGAATCGTATTTTGTCAAAACAAGCGCGTCGACGGAAACGGCTTCTCCGAAAACTTCCGCTTGACGAAACGCGTTTTGACCCGTCGTCGCATCCACGACGAGAATACGCTTATAACAATTTTCATCCGCCTTTTGGAGACAGGTACGGTCAATCTTTCCGAGTTCGCGCACGAGATTTTCTTTATTGTGCAGGCGGCCTGCAGTATCGGCAAGTACGAGGCCTCCGCCCTTTGCACGGACGGCATCGACCGCATCGAAGACGACGGCAGCGGGATCCGATCCGTGCTGGTGACTTACGACGCGCACGCCGAGGTTTTTCCCGTGCAGAGCAAGCTGCTCGATCGCGGCGGCGCGGAAAGTATCGGCTGAAGCGAGCACCACTTCGCCCGAAATCGCATCTTTAAACGCGTTCGCAAGCTTTGCGCTCGTCGTCGTTTTTCCGACGCCGTTTACACCGAGAAGCATCCACACATTCGTTTTACCGGGAACGGGAGCAAGAGAAGTTTCTTTGACGCAGCGCAAAAGAATCGCTTCGAGTTCGTGCATGACTTCGTCTTTTCCGTGCGCATGATTTTTTTGACACGAAACTCTCAGCTCATCCGCAATTTCGACCGCCGCCTTTGCACCGACATCTCCCTCGATGAGCGCATCGGTTAAATCGTCGAACAACTCTTCATCGTCTTTATCGCGCCCCCCGAATAAATCGCGCATCCGCTGTGCAAAAGAAATCTTTGCCATAATATCTCCCATAAAAACTTTTGCAGAAAGTTGCAACTTTCGAAAAAGTTTTTAGCCGTGCGCAAACGCGCACACGCTCAATAATCGAGTTTGCAAAGCAAACTCGAGATAAAAAGCGACGGCGATATTTCAGACGGCGCTTTTTATCGTATCTCCGTTATCTTCCGGTCGAAATCGACGCGGCATCTCCCGCATCGTCAATTTTGCCGTCTTTTACGGCGCGGGCGGGAAGTACTTTGTCCGCGGCAATAAAGTACCGCACGAGCTCGTATATAAACCACGCACCGCATCCGACCGATACGCCGACACAAGCTTGAGAAGCGGTTTGCCATCCTTTTACGTTTCCGATATCGATATAGCCTTTTGCATACGCGGCGTTTTGCGCATAAAAATTGCCGTAGGTATAGAATGTCGCCAAAAGCGATGTGATGAGCACGCTGTATGACGTATACAACCAGCGCCGCCTCGTATCGATATATTTGCTTCGGTCAAAGGGCTCGGCGCGGAAAGCAAGCGAAGCGTTTTCTTTGAGCATTCGATAGGCGATATAAAACGGAGCTGCCGATCCGTCTTCCGTGATAAACTGACCGAGTACGGGTTCGTTATTGATTGTCAATTTCAACGGAAGATTTTCTTCATCCGTTTTACCCGCTTCCGCTCCGTTTGCAAAGAGCGTCCCGACGATCGGTTTTTTTAAACGGATAAAAAGCGACGACGGATTATCAGGCACGAGTTCGGCGGAAATCGCAAAAGTCCTCGCCCCTCGAAACGCATAGGATGTGCCCGCCTGTTTAAAACCGGGGGCGGAAAACAAAACGGAATGCACCCCCGCCTGCACGACAAGGCGGTCGGGGATTTCCCGGTACACGATATCGTCGACGCTGATCGTAATGTGTTCGGCCGCTTCCGGCGGCGAAACCGTAAAAAGCAATTCCACGGGCATGCCGTTCGTTATTTCAGGCGTAAGGCGTCTGGCAATACGCACGGCAAGGGAACGAATGTCGGACAAACTTCCGACATCGGTTACGGTACCGATAACTTTCGCGCCCGGATAGACGATGAGCGACACGCTTACGGAAACATAACCTCCGTAAGAGGTCATCGTACCGGTTAAAAGCGCGTTGATCTTTGCGGCGACAACGGCGTTTTCGAACGAGCGACTTTCATACCCCGTTTTTTTCGCCTCTTCTCCCGCATCGAAAAGTACGGAAAAATCGTCTTTATACAAACTCACGCGCTCGCTTGCAGGCGCTTCATCTTCATCGCGCCGAAATAAATTAATAAATCGCTCTCTGTCGCTGCGCTCCGCATCGGGTCTTTTTTCTTCCACGACCGCGCCCGCTTCGATGTTTTCCTTTCTCCGCTTTTCGCGTTCCATATCGGGAGCGGCTTTTTCGCGTTGTCTTTCCTCTTCGATAAGATTTTCTTCGATTTTTATTTTCAATTCCGCAATTTTTTTTCCCGCCTCCCGCACTTTCGCTGCAAGCTGCTTTTCGGTGTGATTGCCGAGCAAAAGAGAATCCCGCACTTGCACTTCCCGCGAAAGCTGTAAAAAGAGATCCGTTCTGCTTTTCGAAAGCGCATATTCGCTTCGGTCGAGCCGTTCTTCCGCCGTCGGCACACGCTCGAGGTTTTCCGCAAGCTGTTCGAGTATGAGAGAAGGAACGGTACGGGAAGCAGCATCGTCGGACGGAGAGACGTCTTTTTTATTTGCAAACGTAAATTTTTCAGCTCCGATAACCCAATCGAAACGTGCGGACGTATCGGCGGCGGGCGCAATCGAAATCAGACAGAAAAGATAAATAAAGCCGCAGAAAAAAAATTTAACGCTTGAACGGCGAAACGGTCGGAAAAATTCGATCTTTGGAAAACTCGAAATCAAATATTTACACTTCTTCGTCATCGTCTCCGCCGCCTTCCATCGGAAGACCTTTCCACCGGGCAATGAGAAATGCGTCCATAAACTGATCGATGTCGCCGTCCATAACCGCCTGGATATTGCCCGACTCGCACTTCGTACGGTGATCTTTGACCATCGTGTACGGCTGGAACACATAGGAGCGGATTTGATTGCCCCACGATATGTCTTTTTTTTCTCCGCTGTATTTGGAATTCTCTTTTTCTCTTTGTTCGCGGTAATACTCATACAAACGCGAGCGCAGAATATTCATCGCGATTTCGCGGTTCATAAGCTGACTGCGTTCGCTTTGACACGCGACGACGATGCCCGTCGGAATATGCGTAAAACGCACTGCCGATTCGGTTTTATTGACGTGCTGTCCTCCCTTGCCGCCCGCGCGGTATGTGTCCACGCGGAGGTCTTCCGGCCGGATATTCACTTCGATCGTATCGTCGAGAACGGGATACACGTACACCGAAGAAAAAGAGGTATGCCTTCTCGCGTTCGCGTCAAAGGGGCTGATACGCACGAGCCGATGGATTCCCGCTTCGCATTTCAAATAACCGTACGCGTAATCGCCCGAAATCTGCATCGTAACGGATTTCAGTCCGCCTTCCGCTTCTTCCTGATCGACGATTTCGATTTTAAATCCGTGCCGCTCCGCCCACCTCGTATACATGCGGCTCAGCATAAAAGTCCAGTCTTCCGCTTCCGTTCCTCCGGCTCCCGCGTGGATCGAAAGGAAAGCGTCGTTCGGATCGACTTCGCCTGAAAGCAGATTCAAGATGTTGAGCTTTTCGAATTCGGCTTTTGTCTCTTCATACATCTGCTCGACTTCCGCTTCTTCATCCGCACCGCCGCTTTCTTCGGCGAGCTCCAGCATCGCTTCCAAATCGTCCTGTTTTTTCAATAAAGCGCGCCACGGCTCGACGCGGTTTTTCAAGCGTTTGATTTCGTTCATGACGACGCCGGCTTTTTCGCTGTCGTCCCAAAAGCCGACAGATGCGGTGGACGCTTCTTTTTCGGCGATCTTTTTATCTATACTCGCAGCGTCAAAGACGCCCCCAAACGTTCATAATATCTTCGCGAAGGGCGGAAACGGGCATTTTTAAATCTTCTATCATATAGACACTCCAAAATTAATAATCGCATTTCATATCAACAACCGGCACCATTCAAAATCAATAACCGGTATCCGGATTAATAATATCGCTTTTTGAAATTACAATTTTCAGACATGTTCCTTCGACGGATTTATACCGCCTTCGTTTTCCGCATCGTCCGCTTTCAAAACGCATCTCCTCCATTTTTTACGATGGAGTTCCGTTATGGAAAACATGCCGCGCACGGGATACTGATACATGCGCACCGTATCGTAGTAATTCGTCACGCGATCGATTTCACGCTTGAGCTGCGAAAGCTGCAAAACGCCGACGTCGGCGCTTTCCCAGCATGCGCGCTGCACTTTGTGAAATCCGTAATGAGCGAGCACCGAAGCGAGCGACTGAGCCGTATCGACTCCGCCCGGATCGAGAACAACCGACACGAACATATCGCATAAGCATAAAAGAAAGAGCGAATTATGTCAAACGGCCACGCGCGAATTGATTTTCGCGCCGTTTCGCGCTATCATAATCACATGAAGCTCTTTCGACCGCTTGTCATCACGGCAGTCTTTATATCCGTATCTTTCGCCGCTTTTGCATCGGAGCGCCCCATCGTCACCGGGATAAAAGCCGAAGCCGGATCGGCAAAGCGCATTTCCGTGACGTGGACGCCGCCTGAAAATCCCGAACCCGCCGTCACTTCTCTCGTCGTATTCCGAACGGAAGAGCCGGCCGCCTCTTTTTCGCAGATAGCGTCCCTCGTACCCGTCGCGGAGCTTGTAAAAGACAGCGCGTCGTTTACCGACAACGTTCCCGATTATAAAGATTATTATTACACCGTCGTCGCCGTTACGGGAAAAGGGCGCTACGATATCGTCATTCCCTCGGTAAACGCAACGGTAAACGGCGTGCACGCTCGGATTCCCCGAAAAAATGCCGCAAAGGATACGAGCGCATCCGCACGGGAAAAGCTCTACCCCGAAGGCGTCATGCGCGAAACGCCGCTTCCCTACATCGATTTAATCGAAAGCGTAAACGAAAATAAACGGACGGCTATGAGCAAAAATGCGCTTATGCAGGCGCGCCTTCTCGCAGGTTCCGCGGAAACCGCACGTACGCCGCTTTCGCCCTATGTGTTCGAAGAGGATTTGATTTCGCCCGACGGAGGCGACGATTACCTTTTGTTCGACGTTTTGAAAACGACGTTTATCAAACGGAAATACAAGGATGCCGAAACCGAACTCTTGCGTCTGCTTGCAACGAACAGGAACGAAGCGGTTACGTCCCGAGCGCGTTTTTATTTGGGCGAATCGTATTACTTCAGCGGAAACTACGCCGATGCGGTCAACGCGTTTTTATACGTAATCGGCGACTACCCCGCCCTCGCAAAAAAATGGATCGATTCGTCCCTCGACTTCATGCAGCTGCCGAAAAATTAATAATTAATAAATGCTGCGGATGATATCGACGAGTGCTGGATTCCGCCGTTCGCCCAAATCGTTCGCGGAAATCGCTTTCGGTTTTTCCGATACGGCACCTCCCCTCGCACGGGCGGCAGGGGCGTTATCGACGACGCGGGAAGCGTTTCCCGCTTTGCTTTCCGCAGCTTTATCCGGCATCGAAACAAGAACAACTTCATCGCCCGTATTTACCCGATCGTAAAATCCGCTCTTTACGAACTCGCCTTCAGACACTTCTTCTCCCGCTTCGGTGATCGTAAGCGTACCGAGCACGTCCCTGTCGGCATACGTCAATCCGATATTCGAATCCGCCGTTTTGAGCGCGCCCTTCGGCACGACGGCGAACACCGCGCCTTTTTGCAGCAGTTCCGATCGTCCGACATCGATTAATAAATTCGTCCCGCTTCTGTCGAGGATTTTTCCGCGAACGGGCAAACTTGCAAGAACTGCGGAGCGAAACCTGCGCAGCACGTTCGTATAGCGCCCGCTTCCGGTACCGTAAAAGGACATGCGGCGGACTGCCGACCCCGTACGGCCGGAATACATCGTCGCATCGAGAACGATGTCGCGTTCGCCTTCGTCGAACGAAAGCATAATAAAATAATCTTCGCCCGCGCTTTGCGCTTTTCGATACGCTTCCCCGAAACCCGAAACGGGAGCGGATCTCGCGCGTACGAAAGTGGCGGAAACACCCGAAAACATATCGGCGGCGAACCGGGCGGTGATCATCGGAAAATCCGCGTGAACGAATTGCGCGGGAGCTTGCTCATGGTACAGGCCGATATGCCAGCGAATTTTATCGAGGTAAAAAGGTTCGACGTTCCACCGCTTTGCGAGCGAATCCTGTAAAAGCGAATCGTAAGCTTCGACGGTATCGTCCAAGCGCCTTTCGCTCGTACGGCGCGCTTCCGAAGAAACGCTTGAAAGGGGATCGCGGTTATCCTGTACGAATTTAAGCTGCTCGAGGCAGAGTTCGTGCAAACCGTTTATGTCGAGCATTTCGGCAAAGGCTCTGCGCGCGGCGGTATCCGTCGGATTTACTTTCAGCGCCCGCTGGTACTCGTAACTTGCGCCCGTACCGTCGAAGCGCTTCATATATTCGCCCGCATTTTTTATGTGCCACTTCGACCATTCCTTTCTCCGCGCATCTTCGATCGGGACGGTTTTATTGACCTCGAGTTCAAGTGCCGCGCGCATCACTTCGTCGAAGGGATCGACCGAAAGCCCCGTCGTCCACGTTGCGATCGCGGCCGCCGCATTTCCCTCGCGGTACCGGGAGAGGCCTTTTAAATACCACGCGCCGCCCGCGTTTCTCGACCTCGCTATTCTGAAATCCGAAACGTCGATCGCATCGGCATATTTTTTTTCCGAATACAATATAGAAGCGAGCAGTTCATAGGCTTTGTCGTAACGGCCGTTTATTTCAACCGCCGTTCGAGCCGCCTTTTCCGCGGCTGAAAGATTGCCCTGCATTGCGGCAAGCTTTGCGTTCATATAGTGCACTTCCGCTTCGCCCGAATGATAGCGCAGCGCCTGCGACATATAGCGGGCGGCAGCGGAGCTATTACCCCGCTCGGCTGAAACGAAAGCGAGGCTTAAAAGCGCTTTGCGGTTCGACGGATCACGCTCGAGCGCTTCGGCGTATTTTCCTTCGGCGGCGGAAATCCTTCCGCTGAAAAGATCGAGTTCCGCCATCCCGAATCTCGCGTTGACGTCGTTCGGATACTGTGCCAATATTCGCTCGAATATACGCCGCGCTTCGGAAAAATTTCCGAGCGCGATTTGACACATACCCCGAAGATTTTGCGCGGTCGTGCTGTTCCGCGCATATTTTTCGGCGGACGAAAGATAGCCGAGCGCCGTGTCGTATTGGCCGAGCTGATACGCACACTCGGCGAGGCGGAACCACGCATCTGCGTAAGCGGGATTTATGCGCACGGCTTCCAAAAAAAGTTCCGTCGCTTCGTACCACTCTTCGCTTCTCTGCCGTTCGACGCCGCGCGAATACAATTCGGCAGCCGTCGGAGGAGAAGCAAAAAGCGGAAACGTCAAAAGGAGAACGCACAGCACACAGAAAACGGTTTGTCGTTTTTTTTGCGCAGCCGGATCGATGACGCACTTCATCGATATGTGAAAACGGGAAAAGCGGTTTTTACCCGCATTCCGCTTATCTGTCATATTATTTGTCATCCTCGTTTTCATCTCCGCTTTTTCGAATTACTTTTATCATATTGATGCGGTGACCTTCCATATCCTGTACGATAAAATCGAATCCGCCCCACGACGTCTTCTCGTATTTTACCGGAATCTTTCCGAGTAAATCGAATACAAAGCCGCCGAGCGTATCGAAATCTTCTGTCGGAAACTCCGCGCCGATCGTTTCGTTCAAATCGTCCAAATCTATGCGCGCATCACACAGCCAAATATTGTTTCCGAGCGTGATGATATCTTCCCGCTCGTTGTCGAACTCGTCCTGAATGTCGCCGACGATCTCTTCGATGATATCTTCCATCGTGACGATGCCGGAAATGCCGCCGTACTCGTCGATCGCGATCGCGATGTGCAGGTGCCGACGTTTAAACTCGCGAAGGAGCGAATCGATACGCTTCGATTCGGGAATAAAATACGCTTTGCGCAGGATCTTTTCGAGATCGACCGTTTCGTGAGAAGCGAAAATGTGAATCAAATCTTTGACGTAGAGTATGCCGACGACATTGTCGATGGACTCGCTGTAGACCGGAATGCGCGAGTGACCGCTTTTGGCGATTTTTTCCATGAGCTCGTCGAGTTCGGTATCGACGGAAATAAAATCGACGTCGATGCGCGGAATCATCACTTCCTTTACCGTCGTGTGCGACAGATCTTCGATGCCGCGTATCATGCTCCGCTTTTCTTCGTTGATAATCTCCTGCTGTTCGGGACTGACCGCTTCCGCGTCGGAAGCCGCTTCTTCTTTTTTGTGTCCTAAACCGAATAATCCCATATACCACCTTACCGCATTTTCAAAGAACCTCTAAAAACCGAAGTGTTCAGAGGTTCCCGATTATTTTTTCGCCGCACAATTTCGCAAGCGCCTGTTCCTGTATGACGAGCATATCGCATTCGGGAGCTTTACCCGCTTCGATATGCTCTTTTCCGTGATCGTATCCGTTTAAATGCAAAAGACCGTGTACGATGAGACGCTTGAGCTCAGAGTCTTCATCCGTCTCGAACGCGGCCGCATTTTTCGAAAGCGTGTCGAGACTGATCGCGATATCGCCCGCGCACTTCCATGTCACGCCTTCCTCGTCGATATATGAAGCGCCGTTTTCAAACGAAAGCACATCGGTCGCTCCTTCGATGCCGCGGTATGTTTTGTTGAGAAACGACATATACGCATCGTCGCACAGCAAAATCGAAATCTCCTCCCCTGAAAAACCGAGCACATCGAGCGCCTTTTGCGTAAAGGGTGCGACGTTTTCAATCCATGACGGAAGCGCGGTATTTTCGGGAACGGTAACGACGACCCTGTCAGCCATTCGATTTTTCCGCATCCGATTTTTTATCATTCTTTTTATCACCTTGCTTTTTTTTCTTCTTTTTTATCGTTTATCTTATCGTCCCCTTTTTTATCGTCCTTTCCGGCGGAAGTTTTGTTTTCTCTGCCGTCATTTTTATCGTCGTCGGGATTTTTTTGATTCGGGTATTCGATTCTGTTGTGATAGTAGCCTGCGAGCAGTTGAACGAAAGCGCCCTTTATCTTTGCCATATCGCGGAACGTCAAATCGCAGTTGTCGAGCTGACCGTGCTCGACTTTGGCGTTGAACAGCGTTTGAATGAATTTATCGAGGCGCGATGCGGACGGGTTTTCAAGCGTGCGGCATGCGGCTTCGACGGTATCGGCGAGCATGACGACGGCGCTTTCACGGGTCGTCGGAGGAGTACCGGTATAACGGAATTCTTCTGGACTGACGTTCGGATCCTTTTCTTTTGCCGCATTGTAAAAATATGAAATGACGCTGTTTCCGTGATGCTCTGCGATGATGTCGATGATCTGCTGCGGCAAGTGCAGTTGGTGCGCTTTTTCGACGCCGCGCTTTACATGGCTTTTGATGACGGCAACGGAAAGGGAAGGATTGATATCGTCGTGCTTATTCGTACCCGTTTGGTTTTCGACGAAGTATTCGCTTTGATCCATTTTGCCGATGTCGTGATAATACGCGCCGACGCGGGCGACAAGCGAATTTGCACCGATTTCGCGGCACGCGCTTTCGGCAAGCTGCGCGACCATGAGCGAATGCGTATAGGTGCCGCTCGCGGTGAGCATGAGCCGGCGCATCGTCGGATTGTTGAGATCGCTTAAATCCATGAGACGGAATACCGATGCGGTATTCAACAGCAATTCAAGCGGAGTCAAAAAACCGAGCGCGAGAATGCCGGAGATAAATCCGTTGAATGCGGCGCCCGCGAGAGCGACCGGCATTTGCTGAAAGCTTTCGTTGTCGATGACGATGAGCACGATCATGCACACGATATCGACGAGGGCAAGCAAAAGAGACGCGACGACCATGTCGATCCGCCGCTCGATTCGCCGCACGATATTCGCCGCCGCAAGACATGAAAGTATCGTGTACAAAAACGGAATGAGCGCCCAGCCAGCTGCATTGTATAC
The DNA here is from genome assembly GCF_024181585.1 of Treponema socranskii subsp. buccale. Taxonomy (NCBI): domain Bacteria; kingdom Pseudomonadati; phylum Spirochaetota; class Spirochaetia; order Treponematales; family Treponemataceae; genus Treponema; species Treponema socranskii. Next base: position 962,605 of record NZ_CP054258.1, on the reverse strand, counting down.
ACCGAACGCGGCGAGAACGCAAAACAACACCGAAGGAAGCTGACCGTACAAAATCGCAACGAGCAGCGTACAGAATGCCGACGGGATGATCACCGGCAGCATATACGGTGAGGAAAAGGAAGCCGTTTTAAGCGCAAACGCGGCGGCGGCATAGATGAGCAGGAAAAAAACGACTTGCAGCACCAGTTCGTTTAAAAGGATTTTTCTGCCGAACGGAAGGAAGGCGAACAGCAAAAACCACACGACGCCGAGCACAAGCAAAAACAATTCGTTGTTGAGGAATTTGCGGTAATCGAAATATGCGGGCGATTCGGCGAGCTTTCGGAGTTTGTCGTAATTTTCCTGCTCGATCGCAAATCCCTTGTGGATGATCCGCTCGCCTTTTTGAATCACGATAGGGTTATCGAACGTCGCCGAAATATTTCGAGGGGCTATGATATCGCGGTCGGCGATCTGCCCTATTTCAAAATCGTCGAGTGAAAACGACGCAATCGTCTGGCTCGTTGCAATGTTTACGAAATTGAGAGCGGAAACGGCGATATAGCCGGCGACGATCAAAAGGATAACGCGCCAATGCTTTTTAATATATTCGGTACATACCGCCGCAAAACCGCGATTGTCATTGTCTTTCTTCATCTTCATACGCCTTTACTATCTTTTTTACGAGCTGAGCGCGGATCACGTCGTCCGCCGTCAGCTTCATCGTTCCGATTTCCGGAATCGATTTTAATAATCCGAGCGCGTGAACGAGCCCGCTTTCCGTGCGGCGCGGCAGATCGATCTGCGTGATGTCGCCGGTTACAAACACTTTCGTGTTTTCGCCCATGCGTGTCAAAAACATCTTCATCTGTTCGCGAGTCGTGTTTTGCGCTTCATCGAGGATGACCACGCTCGCTTCGAGCGTCCGCCCGCGCATATACGCAAGCGGCGCCGTTTCGACCGCGCCCGATTCGACAAGACGCCTCACCGTTTCGCGCGGTACGAGTGATTCCATAGCGTCGTAAAACGGACGCAGATAGGGATTGAGCTTTTGTTCCAAATCGCCGGGCAGATAGCCGAGGCTTTCTCCGGCTTCAACGACGGGACGCGTCACGACGAGTTTCGATGTATTGTGGGAAAGGAGCATTTTCAGCGCTTCGGCGACGGCGAGAAAGGTTTTGCCGCTGCCCGCGGCTCCCGTGCAGATGACCATGTCGAACGAGCGGAGCATATCGATATAGCGCGCCTGATTGTCCGAACGCGGATAGATTTTCCTGAAACCTCCGGGGATCGAAATCGCACAGCGCGAAATATCGAGGTGCGGCTGCGTATTTAAAACGGACGCGATGATGTTTTTACCGTCTTCGTCGCCGCTTTCTATTTCGTCGAGAATCCTGTCGATAATAAAGCGGAATTTCTCGCGGACGACAGGATCCTCTTCATCTACGGAAAGCTCATTCCCCCGCGTAAACACCGGCACGCCCAAATGCTCTTCGATGAGTTTCAAATTGCTGTCGTTCGTACCGCAGACGCAGGACAAAACATCGGCATCCGGCACGACTATCGTATAAGCGCTGTCCACAACCCTCCAACACCCGCTCTCCGATCACCACCGTCAAATATTGTATAAAATTATAAAGGCAGAGGATAATTTATGCAAGAGCGCGCAAATCCGAGCAATGCGGAGGATTTGCGCGCGTGTTGATAAAAGAAAAACGGCTCGGCCGTTTTTCGCCTTTCGACTTACAGAGCGATTTCGAGCAGTGCGGAGAAATCGCGAGCGTATTGATAAAAGAAAAACGCCGCAGGAGTTTTTCGCCTCCGGACTTAAAAGAGCAAATCCGAGCAATAGAACATGCGATAAGCGATAAGCGCTAAGTTGACAGCGCCTGAATATTTCTTTATACTCAAAAAATACGCGGACGATTAGCTCAGCCGGTTAGAGTACCTGGTTTACACCCAGGGTGTCGGGGGTCCGAATCCCTCATCGTCCAAACACACTCCGCGCATCGGCGCACGCGTTTCAATGATGTCAGATAAAGAAAAATACGCAAAACATTTTTTACTCGACGTACGGACGGCAATCGAATATGCGAGGGACAAACTCGGCTATTTTGACGCGGACGAAGAGCTCGGCTGCTCTGAAATCGGCGACGGCAATATCAACTATGTGTTCAAAGTGTTCGGTAAAACGAGCGGCAAGTCCCTCGTTATAAAACAGGCGGATACCCTGCTCCGCTCATCCGGACGTCCGCTCGATATGCACCGAAACAAAATCGAAGCGGAGATTTTGAAAATCGAAAAATCGCTTGCGCCCGGCTTCGTGCCCGAAATCTATCACTACGACGAAGCGATGTTCGCACTAGCCATGGAAGACATTTCGGCGTATAAGAATTTGCGCAAAGAGCTTGCCGCGGGGAAAATCTTTTCGGCATTGAGCGATGAGCTTTCGACCTTTCTTGCGGATACCCTGCTTCCGACGACGGATTTGGTTATCGGAAGGGCTGAAAAAAAAGAGCGCGTCAAGCTTTTTACGAATCCCGAACTCTGCGATATTTCCGAAGATTTGGTATTTACCGAACCGTACTGGGATTATAAAAAGCGGAACGTCGTCATACCGGAAAACGCAAGCTTTGTCGAAAAAGCGTTGTACGAGGACAAAGCGCTGCACGCGTGCGTCGCGCGACTCAGGGACGATTTTATGAATCACGCGCAGGCGCTCGTTCACGGAGACTTGCATACCGGTTCCATTTTCGTAAACGATGACGGCATAAAAGTCATCGATCCGGAATTCGCGTTTTACGGACCTATGGGCTACGATGTCGGAAACGTCATCGGAAATCTCTTTTTCGCGTATGCGAACGCGTATTGGACGAAGCCTGAAAATGCGGAATTTTTATCGTGGCTGCAAAAGACGATTGCGGACGTTTTCGATTCGTTCAAAACGAAGTTTGAAAAAAAATACGATGAGCTTGTCGAATTCCCTCTGTATAAAAACGAGCGCTTTAAAAATGCGTATACGGAAGGCGTGCTTGCCGATTCGGCAGGCTATGCGGGGACGGAAATCATCAGAAGAGTTGTCGGGGATGCGAAAGTGTCGGAAGTGACTTCCGTGACGGATATAGCGCTGAAAGTACCGCTCGAGAGGAGTCTCATCCTGCTCGGAAAAATCTTTATAAAGCGGACGGAGGATATGAAATCGGGAAGCGATCTTGTGCAGGCGGCAAACGATATCTTCAGCTGCGCGAAACGAGGTGAACTATGAAGCGGTGTGATTTCGACTTGCCCTTTTTGCTGAGATACGAAAACGTCGCGTGGTACGAAAACGGAAAAGTACGCATATTGGACAGACGCATCTATCCTACGGAAATAAAATTCGTCGAATGCGCTTCGTATCGGGAAGTTGCACAGGCGATCGCCGATATGGTTACGCAGAGCGCAGGCCCCTATACGGCGGCAGGTATGGGTATGGCGCTCGCGGCTTACGAAGTAAAAAATAAAAGCGCCGCTTCTCAGCTCGAGTTTTTGCGCCAAGCGGCGCACGACATATCGCATGCAAGACCGACGACGGCAAACAGGATGAGTATCGTCACGGATGGCTGCCTCAAAGCGGCCGAAAGCGCTCTTGCGGCCGGAAAAAACGTGTGTGAGGCGATCTTCGAGCGGACAATCGATTCGCTTGAGCGCCGCTACGGTACGATGGAAAAAGTCGGCGAATACCTCGCTTCTCTTTTTCCGAAAGGCGGAACGGTGCTTACGCAGTGTTTCGGCGAAACGATCGTCGGTATGATGCTGCGTGCGGCGAAAAAAAGCGGCAATGCGTTGAAACTCTACTGCGCGGAAACGCGGCCGTATCTGCAGGGTGCGCGCCTTACGTCGAGCTGCTGTTATGAAATGGGTTTCGATACGACGGTCATCACGGACAATATGGTCGCCTACGCGATGCAAAAAAAAGGCATCGACGTCTTTACGTCGGCGGCAGACACCATCGCCCGCGACGGTCACATTGCAAATAAAATCGGCACGTTTCAAATCGCGATTTTGGCAAAGCACTTCGGCATCCCGTATTTCGTGACGGGCATACCGGACGCGGATAAAATGACGATGCGCGATATCGTCATCGAAGAGAGAGACCCGTCCCTCGTGCTGAGTTCGGGCGGAAAGGCGAATACGCTTCCGGGCGTCAAAGGGATCTACCCTTCGTTCGACATCACGCCTCCGCATTTGATAAGCGGCGTCGTCACCGATAAAGGCGTCTTTACGCCCTATACGCTGAACGAATATTTCGACACAAAGGTCGATGAATATTATTGATGAAAAAGGTGCACGGAGGAGATGCCATATGTATGACAAAGAGCGCAAAGCCATCGTCGACTTCGGTAAGCGTTTGATTACGGAGCATCTCACATCGGGAACGAGCGGAAATATAAGTATTTTCGATCCGAAAAAAAAACTCATGATCATCAGTCCGTCGGGGATTCCGTATTTCGATACGAAAGAAAGCGACATCGTCGTAGTCGGCTTGGACGGAAAAACCGTCGAAGGGGACAGAAAGCCGTCGAGCGAATGGGCGCTGCATGCGGCGATGTACGAGGTAAAACCCGAAGCGAGGGCGGTCGTGCACACGCATTCGATGTACTGCACCGTACTTGCATGTCTCCGTGAGCCCATCCGCGCGGTGCACTATGTCGTCGCGGATGCGGGTGCTCCGGAAGTTCCTTGCGCTCCGTACCGAACCTTCGGCACGACCGAATTGGCAAAAGCTGCAAAAGACGCGATCGGAAAAAGCGACGCACTTCTTTTGGCAAATCACGGTATGCTCGCCGTCGGAAAAGATTTAGCTTCGGCCTTCGGTTTGGCGCGGGGTATGGAATTTTGTGCCGAAGTGCAGTACCGGGCGATGTGCGCGGGAAAACCCTTCGTGCTGCCGGATGACGAAATGGAGCGGGTAATCGAAAAATTTAAAAACTACGGACAGGTAAAAAACGGATAGATTCAAAGCTCTGTCCGAAAACGAAAACTTTCGAACGGAACCGGACAAAAACGGACGCGGGAAACGCGCGGTACGGACGCTTTCGTCCTAACCGGCGTTTTCCGATCACTCCATAGGATTTTTTACATCGCTTCGAAATAAAAACAGATCCTGTATTTTCAGTGAATAAGCGGTACTCGCTTCGTTACGCTGTTCCGCTTCGCTTATAAGCGGAATACTGAACGCGTGACTTGCAGGCGTATACCCCTTTGCGGCAACTGCCACCGTAAACGTAAAGTATTTGCTTTCGCCGACTTTGTCCGCTTTAAAAGGTTTAACCCAAAATGAATACGATCCGTTTGTCGCTGCGTATGTTTTGCACGGATTCGACCACGTTTTGTCGATCATATCCGCGTTGTCCTCACCGTATTTAAGCGTGATCGTACAGTCGATAAGCGGCTCGAAAGACGCGCCGTCGAAAACGCTTCCTGAAAAAATCGGGAAATTGAACGAAATCTCATGCTTTTCCGAATGTGCATTCGGTGCGACGTCTTTGTGATACGGACGCTTGGTCGAATTGATTGCGCGTACGGCTTCTATGACAAGCGCATCGATATCCGCTTTTATCTGCGGCGTCGGAACAAGCTTCATCGTATGCACGACGCCCCTGCCCGAAACGACATAGCGCGGAGGAATGCGATTGAGTACATAACTTACGACATCGAGCCGGCAATCTTCGCAGTCGCAGGTAAACCATGAGGGTTTCGCCTCATTGAGCCGCTCGTACATGAGATTGACGCGCGTTGTTATCAATTCTTCCATTACGTTGTGAACTTTCATATTTCTCCCGCACTTTCAAAAATCGTATTTTATTAATATTAATTTCCGCCCTTACGGGTATAGGATGCGAGTCCTCCGGCAAGCAGGATTAAGCGGCTGCGCTTGGCAAGCTCGTTCGTACCGCCGATTTTTTTTCCGTTGACGGATATTTCGAACGGACATCCCGTCTTCAGCGCTTCGGCGATATTTCCGATTTCAAGCACATCGTTTTGCCCGATCGCTTCATAATCGGCGGGGTTTGCAAATTCGATAGGAATGATACCGTAGTTTACGAGATTCGCTTTATGAATGCGCGCAAAGCTTTTTGCGATGACCGCACGCACGCCGAGATACATCGGGCCGAGAGCTGCATGTTCGCGTGAAGACCCCTGTCCGTAATTTTCGCCTGCGACGATAAAACAGCCGGCAAAACGCATTCGCTCCGCACGGTCGTAAAAAGTTTCATCGATGCGCGAAAAAGTGAATTTGCTTATCTCGGGGATATTCGAACGGAACGGAAGCACTTTCGTTCCCGCCGGCATGATATCGTCGGTCGAAATATTGTCGCCCGCTTTCAGCAGCACCGGCAATTTGAGGGACGACGCGCACGGCGGACAGGGCGGACATTTTTTGATATTCGGTCCGCGGATAACTTCGACTTTTTCCGCTTTTTCCTGCGGGAGCGGCGGGATGAGCATGCCTTCGTCTTTCGCAGCTTTTTTAATAATTTTTGCATCGAGCCGGGCGTCGTTTCCGTCGAGAAGACTCACGCGGCGAGAGCGCACGTATGCGCGGTCGGTATACGAAAGCGTTTCGGCTTCGGTGACGACGCCCGTAACCGCGGATGCGGCGGCCGTTTCGGGGGAAACAAGGTAAACCTTTGCATCGGCCGTTCCGCTTCTGCCTTTAAAATTGCGGTTGAACGTGCGAAGCGATACCCCTTCGCTGTTCGGCGCAAAGCCCATACCGATGCACGGACCGCACGCGCTTTCAAGGATGCGGAAGCCCGCTTCGATGAGCGTGCCGAGTATACCCGCTTTTTCCGCCATCATGAGCGTCGCCCGGCTTCCCGGCGCTATGCCCGCTTCGACTCCCGGCGCTATGTGTTTGCCTTTGACGATCGCAGCGACCGTTTCCAAATCGTCGAGGGAACTGTTCGTACACGAACCGATGACGACCTGCGTTACCGCTTTGCCCGAAAGATTTTTTACCGCAGTGACGGCATCCGGAGAATGCGGCTGAGCGGCGAGCGCCGACAGTTTTGTCAAATCGATTTGAATGATTTTATCGTATTCGGCGCCGATGTCGGCTTCCAGTTTCGTCCAGTCTTTTGCCCTCCCCATCGACGCGAGAAAGGTTTTCGTCTTTGCGTCCGACGGGAAAATAGAACAGGTTGCGCCGAGTTCCGCACCCATATTCGTAATCGTCGCGCGCTGCGGAACGGTGAGCGTTTCGACGCCCGACCCGAAATATTCGTAAACCGCGCCGACTCCTCCTTTTACCGTTTCACGCCTCAGCACTTCGAGGATGATGTCTTTTGCGCTGACGCCTTTGCGAAGGCAGCCGGTGAGCTGTACGCCGAAGACTTTCGGCATCGCCAAGTGAAAGGCGCCGCCGCCCATTGCGACGGCGACGTCGAGTCCGCCCGCTCCGATCGCGATCATACCGATACCGCCGCCGGTCGGCGTGTGGCTGTCGCTGCCGAGCAGCGTTTTACCCGGCTTTCCGAAACGTTCGAGGTGTACTTGATGACAGATGCCGTTTCCCGGCCGTGAAAAATAAAGGCCGTATTTTTCGGCAACGCTCTGCAGATAACGGTGATCGTCCATATTTTTAAAATCGGTTTGCAGCGTGTTGTGATCGACGTAAGAAACGGAGAGTTCCGTTTTGACGCGGGGGACGCCGATCGTTTCGAATTGGAGATAAGTCATCGTTCCCGTCGCATCCTGCGTCAATGTTTGATCGATGCGGATCGCGATATCGTCTCCTCTCCGTATCGGCTCTCCCGGTACGAATTTCGTGTCGGGACATGCGTCGGGAATGATGTGTGCCTGCAATAATTTTTCCGTGAGCGTTAAGGACATAGCGTTACCTCGATGTTTTACACGGGACGTATTTTAGCAAATTTCGTACTTCTTTTCAACGCGCGGGAATTTTCGTCATCACTTTTTAAAAACGACATATTTTTGTCCGAAAAAATTCATCGCGGTAAAAACGATACTCCCCAAAACCATCGCGGCGTTATCCTGTATCTGTTTTGCATACGGAGAAAAAAGCAGGCGAATTGCGGGACGCGCGATACCGTAGCTGACGGCATAACAAAAAGCGATACACAGCACAAAACGCAGCGCTTCTTTTACATTCAAACGTTTTGAACGGAACGTAAAATATTTATTCAAAAAAAAACTGCAAACGCTGCCGACGATATAATTTGCAGCCGACGACAGCCAATAGCCGGCATGAAACGCATTATACAACACGAACATCACTGCCCAGCCGACGGCTGTATTCACGATTCCGACGATGATGAATTTTATCGGCTGGGAAAATTTTTTATCGAGCATATTAAAATCCGTCGATAAACGCTTTTTTATTTTCGAATTCGAATACGCGATAAAAATCGTCCGAATAAACCTGTCTGCCGTTTTTAAATACAGTCCGTTTCGGCGAGTCGGCATATTCTTTTTGAGTTACAAGGAAAAAAATCGGTTCATCCGATTTGTAATCATCGCGATAAAAACGCTTCGGCGTCAACCATAAATGACATTGAAATTTTTCCGGAATATAATCGACGCCGTCTATCGTATCGGGATACAGATTTCCGAATTCAAGTCTGCCGTCCGTCATCATCGTAAAGATATTCGCATTCCAAAACGTCGCGTAGCCGAAATCGTAGTTGTCATCGAGAAAGCGGCACACCGCACGCTTATCACTATTTCCGTCGGAAGTCAAAATATCGATATAGGTAATGAATGCTCCCGCAATGAGGACAACGGAAAGCGACAGACCGACAAGGTATTTTTTCAGCACGGAAAGGGTTTGACTTTCGAGAAACAGTGCAAAACACGGCACACAATACACAAGAGACGGAATAAAATATCGTTCGCCGTATTCGATATGAATTATCGCAAACGAATTCAAAACGATCATAACCGCCGTTATGATAAAGAAAAATCGCTTATGGGCAGATTCGTATTTTTTTATGCAGACGATAAAACAGACGATGAAGAAGATAAACGCGATATAGAGCATGACATTGTTTATCCCCGCAGGGCCGAACACAAGGGCATCGCTATGATAACCGAAGATTTCGAATACTGCACGATACACATCGGAAAAGTTTACGTCACCGATCGCATTAAACTTTTTATCGTTATATTTCAAAAAATAAAATAATTTTGAAAGCACCGACGAGTTCACGATATATCCGAAAGCGCTTACAAAAATATTCATGACGGCATAAAATACCGGTCTGTCTTTTATAAAAAAACGGGAAAAAGCGAACGATTCCTTTTTGTTGACAAGACGATAAACGGCACAAGAGAGGATTGCAACGGCAATCGGAAGCTGGAAATTCAAAACGTATCGTATACCGGACGCACCTGAAATAAAGGCAAGCGCGAAAAACAGTATGCAAAACGTTTTTCGTTTTTTTTCCGAAAGCTCCGAATATGCGAGCGATAAAAAGAATCCTATGTAAACAAAGCTCATCGCAATATGCGGAATATAATAATTTCCGAATTGTACCATCCCCCACATCACACGCGACCAAGGTACAAAAACAAACAGCGTACACAAAAGCTTTATCCACAGAGTTTTTACGCCGAGCGTTCCGAGCAAAAACCACAGCGAAAGCGGCAGCGCAAAACAGAGGATAATCGCGGAAACGACTTTTACCGTAATCCAACTCGACGTAAATGCAAACAGGGGTGCTGCGATAAGCTGTGTGTTTAAAAGGCGGAATTCGGTTGAATAATACCACGAGCGCGGCCAAAATGTTTTATGCGTAAAACATTCTTTTGCAAGCATGATTTCCGAGGCCATATCGCTGTCCATGTTTTGTATGCAGCGCGAAAAAGCGCAGACTGCCGTCAAAAACGCCGCTGCGATAAAAAACTGCACGATCAAAATTATTTTCGTTTTTTTTGAAAATTTAACAAAAAACAAAGCATCGAAAAAAATAACCGTAAAAACGGGAAATCCGATGAACGGCGTAATTTTCTGACGGATCATTGCAGGATTCAACGGTCGATGCAAAACTTTCGTTTCGATAAGGTTTTGAATAAATGTAAAAATCTGCGGGGAATATGCGATCACAACGACGCTTGCGATAAAAGCCGCCGTCGATACGATCAAAAGCGTTACATCTTTTTTTTCGAAAAAGCGTTCATTTCCGTTTGCTCCCTTTATATTTCCGTTTTGCTGTCGTCAAGCACGGTTTCAATAATATAGCGCGGACGACGCTTCGTTTCCAAATAGATTTTTCCGATGTATTCGCCGAGTACACCGATCGACATTTGAATCAAGCCGCCGATAGCCCAAATCGAAACGGCAAGCGACGACCAGCCGACGATCGTTTTGCCGGTAAAGTGCCGAATTAAAAAATAGATGAGCATTCCGATGCTCGCCAAAAAGATAAAAAATCCGAGTGCAGTGATTATCCGCATCGGCTTTACTGAAAGAGACGTAATCCCCTGTACCGCAAAGGCTATCATCTTTTTCAGCGGATACTTACTGACACCGGCAACGCGCTCGTTCCGTCCGTAGTAAACCGAATCCTGACGATAGCCGATAGAAGGAATGATTCCGCGAAGATAAAGGTTTACTTCCGTGTATTCCGATAAACCGTACAATGCACGGCGGCTCATCAGGCGGTAATCGGCATGATTGAAAATAATATTTTTAGGATTGTCCGAAAAAAAGCGTAAAAACCTGTAAAAACTTTCGGCGGTAAATCGTTTGAAAAACGTATCCCGTTTCCGTTCCGATCGTACGCCGTATACGATATCCGCCCCGTCAAGAAATTTTAAAATCATTTCATCGGCGGCGTTTATATCATCCTGCAAATCCGCATCCATTGAAATAACCGCATCGGCTTTTTCTTTTGCGGTCATAAGCCCCGCCAACAGTGCATTTTGATGTCCTCTGTTTGCAGCAAGCTTTACACCGCAAAAAGTCGGATCTTCAGCTGCGAGATTTTGAATGATATGCCACGTATTATCGGATGAACCGTCGTCGACAAAATAAACTTTATAAAACGCAATCGATTTAAATCGGTCGTCGGCTTTAAGGGCTGCAAGTTTTTGTTTTAACGCATCGGCGGTTTTCGGAAGAGCGGCTTCTTCATTATAACAAGGCAGTACAAACGCCAACGTCATTTTTTTCATGGTACTGCATATGAGTATATATATATATATATATATATATATGTCAATGATACGCAGCGTTTGCCCCTGCACTTAGAAGCGAATCCGTGCTATACTCGCCGTCATGGAAAATTCCTCCGCGACGCGCAGCTTTGAAAGATGGCTCGATTCTTTTATCAATTTCGAAAAGCTTCCGCAAAAAAATATGTTTTGGCTCGACACGATGCGTTTTTTTTGCGAACGGCTCGGACATCCGGAAGCCTCATCTCCGTGCTTTCACGTCGCCGGTTCAAAGGGCAAAGGTTCGGTTTCAAAGATGATCGCATGCATTTTACAGGAAGCGGGTTTTTCCGTCGGCCTGTATACGTCTCCGCACGTACTCGATTTTCGTGAACGCATCTCACGCCCCGACGGCTTTTTCGACGATGCCGTATACGAAGGCGCAGCAGCGGAACTGATGCATGCGGTACAGTCGGCAGAAACCGAAAAAAAAATCCCGCGCCCCGTTACATGGTTCGAACTTGCGACGCTCTACGCGTTTTTGTGCTTTCGCCGCGCGCGCACCGATTGGAACGTATTTGAAGTCGGATTGGGCGGCAGGCTCGACGCGACAAACGTCGTCACGCCGAAACTCTGCTGCATCACGCCGATCGAACTCGAGCACACCGAATACCTCGGCGACACGCTTGAAAAAATCGCCGCCGAAAAAGCGGGCATCATAAAACCTTTCGTTCCCGTCATCGTTTCGCACCAAGCGACGCATTCTGTCTACCGAGTATTTCAAAAAACCGCCCGAAGCCTCGCTGCGCCGTGCACTTTTGTAGACGATATGATACGATTTCGAGAAATTTCTTACACGAATGATTACCGCCTGAATCTATGTTTCGAAAGTCCGCTGTTTTCCCGCCCCGTGCAAACAACGCTGCACATGCTCGGTCCGGTACAGGCGCAAAACGCAGCCCAAGCCGCCCTCGCGGTAAAAACGGCGCTTCCCTCGCTCGACGAAGCCCTTATCGAAAAGGGACTCGCAAAGGCAAGCCTTCCCGCCCGCTTTGAAATCGTGCCGTACCGCAATGCCGTCGTCGTCTTTGACGGAGCGCATACGGTTTCGAGCATGCAAAATACGCTTTCAGTCCTTACCGCACTCTTCCCGTCCCGCCCTCGCCGGCTGCTTTTTGCGCTTGCAGCCGACAAAAACGCCGAAGCGATTGCCCGTCTTTTTCGCGGCACATTTCATTCGATTACGCTGACAAAACCGGGGTTTACAAAACACGGCGACATAGAACGCGCAGAGGCCGCCTGTAAAAATGCCGGCCTTTCGTTTACCTGTGAAAGCGATTTTGAAAAAGCGGTACGAAGCGCATTTAAAGAAGCCGAAGCGGCTCCCGCCGTCCTGCTCGTTTCAGGCTCTTTTTACCTCGCCGCCGATGCGAAGCGCGTTATGCATTTTTGTTAATGTTCCGCGCGTCTTTGTAAAAACGCATGAGCACGCAAAACGTCATTCATCTTTGTTTGGTATTCCCTGCCCTGCGATTTGTACCATTCGAGAACATCGGTATCGATCTGCAAATGAATTTCCGTTTTTTTCGCTTCGCGCCATTCGGGATGAACTTCATACCATGGACGAAATTTTGCGAGTTCCTCTTTTGTCTGCTTCGGGCAATCAGGATCGTCTTCTGCAGTACCGGCACGAACCTGAGCTGCTGCGCGGCGGATAACATTCTTTTCTTCTTCGGTAAGCGGATTTTTTTTCACTTCATCGAGCGTCATAGTTATTAAAGTATTCATCGATTTCCTCCTTTTCCGCAAGGCGCGCAGAAATAATTCTGACTCTATTTTCATCCACTTCCGTATAAACAACAAAAAGAATATCATCAACCATACCGATTACATCCCATCTCTCTTCATCGAATGTTGAATGCTGTGAATCATATTTTTCAATACGTTTGTTGTCGGAAAAAACTTTAACCGCTATTCGGAACGAGATCCCGTTATGTTTTTCAATATTGCGCTTTTCTTTATCCGGATCCCACTCAAATGATAACACCTTCCGCATCCTCTGCCGCTATCAGTATACACCATAATCGTGTACGCAAACAAGATTTTCCGCGCTACACTTCCGTGCGAGGCACGCGCTTTGCGATGCCCGTCAAAATCTCATACGAAATCGTGCCGGAAGCCTTTGCGATGTCCGCCGCCGTTTGCAGCGCGCCGGAATTTTCAGGGCCGAATATGACGGCTTTATCCCAGCGATGCACTCCACCTGAGCCGACATCGACCATACATTGATCCATACAGATGCGCCCGACGACGGGATAATTTTTTCCGTTGATCGCAACGCACAAACCGGGAGACAAGCTCCGCGGCAATCCGTCGGCGTAACCGATCGGAAGCGTTGCGACGGCGGTATCGCATTCGGCAGTCCACGTGCGGTTATACGAAACCGCCTCCCCTTTTTTTATCGATTTGATCGCAACGACTTCGCTTTCAAGAGCCATCACGGGCTCAAGCGTACACGGCTTTCCCCGCTCGGCACAGTAAGCGCCGTCGATACTCCCGTCAAAATAGCCGTACATGGCGATTCCCGGCCGCACCATATCGAGCTGCATTTCCGGCCGATCGAGCAGCGCCGCAGACGCCGCGCAGTGCCGGATGCCCGGATCGATGCCTTCGTCTTCGATCGATTTGACGGCGCGCATAAAATGCGAAAATTGATCGTCCGTATACCGCCTTGCTTCATCATCCGTTTCATCCGCCGAAGAAAAATGCGTACACACACCTCCGAGTGTAAGGTGCGGCAAGTTTACGATGCGCTTTGCAAAACGCGAAGCTTCATCGACGGAACATCCGATGCGGCGCATACCGGTATCGACTGCAATGTGCACGGAAAATTTTCCCGAAGCGTATTTTCCGGCAGCGACATTGAAAAGTTCCGCATACGCTTCGTCGCACACGAGAGGGGTAAGCTTATACAAAACGGCGTCTTTCATTTCATCCGGCGTACACAGACTTAAAAGTAAAATCGGAGAGGCGATGCCGCTTTCGCGGAGTTCGATCCCTTCGTCTACGGTCGCGACCGCACAAAAGGATGCACCGCAAGCGAGCGCCGTCTTTGCGGCAAAAACCGCACCCGAACCGTAGCCGTTCGCTTTTACCGCAGCGCAGATTTTCACATCGTTTTTAAGAAAAGATTTAACGACGGAAAGATTGTGTATCAAATTGTTTTTATAAACGACCGCCCGCGTACTTCTCATAGTACGCCTATTTTAGATAGACAGCGCCTTTTGGGCAAGAGCGAAAAAATCCGAGCAGTGCGCAGGATTTTTTCGCGTCTCCTATGAGAGAAAAACGGCTTGGCCGTTTTTCCACTCCAGACTTCAAAAATAAATTCCGAGCAGTGCGCGACTTGCAACGAGCGCGGAGCGCGAAGTTCCCCGCGCAACTTGCAACGAGCGCGAAGCGCGAAGTTCCCCGCGCAGGATTTTTTCGCGTCTCCTATGAGAGAAAAACGGCTTGGCCGTTTTTCCACTCCAGACTTCAAAAATAAATTCCGAGCAGTGCGCCACTTGCAACGAGCGCGAAGCGCGAAGTTCCCCGCGCAACTTGCAACGAGCGCGGAGCGCGAAGTTCCCCGCGCAACTTGCAACGAGCGCGGAGCGCGAAGTTCCCCGCGCAGGATTTTTTCGCGTCTCCTATGAGAGAAAAACGGCTTGGCCGTTTTTCAACTCCCTGCTTAAAATCCAAATCATGGAAACTTGAGATTTTTTCGAAAAAACGATATACTGTCATTATAGGGAGCGAAACTGTCCGAAAACGTCGGTTTTCAGATGTATTGTGCATTCGATTTTTAAATTAATAATTTCAGCAAGGTATCGTATGATTAGTTTAAAGAACAGGCGCCGTCCGGTCACTTTGGCGGCATTGCTTTTTTCGGCGTTTTTATCGAGCGCGCATGCATCGGGCAAAGGCGCAAAATCGGCGGGCAAACAGCTTCCCGCACCGGCCGCGGAAGCGGCGGTCGAAACTCCGATCGAAGCACAGGAAACGCCGAGCCCCGACGTCATCGAACAAAACGAATTTTTAGCGAAAATTTCCGGCATCGCGTTAAATGTCGTTTCTTTTCCGAAGCAAACCGTAAAACACACCCCTTTTCTTTCAGCATATACGCTCCTCGTAAAAGACGCTGACGGAAAAGAAGTTTCCGGCATACCGATCACCGTTTCGTACCCCGCATCGCGTACGGACGATTCGATCGTCTACGACACAACCGTTTTGACGACCGACGAAAACGGACGGATTGAGTTTATGCCCGCCGTACCGACTTCATCGTTCGACGAAGTCGTAAGTTTTTATCCGACGCCCGTCAATTCGAACCCCGAAACCGTCGAAGCCGCCCGTGCCGTAAGCGTTACGGCGCCCTTCAAAGTCCGTACCGACTTGGTAAAAAAAAGCGGTATCCTCTACGTGTTCGATTTCGATGAAAAAGACCGCGCGCTTACCAATTCGCGTTACATTCTGAGAGACTTTATCAATTCCGGCGTCCGATCGGGAAACTCTCCCATCCCCTCTCCGAATTATCTGAACCGAAACATCGACGCTCTTTACAAAGCGACGCGCGCCATCGTCGGCGATTCGGCGAGCTTTATGGTATCGGGTTCGATAAAATTTGCCGCTCCTTTACAACGACAGGATAACGGTGCGTATGTGTGTACCCTCGTCGCGGACGTCGTATGCGTCAATATGAAAAACGGCGAAGTGTTGTATAAAACGCGGCAGACGGCATCGGAATCGGGGACATCGCAATATCTCGCCGCGGAAGCGTGCCGTAAAAAAATCGCATCGCAAACGGTGCACGCGATACTCTACGGAATGTAACGGTATTGAATGTCGCGTTTTAAAACCATGACCCAATAAAAAATGTGCTTACGGTAATTATTAATTTTCGGAAGGAGATGGTATGAAATACACCGATACGCGAGACGCAAGCATAAAAACCGATTTTCGAACCGCCGTCATGAGCGGCATGAATCCCTTAACCGGCGGTCTCTATATGCCCGAAGCGTTTCCGCACATCGATCGGGCGCTTATCAATAAAACGCCCGCCCCGTGTTTCCGCGATATCGCATTCAATATGGCAAAACCTTACGTCGAAGGTGAAATACCGGACGACGAACTCAAAGGCATTATCGAAGACGCGTATCCGTTTTCGCCGAAATTCATACCTCTCGATTCGATTACCTATGTACTCGAACTCTTTCACGGACCGACGTGCGCGTTTAAAGATTTCGGCGCCCGCTTTATGGCGCGTGTCATGTCGTTTTTTAATAAAACCGAAAAGGGTACGCTTCATATCCTCGTCGCGACTTCGGGCGATACGGGAAGCGCCGTGGGAAGCGCATTCCACAATGTGGCGGGTCTCGACGTGACGATCCTCTACCCCGAAGGAAAAGTGAGCGCCCTGCAGGAAAAACAGCTTTCAACCTTTACCGGAAACGTGCGAGCGCTCAAAGTGCGCGGTACTTTCGACGATTGCCAAAAGCTCGTCAAAAAAGCCTTTACCGATGCCGAATTGCGAAAAGATTTCCGGCTCTCTTCCGCAAATTCGATAAACATCGCGCGCCTTTTGCCGCAGAGTTTTTATTATATGTACGCTTCTCTCGCTTCTCGCGATCGGGCAAAGCTCGACAGCAAAATCGACGACCCTGCCGTCATCATGTCCGTCCCGTCGGGCAATTTCGGAAATCTCACGTCGGGACTCATCGCGCGCGAAATGGGAGCGCCGATCACCGGTTTCATCGCCGCGACAAATACGAATCACACCGTACCCGACTGGATCGCCACAGGAGAATACCGCGCCCGTGCGTCCGTCGAAACCTACGCAAACGCGATGGATGTCGGTGCGCCGAGCAATTACGAGCGCATCGCCGCAATGTATTCGCTCGAAGAAGTGCGAAGTCTCTTTGCGTCGTACTGGCTCGACAACAACGGCATCATGAACGCCGTCCGATCGTGCCACGCAAAAACGGGCTATATCACCGATCCGCACGGAGCTATCGCATGGAAAGCGTGGGACGACATCAAAAGCGGCTCCATGCAAAATCTCATGGGCGGCATCAAAGGCTCAAGCGAAAAGCCCGGCCTTACACCGAACGTCCCCGATTGGGCGCGCTTCGTCACTGAAAAAAAGAGCATCGGTATCATCCTCGAAACGGCCGATCCCGCAAAGTTCAGCAAGGTCGTCGCCGAAGCCTGCGGAAGAGAGCCTCCCATGCCCGACAGGCTCATGCAAGTGATGCAGCTCCCCGACAACGCCGTCCCGATGGAAAACGATTACGAAGCGTTCAAATCGTGGCTCACATCTCATTTGGCGTAAGAGACGAGGCTTTTGCGGAGTGAAGCGCCGCAGAGTACAGACGAAATGTTGTCCTGCAGTATCGGTGACGATTCGGCACACATAATCAATACGCGCCGTTGACACATTCCGCCGTTTTCGATATAGTGGTGTCGCTTTTGCGGTAGTCGTATAACGGCTCATTACCCCAGCCTTCCAAGCTGGAGACGAGGGTTCGACTCCCTTCTACCGCTTAGGAGACTGATTTGAAACTTTTCAAGTCAGTTTTTTTTACCGAATACATATCTAGCAAGCAAAGGGAGTCGAAGGCACAGTGCCGCGCGGCAGGCGCCGCGAAAAGACGGCATAGAACGTGACCGGTATAAAAATAAACACATTGCGGAACTCCGCAATAAATGATATTCTTATGTAAATACGCACGGTTATAAACTTTTTCGGAAATTGATTCGAAGTCTGCGAAAGCGGACACGTAGAATCAGTTCTTTGCAGAACGAGCCGAAGGCTCTAATTTCCTGCAAAAGTTTTATTGGAGCTAACTATGAAAGGAAAATTACTTATAAAACGGGTATATCTTCCGGCTGCGGACGACGACGGAGAGCGCTGTCTCGTAGATCGCCTGTGGCCGCGAGGACTGAAAAAAGAAGACGCCGCCATAGACGGCTGGTTCAAAGATATCGCGCCGTCGAACGAAATACGCAAAGATTTCAATCACGAACCGGAAAAATTTCCGGCATTTCGTGCCGCATACAAAAAGGAGCTTGCAAAAAACGATGAAGCGAAACAATTTGCACTCGAATGCGCACAAAAGCTTAAAACGAAAAACGTAACGTTGCTCTACGGCGCAAAGGATAGTGAAAACAATAACGCTGTCGTGCTTCGCGATTGGATTTTACAAAAAATTAAACAATAATATAAAATGCGCGCACTTTTATAAATCCGCTTTTTTCGCTACACTGCCGATATGAATTTTATTGCGCAAAAACTGCCTGAAGCGGGCGATACTGTCGTCGTTGGTCTTTCAGGCGGTGTCGATTCGACGGTTACAGCCCTGCTTCTCAAGCAAAAAGGCTGCAACGTCATCGGAGTGACGATGTCGCTGTGGAAAGGCGATGTACCCGAACTGCCCGACGGAAAAAAACTGCGTTCTTCCTGTTACGGTACCGATAAATCGGAAGATATAGCGGCGTGTGAAAAATTCTGTAATGAAAACGGCATTCCTTATCGCGTCATAGACGTAAAAGACGAATATCAAAAACAAGTGGTCGATTATTTTAAAGCGGAGTACCGCGCAGGCAGGACGCCGAATCCGTGCATCCGCTGCAACAGTTTTGTTAAATTCGGCGCGCTGCTCGAAGGCGTGCAAAAGCAGGGCATCGACTACGATTATTTTTGTACCGGTCACTATGCGCGCATCGTGCGGCCGGAGGCGGGACTTTGGCATACCGATACGAAACCCGCAATGATTGCGACCGCGCTCGACAGCGCAAAGGATCAAACGTATTTTTTATATCGGATCCCGTCGGCGACGCTTGAAAAAGTGCGCTTTCCGCTTGCGGAGATCGAAAAAAAAGATGTGTTTCGTATCGCGAGGGAAAATAATCTCGCGGCTTCGGAAAAGGCCGAAAGCCAGGATTTCATCTCGCCCGAATATTTCGATGCGTTGTTTTCCGATAAAGAATCGATACCGGGCGACATCATCGATCTTGACGGACACGTGCTCGGCTGTCACCGCGGCATCGAACACTATACAATAGGGCAAAGGCGGGGCCTCGGCGTATCATCGGTGAAGCCTCTGTACGTCCATTCGATCGACGCGGAAAACAATCTCGTTATCCTTTCGGGAAGCGAAGATTTGGATGTACGTTCTCTCATCGCCGATGATTTTGTGTGGCCGGGCAATGTCGTACCGAACGCTCCCTTCGACGCGTTCGTAAAGATCCGCCTCGCATCCCGTCCGATACGGGCACGAGTAGAACCTTATACGGCGCAAAACGGGGAATCATTTGCCGGCACGCCGTACCGCATCGCGTTCCGGGAAACCGCACACGCCGCAGCGCCGGGACAGTCCGCCGTGCTCTACATCGACGGCGTTATCGCAGGGGGCGGCATTATCCGCAGAGCCGACAAAGGCATATGATACAAAGGCATGTGAGCGGGCGATTTCGGGTTGGAATTGCCATTTAACTTATTGACAAAGTAGGAAATAATATATATAGTCGCCGCTATCGGCAACACCGGCGTTCCGGTGTGCTTCATTTTCATACGGTTAGGGAAAACTTCGAAAACGGAAGTTTCCCAATTTTTTATGGGAGAAATCATGAAAAAGAGTATTTTAGCCATTGCAGCGGCCGCCGCGGTATCGGTCGGCTGCTCGAAAAAATCGGAAGCGAAAGTGCTGACGGTCGGTGCAACGCCCGAACCGCACGCGGCGATCCTCAATCTGCTCGTCGACGATCTTGCAAAAGAAGGCATTACGCTGAAAGTGCAGGAATTCACCGATTACGTCGTGCCGAACGAAGCGGTCGAATCGGGACAGATCGATGCGAATTATTTTCAGCATCTTCCGTATATGGAGTCGTTCAACAAAGAGCGCGGCTTTCATCTCGTAAGCGTTGCGGGCATCCACATCGAACCGCTCGCATTGTATTCGCACAAAATAAAAAGCGCGGACGATCTGCAAAACGGAGCGGTAATCGCGATTCCGAACGATCCGACGAACGAAGGACGAGCGTTGCTTTTGCTGCAGTCAAAGGGACTGATCAAACTCGACGATAAAGCCGGCCTCACCGCCGTTCCCGCCGACATCATCGAAAACCGCTTGAATCTCAAATTCCGCGAAATCGAAGCGGCCTCTCTTCCGCGCACGCTCGACGACGTCGACGCTGCGGTCATCAACGGAAATTACGCGCTTCCCGCCGGCCTCACCGCTTCGAAAGACGGACTCCTCGTCGAAGGTGCGGATTCACCCTATGTCAATATACTCTGCGTCAAAGACGGCTCACAAAACGACGAACGCATTAAAGCGCTTGTCAAAGCGATGACGAGCCAAAAGGTAAAAGATTACATAGCCGAACATTATCCGAACGGAGAAGTCGTCGCGGTGTTTTAACATCGAAGGCATCGAAAGATTTCGGTTTTTCGATGCCTTTTTAAATTTATTGATAAATTATTTCGGTTTTAATAAATCGTCAAAGAATACGATGTCGCCGTCACTTCCCCCAATATATCGGTGAGAGCGATGCCGAGCGTGTTTTTTCCCGGAGTGAGCGTCGCCTCCCCCAAAAGCTGCAGGCGCGCATCGGGATAAAGCGCTTCTTTCGGATAATTTTTCCGTCCGACGGCATAGACGGAGACCCCGTTTTGAATAAGCTGGTCGTACGAGATTTCATCGGCGACGATGCCGTTTACGACGATGCGCGTTTTATACGGCATCGCAACGCTTTGCCGCTGGCGGTACACTCGGTACGAACCTGCAGGCAGCGTGCGCTGAACAAGCAAATCGTAGCGCACATCCTTGCCCTCAAGCGTGATACCTGAAAGCGAAAGCGAAAGTTCTTTACCGACTCTCGGCATGAGGACGCGAGGATTTACCGCGTTGCCGCTTGCCGTATCGATCGTTTGAAATTCGAGGCTCGAACGCCCCTGCTGCCAGCCGGCGTTTCCGCTCGATCCGAAAACGGTTCCCGTCACCGCTTTTTCCGACGTGTAGAGAGAAGCGGGGATCGTTTCTTTGTCGATATTCCCGTATACCGTCATGAGATCGTCTCCGTGCGCGAGTATGACGGCGTTTCCGAGCGCCGACGGAAAAAATACGGAATCGTCTTCGTATTCGTTTATGATCGCAACGACATATCCGTTGTCGGCCGCTTTTATGTCCGACGTATCGGCAAATATGAGAGACGTGCTGATTATGCCGCCGCGGAGCTGTCCGAAATACGAATAAAACGTATCCGACATCACTTCATCCTGCGGCCAGTCGAACGCAGTAAGCGGCAAAGCTGCAAGGAGCAGCAGTGCGAGCAGCGGTACGGTACATATCGATTTTCGCTTCATAGTTTTCCCGTTAATTTTTTATAATCGTCATTCGAGAGATTGTCGAATCTTTTCCGACAAAGAGGTTTTCGCCGTCCGTACGGATAAATGCGGTTTGCGCTTCAAACGAAAACGAGGCGCTCATCGTGTCGAATTTTTCAATTGCATATACCGTATATCGCGCATCGTCTTTTGTCAGCACGAACACGAGATCGCCGCACTCTTCAAGCGAAATCGCCTGTCCTCGGATCGGAAGATGAGAGGCTTTGCCGCCCTTCGTATCGACGATGCCGAGCGTGTCTTTATAATTGTACCACACGGTAGATCCGTCTTTGCTGAACTCGACGAGACGCTGGCGAGGGTCGCTTTGCGCGATGTATTCGTGAAAGACGATCTTCGTTTGCGCATCGTATTTTCTCATCAACACGAAACGCTGACGGTTTTGTCCCGCAACCAATGCGATCATGGAACCGTCGGAAGAAAGGGCTGCGCCGAGGATCACTTGAAAGTCGCTTCCGCCGGGCGAGAATTTCTGAATCATCGTTCCGTCGGATGAAAATTGCCTCACCGTCCCGTCGGCAAATCCCGCAACGCAGCCGGAAGGCGACGAATCGAAAGCGGTGATCGGAACCGTGCCGTTGTATTCCCACTTGCGTTTTCCGTCGGAATCGCACTCGACGAACGAAGCGCCGCCTGCCAAAAAGACGAAGATGCGGTCTTTATCGAAGAGGGGAAATCCGCTTTCCGTTATCGTGCCGGCCTTTTCTCCGTCGGGCGTAAAAAAATCGATCGACGAACCGAAAGTGTTGTACGGAGCATAATATCGTTCCGAAATCGCAGCTTTAAACGGAAACGTTTCGACCGATAAAAGCTTGCCGCTTTCGGTAAAATATCCTATCGTCTGTCCGAGTTTAAAATACAGCGGCTTTTCGCCTGCGGCATCCGCCTTTTCCATTTGCGCGTTCACATCGAGTTTCCATTGCGGTATAAACTGATGCTCTTTTGCAAGCGGTTCGGCGGCTAAAATGATATATACGATACTGAATACGATGCCCAAAAAGACATAAAAAGCGGCACCTTTTTTATGTTTCATGATGGAAAATATGCTATAATAATACGGAAAACAAGTCAATGACTTGATGCGTAGTTTTATTGGAGGCTTTATGACAATAGCCGATGAACAATTGCACTCTCTCTTTGAAAAAGCGCTCGAAGCTTCAAAGTATGCGTACATTCCTTATTCGCATTTTCCCGTCGGAGCCGCCCTGCTTACGGAAGACGGAAAAATCATCACCGGAGCAAATATCGAAAACCGATCTTTCGGGCTTACGAACTGCGCCGAGCGCAGCGCAATTTTTACCGCCGCCTCACAAGGCATACGCACTTTTATCGCGATCGCAATTGCGACGCCCGCATCCGATTATCCGGTCGGCCCCTGCGGCGCGTGCCGCCAAGTGCTCAGCGAATTCGCACCGGATGAAACGCCCGTCGTATTCGGCCCGGACTGGAAGCGCTGCATCAAAACAACGCTCGGCGTGCTGTATCCCTACGACAGTTTACACGAACTTGCATCGAACGGCGGCGGTCTCTGAAACCCGCTGTTTCGGCACCGACCGGCTGTAAAATAATACCGTTTTTATGAAAACAATGTAAATATTGACAAGATATCGCAAATAGTACAGAATTATTCAATTATGGAAGACACAATTCTCACCATCGAAGAAGTTGCAAATTATCTCCGCGTTTCCGACCGCACCGTCTACGATTGGGCGCAGCGCGGCGAAATCCCCGCAGGCAAAATCGGAACCGTGTGGCGATTTAAAAAATCGGAAGTCGAAAAGTGGGTCAACGATCGCCTCTCTTCTTCGGGCGGCCGCATAAAAGACGATGTCGTGCAGGTAAAAAACATCCTCGCGCCGAACCGCGTCATCTTTATTTCGCAAACTTCAAGGCACGACGCTCTCGTCGAACTTGCAAATACGCTTTCGAGCGCGCCGCAGGTAAAACGTTCCGATGAACTCGTCTCCGAAATCTTAAAGCGGGAAGAGCTTATGTCTACGGCGATCGGACGCGGCATCGCAATCCCGCACGTGCGCCTTTCGTCCGTCACCGATTTGGTCATGGCGGTCGGCGTGTGCAAAACGCCCGTCACCGATTTCCAGCCCATTGACGATATGCCCGTCTCCCTTTTATTTATGATAGCAGCGGCGTACAACCAGCATTCGTACTATCTGCAGACGCTTTCGTATTTTTCGGCAAAGCTCAAAAAAAAGGAGCTCCGCGACGGCCTTTTAAACGCCGCGACAACCGACGAAGTATATAAATTATTAATCGAAGCGTAAGCGCGATCGGCGATTTACGGGAGTTCCACTGCAATCCATTTTTTCGGATCGCTGAAATCCGAAGCGATTAAACCGAGGGACACGTGAGCCGTCGTTTCTCCGAGTAAAAAATCTTTTCCGCCCGAGCTCATGCGCGCATTTTCTTTCGGAGATACGGACGGAACGAGGGCGCCGAAAAGGGCGTGGCTGTAATCGCGCGATACGAAAAGCGCACACTTCGTTCCCGCGTTTTCGAGAAGAGCGCAGAGCAAAAGACTTCGCGTGTCGCAGTCCGATCCGCTTCCGGTGAGGGCGGCGGGAAGAGATGTAAAATCCGCGGCATTTATTTTGCGCTCATAGCGAAACCCCTGCACCCAAGTCAAAAGGAGCGATGCAAAAGCGGTATCGGGATGTTCGGGATTTACGGCCGCCGCATCTTCTTGAAGCGCGCTTTGCACATCGAAGGCCGTCCGCTTTAAACGGCCGCAACCGTCACGGAAAATCGCACGGTAATAGCGCTGCCACGCTCCTTTCCACAGCGGACTTGCCGCGTACATTTTTAAAACCGCGAATTCCATATCGATGACGAAATCGGATGCCTCTTCGTCTTCCGCACCGATGCTCGTACGAATCGTTCGTCCGTTGATCGAAAGTTCTATATCCTTTCGTTCGGCTGCGGGATACGCATAGCGCGCGACGATGCCTTCTTCCCTATAGCTTCCGCGGTCGACGGCGAGGGAGTTTAAAATCGATAAGATAAAAGGTTCGCAGTTTTTTTCACTCCGTTCATTCGCATAGCATAAAACTGCGATGTGCGCTCCGTTTAAAGGGAGTTCGACCGCGAGTGCCCAGCCCTTATAGCTTACTCCGCCGAGCTTCATCGAAAAGGTTCCGAGCGAGGAATCCGTACCGCGCCATTCGAACGATTCTTTTTCGCCTTTTCCGTCCGGCAATTTTCCGACGGCACCGTCGAAGGCCTGTGCGCTCGATTCATAGGTACCGCTTTTAGAGAGCTTTATCGCAGTGACGACCGGAACGTTCGCGTATGAAAAGAGGTAGGACGTGCCGTCGTCCGTCGCGTCCGAAAGTTTGAAACCTTCCGGCATGTCGAGCGCCCAGCCGTATGTGTTGTCGACGAGAGGTTCGGAAAAAAGAGGGCTTTCAATACACAGGGTGATAAAAAATACGCAGACTGCGGGAAAAAAACGCGCAAAGCTTCTTGTCATTTTACGGCACCTCGTCTATAGTTATCGAAATGAATGCGATCCCCATTGTATACGAAAACGAAGAGATCATCATTATAAACAAACCCGCAGGCGTTTCGGTACAGGGCGGCGAAGGTATCGCTCATCCGCTCGATAAAGAGCTTCCCGAACAAACGGGGTACGAAATTTTTCTCGTACACCGCCTCGATAAAGATACGTCGGGTCTTATGATCGCGGCAAAAACAAAGGCTGCCGCCGCCAAGTGGTCAAAACTCGTCGCTTCCCGCGCAGTAAAAAAAGAATACGATGCGATTTGCATCGGGACATTTGCTGAACGAAAAGGCGTGATAAGGGACGATGTCATGCAGCACGGAGAAATAAAACGGGCTGTTACGCAATATGCGGTAAGCGACATTTTCGAAATCGACTGCGGCGGAGAAACGCTTTCGCTTTCACTCGTCCATCTGACGCTCGAAACGGGGCGTATGCATCAAATACGTATCCACTTGGCAAAGAAAGGATGCCCCGTCGCGTTCGACGACAAACACGGAAACTTTGGAAAAAATAAATTATTAAAAAAATACTGCGGTACAAAACGGCTGCTCTTGTGCGCGTCGAAGCTTTCTTTTCCGCTTTCGGGAAAAGAAAAAATCGTGCGTATAGAATTGCCTAAAGCATTCGGTGCGATTTTAAATGATGTGCGAAAGATTTGAAAATTGACTTTTCCAATATTATTATTTCAATAGGCCCCCCCGCACCTCTCTTTGATGTGTCCCATGGGGGGGCATTTTTTATGCCTGATCCGATAAAAAATCCCACAACCTATGAACAACAACTCGCTAAATTAAAGTTGCGCGGATGCACGACAAAAGATGATGCATTTTGTATTGCTGTACTGAATACGGTAAATTATTATCGCCTGTCCGCATATTTTTTACCGTTCAAAAAGAGTGACGATACGTATGTTGAAGGCACAAGTTTTGAGCAGGTTTTTAATATTTATGAATTCGATCGAAAACTACGACGTATAATCTTTTCCGCAATAGAAGAAATAGAAGTGTTTGCGAGAGCCGCGTTCGCTTATTTTCATGCGCATAAATACGGAGCTGTCGGATATTTTAATGAGAAAAAT
This sequence comes from Treponema socranskii subsp. buccale, assembly GCF_024181585.1. NCBI lineage: Bacteria > Pseudomonadati > Spirochaetota > Spirochaetia > Treponematales > Treponemataceae > Treponema > Treponema socranskii. Next base: position 936,427 of record NZ_CP054258.1, on the reverse strand, counting down.
TATTCTGCAAAACATCAACATGAAAAATTTAAAAAACTGATTGAGCAGAAAATACACAGCGATAGGAATCTTCCGTTTGTACGTCATCATACACAAAAATACAATGATATGTTTCCGATTCGGGTAATTGTTGAATTGTTTACGCTCGGGATACTGTCATTCTTTTTTGCCGATTTAAATACACAAGATCAAAAAGAGCGTGCGCGTGCCGTATTTCATTCTACCGCAAATAATATAAAAAGCTGGCTGCGTTGTTGTACCGATTTAAGGAATATTTGTGCACATTACGGACGGCTTTATTACCGGAATTTTTCCTTCCGTTCCCGCAGGATTTAAAACCGAAGGCAAAGACAAATATAGACTTTGGACAATAATACAGTCGGTAAAGGGATTGTATTATGATGCGGAAAAATGGAATACATCGATCCTAAAACCGATAGTAAATTTATTTAAAGAATATAAAGACGATATCAATTTGGCACATATCGCATTTCCTCTAAATTGGGTTGATTTGCTGACAAAAAAATAACAACTGATCGCCCCATAAAAGTACTTTCGTTAAATTATATTTCAACAGAATCTCAATATGAAAAAGCCTCAGTTTTGAATTTTTCAGCCGAGAGTAAATCTTGTTCTGCGCTATAATCTGTTCAGAGTTTTGCGTCCGTATACACTTTAGCACGGCGTTCCCGTAATCCGCTCCCTGCGCCGCTTATTTTACGATGACGCGGATGATCCGCTTTTTGCCCGCTTTCAAAATAAACTCGCCGTCCGCATCCGCTTCTTTTATCGTGATGAGCGCATGAACGTCTTTTACAACTCGGCCGTTTACCTGCGCGCCCCCCTGCTCGACGAGGCGGCGGTTATCGCTTTTTGAAGTGCCCGGCTGTGCGATTGCAAAGAGATCGACTACTCCGATCCCCTCTTCGATCGCCTGCTTTGCGATTTCCGCCGTCGGCATATGCGCTTTGTCACCTTCACCTCCGAATGCGGCCTTTGCACCCGAAAGCGCTTTGTCGGCTTCGGCTTTGCCGTGAATTACGGCGGTCGCTTCGTATGCGAGCCGCTCTTTCGCTTCGTTGATATTGCCTGCACAGATTTTATCGATTTCTTCGATACTCAAAAACGTAAAGAGCAAAAGGAATTTGCGCACGTCCGCATCGGCGACATTCCGCCAATATTGGAAAAAATCGTACACGCTCGTGAGCGAAGCGTCGAGGAATACCGCGCCGTGTTCGCTCTTGCCCATCTTTTGCCCGTCCGCGCGCATGATGAGCGGGAAGGTCAAACCGAAACATTCGTGTTCGATATTTTTTTCCGTCGTGCCGCCGAGCTTTCTCCGAATCAAATCGACACCCGCAGTGATATTGCCCCACTGGTCGTCGCCTCCGATCTGCAAAATACAGCCGTGTCGTTTGTGCAGCATGAGAAAGTCGTAACTCTGCAAAAGCTGATAATTGAATTCGATAAACGAAAGCCCCCGTTCGAGCCGCATTTTGTACGCTTCGAACGACAGCATTTTGTTGACGGAAAAACAGGAACCGATATCGCGTAAAAAATCGATATAGTTCAAATCCGCAAGCCAATTTTTATTGTTGTCCGAAAACGCCGTCTTGCCGTCAAAACCGATAAAGGCGTCGAGCTGCTTTTCTATGCGCGCGACGTTTTTGTCAAGCTCTTCATACGAAAGCATTTTGCGCATTTCCGTTTTGCCGCTCGGATCCCCTATACGCGCAGTTCCGCCGCCGATGAGCGCGATACCGACATTTCCCGCAGAACGCAGATGCCGCAGCGCAAAAAACGGAACCATGTGCCCGATGTGGAGACTCGGCCCCGTCGGATCGCAGCCGACGTAAAAAGTAATGGGACCCGAGTCCATGCGGGAAGAAAGAGAATCGATATCGGTACATTGAGAATAAAATCCCCGCGCTTTCAATTCGGCAAGCGTGCTGTTCATACGTCATCCTTAATTATTAAAATCACTTTTCCAAAAATACATTTTCGATTTTATATGATTGAGAGAATTAAGACAAGAGCTCGCGATTTCGAGCAGTGCGGAGAAATCGCGAGCGTGTTAATAAAAGAAAAACGCGCCAAGCGTTTTTCAACTCTCGACTTCATCAACCAAATCCGAGCAGTGCGCGACTTGCAACGAGCGCGTTAGCGCGAAGTTCCCCGCGCAGGATTTTTTCGCGTCTCCTATAAAAGAAAAACGGCTCGGCCGTTTTTCAACTCCAGACTTTAAAAAATAATTTCGAGCAGTGCGGAGAAATCGCGAGCGTGTTAGCGCGAAGTTCCCCGCGCAACTTGCAACGAGCACGAAGTGCGAAGTTCCCCGCGCGACTTGCGACAAGCGCGTCAGCGTGAAGTTCCCCGCGCAACTTGCAACGAGCACGAAGTGCGAAGTTCCCCGCGCAGGATTTTTTCGCGTCTCCTATCACAAAGCGCGCCGTAAACGTCGCGCTTTGTGTCCTCATAAGGAATCGCAGTCGGCTTTCATACCTTTTATTACATCCGAAAGAATAAGGAGCGTAAACTGCAAACTATCGTGCAGATCGGAGACGTATAACAATTTCAATTAAAAACGTCATATCGATCACAGCGGATAAAATTCAAATCCCGCTGTTCTGAGCTTATCGCCGATACTGCCGTCAGTTTCGTCAACCGCTACGATATAATACGTCGTGCCGCTCGCCCTCGTTTCCGTCGTCACGGCGGCAGTAAATCCTTTGTCTTTCAGAGCGGCGACAAGCCTGTCGGCATTCGCTTTTTCGCGGAACAAGCCGAGCTGCAATCTGCGAAGCGAAGTTTCACGTCCCTGCCCTTCCGCCGCGCTTTGCCCCTGTGCGACTCCCGTTCGCGTCCCCTGTACGCCGGCCGAGGCTCCCCGCTCGGAAGCGTTTTGTGCGGTCTGCGATTGACCGGCATTTTTTTTCGATTCCGTTTTTTGTACCGCAGCCGCTTCCGTATCTTTTTCAGTACTTGCAATTTTTTCAGTCCCGCTCGAATCGATTTCGGGAAGCGCCGCTTCTTTCCTCGGCAAAAAATACCAAAACGGTGCCGGAAGGATCTGCACGATACCTTTTACGATTCCCGTTTCAAGCGATGCCGGAAATTCTTTTTTCAATGCCGCAGCATAAGATGCGTCCCCCGTAAGATACCATAATGTCAAAAGGACTGCGGGTTTTACGCTTGCCATCGACTTGAGCGATATATACGCTTTCAGCATGACGACGCTTTCATCCAAATCGGCGCTCACGTTTGCACGGCAAAGGTCTGCCCAAAGCGCATAGAGTTTGATCCGCGCCTGAATCGCTTCGTCGTTCGAATTACGCACCGCCGAATTGAGATAGCGCTCCGCCGCCGCATAATCGCCTGAGCTGAGCGCACAGCGCACCGCATCGAGGACAAGCTGTTCCGACGACTTTTTCGGCATGCGGTCGGCATCGCCTGCGCTGATAGCGGCGGCGGCGGCATAAGATGCGCGCGCATCGTCGAAACGCGCAAGCTGTTCCTGAAGCGAGCCGAAAAACGCATAAAGCGCGCGCTTTTCTTTCGGATCGGAAACTTTCGGTAAGTTTTCGGCGATATATGCGATCGACGCGTCGACGTTCGGCTTTGCAGCAGCGGCGTCGGCGACGGTTCGGGCGGTAAGCGGCTGCGCTTCATCCGCCGCAAGAGGTGCAAAAAAAATCAATAATAATAAAACGGCAAATGAAGGGCATCGTCGCTTCATTTATTTTCCGTCATCCGATTTTCAGCCGGCGCTTTTCCGTCTGCGTTTTCGGCATTTTTCAGCGCGTCCTTTGCCGCCTTCGCTTTTATCTTATCGATTTTTTTCGCGGCGATGCTTTTGCCTTTGCCGAACGAAAACGGCAGCGCGACGACGATACCCGCGATAAACGATATGATAATCGTAATAAACACAGGTACTTTGTGAAACGTGTGGAAAATCACGTTGACGTCGCAGACATTTCCGAGATTAAAGCCGGTAAAAATCGCAATCAATACCGCTATCACTATAAAAATTATAAGTCCGATCATAGATCCTCACATGGATAATCGAATTTGAAAATTCGAAACCGAAAATAATTGTACTTTAAAAAGACGGCTTATGCAATTGCAAACGCACGTTTTTGCTTTTTTTTCTACAGTGCGGTATATTTACTGTATGCGCAAATTTCACGTAGTGTCTCCGTACGAACCGGCGGGCGACCAAAAACAGGCGATCGACGCGCTCGCCGAAGGTTTTTTACGCGGCGACAAGTACCAGACGCTCAAAGGCGTAACCGGAAGCGGCAAAACTTTTACGATGGCGAAAATCATCGAACGCGTGCAGCGTCCGACGCTCATCATCAGCCACAACAAAACCCTTTCGGCGCAGCTGTATCGCGAGTTTAAAAGTTTTTTTCCCGACAACGCCGTCGAATACTTCGTTTCGTACTACGATTATTATCAACCCGAAGCATACGTGCCCGCACGGGATTTATATATAGAAAAAGATGCGTCGATAAACGATGAAATCGACCGGATGCGCTTGGCTGCAACGTACAGCCTTATGGAGCGGCGCGACGTCGTCGTCGTTGCAACGGTGTCGTGTATCTACGGCCTCGGTATGCCGGACTTATACAAAGAGATGCGCGTACACATCGAAAAGGGAGAATCGCGCACTACGCATACGATCGCGGAAGAACTCATCGCGCTGCAGTACAAGCGCAACGACGCCGTATTGGAGCGGGGCAATTTCAGAATCCGCGGCGACGTCATGGAAATCTTTCCGGCATACATGGAAACGGACGAAGCGTATAAAATCGAATTCGATTGGGATGAAGTCGCAAAGATAAAGCGCTTCAACGTGATGACGGGAAAGACGATCGAAGATTTGGACGAAACGGTCATCTATCCCGCACGTCACTTTGTCGTGCCGCACGAACTGCTCGTCGCCGCAACCGAACGCATACAAAGGGAACTCGACGCTCGCCTCGCCGAACTTGAAGCGCAAAAAAAACCGCTCGAATACGAACGCCTCAAAACGCGCACGACGTATGATATCGAAATGATGAAAGAGATGGGCTACTGTCCCGGCATCGAAAACTATTCCGCACCGATCACGGGGCGGAAGACGGGAGAGCCTCCTGCGACGCTCCTCCACTATTTTCCCGACGATTTTTTGTGCATGCTCGACGAAGCACACGTCACCGTCCCGCAGCTCGGCGCAATGTACGAAGGAGATCGGAGCCGAAAACAAAACCTCGTCGATTTCGGTTTCCGCCTGCCGAGCGCGCTCGACAATCGCCCGCTCAAGTTTGCCGAATTTTCCGCAAAGCTCAACCAAGTCATCTACGTGAGCGCAACGCCCCGCAAAGAAGAGGTAAAACAGAGCACGCAAGTCGTCGAACAGCTCATCAGACCCACCGGTCTTCTCGATCCGATCGTCGAAGTGCGGCCGAGCGAAGGCCAGATGGAAGATATCTACAACGAAATCAAAAAGCGCATCGCAAAAAACGAACGCAGTCTCGTTTTGACGCTGACAAAAAAAATGGCCGAAGATTTGACCGACTACCTGCTCGGTCTTTCGCTCAAAGTAAAATACATCCACTCCGAAGTCGAAACCTTCGAGCGCGTCGAATTATTAAAAGGGCTGCGTGCGGGAGAGTTCGACGTGCTCATCGGCATCAACCTTTTGCGCGAAGGGATCGATTTGCCGGAAGTATCGTTTATCGCGATCCTCGATGCCGATAAAATCGGATTTTTGAGATCGGCGACGAGCTTGATCCAAATCATCGGGCGGGCGGCGCGCAATGCTGACGGGACGGTCGTCATGTATGCGGACAGAATGAGCGATGCGATGCAGGAAGCGCTGAACGAAACGAAGCACCGGCGGGAAATTCAGGAAGCGTACAACAAAGAACACGGCATTACGCCGAAAACGATCGCAAAAGCGGTCGAAGATATTTTAGTGCATGAAGAAAAAGAAGCCGAAGAAACGGCGGCGGTCGAACTGGCCGTCCTCAAAAAAAGCGCGAACCTCTTTGTGCCTTCGCAGCGTAAAAAGCTTATCGCCGCTCTTAAAAACGAAATGGCGGAAGCAGCCGACCGCCTCGAATACGAAAAGGCCGCCGTCATCCGCGATCAAATACGCGACATCGAAAATCAATACGGCTCGTAGCCTCCGGTTCGCGAAAAACCAACAGCCTTTTGAACCGGCCATTTTACGACGTTTACGCTTACGGAACACGGATCGTAAAATGTCCGATTCCTTGTCCCGTAAGCGTGCCGGTTTTTTCCGACGCTTTTATTCCTGCTCCAATTTTTGCGAAACGAATTTTCCCCAGATACGGTCTGCGCGCGCGATGTGCATTAAAACCCAGTTTACGATAAACGAATAAAGTTTGAGCGCATCATCCTGCGTACCGCCGTCGAGCCTTCGAATCTGTATTTCGACTTCGCGCACAAACGCATCGTGTGCAACCTTATGCGTGCTCGTCGCGGGATAACCGTATTTCGCCATAAATTTTTCTTCTTCGGTGAAGTGGTAAACGGTGTAATCGGTCAGCGATTTCAATACCTTCGACATCTTCAGTTTATAATCTTCGGGAGATCCCGTCGCAGCGTCATAGAGCTCGTTTGCAATAGCGAGCAGCCGTTTATGCTGAGCGTCTATCTCCGGTATATTCAAAAGATAGGAATCGTCCCACTGAACCTTTGCAACCTTTTCCATACCATACTCCCATTAATTTAAAGACCTTTAAAAACCGTACTCAACGCAAGCAAAGCGCCGCCCGCAAAAGTAAGCCAATAATAACAGCGCCCCTGCTGCAAAAAGCCGAGATTGACACGACCCATCAACATGACGCTGACAAAGCCGACGGCCAGTAAGATGACGGCGATCCACCACGTCGTCGTTTTGGGTGCATTCGTTTTCATATCTATACCTCTCAAGATGATTTTCAGCATAAGCTGATTTCTTATCATAACTGCATTTTCAAATCATGTCAAATATGTTTGCATATCAAACATATTCGTTTACGATGTCGCACACGGCGGAAAAATATGCCCTGCCGAAAAGGTTCAAGTGATTCAATAAATGATAGAGATTGTACAGATCGCGCCGCTCTTCCCTGCCTTCTTCAAACGCAAATGCTTCATTATACGCATCGTAAAATGCGCGCGGAAATCCGCCGAAAAGCTCGGTCATCGCAATATCCGCTTCCCGGTTTCCGCAATAGCATGCGGGATCGATGAGCATCGCTTTGCCGCGGGAATCGCACATAAGGTTCCCGCTCCACAGGTCGCCGTGCAAAAGCGAAGGAGACGCGGGTTCCGTGATAAAGCGTTCCAAACGGTCGAGCAGTGTAACGATTTTTCCGTTCATCGCCGTATCGAAATACCGAGCGGCTTTTTTAAACTGCGGAGCGAGACGACATTCACGAAAAAAATCGACCCATGAATCGGACGGCACATTTATCTGTTCGGACGCTCCGATAAAATTGTTTTCGATAAAGCCGAATTTTTTACCGGAAGAAAAAGAAGTGCAGTCCGCCCTATGCAGAGCTGCGAGCGAGCAGGCGAAAGTCTCCCAATATGAAGCGTTTTTTTCGCCGGAAACGATATGGTCGAGGAGCAAAAAAGAATAACCGGCTGTCTCTCCGTCGTCCGTACCCGCGCCCAAAACGTGCGGAACGGCGATCGTACCCGTCGATGCGATCGCAAAAAGACCTGCCGCTTCGGCGGTAAAAAAAGCGGCGTTTTCTTTTGCGTTCGCTTTCATAAAAACGCGCTTACCGTTTGAAAGGATGAGCGCGTACGCTTTGTTTATGTCGCCGCCCGAAAGCCGCTCGGTATGCAAAATCGAAATGCCGCGCCCGAAGATATCCGTGAGCGCATGCGCGAGCGACGTATAGCGTAAAAATGCTTCGTCCATACGGCAAGTATAGCAAAAATCGATCTTTTTTAATATATAGCGCGATTTTTTATATTTCACTTGACTAAAAACGCTATATCTGGTAGATTAATTAGCGATAAAGCGCTATATATAGTGTTAAAATTATAACAATATCAATTTTATATCGATTTCATCGAAAATATCGGGGAAATAAGGGGAATATATGAAAATCATAAAACGAAGCGGCGCGGAAGTTCCGTTCGACCGATCGAAAATAACGGTTGCAATTTCAAAAGCGAACGAACAGGTACCGGAAACCGAGCGGCTCACGCAAGCTCAAATCGATTCCGTCGCGGATGACATAGAAATCGAATGTGCGAAAAGCGGACACGCGCTCGACGTCGAAACGATTCAGGACCGCGTCGAAAACGGTATCATGAGGTGCGGCGCATACAATGTCGCAAAAACCTATATCACGTACCGCTATCGTCACGCGCTCATGAGAAAAGCGAATACGACGGACGCGCAGATTTTAAGTTTGCTCGATGAAAACAACGAAGAAGTCAAACAGGAAAACTCGAATAAAAACCCGACAGTCGTCAGCGTCCAGCGCGACTATATGGCAGGCGAAGTGAGCAAAGACATCACGAGACGATTTTTGCTCGACGAAGATATCGCCAAAGCGCATGCCGAAGGCATCATCCACTTTCACGACGCCGACTATTTTGCGCAGCACATGCACAACTGCGATCTCGTCAATCTCGAAGACATGCTGCAAAACGGCACGGTCATCAGCAATACGAAAATCGACCGGCCTCATTCGTTTTCGACCGCGTGCAATATCGCGACGCAGATCATCGCTCAAGTTGCAAGCTGTCAGTACGGCGGCCAGAGCATTTCGCTCGCACACCTCGCGCCCTTTGTAGACGTGAGCCGCAAAAAAATCGAAAAAGAAACGAAAGAGATGATCGCGACGACAAAGCTTTCCGTAACGGATGAACAGTTTTCGTACATCGTCGAAAACCGTCTGCGCGATGAAATAAAGCGGGGCGTGCAAACGATCCAATACCAAGTGATTACGCTGATGACGACGAACGGACAGGCGCCCTTCGTCACGGTCTTTATGTATCTGAACGAAGCGAAAAACGCGCAGGAAAAAGCGGACTTGGCGCTCATCATCGAAGAAACGCTCAAACAGCGCTATCAGGGCGTCAAAAACGAAGCGGGCGCATGGATCACGCCCGCCTTCCCGAAGCTCATCTACGTGCTCGAAGACGACAACGTCGCGCGCAATTCGAAATATTATTATCTCACCGAGCTTGCGGCGAAGTGTTCGGCCAGGCGTCTCGTGCCCGATTATATTTCCGAAAAGAAAATGCTCGAACTCAAAGAGGGCAACTGTTATCCGTGCATGGGCTGCCGCTCTTTTCTCACGGTTTATCGCGACGAAAACGGCAAGCCGAAATTTTACGGCCGCTTTAACCAAGGAGTTGTTACGCTGAACCTCGTCGACGTCGCCTGCTCTTCGGGCGGCGATACGGAAAAATTTTGGCGCATCATGGACGAGCGGCTTGAACTGTGCTATCGCGCACTCATGATCCGTCACAAACGCCTTCTCGGAACGAAAAGCGATGCGGCTCCGATCCTGTGGCAAAACGGAGCTATAGCGCGCCTCGCAAAGGGTGAAAAAATCGATAAGCTTTTGTTCAACGGCTATTCGACGATTTCGCTCGGATACGCGGGACTCTGCGAATGCGTGCGCTATATGACGGGAAAATCGCACACCGATCCCGAAGCGACGCCTTTTGCGCTTGCTATCATGCACCGCTTAAACGATGCGTGCGCCGAGTGGAAAAAAGAAACGACTATCGCCTTTTCGCTGTACGGCACGCCGCTTGAAAGCACGACGTATAAATTCGCCAAGTGTTTAAAACAGCGCTTCGGCATCATCCCCGGCGTCACCGATAAAAACTATATCACGAACAGCTACCACGTGCACGTCACCGAGCCGATAGACGCGTTTGCAAAGCTGACATTCGAATCGCAGTTCCAAGAGCTTTCTCCCGGAGGTGCGGTCAGCTATGTCGAAGTGCCGAATATGGAAAACAATATGGAAGCGGTTATGGCGCTTTTAAAACACATCTACAACAATATCATGTATGCCGAACTCAATACGAAAAGCGATTTTTGCCAAAGCTGCGGCTTTACCGGCGAAATCCGTATCGCTTCCGATACCGACGGCAAGCTCGTGTGGGAATGCCCCAACTGCGGCAACCGCGATCAGGCGAAGATGAACGTGGCACGCCGTACCTGCGGCTATATCGGCACGCAGTACTGGAATCAGGGACGCACGCAGGAAATAAAAGAGCGCGTGCTGCACTTGTAATGTACTACGGCGCCATAAAAAAAACGGATGTGGCCGACGGAGAAGGAGTACGCGTTTCGCTCTTCGTCTCCGGCTGCCGCAACTGCTGCAAGGGATGCTTTCAAAAAGAAACGTGGGATTTCCTCTACGGTAAGCAATTCACAAAAGAAACCGAAGACGAAATCCTGCGTGCCCTGGAACCCGATTATATCGCAGGTCTTACCGTACTCGGAGGAGAGCCCTTCGAAGAAGAAAACCAGCGGGATATCCTCCCCTTTTTGCGCCGCGTCAAAAAAGTCTTTCCGCACAAAACGATATGGTGCTACACGGGCTACGTGTACGAATCGGATTTGCTTTCCGGCGGACGGAAACACTGCGAAGCGACGGACGAAATGCTCTCCCTCATCGATGTACTCATCGACGGACCTTTTATCGAAGAAGAGCGGGACATAACGCTCGCGTTCCGAGGCTCACGGAACCAGCGCATCCTGTATTTGAAAAACCGCAGCCGGTAAATTGCCGTCCGCATATTTTTAGGCCGAATGTCGCGTTTTTCAAAATGCGTTGTTTTTACAACGTATTCCTTTTATAAAAAACGATATAATGTAACAAGATTGAATTATACCGATAAAACAACGTTCGCTTAAAAACGCGCGTTTATCACACGGAAACTTTTACGGAAAAATTATGAAACGGCAGATCATTCATATCGATCGGGAAAAATGCAACGGCTGCGGCGCCTGCGTGACCGCATGCCACGAAGGAGCTATCGCCATGGTAGACGGCAAAGCGCAACTCATCCGCGACGATTACTGCGACGGTATGGGAGACTGTCTCCCCGAATGCCCGACGGGGGCTATCACGTTTGAAGAACGGGAAGCCGCAGCCTACGATCAAAAAGCGGTCGAAGTTCACAAAGCCTCGCGCGCCGCTCTTCACGCGCGGCAGGGAGAGTGCAGCGGCGAAAGAAGTTTTCATCGTGCGGGAGGATGTCCCGGATCCGCTTCGCGCACCTTCGATCGAAATGCCGCATCTCCCCTGCATGCGTACCGTCCGACTGCCTGTCCGGGTTCCGCACTCCGATCGTTTGACCGGGAAGGAGCCGACGCTCCGCACTCCCCGTCTTTTCAAGCTATGCCCGTCCCCTCATCGCAGCTTCGGCAGTGGCCCGTACAGATCAAACTCGCCCCTCTCCGCGCTCCGTATTTCGACGGCGCGCACCTTTTGATCGCGGCGGACTGCACCGCTTACGCATACGGAAATTTTCACAACGATTTTATTAAAGGCAAAACGACGCTCATCGGCTGTCCGAAACTCGACGAAGGCGACTACACGGAAAAGCTTGCTGCGATTATCGGCGAAAACAATATCAAAAGCCTCACCGTCGTCCGCATGGAAGTGCCCTGCTGCGGCGGCATCGAAAGCGCTGCGGTAAACGCGCTTAAAGCGAGCGGAAAATTTATTCCGTGGCGAGTCGTCACCGTTTCATGCGACGGCCGTATTTTGGACGAGTGAAGCACGGCGGGTGCAAACGCTGAGCGCTTCGCGCATAATGTCAGCGGGCGCATCGCTTTACGGATCGGTTTCAGCTGTATAAATATACTTTAATATCGCATATTTATACAATTAAATCGCCGGGCGAAAATCGCACCGCCCGTCTCAAAACAGGTCGATTTTCCGTACTTTTTTGCAAATTTCGGAAAAAAATTATTAATTTTTGCTGTCCGCGTCATTGCATAAATATACGGTTTATTGCTCGACAACCGGCTCCCGCTCATTCTTCCCGCACGCGGTACACGCCCTTCGTTTCGCACACAAAGCGTTCTTCGAGCAAACGAAGGGCGGCTTTTTCCAAGCGCGAAAGAGAGATGCCCTCCGAGCGCGCAATTTCAGAAAGCGTGGTCGATTTTTTTTCGGTAAGTTGCCGAACGATGGCGCCGCGCGCTTCGCGGAGAGAGCCGCGGAAAGGGGACTGCCGCACGTAGTGAGCACTTTTTTGCGACGGATTTTGCACGCGTTTTTTAAGCTCGGCTCCGTAATCCATGAGCGCCCAGTACCATTCGCGTACATTCGTTTTGTCGAGCGTCAGTTCGACGAGAGGAAGAATTTCCGCATCGGATACTTTTTCGTTTGTGTTTCCGAAAAAGAAAAAAATAAACACCGAGCGGATATTCGTTTCGATAAAGACTTCGGCTTTGTTAAACGCAAAGGCCGCTACGGCGCCCGCCGTATACGGTCCGATCCCGGGAAGAGATTCGAGGAGTTTTCTCTCGCGCGGAAATTTTCCGCCGTAAGAAGCGCATACTTCTCTGCACGCTTCCTGCAGATACTTCGCCCGCCTGTTGTAGCCGAGTCCGTTCCAATGCGCAAGCACATCCGAAAAAGGCGCCGAAGCGAGAGAGGGCGCATCGGGAAACGCTTCGATCCACGCTTCGTATTTCGGAACGACGCGAAGCGTCTGTGTCTGCTGCAGCATCATTTCCGAAACGAGTATTTTGTACGCGTCGCGCGTTTTCCGCCACGGAAAAACCCTCGCTCGCTCTTTATAATTTTTAATAATCACCGCTCGAAAATCGTCGACCGCGTCTTGAGTTAATGTCATGCGTTTTTCGTCCCGCAGCCGCTCAATCGATTTTTTCGACAAAGCCGCGCGATACCAGCTCTGCAAGGATATCGTCCGCGATCTCTTCAGGAGTTTTACGTTCGGTGTCGATAACGATATCGGCGACTTTTTCGTAGGCGTCGTTGTCGATACCGTAGGTTTTTTTATAGCGTCTCGTATCCTCTCTGTCGCGCATCGCAGTAAAATCGGCGATGCTCTGCAAATCGCCTCCTTCGCGTTTGAAGATGCGCCGAGAACGCGCGAGGTCGCTCGCTTTGAGATAGACTTTTATGTCGGCTTTTTCGAGCATCCAAATCGCAAGGCGAGAGCCGAGTACGCAGGATTCTTTTTCGGCGAGTTCCACTTGATGCGTATCGATATATCTGTCATAGCCGTCGTCGTTTTTCGCGTTTTCGATAACCTGTTCGAGCGTAAGCCCTCTTTCTTCGGCGAGCTGACGGAACGTATAATTGACAAGTTTGATGCCGAGAGAACGCGCAAGGAGAGAACTCACCGTCGTATTGCCGCAGCCGGATTTTCCCGAAACCGCAATGCGGAGTTCCCTGCCGTCTTTAATTTTATACCGTGCCATACATTTCCTTATATTTTCCTTTTGTCGATTATTAATTTATTCGACGTTTCGAGCCTGTTCGCGTATGTTTTCGAGGGCGTCTTTTGCGGCGATTACTTGGGCGCTGACGTCGGCGAATTGGCTTTTGCTGCCGATCGTATTGATTTCACGGTTTATCTCCTGACACAAAAAATCGATTTTTTTGCCGGGAGCGTCGTTCGTCAACATTTCGTTTTTAAGCGCTTCGAGATGGCTTTGCAGGCGGACGACTTCTTCGTTTATCGTATACTTTACGATCATGGCGGCGGTTTCGGTCATGATGCGCTGCTCGTCGGCAGCGTCTCCCAAAAGTTCGTTGAATTTTTGCGCAATCTGCTCTTTAAAAAGAGACTCCATTTCGCCCTGGCGCTTTTTAAAAAAATCCGCGGCTTGGAAAAGCGTTTCGAGTTTTTCTTCTATGTCGCAGGCGAGGTTTTCTCCTTCCCGTTTTCGGTCATCGCAAAAGGATTCGAGAGCGTCGGTAAAGACCGGAAAAATCATATTCCGATATTTTTCCATGTCATAGGTCATTTCGGTTTTGAGTACGCCGGGCTGCGAGGCGACGATGGAAAGGATGTCATTCTTTTGCGCACCGACAGCCGATGCAATATCTAAAATCGCACGGGCATAAAACTTCGCGGCGGGAATGTCGGCGGTAACGGTACAGTCGGCGTTCGTTTCTTTTACGCGGATAAAGACATCGACTTTTCCGCGCACGACTTTTTCGGCGATCGCTTCGCGGAAACGCTTTTCGAGTCGATTCAAATACGGCGGGAGATTTATCGTCACGTCCGAAAAACGCGCGTTTACGGATTTTATTTCGACCGAAACGGAAGCGTCTCCGCTATCCGCTTCACTGTAAGCATAACCGGTCATGCTCGTCATAGCGCAGTCCTCATTTTTTTGCCGCATCCTTGCACGCGGCAAAAAGAGCGGTGCCGAGTTTCCAGTTGTCACCCGCGCCCATCGTTACGAAAAGACAGCCGTTCGGAAAATCGGCTGAAAGCGGTTTTGCCAATTCTGAAAGCGCAAAGTCTTTCGCGTCGAGCACTTCTTCAAAATAATGAACGTTTCCGCGATGCGCTTTTGTTTTTTCGAAAAGCGTTTTTCCGGTAACGCTCATCCCTTCGGCGCTTTCACGCGCGGAAGCGTATATTTTATGCAGGATCACTTCGTCGGCATCGGAAAAAGCCGAAGCGAATTCTTCGAGGAGAGCTGAAGTGCGCGTATAGGTGTGCGACATAAAATCGACGATGATTTTTCTGCCGCCGTAAAATTCACGGAAACCTTTGAGCGTCGTTTTGATCGCCGTCGGGTGATGACCGTAATCGTCGATAAAGACGACGGAGTTTTTGCCCGCGAACGCTTTTCCGATAACTTCGCTCCGCCGCTTTCCGCCTCTGAAATTTGCAAGGCCGCGTACGATCCGTTCGCGGTAGAGATCGGGATCTTTTCCGTCGCTTTTAATAATTTCCCGCACGAGGGCGGAAGCCGCGCACGCGTCGAGCACTTCGTGTTTTCCGGGAACGTAAAGAGAAGCCTCTCCCAAAAAGCCGATCGAAAAATGCTGCGCTTCGTTTTCGGTTTTACCGATCGTCAAGCGGTAATCGCCCTGCGCCTTTTCCCCGTAGGGGATCATTTCGATGTCGCCCCTCTTTTTATATGCCGCTTCGGCCGCGGAGGCGGCGCCCCTGTCGTCCGCGCAGTAGATGAGGGTGCCGCCTGACGGCAGCTTGCAGATAAAATCGATAAAGGCATTTTTGATGTCTTCATAGGTCGGATAATAATCCTGATGATCGCTTTCGACGCTCGTCAAAATTATCTTTTGAGGATGGAAGGACATAAAGTGGCGCCGGTATTCGCAGGTTTCCGCGACAAAATAATTGCGAGATTTTTTTATGTCGTAGTTTTCGCTTGTCATCGTGCAGCTTCCGCCGAAAGAGGCGATGGCGGAGCCCGCAAGCACTTGCACGGGGATATCCGTTTCTTCGAAAATCGTTCCGACGATTCCGGTCGTGCTCGTTTTACCGTGGACGCCCGAAACGGCGGCGCTGTAAGACTGCGCGGAAACTGCTCCGAGCGCTTCGGTGTATAAAAGACAGGGGATACCGCGAGAGCGCGCTTCGATTAAGTCGGGATTTTTTTCAGGATCGTACGCCGACGAATAGATGACGTAATCGATATCGTCTGTGATGTTTTTTTCCGAAAACGCTTGGGCGCGTATGCCGAGCTTTTCGAGGACGGCGTCGGTGTAAAACCTTTCCGCAACATCGCTTCCGGTTATAAGGGCGCCGCGTTTTTTGAGGATTTCGACGAGGGCTGCCATACCGGTGCCTTTGATGCCGACGAAGTGAACGCGAACGCCGGTAAAATCTTTCGGAAGAGAGATTTGTGACATGGCGCTATTTTAGCACAAGCGCAAAAAACGCACAATGCGGAGATTTTATATTACCGAGCAATGAAAATATCGAAAAAATTACGCCTGCACGTTGAGCTGTAAGTACACTTGATCCGCCAAACCGAAACCGGCGTTTTTTGTAAGCTGTGTCGCGTATTCGTCATACATCATGTCTTCGTACATTTGAGAAGCAAAACTGTCGCCGCCGAAAAGAGAAGTCTTCGTAACGGTGCTGCGCATCGACGACACCATGATTTTGACGATGTAGGATTCGAGTTCGAGCGATTTTTCGTAGAGTTTGCTCGTCCTGTCGATCGTCGCGCTTTTTGCGTGAACACCCGCGCCGTTTGCCGCAGCTCCGACGGGAAGCGCTTTTTTATCGCTTTCGTTCGTAAACGTATTTGCAAAGCCCGAAGCGAAATCTCCGTTTAACCGCCCGTCTTCGACAACCCGTTCGGATGCGACGGATGCGCTTTGAAAGGAAGCGGATGCGCGTATGCGTTTTACCAAATCGGAAAAAGAAGCGCCCTCTCCCGCTTCCCGCGCTTTTTGCATCGTTTCCGTTCCGTTCAATAACGACGAGTTGACGCTGCTTATCTTCATCTTCCCTCCAAAAAACTTTTGCAGAAAACTTCAGTTTTCGAAAAAGTTTTTTGACGTGCGCATAAGCGCACACGTCGAATAATCGAGTTTGCCTTGCAAACTCGAGATAAAAAGCGGCGGCGATATCTTAGACACCGCTTTTTATCGTTCCTCCAAAAAACTTTTGCGCAAAGTACGAATATCCCACGTCTTATGCATGAGACACACGACCCTCTAAAAATAACGTGTAACGTAAAAAATCGGCTACACTCCCGGCAGCGACACTGCCGTTCACCGCGGCAGACCGTAATCGGAATCGGACTGCGCAAAATTTCTTCGAAATTTTGCTTGCCATCGGTCTGAGCGGCTCGGCGGCATTGCCGCTGCCTCGCGTTCCGCCTTTTTTTATGTATATACGCTTCTTTTCTATGTACACATTTCTCATACGTAACCCATCACGGATATCCCACGTCTTACGCATAAGACACGCTATTTTCTAAAAATAACGTGTAACATAAAAAATCAACTACATTCCCGGCAGCAACACTGCCGTTTGCTCGGGGAACTTCGCGCTCCGCGCTCGTTCAAGTGACGCGGTTTAGCGCTTTAAGCTCACCGCAGTGCCGAGCATGGTGTCGGACGTTTGAATCGCTTTGCTGTTAAACTCGTACGCTCTCTGCGCGACGATCATCGCGACCATTTCGTTGACGACGGATACGTTGCTCATTTCAAGGAATTTGTGTTCGAGTTTTCCCATACCCTCAAAGCCCGGGCGGCTTGCGATCGGAGCGCCGGACGCATTCGACACTTTAAAGAGGTTGTCGCCGTCGGCTTCGAGTCCGATTTCGTTCGGAAAGCGGTAGAGTTCGAGCTGTCCTACTTCCGTCGGCTCCGTCTCTCCGTTTATCTTTACGCCGACCCTTCCGTCCTGACTGATGACGAGGGTCTGCACGTCGTAGCCTTCCGGTAAAATGATCTCCGGCATAACGCGGTTACCGTCGGATGTGAGGAGCTGGCCGGTCGAATCGACTTGAAACGAACCGTCCCTCGTATAGGCGTAGCTGCCGTCGTATTTTTGCACGCGGAAAAATCCGTCTCCGACGATGGCGACGTCTGTGGAAACTCCGGTGTGCTGGAGCGAGCCCTGATGCATGATGCGTTGCGTCGCGCCGACTCTGACGCCGTGCCCCTGCTGGATGCCGACGGGCGTCACCGTGTCTTCGGTCGCGGGCGTACCTGCGAGCTTTGCCGTTTGATATATCAAATCTTCGAATTCGACGCGCTGCTGTTTGTAGCCGGTCGTATTGACGTTTGAGAGGTTGTGAGAAATCGCATCGATATTCGTCTGCTGACCGTTCATACCCGTCGCAGCCGTCCATAAACTTCTGACCATATCGTCCTCGCTGTCCTTATTAAATCATCCTATTTTATCCGTGCTGATAGAGCGCAACGCGCGACCACAGCGTTTCCATCATCGAGTCTTCGCTTTGAATCGTCTTTTGATTCGCTTCGTACGCGCGGTTCACTTCGATCATCCGCACCATTTCGTTGACGACGTTTACGTTCGACGTTTCAACGTATTCCTGCAAAACACGCGGGCGTTCGTTTCCTTCGGCGATATGGGCGGGACCTGCGATATCGTTCGTGTTGTACAGGCTCTCTCCCATCTTTTTCAAATAGCGCTCGTTGTCGAAGCGCACGATTTTCAGCCTGTCGATTTCGTTGCCCTCTTCGTCGATGATCTTCCCGTCTTCCCGCACGGTAAACCGATCGTTTTCAAGCGTGATGATGCCTTTTTCACCCATAACGGGATAACCGTCTTTCGTTTCGAGGATGCGCTCTTTACCGATAAAAAAATTTCCGTTCCGCGTATAGCGCTCGCCGATCGGCGTCTGCACGGTAAAAAATCCCTTGCCTCCGAGCGCAAAATCGGTTTTCGTACCCGTCGTTTTAAATGAACCCTGTTCGAAATCGGTAAACTGTTCGTTCGTTTCGATACCGAGTCCGAGCTTTCCGATAATCGGAGCGGCGTCCGCGCTGCCGAAGGGCGTTTCGTAAACACCGTCGGCGTTCGTCCGCCGTAAAAGGAGTTCCGAAAACGATTTGCTCACGCGGACATCCCGTTTGTAGCCCGTCGTATCCACGTTTGCAAGGTTGTTCGAAATCGCATCGAGTCTGTTCTGCTCGCCGTTCATGCCGCTTGCACCTATATACCAACCGCGTATCATAACTGCCTCTCATAAAAACTTTTGCAGGAAGTTGCAACTTCCGAAAAAGTTTTTAGCCGTGCGCGAGAGCGCACATGTTAAATAATCGAGTTTGCAATGCAAACTCGAGATAAAAAGCGACGGCGATATTTCAGACGGTGCTTTTTATCATTCCTCTTATTATTGTATCGGCGAAGAAAAACGCCGTGTTTAGCAAAAATAATTTGCAAAATACGCAGTCATGCTTTATACTGAATTACAGATATGCTTTGATTTTACAGCGATTCAAAGCACGGGAGGTATGATGCCCGATAAAGAAAAAGATTTATGCGTTCTTTCGATCATTCTCGGAGGCGGAAAAGGAACGCGGCTTTTTCCGCTCACAAAAGTCCGCTCGAAGCCGGCCGTTCCGTTCGGCGGAAAATTCCGCATCGTCGACGTGCCGATTTCAAACTGTATCAATTCAGGCTACAAAAAAATATACCTGCTCACGCAGTTCAATTCGTTTTCGCTGCACATGCACATAAGCAATTCGTACAACTTCGACCGCTTTTCACACGGCTTTGTCGAAATACTGGCCGCAGAACAGACGCTCGAACACACCGGCTGGTACGAAGGAACCGCCGACGCGGTGCGGAAAAATTTTCCGCACTTTAAACCGCAAAAACCGACGCACTATATCATCCTTTCAGGCGATCAGCTGTACCGCATGGACTTGCGCACGTTTATGACATCTCACCTCGAAAGCGGTGCCGACGTAACGATTGCGACGACGGCGGTAAACAGGAGCGACGCGTCGGGCTTCGGCATTATGAAGATCGACGGCGAAAACCGCATCACGGAATTCATGGAAAAGCCCGCACGGGACATGAATATCGACGATTGGAAAATTCCCGAAAGCTCGCGCGGCAATCTGCCTCCGGAAAAAGAATACCTCGCATCGATGGGTATCTATATCTTCAACGCTCCCGTCATGGATGAAATGCTCGACAACGATATGACCGATTTCGGAAAAGAGATAATTCCCGCGGCGATAAAAACGAAAAAGATCAATTCGTACATCTTCGACGGCTATTGGGAAGATATCGGAACGATCGGCAGTTTTTACGAAGCGAATATCAATTTGACCGAAACGACTCCGCAGTTCAATATCTACGATGAAAACGAGCCGATCTATACGCATATTCCGAACCTTCCGCCGTCGAAAATCAATAAAGCCGATATAAACGCTTCGATCACGGCGGAAGGATGTATCATCACCGAAAGCCGCCTCAATCACTGTGTCATCGGCATCCGCTCGATCATCGAAGCGGGAAGTTCTCTCGACGGGGTGATTATGATGGGCGCCGATGCCTACGAAACCGAAGCGTCCAAACGCTGGAATGCAGAACACAATATACCGGATCTCGGCATCGGAAAAAACTGCCGCATCGCTCGTACCATAATCGATAAAGACGTGCACATCGGCGACAACTGCTCCATCAACGTAAGCGGAAATCAGTATGAAGAAGGCGACCACGGCTTGTTTTATTACGCGGACGGTATCATCGTCATCAGAAAGGGCGCGGTCATCCCTTCGAATACGGTGATTTAAGGCGGGCGTTTTCGTGACGGATTCGATGTACGATAAGCTCGGCGATTTGCTCAAAGCCGCCCTCGAAAAAGGAGAGATTCCGAAGCGCGGTGAAAAAAAAGCCGAAGCGAATGCAGGTACGAACGAGCGCCCGCACGGGTTCGAAACGCGGAGCAAATCCGGAGAAGCGGATATGCTTCATGCGTCAAACGGCGGAGAGCGGATAAAAAACAAAACTAAAGCGCAGCGTACGGCAATGCACGGCGGAAAAAGGGGCGGCACAAAGCTCAAAATTGAAAATATCTTACATACAAAAGATAAAAAAAATATCGGCCAAGTGCTCAAAAGCGAAAACGGAGCCGAGAGGGCATTTCCTTTCGAATCGCTGCCCGCTCACATCCAAAAAGCCTATGAAGCGCTCGGCGTAAAAGCGGGTGCGGACGAAAGCGAAATACGGAGCGCGTACCGTAAAAAGCTCAAACTCTTTCATCCCGATTCGAACAGCGAAAACGAAACGGTACAGCGTGTCGCACACAAAAAGACCGAAGAAATCGTCGAAGCGTATAAAGCGATACTCGCGTATAAAAATTCGATCCGTTAAACGCGACGATTTTGCCATCGAGTAAAAAAATACAAAGCGATACGATATGCGCGCGCAGGAATTTAATCAGGTGTAAAAACACGCTTTCGTACTCTTTGCTAAAACTCGCACGAATGACGAGCCGCTTAAACTCCGCTTTCCCCTACGCCGTATTCCTGCAGTTTTCGATGCAGTGTTTTCCGGCCTATGCCGAGAATGTCCGCCGTTTTGCTTTTGTTTCCCTTGTTCGCGGCGAGGTTTTCGCAGATGATCGCTTTTTCCGCATCGTCGAGCGTCGTACCGACCGGTATCGTAATCGATGGCGCGGCGATCGATGCGCTCACCGTCGGCGGTAAATCTTCCGGAGTGATTTCGTTTCCGCCGCACATAACGACAGCGCTTTCGATGCAGTTGCGGAGCTCTCGGATATTGCCCGGCCAATCGTACTTGTACAGGAGGGCACGCGCACGGTTATCGATGCCCGTAACGTTTTTGCCGTTTTCTTTTGCATATTCTTTTAAAAACGCATTCAATAAAAGCGGAATATCGTCACGCCGTTCGCGAAGCGGAGGCACGGCTATGTGTACGACGTTGAGCCGGTAATACAAATCTTCACGGAATCTTCCCTCTTTTACTTCTTTTTCCATATCGCGGTTCGTCGCAACGATGACGCGCACGTCGATGTCGATCGTCTTTTCTCCGCCGACACGGATGATTTTATGATCCTGCAGCACGCGCAAAAGTTTTACCTGCACGCTCGCGTTGACTTCGCCGATTTCGTCGAGAAAAATCGTGCTTTCGTGCGCGAGTTCGAAACGCCCCTTTTGCATTTTTTCGGCGCCGGTGTACGCGCCTTTTTCGTGACCGAACAGTTCGCTTTCGAGCAGCGTTTCGCTCAAAGCCGCACAGTGCACTTTTATCATTTCGTGAGCGCTTCGCGGAGAGAGATTGTGGATCGCATCTGCGACGAGTTCTTTTCCCACGCCGCTTTCGCCGGTTATCAAAACGGACGCTTTCGTCGGTGCGACTTTTTTGATAAGCGTAAACACTTTTTGCATCTCAGCACTTTTGCCGATCATATTGTCGAGCGTATGAGCGCTTGAAACTTCGGCTTTCAGCTGCGTGTGCTGCAGCGAAAGCTCTCTCCGTTCGAGAGCGCGCTTGACAAGCATCGAAAGCCGGTCGAGGTTGAGCGGCTTTGTCAAAAAATCGTAAGCGCCGTTTCTCATCGCATCGACGGCCGCGTCGATACTTCCGTGTCCCGTAAGCACGATGACCGGTATGCCGGGCGTTTCCGTCGTCACGCGGCGGAGCACTTCTTCGCCTGAAATACCATCCATGCGGAGATCGGTGATAACCAAATCGATGTCGCCCTTTGCGATACAATCGAGCCCTTCTTTTCCGTTTGCCGCAAGGCGCACTTCATAGCCTTCCATTTCGAAAGCGGCGCCGAGCCCTTCGCGGATATTTTTTTCATCGTCGATGATAAGGATCGTGAATTTCATTTTTTCGCCATCTTGTCCGCAATCTTTGCCGAATCGTCTTTGATCCGCTGCGTTTTATGTTCGCCGAGCAATTTTCTGTCCGTCTGCGGCACGGGAAGCGTTATCGTAAAAACGGTGCCTTCGCCCGCGACGGATGAAACTTGAATATCGCCTGAAAATTCCTTAATAATTTTATACGCGATCGTCATGCCGAGCCCCGTCCCCTTCGCTTTCGTCGTAAAATAGGGTTCGAAGATGTGAGAAGCGGTTTCTTCGCTCATGCCGATTCCGTTGTCCGAAATCGTTATGATGTAAGCGTCGTCCTTTACAAAGGTTTCGACGGCGAAGAGTCCCGGACACTGAGCGTCCGATCTTGCTGCCGTGCAGTCGGAATATTTTTCCCGTATCGCCGAAAGAGCGTTTTGCGCCATATTGATAAACACATCTTTAAAAAGTTTTTCGTCGATAAGAAGGCGCACCGTTTTTTCGTTTACGCGCACACTGACCGTAATGCAGCTGTCGTGAAATTCCGGCGCGATAAAAGCGGTCGTCTCTTTAATAAGCTTTCCGATATCGACGAGCTCGAGCTTTGCGTTCACCGGACGGACGGCCATGAGAAAGTCCATCACTTTTTTATTGAGGTTATCGATTTCTTCGTTTACGGTATCGAGATGCGCTTCGAGGAATTTTTTATCGGGCAGTATGCCGCTTCCCTCTCTCGCTTTTTTTACCGCTTTTTGCACAAGCTGTACGTGAATACCGATGGCGCCGAGCGGATTTTTGATTTCATGCGCCATGCCCGCCGCAAGGTTCGTCAAGCCCGCAAGATTTTCCATGCGGCGAAGCAGTATTTCCCGATTGCGTTTTTCGGTGATGTCGCGCACGGTAACGATGGAGCCGGATACTTCTCTCTTTTTAACAAGAGGCAAAACCGTAAGCGTTATAAAGCGCACGCTGCCGCCTGCCGTCTCGGTCGTAAATTCGTCGGAAACGTTCGATCGGTTGTGTTCTCTGCAGTCATTTAAAAAATCTGCGATTTCGGCATTGTCGACGAGGCGCGGGAGCGGAATGCTTTCCGCTTTCGGATCGTCGGGGCGGATCGAAAAGGGTACATAGCGTTCGGCCGCTTTATTCGTCAAAATCAATTTCCAATCTTTATCGACGATGACGAGCCCCGTCGAAAGAGATTCCAAAACCGAATCGAAAATTTCATTTTCGCTGCATACGTCTTTTAGGAATTCTTTTACCTGCTCGGAAGGAAGCTTTGCGATTTTTTCGCTGACGCGTCTGAAATAATCACTCATAGGCGGCCTTAAAGACGAAATCGTGCGTTTTGTTGATTTTAAAAAACGTCCGCGTGAGGTTTTCCAATGCGGCAAGGGGAGACTCGTTGTAGACGGAAACGGCGAGCCAACACTCCCTGAGAGATGCCATACATTCGGCAGAACTTTCGGCGCCCGAAGCGCTTTTTGCAAGCGGCTTTTGCGCGCGCGCGATGCCGTCGAGGAAGATGCGGAACATGAGACGCGGTTCGAAAGAAGCGCAGTCTTTTAAGATCTTTGCGCAGTCGGGTATCGCGTTCGATGCGACGCTCTTGAAAAAAGATGCCGCACAATCTCTGATTTTTTCGGGAGCCACGGGAAGGAAGGTTTCAAAGTATTCGCCGAGAGTTCCGTTCCACGCATCGTCGTGAAAAATACGGCGTACGACTTCAAGCTGTTCGGAAGCCGTCCGCTCGCGGAATCGATACGGTCTTACGCGGGAAAGGATCGTCGGCATGACGGACGAACGTTTTTCCGTCGTCAAAATAAAAACCGCGTCTTCCGGCGGCTCTTCGAGAATTTTCAACAGCGCGTTCCGCGCGCTTTCGTTCATGCGCTCGGCGTTTTCCAAAACGACCGTCTTTTTTCCTTCGGACGATTTTATATGCGCCCATGCGGAAACGGCACGTATGTGTTTGATCGGAATCGCATCCGGCAAAAAATCGGATTCGAGTTTTCGGCACAGTTTTTGTATTTCGCCGCACGTCTTTTCAAGCGTTTCGACATCCGGCAATTCGTGCGGAAAATCGATCGTTTCCATATATTCGTCTACGGAAGCGATGATGGGTGCGATCTTCGAAAGCTTGTCGTCGTCCTGCAGCACGACGGGATTAAATCGCATCGTCAATTTTCTCACGCTGCGCAAAAAAAGATAGCGGGCGCTTCGTTCATAGGGCGCGCGCTTTTTGTGCGCCGAAAGAAAAACCGAAAGACACGAAGCGATTTCAAGCGTGCAGTCGCGTGGGCCTGCGAGTATCGTATTTTGATGGACGAGGGCTTTATGACGGAGACACGAAGGACACGTACACTGCCACGCGCCTTTTTCTTCCCCCGTGCACGAAAGAACGCGGGCACACTCAAGCGCGCACGAAAGTTTTCCCGAAGAGGCGGGGCCGTAAAAAAGAAGAGCGCCCGGAAGGGACGATGAACGTATGTCATTTTCAAGAAGCGAAGATGCTTCCTGCAGGATAATGTTTTCAAACATCAGGCAGGCAGCTCCTGAAGCTTCGTTTCCGAAACTCTGATAACGCCGTCGAGCAGCCGGTAAAAGATGCTCGAATCGAAGAGCGGACGGGTGTCGAACCACGGCTGCACTTTGAGTGCGACGATGATGAGGGAGATGACTGCAAACCCTTCGACGATACCGAACACAAATCCGAGCGCACGGTCGAGTCCCTGCAAAATCTCTCCCGAAAAGATGCGGCTGACGATTTCCTGAACGATCTTTACGACGAGAAAGGCGATAACGAAAATCAATAAAAACGAAACGACTTTTGCCAAAAGCGCGTTAGGGATGCCGTCGCGGACAAAGGGTTCGAGAAGCGGCGTACACAAAACCGCAGCGACGATGCCTGCGACAAAGGCGGCTTTGCCGAAAAATTCTTTTATCAAACCGCGGGAAGCCGCCGTTATGACGAAAAAAAGCAAAATCAATAAAAAAACGATATCGACCGGCGCATAGGAATACGGCATCGCTCATGATCCTCCGAATATCGCAGTATACACGATTTCGGCAATCTTTTCACTAGGCTTTCCGCATCCGACAAGGGCGGCGCAGTTTTCGCTCATGAGACGCCTCTCTTCGCTCGACGAAAGTTTTTCAAGCGCACGCAAAAGTTCTTCCGAATTCGCTTTTTCCCGCGAAAGCACGATCGCCGCCCCCCTCTCCTCAAAATAGCGCGCGTTGTCTTCCTGATCGCCTCTCGTACCGGAACCGGTAAGCGGGATGAGCACGAGCGGCTTTTTTAAAACGGCGCATTCCCAAATCGAATTCGCTCCCGCGCGGGAAAGCACGATATCGCTCGATGCGATCACATCGCTCATTTCGGAATACAAAAACGGATACTGAGCGTAGTCCGCGTGCCGGACAGTGTCGGCGTTTTTTACTCCCGTTTGATGTACGACGAAAAATGACGCGCACAAGCGGTCGAGATTTTCTCTGACAAGTTCGTTTATCTGCACGGCTCCGGAACTTCCGCCGAGAACGAGGAGAACGGGCTTTGTATTGCCGGAGCTATTTAAAAACGCGCGGCCGCGTTCGGGTGAAGCGCGGTAAAAAGCTTCCCTGACGGGATTCCCCGTTACGATTATCTTTTTGCGATATGCCGCCTTAAAAAATCTTTCGGTTTCTTTGTATGACACGAGGATGCGCTTTGCCGCGATGCTGTTGATTTTCGTCGCAAGTCCCGGAGTAAAATCGCATTCGTGCGTATACACCGGAATGCCGAGCAGCTTTGCGGCTGCGCACGGCGGGACGCTCACAAAACCGCCTTTGGAAAAGAGGACGGCGGGTTTTAATTTTATTAAAATCGCAAGAGAGGCAAAAAAACCTCCGACGATTTTAAACATATCGGAAACGGTTTTCAGAGAAAAATAGCGGCGAAGTTTTCCCGCAGGAATTCCGTAAAACGCGTCCGCACTTTTCCGCCCCGCTTCGTCGACGTTTTTTTCAACGACAGTTTTATCCATGCCGGAAGAAGATCCTATCCAGCAGATGGTAAGGGCAGCTCCTCGCGCCGCAGCCTTTTTGCGCAGTTCGTCTGCAACTGCAAGTCCCGGATAGATGTGGCCGCCCGTGCCGCCGCCCGTAAATACCGCTGTGATCGATGTATCGTTTTTCATATAGTTTAAAAATAAAAAAACGGCAGCTGTGCTGCCGTTCGTATGCCACCAGTTGGAATCGGACCAACGACACATGGATTTTCAGTCCATTGCTCTACCAACTGAGCTATAGCGGCATATCGCTTACTTTACCCGATTTGCGTTTTTATGTCAAGCAGTCAAAAGGGCATTATCAAAAAGGCATGGGGATAAAAAAAAGCCCGGCAGCTACCTACTTTCCCGCTTGGAAGCAGTATCATCGGCGCAAGGGAGCTTGACTTCCGTGTTCGGAATGGGAACGGGTATTTCCTCCCCGCCATGGCCACCGGGCAATAATTGCCGTAAAAAAAGAAAAGGAAGAAGGGGCAGGGGTAAAACAAAGCACCTGCCGTCGTTTCACACGAGCTTTTATGTGCTGTATGTATAGTGTTTCGCGCTATAGCACGGGAACGATAATATGGTCAAGCCTCACGACCTATTAGTACTGCTCGGCTGTGCACGTCGCCGTGCCTGCACCTGCAGCCTATCAACCGGATAGTGTCTCCGGGGTCTTTAGGAGGGTTATACCCTCAGGGATGTCTCATCTTGAGGCGGGCTTCCCGCTTAGATGCTTTCAGCGGTTATCCCTTCCGAACGTAGCCACCCGGCACTTACCCTTGGCAGGATAACCGGTATACCAGAGGTTCGTCCGCTTCGGTCCTCTCGTACTAAAAGCAGCTCCTCTCAAACTTCCAACGCCCGTAACAGATAGGGACCGAACTGTCTCGCGACGTTCTGAACCCAGCTCACGTACCGCTTTAATTGGCGAACAGCCAAACCCTTGGGACCTGCTCCAGCCCCAGGATGCGATGAGCCGACATCGAGGTGCCAAACTTTCCCGTCGATGTGAACTCTTGGGGAAAATCAGCCTGTTATCCCCGGAGTACCTTTTGTCCGTTAAGTGACGGCGCTTCCACTTGCCGCCGCCAGATCACTAAGACCTGCTTTCGCACCTGCTCGTGATGTCTCACTCGCAGTCAAGCCTCCTTGTGCCTTTACACTCGTACGATGATTTCCAACCACCGCGAGGAGACCTTCGCGCGCCTCCGTTACCCTTTAGGAGGCGACCGCCCCAGTCAAACCGCCCGCCAATCACTGTCCCCCTTCCGGCTTCACGGACCGGAGTTAGAAATCCCATCCGCCAGGGCCGGTATTTCACCAACGGCTCCACGCACGCTGACGCGCACGCTTCACAGCCTCCCGGCTATCCTACACATGGCGGATAGAATCCCAGTGATAAGCTGCGGTGAAGGTTCACGGGGTCTTTCCGTCTAATTACGGGTATCCGGCTTCTTTACCGGAATATAAGTTTCACCGAGTCCCGCGTTGAGACAGCGCCCAGAATCGTTACACCATTCGTGCGGGTCGGAACTTACCCGACAAGGAATTTCGCTACCTTAGGACCGTTATAGTTACGGCCGCCGTTTGCCGGGGCTTCGGTTCGGAGCTTCGCATTGCTGCTAACCCCTCCCCTTAACCTTCCGGTACCGGGCAGGTGTCACCACCTATACGTCCCGTTGCCGGTTCGCAGATGGCTGTGTTTTTGGTAAACAGTCGCCTGGGCCTGCTTTCTGCCGCTCACATCCTTATCAGCGTGAGCCACACTTCTTCCGAAGTTACGTGTGCTTTTTGCCGAGTTCCTTAACGCGGGGTCGCTCGTGCGCCTTAGATTACTCATCCTGCCTGCGTGTGTCCGTTTCCGGTACGGTCCGACTCAGCCTAGCTTTAGACAGTATTTCCCGGCACCTTGATTACATCCGCTTCGCTTCGCCTGCGCTCCGCTCCCCGTAACGGCTCAGCTCAAGGGCTCTTTTAACCGCCCTCTCAACACCTTACCGCTTGGACAGAAACTACCGTTCTTCTGCCGGATTTCACCTCATGCGTCCTGCCTTCAAAACTGAGCCGGGTATCGGATTTTGAACCGATTTCCCATCGACTACGACTTTCGTCCTCGCCTTAGGGGCCGACTTACCCCGGGCAGATTGCCTTTACCCGGGAATCCTCAGGCTTTCGGCGGACGGGAATCTCACCCGTCTTTTCGTTACTTGTGCCTGCATTCTCTCTTCCGCTTCCTCCAGCGCCCCTCACAGGTACGCCTTCTTCGGTTAGCGCAATGCTCCCCTACCGCCCGCATCTCTTACAATGCGGGCCCGCGGCTTCGGTATAACGCTTAGCCCCGTTACATTGTCTGCGCACGCCTGCTCGACCAGTGAGCTGTTACGCACTCTTTTAAGGAATGGCTGCTTCTGAGCCAACCTCCTGGCTGTCTGTGCAGACGCACCTCATTTCACACTGAGCGTTATTTTGGGACCTTTGCCGTCGGTCCGGGCTGTTTCCCTCTCGACTATGAACCTTGGAGCACACAGTCTCACTCCCATGCGTTGGCGGATGGCATTCTGAGTTCGATTGGTGTCGGTAGACTGTGACGCCCCCTATCCCATCCGGTGCTTTACCTCCTTCCGCTTTGCATGAGGCTGTCCCTAAAGGCATTTCGGGGAGAGCCAGCTATTTCCAGGTTTGTTTAGCCTTTCACTCCTAATCACAGGTCATCACTACCTTTTTTAACAGATTACTGTTCGGCCCTCCAACAGGTTTCACCCTGCCTTCAGCCTGCCCATAATTAGATCACCTTGGCTTCGGGTCTGCGTCACGCGACTTTTCGCACTTTTCACACTCGCTTTCGCTCCGGCTCCGGATCTTCCAACCCTTAGCCTCGCCGCGCAGCGCAACTCGCAGGTTTATTCTACAAAAGACACGCCACAACGCTCGCGCGCCGTGACATCTTGTCGGTTTGCGGTTTCAGGTTCTCTTTCACTCCCCTCACCGGGGTTCTTTTCGCCGTTCCCTCACGGTACTCTTCGCTGTCGGTAGCTGTCTCGTATTTAGCCTTGGATCGTGGTCGACCCGGATTCAAACAGGGTTTCTCGTGCCCCGCCCTACTTAGGTACCGCACCATGGAGTCCGATATCTTTCGCATACGCGGCTTTCACGCTGTCTCGCGCGCCTTTCCAGACGCTTCCGCTAAATATCGGTTTTTTCACCAACTCCACGGGTCATCCCCGTGCGGCCCTGCAACACCCTACAAAAGGGTTTAGGCTCCTGCGCGTTCGCTCGCCGCTACTTGCGCAATCTCTTTTGATTTCTCTTCCCGCGTTACTTAGATGGTTCACTTCACGCAGTATCGCTCCGCCGCAGTATCTTCTTCCCGCGCGCGGTGTATGCCTTACGACATACGGGTTACCCCATTCGGCTATCTGCGGATCTCAGGATGTGTGCTCCTCCCCGCAGCTTTTCGCAGCTTACCGCGGCCTTCTTCGCCGGACAGCTCCCAGGCATCCGCCGCAAACCTCTTCTCGCTTGACCATATTCTCTTTCCCGCGCCTAAAGCTTCCAACCGCTCCAGCGCTCAAACCTTCTTCCCTTCCCTATATTTTCAAAGAGCATAAGGCTGTCGAAAAAGTAATCGACTTTTGAGACGGCCCTCTCACATCTGTCCTTTTTGAATCTGGGACAGAATAGAGTTGAACTATTGACCCCCGCCTTATCAGAGCGGTGCTCTAACCAACTGAGCTACTGTCCCGTGTTTGATAATAGCCGCACGTGCTTGCTGCTCAAGGGGCACAGGGAAAGAAAGAAAGCGAATGCTGTTCAAACCGATACGGCTCGAACAGCCTGACGCATGCGGGTTGCGCGCGTACACTGCGCGCTCCTCTTCCCTTGGAAAAGGAGGTGATCCAGCCGCACCTTCCGGTACGACTACCTTGTTACGACTTCACCCCCCTCACAAAGCGTACCTTCGACAGCGTCCCCCTTGCGGTTGGACTGCCGGCTTCGGGTACCCCCTGCTCGGATGGTGTGACGGGCGGTGTGTACAAGGCCCGGGAACGTATTCACCGCGCCGTGCTGATGTGCGGTTACTAGCGATTCCAGCTTCATGAAGTCGAGTTTCAGACTTCAATCCGGACTACGACCGCTTTTCTGCGTTCTGCTCCGCCTCTCGGCTTCGCCCCGCTCTGTGGCGGCCATTGTAGCACGTGTGTAGCCCTGGACATAAGGGCCATGATGACTTGACGTCGTCCCCGCCTTCCTCCTGCTTGTCGCAGGCAGTTCCGCCTGAGTCCTCAGCTCTACCTGTTAGTAACCGGCAGTAGGGGTTGCGCTCGTTGCGGGACTTAACCCAACACCTCACGGCACGAGCTGACGACAGCCATGCAGCACCTGTCAAGAGCCGTATTGCTACGCTCACATATCTCTATATGATCCCTCTTGATGTCAAACCCAGGTAAGGTTCCTCGCGTACCATCGAATTAAACCACATGCTCCACCGCTTGTGCGGGCCCCCGTCAATTCCTTTGAGTTTCACCCTTGCGGGCATACTCCCCAGGCGGTACACTTATCGCGTTTGCTTCGGCACGCACGCTCTTGCGCACACGCCCAGTGTACATCGTTGACTGTGCGGACTACCAGGGTATCTAATCCTGTTTGCTCCCCGCACCTTCGCACCTCAGCGTCAGTCGTCCGCCGGTATCCTGCCTTCGCCATCGGTGTTCTTCCGCATATCTACAGATTTCACCCCTTCACGCGGAATTCCGGATACCCTTCGGCAACTCCAGCTCGCCAGTTCTCAATATAGCTCCGGAGTTGAGCCCCGGTATTTCTTACCAAGCTTGGCGACCCGCCTGCATGCCCTTTACGCCCAATAATTCCGAACAACGCTCGCACCTTACGTGTTACCGCGGCTGCTGGCACGTAATTAGCCGGTGCTTATTCCTGCCCTACCGTCACCATGCAGGCATTTCCTCCTACACTTATTCCTCGGACAGAAAAGAACTTTACAACCTTCCGGCCTTCTTCGTTCACGCGGCGTCGCTCCGTCAGGGTTCCCCCCATTGCGGAATATTCTTACCTGCTGCCTCCCGTAGGAGTCTGGGCCGTATCTCAGTCCCAATGTGTCCGTCCGCCCTCTCAGGCCGGATACCCGTCCTCGCCACGGCGGGCCGTTACCCCGCCGTCCAGCTGATGGGCCGCAGACCGTTCCCGGCGCGGAGCCGAAGCTCCTTTCCCGCTGTCTACCTTCCGTATACAGTGATCTATCCGGTATCACCCTCTATTTCTACAGGCTGTCCCGGGCATCGGGGTACGTTATCCACGTGTTACTCACCAGTCCGCCGCTCTCGGCATTGCTGCCTGCCGCTCGACTTGCATGGTTAAGACGCGCCGCCAGCGTTCGTTCTGAGCCAGGATCAAACTCTCCATCATTATTTTTCCCGGATTGCTCCGGGGCTAATTACGTTTCGTTTGTCCCCGCTTGCTCTCGCTTAATTCGGGAGACTTTTATATCTCCGCATGCGTCTTGCTTTCTTTCCTTCCCTTTGCCTGTCAAACAGCGCACCCGCGGTTTGAGCGGGTAGCTTGTAATTTACTACTTTTTCCCACTCCCTGTCAAGTACTTCACCCCAACACTTTGCAAACATTTTTCAGAGTTTTTCCTCAGTTCCCGTCCCCCGACAGGACGGCTGTTCCCCATTCGGCAGGCAGCGCATGTACATTGTACCGCACAACCGCGGGCGCAGCGCGGCTCTGCAGCAGCTGATATACACAACGGCAGCCGCGTTTTATGACAAGGGGATTTTCGCTGCAATAGGCAGCAGCCCCAGAAAGCGTTCGAACGAAACCGGCTTGTAAAAATTTATTAATTATTAATATCGCTTTTCGCCCTTTTCATCATAGCTTTTACGATCTTCTTCCAATCATCCACAAACCACTGCGGACTTCGGGGGACGGCATTTGCTCCCTGCGCTAAAATCCATTCCATAACTTTCAGGACTTGCGTTGAAGAAAATTCTATCCGTGTTTTTTCTTCATCTTCAAAATCAGTAAGTTTCTGATTGTCCGCCCAAAGACGCTCTTTTACATACGGCCGAGCGTCTCCGTAAAAATCGATTATAAAATCGACGGGATCTTCCGACACAAATGCGCCGAACTTTCCGCCGCCGCAATAGACAGAAAATTCAAAATCATCGGGGATTTCAAAATGCTCGTCCGTAACAACATAGTTCTTCATTCGGTTCAGAGCGAAAAGGCGCACAGCTTTTTTATTCAAATCATAGCCGAATAAAAAACAAAGCCCCTCATCCATAAGGATCTGATACGGCGCGACGCGGCGCCGTGCGGATTTCGGGTTCCACCTGCCGCTATACTCAAAATCGACAACTGCGTTTTCCTGCAAAGAACGTATAACTTTTTTCCAAACATCTTCATTTGTTACGACTTTCGGAACGGGCGGAATGGCGATTCTCTTTAAAAGAGAACTTTTGCTCAAGCCCTGTGTGTCCGTTACAAAATCAATAACTTCGGAAATCGATTTATAAATAGGACTTCCTTCAAAACTTGAGAGTAATGTCTTTGCTGCCGAAAGATAAAAAACATCCTCTGCGGAAATATCATTCAAAGGGAATTCAAAGGCATTGCTGTAATAATAGCCGCCTTTGTGTCTGTCAAATTCCAGAGGTGCGTGAAAATAAGTACGAAGCATATCGATATCGCGGTTAATTGTAGCTTCGCCGACTTTGCTGTAGCCTGTCGTCTCGCAGTAAAGCCGCTGTAACTTCAGATTATCGGGATAAGTTCCGGATTTAATTGCTCTATGGATGATATTTATCCGTTCAAGTATTTTTCTGTTCAGCTGCCGTGTCTGTTGTTTTTTGTTTTCTTGCTTCATAATGATATTATAACATAAATTACTATCATTCGGTGATAGTGAATAATTTTTATTTTTTTTGAAACTATCGTGATATGATAGAGAATGTGTGGTATAATTTAAACAAGAGGTAAAAGACTATGCTTTCAACATTTGAATATTCAGAATTTGAAAAACGAAAAAACTTTAAATTGGACAAGTTAATGAACGAATGGATAGAACAGTTATCAAAGAATAAAACTCCCATTGATAACGGAAATAAGGAAACAACAACCCCTCAAGATTGTTTTGCAAAAGACGGTTTTTTCCCCGGATATTTCGATCAAAAAAGAAAAACGGTTTTTATAGGTCGTGAAACGAGAAACATCGGAGGTTATGACTTTAGAGATACGACAAAAGAATTTTTTGACAAGGATTTTAGCAACAAAAATTCATGGTGGCGCCATATTCTTTATATCGTATACGGCATTAAAACCGAGGGGGAATTCCCATTCGAAAATATTCCGACAGCCTTGGAAATACTGAATAAAATGCGTGAAACTAATGATTTCGGATTCGCCTGTATAAATATTTCAAAATACAGTAATGACGATCCTGATAATTGGGAGACTAATACAGACTTGGTTGATCGTTTCTTAAAAGATTCGGAGTTGGAAAAAACAAACTTTTTTCAAGAGCAATTAAAAATATTGGACCCCGATATAATCATAACAGCCAATTTATGGGACGGTACGATTGCTGAAAACTACATAAATTTATGCTTCCCCGGTGAATTTTCAAAAAATAAAACACTTACTCATAACAAAGAAGGCGTCGCCGCATACGGCAAATATAATCTGAACGGCAAAGAAATAGATTATATCGATTTGTTTCACTTCTCCGCAAACAAGAGCGACGAGTACTGTTATTACAATCCCGTTATGAAGATTTTGTTTAATAAAGCCAGAAAATAATTTTTCCGCTATCGTGATCTGATATTCTCCCCTGTTACTATATCTGTAAATCTTAACAGGGGAATCAACTCTCTGTTCATTAAGACAAAATTCGAATGGCGGAATATCAGTATATAAATTGTCGAAATCTGCTTTCTCTTCCGAATGAGATTGCATCCGTTTTCAGTACTCTCGGAGTTCCGCCAAGGTTATACGCTCATTCGCTGCTTGTTCACGATGTTGCAAATAAATTGCTTGAAAAGCTAAACGGTACGTGGAAAAATCTGAACATCAATAAAGATCTCGTCTTATTCGGTGCAGCCGGTCACGACATAGGAAAAAGCGTTTACATCAACGAACTTTCGGAAGAAGGGCATAGGCACGAACGGGAAGGTTTTCGCCTTTTACGGTCTCTCGGTTTTTCCGAAGAAAAATCACAATTTGCCGCCTCTCATGCTTTGTGGTCCGAAAGTTCAACGCTTGAAGAACTTGCGGTTTCACTTGCCGATAAAATCTGGAAGGGCAGTCGTGTGCCGGATTTGGAAGATTTGGCGGTCGCAAAAATCGCAGCCGTAACAAACCGTGAACGCTGGGAAGTTTTCCGTTCCTTGGATACTGTCATTCAAGCAATCGCAAGAGATTCCGACAAACGATTATTTTTTCAAAATAATTTTTCCGCTATCACGCTATGATAGCCGCCTGTGTTATATTTTTTATAAACAGTCAGCCGCTGAAGGAGATAAAAATGACATTATTAACTCGTGAGGAAACAGTATTGTTCGCTGTACCGTCTTTATTTAGAGAACTATTTTCAATAAAAGAAATATTTCTGGGCGAAATAGACCAAAGTCTGATAGCCTACAAACGGGACAGTACAACCAAAAAGGCAGATGAATATGGCGCCGGTTTTTATTATACTTACAAATCAAATAATTTCTTTATAGGATTTAGCCCCTGCTGTGAAAAAGAATTTTTTCTTTCCCTTGCGATCGAGGGGAATCGAAATAATAGCAAACTGGGCAAAAAACTGTATTTTCGGAAAGGGTGGTACTACATACCTCTACAAAATTCTTCAATAAGCGTTTGTGATAAAAAAGTTCTTTCTGAAGTAAGAAAGCGTTTATGTAAAATTGATTGGTCTCTGCCGAATCACATATATCGATCTCTTCCGGCTTTTTTTTCAATGGAAAATAAAATAATTCGTCTTATTGAAGAAAGTAATTGCCGGAATGAATATAATAAATTTAACTGTTGTGAATGGTTTTATTATTTTGAAAATCAAACAAAATTCGACACTGACGAGTTTAAGTCGTTTTTATTTGCGGATTCATATCAGCAGCAGTTAGATGCTTTTAAGGAATGGATTAAATTGCTATGAAAATATTTTAAGGGGAAAACCATGAATCGATTTTTGTATATTTTAAAGTCGTTGTTCGCGATTGCGCTGGTCATAATTTTTCCGTTATCGCTTTTGTTGGTTGCCTATCCGAAATTGCCGATAGAAATCTTGTCGGCAGGATTTTATTTGTTTTCAATTGCTGTGTGTTTTTTGATTCGGAACAGAAAAACAAAGATAAATCGGATAGAATTTTGTGCAATATTTTCTTTAATTTTCTACGTTCAGTTGATACATATTTCGCTTTTAGCACAAGAATCCGATGAACATCTTTTTATTGTAAGGTTGTTTCAAAAGTCGCTTGAATTGGAGGGAGAAGCTCTAGTGATGTTTTCACAATTTATTATGATTATCTATATCGCACTTTTCATTATGAAGAACACAGCTGAAATCTCGGAAGCAAAGAGCAGATTTTCATCAAATACAATGAATACAAAATTTTTTGACATTGATACTAAATTGACTAAAAAAGAGATTACGAAAAGTGAAGCAGAAAAGTTACGGCAGCAAGTCGGCGCGGAAGCGGATTTTTATTCCAAGCGAAAAGAATATTTTACCGTGCTTTTTAAATGTATGGAGGCGTTTGTCGTTTTGACTTGCATTCACCTTGCTGTCGGAATCGGAACGGACATATTTTTGCGAGATGAATTGTTAAAAACGGCAATTTTTTCAAATATTCCTATCGTCGTAGGAATAAGTTTTCCGTTCATTGTTTTATATGTAGTATTCGGAATTACCGTTGGGACTAAAAAATCATTGTAAAACAATCGAAAATGAAAGGGGAAAAATTATTTTTTTAGACGAAAAGTCGTACAAAGTGAAACGGAAAAAAGATACTGCAGCGGAATACTTTTTATTCTATAATGTTGACAACACCTCGCCCACGCGTTGACCAGTTTTTCCATACGCTATAAAATTACCGCTATGGCACATTCGGCTCAAGACGCCTCCGCGTTTTTTTCCGTCACGCAGATCACAAATCTCATCAAAGAAACGATCGAAGGTTCGTTCGGTACCGTCATAGTCGAAGGTGAAATTTCCAACTGCAAACTGACGAGCGCCGGCCACATCTATTTGACACTGAAAGATTCCGGTGCGCAGCTCGGATGTGCGATGTGGCGGAGCGCGACGCCCTCTCTTTCGTTTTCGCCGAAAGACGGTATGCTCGTGCGCTGTACCGGATGCCTTACGGTGTACCCGCCGCACGGCAAATACCAGCTCGTCATTTCGCGCATGGAAATGGCGGGCACGGGAAATATTTTACAGATGCTCGAAGAGCGCAAAAAGCGCCTCGCCGCCGAAGGCATATTCGACGAAGCGCACAAAAAACCGCTGCCGCTTTTTCCGAAAACGGTCGGTATCGTTACGAGCGCGACGGGAGCCGCCCTGCGCGATATTTTGCAGATTATGAAGCGGCGGAATCCCTGCGTATCGGCGGTCATTTTGCCCGCAACGGTGCAGGGAGAAGGCGCGGCGGAAACGATCGTGCGGCAGATAAAAGTCGCAAATTATTTCAGGCTTTGCGACGTGCTCATCGTCGGGCGCGGAGGCGGCTCCCTCGAAGATCTGCTTCCCTTCAGCGACGAAGCGGTAGTACGTGCCGTCTACGAATCGAACATACCGGTGATTTCCGCCGTCGGACACGAAATCGATTGGGCGCTTTCCGATTACGCAGCCGATTTTCGAGCCTCGACTCCGTCGGCCGCAGCGGAAGCCGCAGTTCCGCTCAAAAGCGATATCATTCGTACGCTGCAAACCTATGCCGATATCTTCCATACGGAAATAAAACGCAAAGTCGAAAACATGAAACTCATCGTGCGCACATTCAATCCCGAAAATCTCGAACTGCAGTTTAGAACTATCGAACAGCCGCTCCTTGCGCGCTTTGACGGCGCAAAAGTCGCGCTGCTGCAAAACATCGATGAAAAATTAAAAGACGCGAAGCACCGCATCGCCCTGTGTACACACGTACTCGAAAGCGCAAGTCCCGAAAAAATTTTTGCACGAGGCTATTCGATGGTACGCGACACGGCAAGCGGAGAAGTCGTGCGGGATGCATCGCTCGTCGCAGTCGGAGCGGAACTTGAAATCGTTCCGGCAAAAGGTCAACTTACGGCGACCGTCAAAAGCGTATGCACAGAGGCAAAGCACATTATTAATTAATAATTTTACAAGGAGTCCGTCATGAAAAATTTTGCAAAAAACCTTGAAACGCTTGAAAAGCTTACCGCCGACATCAAGCGCGACGACATATCGCTCGAAGATGCGCTCAAAGATTTCGAAACGGGTATAAAACTCGCGCGCGGCATGGAAGCCGAAATCGACAGAATCGAAGGAAAAATTCAAATGCTCATGAACGAGCCCGCACCCGAAAGCGCGGATACGCCCGAACTCGATCTCTTTTCGGGCGCCGACGAAGCGACGGGAACGGCGGGCGCTCCGCAGGAGGGTACGCGTCAATGAGCGATGCAAAACCGGTACACAAGCTTTCCGCCGAAGTCGCAAGGAAAATCGCGGCGGGTGAAGTCATCGACCGGCCGAATGCGGTTCTGCGCGAACTCATGGACAACGCGGTCGATTCGGGTGCCGACAGCATCGCCGTCGAAATCGATTCGGGCGGCATCGAAAAAGTGCGCGTCGTCGACAACGGTTCGGGCATGACGAAAAGCGATCTGCAAAACTGTGCGCGGCCGCACGCGACGAGCAAAATCGAAACGGAAACCGACTTGTTGCATCTTTCGACGCTCGGCTTCAGAGGAGAAGCGCTTTCGTCGATCGCCGCCGTATGCCGCCTTTCGATCATATCGGGCGGCTGGAAAATGCGGGCATCGGTAACGGAAGATCACATCATCGAAAGGAGTGCATCGACTGCGGGTACGATCGTGCAGGCGGAAGGTCTTTTTGAAAACTTTCCCGCGCGGAGAAGATTTTTAAAACGCCCGGCAGCCGAAGCGCTCATGTGCAAAAACACGTTTATCGAAAAGACGCTTGCGAGACCGGACATCGCCTTTACGTTTACCGCGGACGGCGAGCGGCGCATAACGCTCGAAGCGGGCACGAGTTTAAAAAAGCGATTCGTAGAAGCGGCGCTCCCTTCCGAAAACGCTTCTCTCTTTTACGAAATCTCAGGCTCTTCGGGCGGAAAAGATCCCGACTGGAGTTTTACCTGCGTCATCGGAGAACCGGGCGTATCGCGCGCAAATAAAAAAGACATATACATCTTCGTAAACGGCAGAAGGATTACCGAGTATTCGCTCGTACAGGCGATCGAGTACGGCGGTCAAGGTTATTTTCCGAACGGTACCTATCCCGCTGCAGCCCTCTTCGTCACGATGAAAAGCGATCTCGTCGACTTCAATATTCACCCGGCAAAAAAAGAAGCGCGCTTCCGCGACATCGCAAGCCTGCACCACGGCGTAAGCGGAGCTTTGCGGAACTTTTTTCATCAATACACTCTGCGCGAAATGAAAAACGACCGCGACGATACAATTAACAATTTTCAATCTTTCGATTTCGATGCGGAAAACGCGTCCGCCGAAAGTACGGGCGGCAAAGGAAGCGGAAATTTATACGCGCTTCGAAAAAACGATGAACTCGGTGTGCATACGAGCGCCGGCAGAAAGGACGCTTTCGATGCGGCCGGAGGAAAAAGCATATCGTACGGGAAAAATAAAGACTCGATCCGGCATGCGAAAGATTTTTCACGCATCGTCATGCACCGGGGTGCAGGCGACTTTACAAATCCCTATGCCCGCGAATATAAAACCGATGCATATAAAGCGCGCTATTCGATAAACCACGAAGCGCGGGACGTACCGCTCGAACTTGCAAAAAAAGCGCTTTCGTTCGGCGAAACGGGAGATGATTCGGCAAGAGAGGCGGCAGATAAAACAAAACTGTACGACGCCGAAAACGCAGCCGAAAAAATCAAAACGCTAAACGGAGACTTTCACTTTCTCGGAAGCGCGCTCGGCACTTTTTTGGTCGCGGAAAAAGGCGATACGCTTTATATCATCGATCAGCACGCGGCTCACGAACGGCTCCTCTACGACGTCATTATGCAAAATCAGGGAAAAAGTCAAAAACTCCTCGTGCCCTATGAAATCATCACGCAAAATGCCGCGGACGATATTTATTTGACACGCATACGGGATGAGATGAAAAAAGCGGGCATTGCGGCAAAAAACAAAGGAAACGGAGTGTGGGAGATAAGATCGGTGCCGGAGCGCTGGAAAGGAAGCGAAAACGATCTGTACCGCGCCCTCCTCGAAAAAAGAGTCGCCCCGGAAGACGTCATTTCCGAGATCGCCGCAATGACCGCGTGCAAAGCGGCAGTCAAAGACGGCTATGTACTTGACGATGCGACCGCTTCGGATTTGGCGGAAAAAGCTCTCGCCCTCCCCGACCCGCACTGTCCGCACGGAAGACCCGTGTGGGCGGCGGTTACGAGGGCGGAGCTTTTCGCCCTCGTAAAGCGCACCTAAGGAAACACTGATTAATTCGAATGCGAATTAATCAGTGTTAACATTGAAATTCCTTGTTTCGTAATAAGTCTATATATTATGGGTAATTAAAGACTTATAAGAAACAAAAAGGAAGTGTTGATTAAATGCGCACCTCGCTTTTATCAGCACTTCCCTAAATGCCCGCTTGCTATTTTGCCTGAAAACCGCCGCTTCGAAGCGCCGACAAAAGCTCCGTCACTTCGGCACGGCGGTGATTCGGCCTCTTAGTCTGCACTTCGCTCAAATAGCGTTCCGCACCCGCAACGTCTCCCGTCGACATACATACTTTTCCAAGCTCCACATAGGCATCCCAATTCGTTCCGTCGCGCCTGATCAACTCGGTATACGTCGTTTTCGCGTTGTCGAACTGACCGTCGCTTGCATAGGTTTGCGCGAGATTCGAGCGCACCGTATTGTTTGACGGATCGAGACGCAGCGCATTTTGATAAAACTTAATCGCATTTTTATAATCTTTTTTTGCGAGATATGCGCTTCCGAGATTATTGTTCGCTTCGAAACTTTTATTGTCCGCATCGTACGCCTGCTTGAA
This sequence comes from Treponema socranskii subsp. buccale, assembly GCF_024181585.1. NCBI lineage: Bacteria > Pseudomonadati > Spirochaetota > Spirochaetia > Treponematales > Treponemataceae > Treponema > Treponema socranskii. Next base: position 895,877 of record NZ_CP054258.1, on the reverse strand, counting down.
AAGCCGGAGCGCCGTATCGACGTCGGGCGGATTCATTTCGAGGTACATTCTTCCGAGATTGATTTTCGATTTTTCGTGATCGGGATTCAATCGCAGCGCTTCAAGGTAGAGCGGAATCGCTTCTTCGGATTTTCCCGATTCCTGCAGCATAAGCGCGTAATTGTATACGACATTCGCTTGCGCGGTATTGCCGAGCGACGACTTCGAAGCGTACGCGCGTTTTGCATAGGTGATAGCTTCGGCATCTTTACGCTCCGCATACAGCGTCGCCGAAAGATTGTAATACGTCGTCGGGTCTTCTTCCGTCGGACTCAAAAGCGCGAGGGCGCGGCGGTAACAGTTTTCGGATGCGGCATAACTTTCCATCGCGTAGTATTCGGAGCCGAGTTCGCGCAGCGCGTTGCCGTTCACATCGTTAATACGGAGTACGGCGTTGTAGGCTTTGACGGCACCGTTTCGATCGCCTTGTTTTGAAAGAAGGCGTGCTTCTTCGAGATAGGCTTTTTCGTAATTCGGATCGGTCGTCCGTGCGCGGCGGAATGACGACAGCGCTTCGGCTTCGTTTCCGATTCTCAAATTTGCAAGACCGAGATTGTATTGCGCCGGCGCAAAGCGTCCGTCCAAATCGACGCTCTTCTGAAACGACGAACGCGCGTCGCTGTAGCGGCGTGAAAGGTACTGCACCCGTCCGAGATTATAGTGATAGAGGGCATTCGATGGATCGTTCTGCACCGCTTTGGAAAGTTCGTCGAGCGCTTTCGGATAATTTTTTACATCCATCGCCGTCATACCGAGCACGTAGTGAGCTGCGGCATCGTTCGGCGTTTTTCGGATCGCTTCTTCGGCGTAGCGTACGGCCGCATCACGGAGTCTTTTTTTATCGGCATCCGATGCCGCGTTTTGTAAAGCTTCGTAAAGGGCGCTTGCCATTTCGGAATTTTTGCTGCCTGAAAAAAGCGGTTCGCCTGCGGAAATCGGCAGCATCTTTTGCGCTTTGCCGAAATGATTGAGGGCGGAGTCGATTTTATTTGCCGTCAAATCGGATTTGCCCTGCGCGATTTCGCCGTTTACGCCGTCGATTTCTCTTTGAATCGCGCGATTTTTGCGCGCAAGTTCTTCTTCGGCTGCTTTGCGTGCGGCCGCTTCTCTTTGCTTTTGCGCTGCAAGCGCTTGAGCGGCTTTTTCGGCTTCGGCTTTCCGTTCGCGCGCCGTCGCGTCAGCCGCCGCTTTTTCCGCAGCGATTTCCGCTTCCCGTGCACGCCGGGCAGCCTCTTCGGCATCTCGCAATTTTTGCTGCGCCGCAATTTTGTCGGACGAAGTCTCTGCCGATGAAGTACGCTCTCCTGCCCGCTGCACGGAACCGGGAGCCGCATTCTGCGGGGACGTGGAATTTGATCCGCGCGCAATCAATTCTTCGAGTTCTTTTTGCGCCCGCCGGGCTTCCGCCGTACTTCGTGAAAGCTCGTCCTGCACCGCCCCGTCGCCGGATTTTGAATCCTTCAATGTACGCAGTTCGTCGAGCAGCCGCTGAGCTTCGGCATCACCGGGATTTTTTTTAAGCAGCTTTTCGAGCAGATCCAGCGCGCGGTCGTAGTCGCCTGCGTCCATGTAGAGCTGAACGGAAGAGAGCGTATCGCTCCGGACGTTCGAGGTCGAACCCGGTAAACCGGATTTATTTAAAAAAAAACCGCGATAAGGGCGATGATGACTGCCGCACAGACAATTGCGATAACGATTTTTTTATTCAATTTTTTTTCGGATTCGTTTTCGGAAACGGATCGACTTACCGGCTTGCTTCCTCCGGAAAAATCCGTAAACGATATTTTTTCGGAAACCGGCTTTTGTTCGTCCGTATACGATGAAGCCGTGCTTACATCCGAAAAGAGAGGTTTTGAAGCGGGAACTTTCACCGCATCGATACTTTCGGTTATTTTTGCGGAAAGTGTTTTTTCACTTATGAGAGATTTTTCCGCTGCAGTTTTTTCTGCGGCGGACTTCGAACGCGCGCTTTCGCCGCCCGTCTTTACACGCTGCGTTTTTACGGCCGTCTTTACCGCAGATTTTCCGGAAGCCTTTACGGCATTTTTTTTAACAGCCGGTTTCGGTGCGTTTTTTACAGCCGTTTTTGTATCGGCTTTTTTTACGCCCGCTTTCGCCGCCGTTTTCACATCGGCTTTTCTTGCAACCGCTTTTTCCGCAGTTTTTACGCTTTTCTTTTTTTCAACCGCTTTTTCCGCGGTTTTTGAAACGGCTTTTTTTGCAGCCGGTTTTTCGGCCGTTTTTTTGACGGCGGACTTTACCTTTTTTTCCGCCGGCGCCTTTTTCGCCGTTTTAGCGCTTGCCGCTTTTTCAGGAGTCTTTGTCTTAGCCATATCCCTTTCCTTTGCTGAAAATATACCGCACTCGCAACAATATTAATCGAGTTCCGGTTCCGATTCATAGTCGAGCGTATCTTCCGCTCCGCCCGACATATTTTCCGTATTTGTCGCTCGAAGCGAATTCGCTACGTCTTCGAGCAGCTTTTTTTTGCGCGCTTCTTCGGCCGCCTTCGCTTCGGCTTCACGCCTGGCCTTATCGGCGGCAATCCTCTCCTGTTCCGCACGCATACGCGCTTCCTCCGCTTTCATCGCCTGCTCGAGAGCCGCGGCAGCTCTCGCTTCTTCTTCCTTTCTGGCAAGTTCGGCTCGAAGCAGCGCAATGACGCGCTCTATTTCCGCACGCTGCGGATCACCGGGCACTCGAGCGATATAAGTTTCATAATCGCCGAGCGCATCCCGAAGACGCATCTGATTGAGTCTCGCGTTCGCGCGGTTTAAAAGCGCTTTTACAAAATCGGGAGATGCTGCAAGAGCGAGCGAATAACACTCGTCGGCTTTCGCATAATTTCCCGCGGCAAAAGCGGAATTTCCCGCATTGTATGCGAGCACTTTTTTATCGGTACCCGGTACGGAAAGTCCCTTTTCAAATACCGCGACCGATTTATCGTACTGCCCCGTTTGATAATACGAAAGCCCGAGATAATTATACGCCGCGCTCGACAGCGTTCCCGACGAAAGCTCCCGCTCGAGCAGCGGAATGGCGGCCGCCGGGTTATTCGATTTAAAGAGACGTTCGCCTTCGCTTTCGGCAAAAAGCGATATTGCGAAAAACAATAAAAAAAATACAGCGCCGTTCATCCGCTTCACTCTACCGCTCCCATATCCGATATTCCCTCTCTATTATCGGATGTTTGACAGAGTTTAATAAATCTACTAATCTAGTATACAGTAATTTACGTTTTTACAAAAGACCGTTTATACATATTTTTTCGGATGCGTTTTTGTACACTGATGCGGTATTTTCGAAAATCGATATGTTCCGCAGTCCCGCATGCCGTACGGAGGATTGATTTATTTATGGAGCCGATTCAAATTGCCGTTATCGCAGCGCTCACAGCCTTTATCGCGGAGCTGATCCTGTTTCTCAAAAAATCGGGTATATAATGAAAATACTTTGCGTTTCGGATATGATCGATCCTCTCATTTACAATCAAAACGCTTCGTCGTTTTTTTCCGATGTCGATATGATTTTATGCGCCGGCGATCTTCCGATGGATTATGTGGATTTTATCGTTTCGGTTTTTAATAAGCCGACGTACTTCGTTTTCGGTAATCACAACTTAAACGAATTTCATTATTATCATTCGGGTGTATCGGCACCGTCGGAAAAAAGAGAAGATGCACACGGACACGGTGCCGCGTACTGCGGTTTCCGCGTCATCCGCGATAAAGCGCTTTCGTTTACCGATCCCGCGACGGGGAAAAAGACGCCGCTCCTTATCGCGGGAGTTTCCGGCTCTCGGAAATACAACAACGGTCTCAACCAGTACAGCGAAGGAGAAATGAAGCGCCGTCTCATTGCGATGATCCCTTCTCTTCTGTGGAACAAGCTGCGCTACGGCAGATATCTCGACATATTTTTGACGCACGCGTCCCCGAGGGGCATCCACGACAGGGAGGATCCGTGTCACGTCGGTTTCGAATGCTTTAACTGGTTTATAAAAAAATTTTCACCCGCCTACCTCGTACACGGACACATTCATCTCTACGACATACGCACGAAGCGCGTTACGGAAACGGGCGCGACGACGGTCGTAAACGCATACGCGCACTGGCTCATCGACTTTCCGAAAACGGGAGGAACACAATGAGCGGAGGATTGTTTTCGCTGCAGACGGATGAAGATTTCAACAAAGCTCACAGCAAAGCGCTCTTCAACGAAATACAGCATTTTTTAAATCCCGAAGAAGCGTCCCTCATTTCGTTTTCCGAAATAAAATCGATTTTAAAACCGAAAGACGAAATCTACGTCGGCTTACAGACGATTCCGATCGACAAGATCGTCGGGAGCGAAGGCCGCTATAAAGATTTCGACAACCGTTTTTTTCCGAAAAGCGGATTTTTGCGCGAACGATGGAAACACGTCGATGAAGCGCAGTACGAATCGATCATTCTTCCTCCGATAAAAGTATACGAACTCGGAGGCCTGTATTTTGTGCGCGACGGCAATCATCGGGTTTCGGTCGCAAAAGCGCGCGGTATAGAATTCATCGATGCGGAAATCGTTTCGCTGCAGAGCGAAATAAAATTGAAGCCCGCCTATACGTTGAAATCGATGATAAAAGGAATCATCTCGTATGAAAAACGCGTCTTTTATACCGAAACGAATTTCGGAGATATCACCGACTTTTGGACGCTCGATTTTACGTCGACCGGGCAGTACGATATCGTCTACAACCACATCCTGACGCATAAAGCATACGTCGAAAAAAAAGAAAATACCGATATGACGATTGCAGATGCGATCACTTCGTGGTTTAACGCAGTCTATCTCCCGATCATCAAAGCGATAGACGACGGACACGTCATGCGTTATTTCAGAGCGCATACGAAAAGCGATCTGTATGTGTGGATCATGCTGTACTGGGAAGAGCTTCGGAAAAAATTCGGAGAAGACGTGGAGCTCAACGATGCGGTGCGCTCCTTTACACGCAGTAAGGGCACGAGTTTCGTCTCCCGCATAAAAAACGGAATCGAGCGCATCATATTTAAATGGAAAATAAAATCTTCTTGACCTCTTAGGCCTTCGATGATAAAATAGTAAAATAATTGCAGCTTTACGTGGAGTTAAAAATTGTATTCTATCGAGTCGTTTATACACATTCCGATTATAGGGGCGGCGGTGCTGCTCGCAATTTTATTCGCGCTGCTGGTCGTCATACGCTGTCGAAATACTGCAAAAGCAAGTTTTGTACTCTATATCGCTCTCGGCATCCTTTTTGCGGGTCTCATCCGTATGTTCCGTTCGTCAAGCGGCCTCTATTTCGTTTCGGCTTTTTTTGCTTCGGAACTCCTTATCCTGCCTTACTTTATCATCCTTGCATTCGGCGATTCGAAAAAACGGGAAAAAAAACAAGCTTCCGAAGTGCACGAAAAAGTCGAACACGAGTCGCTTGCAAACATATCGTATGAAAAAAAAATCGGGGCAAACGAAGAATTCGCCGCAAAAGCCGCCGAGCTTTTTTCGCATGACGACAGCTTAAATCAATTTCTCGACTACTTCAATGCAAAGCTCACCGAAGCGGTCAAAGCCGACGGCTGCGTCATTCTCCTGTCGGACGAATTCGACAACTTTCTCACCGTCCGTTCCATGAAAGGCTCTTTTCCGCCTCCGTATAAACTGCCGGATACGCTGCCGCACAAACCGGTACGGGTGGAAGCGAATTTCCGCTATATGCAATTCCAGCTTTCCGAAAACATTTTCGGAGAAGTCGCGTCTTCGGGCGAAGCGGTGCTTATAAAAAATTCCGTCCAAGACCCGCGCATCTATCAAAACGGACCGGAAGACTTTCTCGCTTGCGGCAGCTATATCTGCGTTCCGATCCGCGTACAAGGCAGAATCGTCGGTGTTTCGGCGCTGTCGCGGGATCCGAAAAAAGAAGGCTTTTCGGAACTCGATTTCGAACACGCGAAGACGCTCACCGAAGCGGCCGCTTCGGCGCTCCGTACGCTTTTAAGCTTTCTCGACTACAGCGAAAAACGCAGTTTCACGGAAGAAGGCAATACTGCGGCGAAATTCCAAAAGAAATTCATCCTTGAAAAAATTCCGGAAATGACCGGCATATCGCTCGGAGCATGGTCGGTACAAAACGAAAACGTGTGCGGTGACTACTACGATATCCTCGCAGTACGCAAAGACCGTACGCTTTTCGTCATGTCGGATGTTGTCGGAAAAGGTATGAACTCGTTCAGCGTCATGGTGATGATTCGCACGATGCTGCGCATGACAGCCGCGACTCCCCAAAGCCCTGCCGCTATTTTAAAATGGATCAACCGCGGACTGTGTGCGGAAAACGGCATAGAAGATCACTTTGCAAGTATCGCGCTCATCGACTATAATCCATTGACAAGAGAAACCAAAATTTCGACGAGCGGCATCAATCCCGTACTCGTCTACCGGGCGAAAACCGGCGAAGTGTCGCAGCTGTCAAAACAAAACGAACCGCTCGGCGTCGAAAAAACCTCGGATTTTGCCGATGAACTATTACAGCTCGAAAGAGGTGACATCCTCGTAACCTGTACGGACGGATTGCTTGAATGCTTAAGCGAATCCGGTGTACAATATTCCGCGTCGCGCCTCATGCAAGTCATCAAAGAAAATCACGCGCTTGCAGGGACGGAGATTGCCGAACGCGTAAAAGCGGATGTGAAGCGGCATTCGGAAGGGGCGCAGCAATACGACGATCAAAGCCTTTTGGTCATAAAAATTAAATGAATTAGGAAGGAGCGTATTTTATGGAACTGAAAATCCGAAAAAACGGCGACATCTATATCATTGACGTAAATGGAGAGATGGATCTGTACAATTCCTATAAGCTCAAAGAGCTTGTCATGAAAATGCTGGAAAAAAACGTCAAGTTTTTCATCATCAATTTGGAACAGGTCGATTATATCGATTCGTCGGGAATCGGAGCGCTCATCTATATTTGCTCTACGATAAAAAAGATGAACCTGCGCCTTTCAATTGCGAATATCCACGGGTCCGTAAAAAAAGTCATCGAACTGACAAAGCTGACAGGATATTTTCCGATCGCAAACAGCATCGAAGACGCGTTGCAGATGGTGAAGGAATAACGTTTATCTTGCGAAAATACGACACAAGAGCGGAAGGTTGATAATTGCGCTTCCGCTCGTCTTTCATAAGTCATTGAATAATACCGTTACACGAACTTATTGCAAAACGAAAATTAAAAAAGGAGTTTACACTATGGCACGCGAAGAAGCGATAAAAGAACTTCATTCGGATGACAATGATCCCCTATTCAATACGGAAAATATGCTCGTAAAAACGTTTCCGTCGGATTTCAGACAGATCAGGTATTTTACGCTCCTCATCGTTCAGTCCGCGCCGACGGAAATCAGAGAGCTGAATCTGCTTGAACAGCAGATAAGCGAAGTGATCAAAAACGCCGTCAAACACGGCAACCGCTGCGACATGAACAAAAAGGTAACCGTCTGGTATTCGTTCAGTCCCGGCCATGCCCATCTCATCGTGCAGGACGAAGGCGAAGGCTTTAAAAATCTTGAGGCATGGAACGAATTCAACCGCAAAAGAATCGAATGCCTGCGCACGCAGAATTTCGAAGACCTCGCAAACTACGTTTCGTTCCGAACGGCATCGAGCGACGAACACGACGGCGGAAATGCCCTCTTTGCGGCGGTCGAATACTGGAACGGCGGCTTTGTCTTTAACGGTAAACGGAACGCCGTCGCAATGCTGAAAAAGTTCAAACAAAAACACTTCGCCATTCGCTGACGTATTCGGAATTTTTGTCTGCCGCATATTTCACACGCTTTTGAAAATACAGCGTGTTCCGAAGCGTTTATAATTTATCGATAAGCATGGAACATTTGCCGGACGGAATGGGCAGCGTCTTTTTCTTTTGATCGAGGATATTGATCGTAAAGTAGTAGAGCTTTTCGCTTTCCATTTGGATTTCCCAGCCGCGGCTGCTTTTGTTGCTCAATATCGTTATGAGATTTCGCTTGAGCGACAGGTTTTCGATGCCCATGATTTCGAGGTTCGGGATAATCCAGTCGACCGTTTTGCGCGGAAGACTTATCGAAAGGCCGATGACGTTTTCTATCATCAGCGCTATCGTCGAAAGACCGACGGTGATGAGATAGTGCGGACGCGGAAAGCCCGAATCTTTCGACATGGACGCTTTGCCTTCTTTCGTCGGCAGATACGCTTCGTACACGTCGCCCTTTTCTTTCGGGTCGTTCGGCATAAGCCCTTCGAGTATGTAGTAGAGATGGCGTATGGAACACTCGCGCGCAAGTTCGTAGTGGCGGTATTTTTCGAGTCCTTTGATGACCATAAAATTGAACGCGGGAAACACGCTGCCGCAAAATCCTTCACCCGATTTTTTAAACGATCTGCTGTCGGCCGAAAGCGTCGGAAACGGATGATCGGTACCGAAAGTTTCGGGATTGCTCAAGTGGGAGATGAGCAGTTCCGCTTTATCGGCGTTCGGGATTTCGGCGAGAAGCGGCCAAAAACCCGCTATCGTTTTTTCGCTTAAACGGTTCCCGTCTTTATTGAGATCGTGGTAAAAACGCGTCGCGTCGTCCCACATAAGCGAATTGATCCGCGTTTTGATCGAAAAGTACATGCGCCGATATTGGAAGCTCAAATCCTTATCGTTGAGGATATCACCGAGAGCGGACATGTGAGACGCGTTGATCGCCATAGCCGCATTGAAATCGACGGGGTATACGCTTTTTTCGCGCGGAGCGTTGAACATCGTGCCTGCAGTAAAGGGGACGGCATATAAGCCGTTTTCCCGCTTAAACGTTTCGTCGAGCCATGTCATGTATTTTTGCAGTTTCGGCATGACCTCTTTTATACGCCGCTTGTTCGCGGATTTGTGGTAGAGATTGAATTCCGCCCAAGCAAAAAGCGGCATACCCGCGCCCTGGGGATTCGTTTTCGGCAGAACGGGTTTTCCGGTTTTCGCGTCGTATCTCCAGCGGATCGCGCCGTTTTTTTCCTGCTTGTTGTAAAAGTAATCGATATTTTGACTCGCATTGAAATTGCGGTTCGAATATACGAGAAAAAAAGAAGAGAAAATCGATTCGAATTGATCGATGATACACTTTCCGCTTTCGGGATATAAAAAGCAGCCTGTCGGCGAGTCTTTTGACGTCGCAGGGTCGATCCAAAAATCTGCAAGCATCGACCACGTTTTATTATAAATATCTACAAAATCCTGATCGTAAAAATGAATTTTCGGAAAATCATGCTTATTCACTTGTGCTCCTGCAACTGCTGTACGAAAGTAGTCCTTACCAGTATACCACATTTTTATAAAAACGCAAAATATTTTTTATAAAAACGGAGTTTTTTTTACCGCACGGCATCGTTCCGCGATTTTAAAAGGCGGAAATGCCGGAGAAAATCAAAACGGCAACCGAAAGCGCCGCGTTAAAACCCGCACGGAAAGCGGCGTTCGGTGCCGTTCTCCGAATATGCGATATCGCATGAATACGTGAGGAAGTCGACAAAAAGGTACGCATAGTCGGCGCACCGTCACTCTGCGGATTCGGGAGACGCGTTGCCCGTCGACATCGGAATATTGCCTTCGGGAAGCGCGCTTGCCGGAAGCCGCGGTTCGGGAGGAGGAGCGATGACGTTGCCTGCCGCATCGGTTTCGGTAAGCGTCCGCCGCTCGGCCGCTTCGCGCGCCGCATCCGAATAGATAAAGCGTATCGTCTCTATCTGCGATTTGTGACGCGACTTTAAAAGCAGCGTATTCGTGTCGGCGCGGTATACATAGCCCGAAGAATTATACGTTTCGAAGCGCGGATCGGTACGGAACGCCAAATCGTAAATATAGATGGTTCTGAACCGTTGTATGCCGTTTATGATAACGTAATGCGTATAGGACTGCGGGAAATCGATCGTAACCGTAACCGTTCCCCTGCCGTCGTTCGCATAAGTCATATTCGCCGCACAGGTCCACGCCCACACCGCATTGCCGCCGTCGAAACCGAGAAGTGCAAAGTGCGGATAATAGGGATTATCGTGTACGACGATCGGATACAAAGAAGCAAGCGTTCGAAGATCGAACGAAGCGCTTTCGGCAAGATACGAATTCAAAATGACGTAGCCGCCCCGCTCGAGCGACACCTGTCCCGATGCGCGCCCGTAACGCACGAGGGCATCTCCGACTTCCGCCGCCTGGATAACCGAAACGAAAGCGCCGTTTTCGGAAATCGTAATCTTTTCGTTTTCAGCCGAACAGGCTTCGGTAATTTTATCGATACAGACTTGTGCTGCCGGATGAAGGATCGACGCAAACTCGGCATTTTTGGCGAGGAGCGAATCGTAGGCCGAAAGAATGGAAGCGGCCTGTGAAACGGTAATCGAGTTCGCACTGACCGCCGCCCCTGTCGAAAGCAGCGTTCTGACCGCATTTGAGCCCGGATGCATACACATATAATCGACGATGCCGGAAACGGTAAACGCGTCGATCGTATTCTGAGCGACGATATCGCGGAAGCCCGACATCTGCTGTTCGAGCGAACGGTTCATCGTTGCAAGCGAATCGAAATACGGAGATGAAAGATAGGTACGTTGTACGCCGCGCCTGAACGAAGAAGGCACCGCGTTGATCGCATCGTTGTAACGGCCGCGCTCGGACATAGCCGCGACATACGAAACGGCTTCCTGCTCGGTGATATCCTGCTGAGAAGTGAAAGCCGTTATTAAATTTTGTTTGAACGAAGCGATCGTCGTCGAATACGCGCCGGGCTCCGCAGACGCGAAACGAGCCGTATTGTCAAACGAGAATTTTTTCGTCGCATCGTAATACGAATACGAAGCCACGGTTCCTCGTCCGCTGAACGAAACAGTCCCGCCCGATATTTCCGCAGCTTCGAATTCCCATCGGCTGTTTCTGATATCGAGCTGTACGTGCGTATCCGTTTCCGAAACGACGGCCGCACCCGAAACGATTTCATAATGCAGACGCACGTCGTCCGCATTTTCCGGAAGAACGGCGTGCACGGTCAAACGTTCCGCATCTTCGCTTCCGCCTACGGCAAACGAAAGCGACACGCCTTCGCTGAACGCAAATTCACAGGAACGGGAATTCGGCTTTTTCCATGACACGAGCGCAAGATTCCGGCGGCCGCGTTCGCCGCGCACGGAAAGGGTGAGAGGATGAGCATCGTCGACCGTAAAGGCGATACCGTTAAACGATGCGGTCATCCGATTTTTCAAAACAGTACCGCCGTCATCGCCCTTCGTTTCGGCAAGCGATATGCGGAGATTTCCGATCCTTTCGGATATAACGGAATCGCTTCTAAATTGCAGCATAAAAATGCCGACAATTATAACGATATACGTAAAAAGGAGCCCAAGTGACTTCCGGACAATATTCCTATACATTGACGACAGTTTAACCAATGGTGCAAGGAATTGCAACCGGTGTAATTTTCCTCTTTTTTATGTATTATAACTACGAGAAACAATTAAGGAACACACGATGAAAAAATCCCTCAGCCGCCCTATAGCCGGCATATTCCTGACCGTACTCATCATATCGTTCGTGTCGTGCGCAAGTACGCCGAAAAGCGGACAGAGCGCAAACGTCGTGCAGGCAAACGCACAGACGCTCCCTTCCGTCCCGCAAAATACGCAAGTCGTTCCCGCCGAAAAGACGGAGCAATCCGCAGAAACGTCATCCGATGCGGCAAAAGCAAAAGCGATTCTTCCGGAACGCGAAACGGAAACGGGCGGCACGGAAAGCAAAGCCGAAATTACCGATGCGCGGGAGGCTCTCTCCCCATCCGCAGCTGAAAAATCGCCCGCAGCGCAGGAGACTCCTTCCGATGCGGCAAAAGCATCCGTAGTGCAGAGCGAAGAACCTCCCGCTCCGGCGCAGGAAGCCCCCCCCGTTTCCGCGGATGTCGCATTCGTTCGGGAGCTGCAAGCGCTTCTTTCGGCAAACGATATCGCCGGAGCGCTCGCGTCGTTTGAAAATCTTCCCGATGAGCTCAAAGAAAACATACAGCTGGAAATCCTCCGCGCATCGCTCCTCCTTTCGGCGGGGCGTACGGAAGAAGCGAAAAAGGCGGGAGAGGCGCTGCTCGCACGGGATGCGGACAATATCGACGTGCTCGAACTCAATATGCGCACGGCTCTTGCGTCGGGCGACAGAAAAAAAGCGGATTCTCTTATCAAACGCCTTCTCGCTTCCGATCCGAACAATGCGGCGGCGAACATCGCGCTTGCAGAACAATACGCTCTCTCCCGTAAATTCAAACTCGCAAACGCCGCGTACAAAAGAGCGCTGCGAAGCGAAAGCGGCAATATCGACGCGCTTTTCGGTTTCGCGCAGACGGCGTTTTACATCGGCGACACGGACGAAGCGAAAAAATCTTTCGAAGCGATTCTCGCAAAGGATCCTTCTCACGCGCTCGCTCTCTCGTATTTGGGCAAGATCGCAGCAGACGATAAAAATTATCTTCGCGCATCGACATACATAGAAAAGGCGATTGCAGTCGACGATTCGGATTACGATTTTTACCTCGATTGGGGAACATACCTGCGCTACCGCGGCAAATTCCAAGAAGCGGAGGCGGCGTGGACAAAAGCGATAGCGCTCGATCCGTCGTACTTTCTCGCGTACGTATATCGGGCCGAACTCTACGACGAACAAAAAAAATACAAAGAAGCGCTCGTCGATTTTTACAAAGTCGTCGAAACGAAACCCGATTATTTTTTCGCATACAAAGATATCGGACTGCTCGAATGGCACGAAGGGAATTGGGCGAAAGCGCGGGCTGCATTTCAAAAAGCGTACTCGTACGATAAAAGCGACTTTTCCTACGCGCTCATGACGGCAGCCTCCTTTCTCAAAGAAAAAAACGTCATCGACTGTAAAAAATTTTTAGCACAGGCGATGCGTCCCTTGGATCGCAGTTCTCTCGCCTACGAAATGATGCGTCTCTATCACGATCAGGGCGGATTCAACGCGGAAAATTCGCTCCGCCTGAAAATCGATAAAATCGACAAACCGTCCGATCGCGGCAGGATGTGGTACTACATGGGATTGTTCTACGAGCTCAAAGGTTCGACGAAGCTCGCAAACGAATATTATTCGAAAATTATTAAAATGCAGGCACCGATGTTTTTCGAATACCGGCTTGCCGAATGGAGCCTCGGAAAGTGAGCAACACACAAAAAACGATTTCACTGAACGGACGGACGATTACGCTGCTCGGAACGGCGCACGTTTCAGACGAAAGCATCAAAGAAGTGACGGACGCGATCAGGGAACAAAAACCCGACTGCGTCGCTATCGAACTCGACGAAAAGCGCAGCCGCTCCATGACCGATCCCGAAAGCTACCGCAAGCTCGACATCATCGCAGTGTTGAAGCGCAAAGAGGGATTTTTACTGTTGGCGAATTTGGTGCTCGCATCTTTTCAAAAGCGGCTCGGAGAAAACGTCGGCGTAAAACCCGGAGACGAAATGCTCGCCGCGATGAACACTGCCGCAGAACTCGGTATTCCGTCGGTCATGGTCGACCGGCCGATAGCCGTGACGCTGAGGCGCGCATGGGTAAAAAATTCGCTGTGGGGAAAAAGCAAATTGATTTCCGCGCTTATCGCAAGCGCATTCGACAAAGAAAAAATATCGCCCGAACAAATCGAAGCGTTAAAAAAATCGAATGAAATGGATTCGATGATGACGGAGCTTGCAGAATATTTGCCTGCGATAAAAGAAGTGCTCATAAACGAACGCGACCGCTACCTCGCTTCTCGCATTTGGGAAGCGAACGGCGAAAGAGTGCTTGCAGTCCTCGGAGCAGGGCACCTTCCCGGCGTGGAAGCGTACCTCAAAAAAATCGCAGCCGGAGACGAAACGACCGATACGAGCGATATCGATCAAGTGCCGCCGAAAACGGGGCTTTCAAAATACGCCGGTTGGCTCATCCCGATCGCGATAATCGCCCTCGTCGCCCTCGGCTTTGCGCTCGGCGGAAAACGCATCGGAAGCGAAATGATCGGAAGCTGGATTTTTTGGAACGCTTCTCTTGCGGCGCTCGGTACGCTTGCAGCCGGCGGACATCCGATCACGATCGTCTCTGCAGCCGTAGGAGCTCCGGTCACGTCTCTCACTCCGGTCATCGGTGTCGGACTCGTCACGGGCGTCGTACAGGCGTATTTTTGCAAACCGAAAGTGTCCGATATGGAAAATCTCCAAGCCGATGCGACAAGCATAAAAGGCTGGTACCGCAACCGCCTCCTTCGCGTGCTCCTCGTGTTTTTGCTTTCGACACTCGGAAGTTCGACCGGTACCTTTATCGCAGGCGCCGACATCGTAAAATCGTTCGGCGCTTTTTTTGCCGCGCACTGAGCATCGCCGAAAAAGCACTCGGCTTTTTCGGCAGTCTTTATATTCCGAACATCAATCAAAACCTTCACCCCCCGCTCTCGCGGCAGCTCGATAACGCCCGCGAAAACACAGCTTTTTTACGGCATCTCTTGACGGAATAATTAAACATCGTTAAATTATCATTGTTTACGAAAGTCTTACAAGGAGGCGACATGCGGAACGCGAATCCGGAAATCGTTCCGGCGATAAAGACGAAAACGCTTGAACTGCTCATGCACAAAAACCCCGACGAGATCGTCATGCGCGATATTGCCTCGAATTGCGGAATTACGGCGGCAAATATCTACCACTATTACAAAGACAAAGACGAACTCTTTCAAGCGATCAGTCTCGATTGCTTAAACGAGCTCAACGCCCGAATCGCAGACGGGGCGAAAGGTTCGCGGCCCGGCAAAAAACGGCTGTACGGCGCGATCGATGCGTTCCGCACATGGTGCTTTGAAAATCCGCGGAGAGCGCTGCTGGTCATGCAGGGTATCGAATCGGCATCGGATGCGGGCGATAAAATTATCGAACAGTATTATGTGTGCAACAGAACCGGAGCCGCCCTGCTCAAAGAATGCGTTCAAAGCGGCATCGCGCATTCCGCAAATCCCGACCTCGACGTCGGCGTTCTCGTTTCGGGATTGTGGGGCTGCATCGAATCGGTCATCTTAAAAAAATGCGATAAAAAATATTGGAATAACGGAAAGCGGCATACGGATCGCTTTATCGCTATATGGATGAATGCAATTTTTGGAGGTATACAATGAAAAAAGCATGTGCGTTTATGGGAATCCTGCTTTTGGGTACGGCGCTTTTCGCAAGAGAAGCGACAGTCAGTATCGGAGCCGGTAAAAATTGGAAAGAAAAGATGGCGTCTCAATGCGCCGTTTGGCTTGAAGATGCGAACGGAAATTACGTGCGCACGCTTTACGTCACGCAGCGCGCAAGCAAGCGTAATTGGATCGTCGGTCCGAAAGCCGGCCGGCCGGAATCGCTTCCGGTATGGTACCATGCGGCGCACTACGAAAGCGCGAAAGGCGCTCCGCTCAATTCCGACGTGGACGCCGTAACGGCCGCAACGCCGAAAGGAGGTGTCGTGTTTACCGCCGAAATCGGCGACGGAACATACGTTATCAAAGCGGAGTTCAACACGAGTTTCGACTACAACGATTTTTATACGAAGAAAAATTCCGGCGTCAACGGTCAGCCTTCCGTCGTATACGAAGCGAAGATTCCTTCGGGTGCCGGCGGTGAAATCGCGCTTTCGCTTACGGGAACGGGATCCGAAGACGGCAGCGACGGAAAGATTTACACAGACGTTTCAAAATTGACGACGGCGAAAACGATAGTCGATAAAGTCATCGTAACCGTGCGATAAACGGCATCGGCTCTTTTTGCAAAACGAAAGCAAAGCGTGTCCGATAACAAAAATAAAAAAAATCGGCATCCCTCGTCTGCACTTCAGCAGATGCGGGATGCCGACAGCATTTAATTTCGCGAGTACTAGTTTCGCAAAGCGTACTGCGCCGCATTGCGTCCGGACATATATCCGCGCGTACTCGCTACCGTAAGACCGCTCGCGCCCAAGTATGCACCGCCGTAAAATGCGCGATTGGAAGCATCGCCCGCCGCATACAAACCGGGTATAACGGCACCGTTTTGCGATATGACTTCACTGTTGACGTTCGTCACGATGCCGCCGACCGTACTGCGGTCGCAGGAATATCCCTTGATCGCATAGAACGGCCCCTTATCGATCTTTTCAAGCAGCTGCGGCGATTTACCCCAGTCGCTGTCGACACCGCGATCGCACAGATCGTTGTAGTGTTCGACGGTTTTAAGAAACAGCGTCGGAATAACGCCGATCTTTTCCGCAAGCTCTGCAAGCGTATCGGCCTTATACACTTCGTATAAGCCGTTTTTATTTGCAAGAATTTCGTCGGCGCCGATAGTATACATATCGGTACGGATCGCGATGGAATCGATAGCGTCACTATCGATTATATCCCACACAAAGGTCGGCTCGCCGTAAATATTGTACATCGCCGTAGCGGAATACGCGTGTCCGTCTTCCTTAAAGCGCCGATCGCCGTATTTTGAAACGTAAAGCGTGTTCGGAATCGTATCGCTGTATGCGTAACCGCCGCGGTACACATCGCGCGGATTAAATACAAAATATCCGCCGAATACGACTTGATTATCATAGACTTGCGCACCGACCGCTTCTCCCATCGTGATGGCATCTCCGGTATTTCCGATCGCGCTCGCGGAATAATTGCCCGCCGAAATCGGCATATATTTTTTCATCATCGCTTCGTTTTGATGATAGCCTCCGGTACAGAGAATAACAGCCTTCGCTTTAAACGTTTTCGTTCCGCGCTTTGTTTCCGAAACGACGCCTGCAACGGAACCGTCGCCGTTCATCAAAAGCTTCGTACCCGGCGTATTCAAAAAGACGGCAATATTTTCTTTGACAAGATAATCATTGAGCACTTCGCATATTTTCCAGCCGCGCTTCGTATCCTGCACATCGGGGATAACGTAGGTTGTAGACGCGATACTGCCGGACGCTTTGCTGCCGCCGGCTGTATTTAGCGCCGTTTTATCGAGACCGATTTGATGACGCACCGTATAATTCAAACCGATACTTTTCAAAAACAAAATCGAATCGCAGCTGATATCGGCTGTCGCGCGTATCATTTCCTCTTTCGGGAAACCGACGGCCGTTACTTCGTTTTGCGAATTGAGCCACGCTTTGATCCAGAGCTCTTTCGCATCATCGCTGTTATCGGGATTTCCCTGCCATACGCCGCTTGTATTGACCGAGCTTCCGCCGAGCAGCCCTTCCTTTTCGATCAATGCAACAGTTGCACCCTGCTCGTGCGCTTTTGCAGCCGCCATCATACCGGCGATGCCGCCGCCGACAACGACGACATCGTAGTCGTAGGTTTCGTCTTTCGCCTTTTCCGCTGCGGGCACGATTTTATACAACGCTTCGGGATCCGCGCCCGCTTGTTTTGCACACGCGGCGACGGCAGCCTTTATCGCAGCCGACGTAACCGTCGCGCCGGCAACGACGTCTACGCCGAGTCCCTGCGCTGCAATAATTTTTCCGGGCATCTCGTTCAGCGCAACCTCTCCGACGCGCTTCGTTTCGTGAGCATCCGTTACGACGATATCCTTTATCGCCGAATTATCGAATGTCACCGAAACGGTGATATCGGCATTGTGGCCTCTGACTGTCGCCTCGTATGTGCCGGCGGTATATGAAAGCTTTTTCGTTCCGCAAGCCGATACAAAAACCGCCGCCGATATGATAAGCGTTACGATCAACATCTTTTTCATAACGATATTAAACTCCTTGACAGAATTATTAATCCGTCAAGAACAGTATACACGCTTTTCCATATCTGTCTATAGGAAAATGAAATGCGGGATTCGGTAAAATCCGCCGCACAGACTGCCGATCAATATCCGTCCGACATCGCGCGGTTGTTATCTTTGATGCACAACTCGTCGTACACGAGGCTCCGTTTCCTAAGCTCTTCTTTGAGCGGCTGCGGAAACGGCATATTGCGCCAAAAGATGCCGCGCACTTCTTTATCGAGGCGCTGTACGCCGGAGGATTCTTTCGTCATCCACAAAACGTAATCTTCGATAAAAAATTGTTTGAGATCGCCTTTTAATTTTTGCCGGTCGATGTATTGATAATATTGACCGGTAAGCCCTTCTTCCATCCAATAATACGACGCTTTTTCTTTTGCGACCTGCCAGCGGAGGTCCGCGACGGCGGTCAGCACGGCGATCAGCAGATCGCGAGGATACATCGGAATGACGATGCGCCCGCGGCTCGTCACGAGATTGTAACGGTCGAAGGGCTGCCAGCAAAAACCGCGGTCGCCGTACGTCGGCACGAGCAGCGTATACGGAATGATTCTGTTCGGCACGCTTTTGTGAATGCGGCAAAACGCGCCCGGATCGATCGACTCGACCCAGCGCATAACTTCGAGCACGTTTTCACGCGTACCCGTCCCCTTTTCGGTGCAGTGAAAAAACTCGCGCGTAAAAATGGGAAACTGATTTCCCTGCCTGCCGACCGTCATCTTCGCCATCTGACGCACCGTATCGAATTCGGTTTTCAGGTCGCCCGTATTCATTTCGACGATCTCGGGCCCCGCGGCGAGCTTTTCCTGTACGCTGTCGAAGATGCCCTTCGCTTCTTCAAACTCGCGCAAATTTTTTGTAAGTTCTTTATCGTTCCGCGAAAGGTTTCGCAGTTTGTCGCTTATCTCGGAAAAATCGTGCTTTTGCGCGTCGGTGTACGGAGCGAGATGCGGCTCGAGCCCGAAACAGGGCTGGTGTTCACATATAGTGTCGACGAGGCGCTTCAATTCGATTTCAAGCATTTCGCGCTCGTGCTCTTTCATCGTAAGCATGCTTTCCGCGCTCTGCAGTTTACCGGAATTTTTCGACTGCAGCTGCATGAGCCGCGTCTGTTCCTGCATCTGAGCTTCATCGGGATTTTTACTGATCCTGCGCGAAGAGGCGGGTTCGTCCGTCATCGAAATATTCATGCGCCCCGAGAGGACTTCTTTAAACCATTCGTCCATGTAGAGAATCGGTTCGTTCGTAAGGTTTTCAAATATGATGCGCGAAAAAAATTCTTTTTGTTCCGGTTTGAAAAGCGACGGAAGCAAAACGCCGAAACGCATGAGCATGCGCTTGGGCATCGGCAAATGCATATTGCCCGATTTTTCCGCCATACCGCGCAAAAGTTCCCAATACGCCGAAATAATATTTTGCCGGAAAACAGCACGGTCTTTCGGATCCTGACTCGTAAGATATTTTGAAAGCTGTACGTGTACGCGCTGTGCCGATTCGTTTTCGCCGGAAAGCGCCGTTTTATAATACTGCGGATCGTCGAAAACATCGGACGGAACATCGTTCAGCGATTTTCCCGGAGGACCGAAGCCTTTGACACCCAAATCGACATCGTGAATTCCTTTCGGCAATCTCCGTTCGGCATCTCTGTCCGTTTTCGCTTCGGGCGAGGCATCCGCCCGCCCCGTATCGATTTCCGCTTCGCCGATTCGGTGCGACTTTTCCGCTTCCGCAAGCAATGCTGCGATCGACGGATCCAATTCCTGCTCGTCCATACCACGCTCCGTTTTTTGTTGTCGATTACAGTATACCATGCAGTCGGTATTATCGCAATCGGATTTACGCGTTGAATCTTGCCAAAAACGCTTTCGTGCGCGCTTCTCTCGGATTGTCGATGACGTCTTTCGGAGACCCCTGTTCGACGATGACGCCTCCGTCCATAAATATGATATGGCTGCTCGTGTCGCGGGCGAACGCCATTTCGTGAGTGACGACGACCATCGTCATCTTTTCCGCGGCAAGCGTTTTGATAACGGAAAGTATTTCACCGGTCAATTCCGGATCGAGGGCGCTCGTCGGTTCGTCGAAAAGCAGCACTTCCGGATTGAGCGCAAGCGCACGCGCAATGCCGACACGCTGCTGCTGTCCGCCCGAAAGTTCGAAAGGATAATTTTCGATTTTATCGGCAAGCCCCATGCGCGAAAGAAGATCGACCGCAAGCGCGTTCGCTTCTTCCGCAGTTTTTCCGAGAACGCGGCGGGGAGCGTCCGCGACGTTCTGCAAAACCGAATAGTGCGGAAATAAATTGAAATTCTGAAAGACGAGTCCCGTTTTCAGCGCTATCGATCGAAGAGCGGTTTTATCCGCATAGATGCCGTCTTTGACGAGGTTTTGCCCGCATATCGAAACGGAACCGCCGCTTACGGTTTCAAGCTGCGTAATGCAGCGGAGGATCGTAGACTTGCCGCTTCCCGAGGGGCCGATGATACCGAGCACTTCGCCCCTGTATACGGAAAACGAAATATTTTTAATAATTTCCGTCGTACCGAACGATTTCGAAAGGTTTTCTATTTTAATAATCTCTTCGCTTTGCCGCATCGTTATTGATCCCGCTGTATGTACGTGTCTTTCGGGCGCACGGTGATGACGACGCGCCGATTTTGTCTGCGGCCTTCTTCGGTATCGTTCGGAGCGGCGGGAAGCGTGCCGCCGTAACCGCGGTAGCTGAAAAGAGAAGCGGGTATACCGTATGCGATGAGCGCGTGCATGATCGTTTTCGTACGTTCGATCGAAAGGTTCATCTGCCCTTCCGGTTTTCCGACATCGGCCGTATGGCCTTCGACGAATATCGTATAGCCGTCATTGTTTTTAATAATTTCTTTGAGCGACGATGCGATGCGTTCTATGCGCGCTCTTTCCGCCGGCAAAAGTTCAGGCGAATCGGGAATAAACTTTACGTTCGCAACCGATATGACGATGCCTCTCACCCCGTCGTCGACTTTTGTATCGGGAACGCCGCCGCTTGAGCCGTTTTGAGTTTCAGCCGCACTCTCTCCTCCGGTAATCTCTCGGCGGAGTGTATCGTAGGCGGCGTAGTATGAATCGTCTTTGAGAGGTGCGCTCACATCGTGCACAAGCTCGTCTTTGTCGAGGATGACGACGACTTTGCCTTCTTTTAAAAGCGCCCGGTTTTGCGCTACGGTGAGAATGCGAAGCGCATCGCTTGAGCGGATGACGGGATCGGTGCGATTTTTTCCGTACACTTTATACGCTTTGATGTACAGCGGATCATAGCCCGTGCGTTCGTGATATGCACGCGTATCGTCGGACTCTCCGTAGAGGACGATACCTCTCGCTTTTGCCGCATCGAATGATGCCATATCGCGTTCGTAAATCAAATCCATATTTTCATCCCAAATGCGCGGAAAAAAGCAGGGCGATACGACGCTTTCGACGTATTCGCCGTGCACGGGCAGCTTGCCCCGCGCATCTATGACGATACCCGAATACGCGCGGGAGGCGGCCGATGCAATCGGAACGAGGGGCGCGTAGGGCGTGCGCTGCTTGAGCAGCATACCGCTTATCGACGGGATGGAAATCGTATCGGTAAAGGAAAGCGTGAGTTTTCCGCCTTTAAAAACCGCACTCGTCATTTTGCCGCCGTAAACGATGTCGGTGATCTCTTTCAACGTAAGCGTGCCGTCGAGTATCAAATCTCCGAGCTGCTTTGCGTTATCGACGTAGAGCGATAAAAGCGGATCTTTAATCAATGCGGGAAGCTTTACGTACATCGATTCCGCAGCGGCGTTTTTGCCCGAAGGCAGCGATATGCCTGCCCTTTCCGTATCGAATGAAACGGACGAAACGAACTGCTGTTTTGTCCAGTCGACGCGGCTTACGGACGTCATAGCTCCGCTTTGCGAAAACGCGCTCACCATTGAAACGAAAAAAATACAGACAGACAGTATAATTTTTTTTTGCATACGCACTCACATAAAAATATCGGCTTATTTTACGGGTATATAGAGAATTTTTCCGATCCGCAAAACCGCATTCGATTTTACGTTGTTCGCATCGCACAGGGCGTCAACCGTCGTGCCGAAACGCTTGGCGACGCTCCACAGCGAATCGCCCTCATGTACCGTATAACGCGTTTGAAAACGATAGGGTTCGATCGCGGCGATCGCATCCTGTGCCGAGCGCGCCATACCTTCGGGTACGCGGATGCGCCATGCGGATGAAGGCGGTGTGATGCCGCGAAAGAGCGCCGAATTGAGGGAAGAAAGCGTGTCTTCGTCGATCTTCAATTCGTACGCAAGCCGCTTGACCGAAATCGCACCCTTCGTTTCGGCGTAATCGAAAAAACCGGCACGGGGATTGACGGGCCCGCCACTTTCGTCTTTTGCCGACGGAAGGGCGACCGCATAGTACGCGGCGTTTTCCGCAGCGTCCGCGACGGCGAGGAGCTTGGGCACGTATTCGGCCGTTTGATCGCGCAGCTGTTTGTGTTCCGCCAAATACCAAAAATCTTTGCCGGGATTTTTTGCAAGCGCTCTCGCCATGGCGCCCGCACCGCAGTTGTACGCGGCGATCGCGAGAAGCCAGTCGTGAAACATATTGAAATTTTCCTGCAGCTTTGCGAGCGCCGCGTCGGTCGATTTCCACGGGTCGAGCCGCTCGTCGACAAAATCGTTTCTGACGAGAAAGGGTTTTGTGCTGTTTGCCATAAACTGCCAGAGGCCGACCGCTCCGCTCCTCGATTTTGCATTTGTCGTATAGCCCGATTCGACGACGGGAAGATATTCGAGAACGGACGGCATACCGCGCTCTTTGAGCTTTTCGCGCACGTAGAGTCGATACTGTTCTCCGTTTTCGAGAACGACGGAAAGCCATTTGACCGCTTTTTCCGAAAGATAATAATCGCGGTATTTTTGCACTGACGGTCTGTCCGCTCCGGGAATGTCGAGCTCCTTATATGCGACGGAAAGCGGCATTTCCTCTCGTACGACAGGTTTGACTTCGACCTCCTCCGGCGTGCCGTTTGAGGCGTGCACACTTTGCGGAAGTTCGACATCGCTTGAAGGGGGATTCGGGCTTCCGTCGGCATCGGCCGTATCGAGCGTTTGTACGAGCGGAAGAGAAGCGAGTTCGTCTTCGAGCGATGCGGAATCGGAAACGGTTCGATTTGCCGAAGCTTCAAGCGATGTGCGCTCTTCAGCGGCGGCACCTGCGGCATCCGGCGGACGTTTAGCGGAATTGTCGAGTGATGCGAGACCTTCAGCGGCGGCATCGGATGCGAACGAAAAAACGAAAACCGCGCATACAAGAGCCGAACGGAGGGAGCGCGTCATAAGAGCCGTTCGCCCATGTAAATGCCCGCCCATTCCCAGTTGCCGTTTATGTCGGGATCGATCGGAAAATCGACTTTGCGAAAATATAAGTACCACGCAGGCGAATAGGGTGTCCATCCCCATGTACGCAGATACGCTTCGTTCGGCGTCGTTCCCTGCTCGATTTTATCACTGAACGAAATACGCTGCCCGCGCATATACACGCGCAGAGAAAATTCTTTTTGCGAATTCGGATCGTTTTCGTCCTGCGTCCACGACATATAAAAAAAGTTGATCTTTGCGCAATAGCTGTCGAGCGCTCTCCAATCGTAGCGCGTGATCGCAGTTTTGACTGCGGTAACGAGGGCGTCGAGGCTTTCAAATGTCCAGTCTTTGGAAGAATTATTAAAATCGACCAGGCGGCGGGCATCGCTGTATGCGTTCGGCTCTCCCGCAATCTGGATCGTCGGAGCGTCGGGCTGTTCGAGAAACTGCGCAAAAGAACGCAAAGCCGCTTCCCACTCGCTGTCCTTTTCGTATTCAAGCGCACGGCGGTAATACAGTTCCGTAACGCTGACTTCTGACGGAAACCGGTTTATCATTTCGTTAAAATAGGCGATACGCGTAGAAGACGTTTTGCTTATGCGGATAAGATTTTTAAGACACAAAAAGTGGACGGAACGCCCCTTTACGAGCAAATCGGGATAATGGCGCAAAATGCGGTCGAAATAATATTCCGCAAAGGGCTCCGCACTCATCGAAAGGTATGCGTACCCGGTCATCAAAAGCCAATACGAATTGTATGCGTCGTCGGGATGTTTTTGTACCCAATCGGTTAAAAACAAAACGGCGGATTGATAGTCATTCGCCGAAAGCATATTGTTTGCGATTTGATTGACGATCGCGTACCGGCTGCCCTCTGCAAGACCGGGTCTTTTGAGAAGGGTTATAAGCTGCATCTGCTCTCTGCGTTTGGGCTCCGCAGTCGACACCGACGACGGAAACGCAAAAATACAGGCGAGCAGTACGGCGATCCCCGCCGCATACGAAACCTTTTTCAACATACGGTACTGTAGCACGAGCGGGACTTATTGGCAAGACGCCGTATAAAGTGTATTCTATAAAATACCATGAAAAGACACAGTATGCGCTTTTACAATATGATTCTCGCGTTGGGGATATTTTTGATCACTGCCGGATTTATCATGTTTATTCTGTCACCCGGCGGGACGGACAGCCTCGTCATGACCGCATGGCCCATCGTAGGCATCATCTTCGGAGCCGTCTTTTTATACTTTACGTTGTCTTTTACGCATAATTCGTTCCATCTTTTTCTCGGCATATTCTGCTCTCTTTCGGGAATCTTTTTCGGCCTCGTTACGGGAGGCGTCATTCCGAAAACGATACACGAATGGTGGCCGGCTTCGGTCGTCTTCGCTTCCATTGCGCTTTTAGCGGCGGGATTTTATAAAGCACACAAACTGCGCATCGCCTATACCTTTCCGGCGGTAACGCTGCTTTTATTCGGTATCGTGTTTTTGCTGTTTTCGTTCCGCATCATTCCCGGCTCGTTCAAAAGTTTTGTCCTCACGTTCATCCCATTCTTTATTATCAGTTCCGGAATCTTTATGGTTGTCCTCTTTTTGCTGCAGCAAAAATACAATCAATTTTACGTCGAAGAAGAAAGTGAAGAAATCGATATAGACGAAGAAGAACTTTTCGACAAAGGATTATAATCGGTGCGTATATATTTCCGAAGCGGAATAAAATTAATAATTCTCGTTACGGTAATATGTACGTTTTGTGCCGCTCCTCCGTGCGCGGCATCGAAAAAAAAGGCTCCGTCCGTGCAAAGCGCGGCAAAAAATTACGAAAACGAAACGACAGACGATAAAAAAACGGCGATCGCAATAGAAGTACCCAAGCGGACGCGCCGTACGTTTTTTTTTCGCATCGCCCCCGATGCGATGGCGGCTGCAGAAAACGCTTCCCCCGCTTCCATACGGAGCGCCGTCTCTCTTTTGCGGAAATCGGGAGAGGATTATACAGAAGCGGAAAAAGTGCTTTTAAACGTCCTTTCGGGTATCATGAAAATCGCATGGCCTTCCGAACGCGTTGATTGGGAAACGCCGCCGGTAACCGAAGCGACCGCGTATCTCGGAGCGATCGAATCGGCGCAAAAGGGCATCTACGATTTAAGTACCGGAAACGTCGATTTTTTTACGCTCGTCCTTCCCTCTCTCGTCGTCATTAAAGCGGACGATGTTTCTTCTTATGCGTCGATTGCGGAGCAGGCGCTCACGGCTTCTCTTGCGCTTCGTCCCGACTCCGCCCTCGCTCATTACCTTATCGGCGTGCTGTATATAAAAACGATGCAAACGGAAAAAGCGCTCGATCATTTTTCGCGTGCCGCAAAATCCGCACTTTCATGTAAAGAAATCGCATACGCCGAAGCGGATTGCTTAAAGCGGCTGGGCAGAATGCAGGAAGCGCAGACTGCAGCGCTCTCTCTTTTACAGCGCTATCCTGCGGACATCGCCGTATTGAAGCTCTGCGCCGAAACATCGTTTGCGCTTAACGATTTTTCTGCAGCCGAAGAATACGTCGGCCGCGTGCTCCAGCAGGAACCGAACGATTTGGATTACGTTTTGTTCCGTGCGCGCATTTTAGCCGGCAGAGGCGATTACATCAGGGCGGCATCCCTCCTCGACGTGTACGCGAGGCAGGATACGTCTTCCCGTGCCTATCTTTTGCTCCGCGCCCGCCTGCAGTACGAGTGGAGTAAAAACTTTGCAGCCGCATCAGAAACGATCGAGCGCGCGCTTTCGCTGTATCCGAACGATTTGGACGTCCTCCTCTTTGCCGCGCGTCTGGCTTCTTCGACGTCCGCTCCGCTTGCGGGTTTTACCGCCGAAGAATTTGCAAAGCGCGCACTTGAAATCGATCCTGCAAATACGGAAGCGAAACGTTATGAAATTGACGGATTGATGCACGACGGAAAATGGAAGAGCGCATACGATTCGAGCAAAGCGCTCGTCGCTTCAAGCGAGGCGATTCGAAGCGACATATTCGTACATATCCGCATCTGCCTCGAACTCGGAAGGAACGATGAAGCGTGGAATCTCATCTCGCCGCTGTACGCCGAAAATCCCGACGACGACGATATAGTGCAGTCATACATCGTCGTGCTGAGTAAAACCGGCCGGAGTGCACAGGCGCTTTCGCTTATCAATTCCCGCCTGCCGGCATCTTCTTCGCGAATGCGGAGTTTTTTTTATTACCGAAGGAGTTTTTTGGATACGGCGGAAGAAGATTCTCTTACCGATTTGCGTTCGAGCCTCATCGCAAACCCGAGAAATGCGGACGCGCTTTTCAGACTCTATGAAATCTACTATGAAAAACGCGACTACCGTAAAGCGCAGTATTATCTCAAACAGGTCGTCGCCTTAGACCCGAACAATGCCGAAATGCGGAAACTGAACGAGGAGCTGTCAAAATTAATAAAATGATGTATCCCAAGAAAATACGAGCGATTTTTTTTGCTCTCGCATCGCTTTTTTTTATCGCTCTCGCCCTAAGAGCATTCCGTCCTGCAAGACTTTTCGTCCGCGTGTCGGATGCGCTCTACGAATCCTACAAAGCGGAATTCGAAGCGGTGCAAAGCGAAAAGCCTTCGTTCCGCTTTATAAAAGAAAGCGAAAACATGCGCCCCTCGTTTTTCGGCGCCGTTCCCGTTACGATAGGACGAATTTCGGAAAGGACAGAAGTGCCGATCGCAAAAGAAGCACGAAGCGAAAACGAAGTCTATTATCTGTTATCCGAAACGGAACTGCTTCCTTCGGTAAAAGCGGATTTTACAAACGACGGAACGCCGCAAGCATCGCTCCTTTCTCCCGATGCGAGCGTCTCTTTTTCCGAGGCGGCTTCAATGCCGGAGGGTAATCGCGCGCTTCCGGTTGACGGCGTCTATGCCGGAAGCGAAGGCTATGCACTTTCCGTAAAGCGCTACGCCGTGTGCGTCTCATACGATAAAAGATATGCGGAAAAATTCACCGCACTCTGCAAAGCCCTCTTTGCGCCGAAAAACGCATCCGCATGTAAAACGATTTTCGTTGCAAGCGTCGGCGACATCATGGTTGCGCGCGGTGTACAGGAAATTTTAATCGATCGTCCGGACGGCCTCGAAACGGTATTCGGAAATACGCTTTCGGTTTTGCAAAAAAACGATATTACGATCGGAAATCTCGAAGGCGTCGTAACGTCTTCAAAAAACAATGCGGTAAAAACTTATACGTTCCGTTTCGACGAAAGAGTGCTGCCGCACTTAAAAGACGCGGGATTCGATTATCTCATGCAGGCGAATAATCACTCGTACGATTTCGGAGAAGAAGGTTTTAAGGACACGCTCGCCGCTTTTGAAAAGTACGGCATACCGACAAGCGGAGCGGGACGCAATGCGGACGAGGCAAAAAAGTTTTATCATAAAACCGTCGGAGACACGACGTTCGCGATCATCTCATGCGGCGCCTTTCCCGTCGAACGCTCGGGCTTTAACGGCAAAACGACTGCAACTGCGACCGACACGCGGGCGGGTATTTTGTGGCAGAGCGACGAGCTTTTGGAAAGCATCAAAAAAGAAAAAGATGCGGGCGCTTTCGTCATCGTAAACGTGCACGGCGGAGAAGAATACCGCTTTACGCCGACACAAAGTCAGCGCCGCTTGTACGAAGCTTTGTGCAGCGCGGGCGCCGACGTCGTATTCGGAAGTCACCCGCACGTCCTCCAGAGCGTCGAATGGTACGGCAAAAGCCTCATCGTCTACAGCCTCGGAAATTTTTTATTCAACGGTATGGAAGGAATGCCGGGCGCGACCGAAAGCGAAATCGTGAGGCTCGGCATCGTAGATAAACGCATCGCTTACTGCGAAATCTACAAAGCCGAACTCAAAGGAAAAACGGTTACGCTCAAGCGGCGCACGGATGCCGTAAAGTGAAAATTAATAAAAGTCCGAATGCCGAGTGCGAACGTATTTTAAAATAAAAGTATGCTTTCGGCGAGGATGGCCGTCGTACAATCTTTGCAGACGTATGAGAACGCGGCTCTCACAGCGAAATCCCCGCTTACGCTCCGGTTGTGCTTTTAAGCACCGCTTTTCGACCTTATCGCTTTATGAGCAGTTCGGCGTACGCTTTGAGGTTCGCTTCCATTTTATTTTCGAGCACCGCATTCGCAAGTTTTTTGCCGAGCTGTACGCCTTCCTGATCGAAACTGTTGATATTCCATAAAAATCCTTGAAACATCACTTTGTTTTCGTAGTGCGAAAGGAGCGCACCGAGCGCTTCGGGCGTGAGTTTTTCACCGTAGATGACGGAGGACGGCCGCTCTCCTGCAAAATATTTATTCGGATTATCGTCGTCTTTGCCGCATGCAAACGCGATGATCTGCGCGGCTACGTTCGCACCGAGTTTTTTTTGGCTCGTCGAACCTTTGACGACGATGTCTTTGCCGGCTTGGCTTTCTCTGAAAGCGATAAACTGGAGCGGCACGATATTCGTTCCCTGATGTAAAAGCTGATAAAACGAATGCTGTCCGTTCGTACCCGGCTCGCCGAATATGACGGGTCCCGTCACATAATTGATTTTTTTGCCGAAGCGGTTGACGCTTTTGCCGTTCGATTCCATATCGAGCTGCTGCAAATGAGCGGGAAAGCGCACGAGCGCCTGCGAATAAGGGAGCACCGCCGTCATCGGATAGCCCTGCACGTTACGCTCATACACTCCGATGAGCGCGTCCATGAGAGCTGCGTTTTTTGAGAGGTCGGTTTCCGTTGCAAGCTTGTCTTCAGCCGCCATGCCTTTAAGAATTTTTTCGAATACGTCAGCGCCGAACGCGAGGCTCAGCACCGCTCCTCCGACGGCGCTCGACGACGAATAACGTCCGCCGATATAATCGTCCATAAAAAATGCCGCGAGAAAATCCCTGCTCTTTGCAAGCGGACTCGTTTCGCTCGTTACGGCGATCATGTGTTTTGCCGGATCGCAGCCGGCTTTTTTAATAAAATCGGCGACGAACATTTGATTCGTAAGCGTTTCAAGCGTCGTACCGCTTTTCGAAACGAGGATAAAAATCGTACGGGAAGGATCGAGAGACGCGATGACGGCAGCTCCGTCGTCCGGATCGACATTCGAAATAAAATGCGCTTTCATTTTGAACTTATCGTTCGCCGTCGCCCAATTTTCAAGAGCGAGGTAGAGCGCTCTCGGCCCCAAATCGCTTCCGCCGATGCCGATTTGGCACACTGCCGTATAAGGCTCGCCTTTTTCATTTACGAGTTTTCCCGAATGCACGCGCTCGGCGAAGTCCGCGATCGCTTTTTGCTGTGCGGTATAAAAATCGCGCTTGTTTACATTTCCGTCGAATACGTCTTTGCCGAGTCTGCCCCGCGTCAAATGATGGAGCACCATGCGCCCTTCTCCCGTGTTGACGACTTCTCCGTTGTAGAGCGCGGAAAACTTTTCGATGAGCGACGCTTCTTTGACAAGCGATTTGAAAATCGAAAGGATTTGCCGGTTCACTTCTTTTGCCGCATAGTTATAAGTGAGGCCGGAACTCATCGGAATCGAAAAGTCCGCGATGCGCTTTGCACCCGCCGCTCCTTTTAAAGCGTTTTTGACGGAAACGGCTCCTTTCAGCGAAAGAAGTTTTTTGTAGCTTTCCAGTTTGTTGAGATTGCACCATTCGACAGTTTTCATAAAATACCTCGGAATCGATACGATAAATGTAAAGCGTTTGCAAAGCGGCTGTGCGCCGGCGCTTATGCCCATTACTTTAACAAAAATACGAAAAAAAAGATAGTCAAGCGAGGGGCGATGATTGCGTTCGAAGCGAAGGGATCGCCTTGTATGAATGCTGAAGCGGATGAGCGATATCGCCTTCATATGATTTTTTCAGGCAATTCAGAGCGAAAAGAATTGTGCGAAAACCGTATATTTATGCAATAGCGCGGGTATTGAAAATTAATAATTTTTATTGTAAATTTGCAAAAAAGTGCGGAAAATCGGCCTGTTTTGAGAGGTTCCGGACGATTTTTGCCGAATGATGTGATTGTATAAATATGCGATATTATAACATATTTATGCGGTCTGGTGCGGTGCTTTCATATTATTTGCGCCGGGCGGCGTATTGATCGGCTGCTCTCTCTCAGTAAATATCCCGACATCATAGAACAGGGCTTACGCATGAGAATCTATATTCCTCAAAAAATAACCATTACCGTAAAAAATCGGCTGCACTCCCGGCAGCAGCCCTGCCGTTCGCCGCGGCAGACCGTGATTGGAATCGGACTGCGCGAACTTTTTTACCAAAAAGTTCGCTTGCCATCGGTCTGAGCGGCTCGGCGGCATTGCCGCTGCCTCGCGTTCCGCCTTTTTTATTTTATATTATGTCTCTTTTCTATGTATACATTTTTCATGCGGAATCCCTGCATCATAGAATTGCAATCTTGATTGTGCGCGCCTCTTGTGATATAGTTCGTCTATGAAAGTCGCAATCTTTTTCGGCTCGAAATCCGATACGGCAAAAATGACAAAGGCTGCCGACGTGTTAAAAGACTTCGGCGTCGAATACGAAGCGTTTATCATCTCCGCGCACCGTGCGGCAAGCCTGCTC
The DNA here is from genome assembly GCF_024181585.1 of Treponema socranskii subsp. buccale. NCBI lineage: Bacteria > Pseudomonadati > Spirochaetota > Spirochaetia > Treponematales > Treponemataceae > Treponema > Treponema socranskii. The sequence continues at coordinate 865,005 of NZ_CP054258.1, read as the reverse complement.
CGTGCGACGGTCGAAAAAGTCGAACGTGAAGGCGCCGACGTGATCATCGCGGGCGCCGGCCTTGCAGCCGCCCTTCCCGGTGTGATCGCAGGTATGACGGTGCTTCCGGTTATCGGCGTACCCCTTGAAAGCGTATCGGAAGGATCGAACGGTCTTGCAGGTTTCGACGCGCTCCTTTCCATCGTGCAGATGCCGCCGCAAATTCCGGTCGCAACCGTCGGCATCGGAAACGCGAAAAACGCCGCCTACCTCGCTCTCGAAATTATTGCATTGAAATACCCCGAAATAAAAACAAAGCTTATCGAATTTCGCAAAAAGCTTGCGGAAGAGGCCGCGCAGCAAGGCGGCAATGGAGTATCGCTATGAACGAAAACGTCGTTAAAAAAGAACAGCTCTACGAAGGCAAAGCGAAAAAAATTTTTGCAACTTCCGATCCCGACCTCGTCATCATGGAATACAAAGATTCCGCGACGGCGTTCAACGGCGCAAAAAAAGGCACGATCGAAGACAAGGGCATCATGAACAACGAAATCTCGGCAAAGCTCTACGAGCTGCTCAATTCGTGGGACGTGCCGACGCATTTTATTAAAAAACTTTCCGACCGCGAAGTGCTTTGCAAAAAAGTGAAAATCATTCCGCTCGAAGTGATCGTGCGGAACGTCGCCGCAGGCTCGTTCAGCAAACGGCTCGGAGTGCCCGAAGGTACGGCGCTCAAAACGACGGTTTTTGAAATATCGTACAAGTGCGACGAACTCGACGATCCGCTCATCAACGACTGCCACGCGGTCGCTATCGGAGCCGCAACATGGGATGAGCTCCATCGCGTTTACGAAATCACGGCTCAAGTCAACACGATCCTCACGCATTTCTTTTTGCGCTGCGGAGTGCGCCTTATCGACTTTAAGCTCGAATTCGGCAAGGACAAAGACGGCGTCATATTTCTCGCCGACGAAATTTCGCCAGATACGTGCCGTTTTTGGGACGCAAAGACGAACGAAAAGCTCGACAAAGACCGCTTTCGCCGCGATCTCGGTAACGTCAAAGAAGCCTATGTCGAAATGCTCGGCCGCATCGAAAAAGAACTCTGATCAACAGGTCGATAATTATTAATTGATAATTTTACGGACGGCGGCGGTATGAACGATTTAACCGATGAAGAAGATGTTCTCCACGACGAATGCGGCGTCGTCGGCGTGTATTTGAACGCCGACCCGATCGATACGTCGGCAATGAGCGCTTCTTCCCTCGCCTACTACGGCATGTATTCGCTGCAGCACCGCGGACAGGAAAGCGCGGGAATTGCCGTGTCGGACGGAAGCGACGTCAAAGTGCATAAGCTTATGGGTCTCGTCGCCGATGTCTTTAAACGCGAAAACCTCGATTCACTTTCGGGAAGGATCGCCGTCGCCCACGTCCGCTATGCGACCGCCGGCGGCTGTACGATCGAAAACGCACAGCCCATGGTCTACCGCTTTAAGCTCGGCACCGTCGCCGTCGCGCACAACGGTCAGCTTGTCAATTACGAACAGCTTCGCGAAATGCTCGAAGAAAGCGGCTCGTCGTTCAATTCGACGAGCGATACGGAAGTGATCGTCAAATTCATCGCAAAAAGCTATAAAAAGGGACTCGAACGCGCACTCACCGATACGATTCAGCTTATCAAAGGTTCGTTCGCGCTCTGCGTTATGACGCAGGACTGCCTCATCGGTGCGCGCGATCCGAACGGTATCCGCCCGCTCTGTCTCGGAAAGCTTGCAGGCGGCTGGGTACTCGCAAGCGAAAGCTGCGCTATCGACGCGATGGGAGCCGACTTCGTGCGCGATATCCGTCCCGGCGAAATCGTCATCATCAACGGCGACGGTGTGCTTTCGTTCGAGTTCGGTGAAAAGACGTCGAAGCGTTCGTGTATTTTCGAATACGTGTACTTCGCTCGCCCGGACTCGGTACTCGACGAAATCCCCGTGCAGGAAGCGCGGCTTCGCATGGGCGCCATGCTTGCAAAAGAAAATCCCGTATCGGCGGACGTCGTCATCGGTGTGCCCGACAGCGGACTCGGAGCCGCACTCGGCTATTCGCGGGCGGCGGGTATCCCCTATGCGACGGGTATCGTCAAAAATAAATACATCGGCAGATCGTTTATCGCGCCGACGCAAAAAGAGCGGGAAAATACCGTATTCGTCAAACTCAACACGATCAAAAACGAAATAAACGGAAAGCGTGTCATAGTCATAGACGATTCGATCGTGCGGGGTACGACGAGCAGACGCCTCATTCAAATACTGCGCAAAGCGGGTGCAAAAGAAGTGCACTTCCGCGTTTCAAGCCCGCCGGTAAAATTTCCGTGTTATTTCGGAATCGATACGCCGCGCAGAGCGGAACTCATCTCATCGGATCACGATGTCGAAGCGATATGCAAAGAGATCGGTGCCGATTCGCTCGCGTTTTTGAGTATGGACGGCATGCTCGAAGCGCTTCGTTCGTGCAATCCCGAACAATACGGTTACTGCAAAGGCTGCTTTACCGGCGAATATCCCGTAGCGGTGCCCGGAGAAATCCGAAGCGCACAGCTGCGGTGCTAGTTAAAATTATTAATTAATAATATCGGACTGACGTTTTTACGGGGGCGATATGGCGAAAACCATCGATTACAAAAAAAGCGGCGTCGACGTCGGCGAAGGATATAAAGCGGTCGACGAATACAAAAAATCGGCGGCAAAAACCGCGATCCCGGGACTTTTGACGGGTATCGGAAGCTTCAACGGTATGTTCGCCGTGCCGAAACACATCAAAGAACCCGTCATGGTAAGCGGTACGGACGGCGTCGGCACAAAACTCGACATCGCCTTTAAGATGAAAAAATACGATACCGTCGGCATCGACTGCGTTGCAATGAGCGTCAACGATATCCTCTGTTCCGGTGTACCGACGCTTTTTTTTCTCGACTACATCGCCTGCGGTTCGCTCGACGCGAAGATCGCGGGTAAAATCGTAGAAGGAATCGCCGCAGGCTGTAAAGATGCGGGCTGCGCGCTGCTCGGAGGCGAAACCGCTGAAATGCCGGGCTTTTACGACAAGGGCAAATACGACGTTGCGGGTTTCGGCGTAGGCATCGGTGAAAAAAAAGAGCTTATAACCGGCGGCAAAATACGAGCGGGAGACGTACTCATCGGTCTTTCGTCGACAGGCGTTCATTCGAACGGCTATTCGCTCGTGCGAAAACTCGTTACCGATTTCAACGAACCTTTTTGTTCGGACGGAAAGCATGGTCGAAAAACGATCGGGGATGTGCTTTTGACGCCGACGCGCATCTACGTGCGGCCGGTTATGGACGTGCTCAAAACGTACCGGACTTCGATACACGGCATGGTACACATCACGGGCGGCGGCTTTTATGAAAATCTCCCGCGCATGTATCCCCGTGCAAAGGAAAATCAAAAACAGCTCATATCGATTATTAAAAACGGAAGCTGGGACGTGCCCCCTATTTTTGCGGAGCTCGTAAGGCGGGGAGCCGACGAAAAGCGCATGTTCGAAACGTTCAATATGGGAATCGGCTTTGTGCTTGCAGTAAAAAAAAGCGACGCCTGCGCGATCGTCGACCGGTTCAACAAACACGCAAAGCGCTTTTCGGTCAAAGGCATCCCCGACATGAAAGCCTATACGATAGGGCGCGTCGCCGCATCCGAAAAAGAAATCCGCGGAAACGTCAAAGGCAATAAAGCGATGACGCTCTTTGAGGGGTGAAATGCTTTCGATCGCAGTGTTCGTTTCGGGAAGCGGCACGAATTTGCAGGCGCTCATCGATTATGAAAAATCCCGCGCTTCGTGCCCATACCGCATCCGTCTTGTCGTAAGCGACAGAAAAGACGCTTATGCGCTCGAACGTGCAAAAAAAGCCGGAATCGCGACGGAGCTCGTAAGCGCGTACGCGGTACTCGGAAAAGAAAAAGCGGAGGCCGCATCGCGCGATGAAAAGCGCCTCGCCGTTTCGAACGCGGCTCTCGCCGCATGCAAAAAACACAAAGCGGACGCGATCGTGCTTGCGGGCTGGCTCACGGTTTTATGCGGCCCCATAATAGGCGAGTACGGCGGAAAGATCATCAATCTGCATCCCGCCCTGCTTCCGAAATTCGGAGGAGTGGGTATGTGGGGTCGGCGCGTACACGAAACGGTCATCGCCGAAGGCGAAAGGGAAAGCGGCTGCACCGTACATTTTGTGGATTCGGGCTGCGACACGGGGGCGATCCTCGTGCAAAAAAAAGTAGACGTCATGCCCGGCGATACGCCCGACACATTATACGCGCGGATAGCGCCGGTCGAACACGAAGCGATAGTCGAAGGCGCCTGCATCCTCGCGAAAAAGCTCTCGGGGAAGGTCGATTAGAGGGCGGGGCACAGACTTATTCTCTTTCGCTTCCGCTCTTACCGCACCCCGCTGAAATCAAGCCGGTATTTCGTTCACGGCTTTTTCGCCGTTACATATCCTGCAAAGCACCAGCCTTCCTTCCCGTCCGATAAGCGTACCTTTATCCACGGAGCCGTGATTCCGTTTATCGTTTCCCTTTTCCCCTCTTCAAGTACCGTAAGCGGACTCCCCTTTGCTGCCAATACGACTTTTTCCGCCCGCAAATTCGGAGCCGCGCGAATATTTAAGTTATCCGTTGCATATACTCTCTTACCCGCCGAATAACGGCTGCCGAAAAGTCCCGGCCGGATTTTGGAAACTTCCGCTACGCTTCGAACCAGCCGAAATCCGTGCGTTGAATAACGGATTCTAAGCGGATAAAATGAAGACCGCCAGAGCATGGAAGATTCAGCTATACTGAAATTATAAGACGACCCTTTTGTAGCCCTATAATAGTCTTTCCTCTCCTCGGGAGTCTCAGCCAAATCCCAACACCACTCGAACATATTGCCCAGCATATCATACAAACCCAACGCATTCGGCTTTTTCAGCCCGACCGGATGGAATTCAAAGTTTGCATTTTCATACAACCACGCTTCATCGAGTACACTCGGACTCTTTGCCGAACCGTAATCGAAATTCGTCCCCCGCGCCGACGCCGCATACTCCCATTCGGCTACCGTCGCCAAGCGATACCCGTCCGCTTCTTTATCCCATTTTACCAGGGCATCAGCCGGATAATCGGCCTTATCTTTCAGGTAATTGCCTTTTTTCTTTTCCGCGCAAATCTCGTATACAGGCCGGTATCCCCTCTTTTTACTCAGCCAATTACAATACTCCAGCGCATCGAACCACGTTATATACCCCATTGGAAATGAGACAGTAACGGGTTGTTCGTAATTGCGTCCCAGTTTTTCCATATTAAGATATTCGGAACTCGGATCCGTTTCTTTAAGATACGCCTGATAATCGCCGACGGTAACCTGCACTGCCGATATATAAAAATCGGCCAGCTTAACACGTTTTGTTTCCCCGCTGCCGAGAGGATTCGTATACGTTCCGCCTTTTACCAATACCATCCTGTCTGCCGCATCTTCGCCGAATACGCGGCAGGCGCTCAACAATATAATTATTCCTAAAAATAGTCTTTTCATATTAATAAACCTTCTTCCATTTTGCCGAATACGATCCAGCATATAACCGCGACGAACAGCGAAACGATAACCCATATCGTCAGCGACAGTTCTTTCGGCTCTCTGTACAGCAATATTTCCTGACTGTATTCGAGCCGATCCAATGTATACAGCGTTACGGGTTCTTTCATACAAAACTTTCCTGCCCGTTCACGGCTTTTTCGTCGCTACATATCCCGCAAAGCACCAGCCTTCCGTGCCGTCCCGTAAGCGCACCTTTACCTATGACATCCTGCTCGTTTTAGCTAAAAATTGATTTCCGCGATCACTTGCCGTATTTTCAAGAAAAAGAGTTACCTTTAAAAACCTTTTCAATATTTCTTGTTCCCCTTTACTCAGCTTGTCACGTGTTATCGGTTGATTGTACATCCGCAGCCAAACCTTTTTAGACGATACTTTTATATCCGGTATAAAATCAAAACGTTCTTTCAAGGGGTCTAAAACAAACAATTCCAAATCCGGACAAAAAGAAAAATCCAAGCCTTCGGAACGTATCTTTTCAATACTTTCTTTCGGCATATAACCATTATGTTCCACTTTTTTTAATTTTGTCATACCGGATAAAACGGAAAAATCTGAAAAATGTACCGAACCGAAATATAACTCTTCTACAGTCGATACTTCTTTAAGGAAGTCATAATTTTTAAGGAAAGGTAAAGTTTGAAATACCAAAACTTTTAAGTGCTTTAATTTTTCCAAACCCCGAATATCCTGTGTTCTATACCCGTTACTATCCGAATCAAAAATAACCAGACTTTCAATATCTGCAGAATAGTATTCGGCAACTTCCGTGCCGTCGGTCATCATCCTTATGATTTTTACATCCTCGGCAAATGACCATACTGTCATCATAAGTAAAAACAACAATATCGTATTTTTTTTCATATACTACTCCTGTTATTGCCGATTGAGCGGCACAAAATTGCGGTCGTCTCGGAGTTCTCCTCCCGTTAGAATCCCGTTGTCAATTTTTTTTATAATTAAAAGCCGAGCGTTTCTCCGACGAGAACGACTTTGATCCTTCCCGCAGGTTTGCACAAGCGCGTGCGCACGATGTACGAGCAGATGCTGTCGGTGCTTTTGCAGTCGGCGCAGCTTCCCGTCGTTTTGCAGGGCGTGCATATATCGAAGCGCTGCGCATTGACGGGAGCCGCCGTATTGCGCGCGCGGGAAGTCGCGTCTTCGGCGGTCTTTACGACTTTGTTCATACCGCACGCGACGATGACGCTTCTCGGGCCGAAAGTCATCGCTGCAACTCGGTTACCGTTTCCGTCGACGTTGACGATTTCGCCGTCTTCCGAAATCGCGTTCGCGCCCGTCAAATACGTATCGCACAAAAGGGCGCGCCTCATGATTTCGATTTTCTCTTCCTGCGACTGTGCCGTGCTGCGGTCGATGACGCGCCATCCGCCTTTTTTTACGCGATCTATGACACCGAGCGCTTCCATCGTCATGGAGCCGCCCCAGGATACGACATCCGTTTTCGGTATGAGCGAGAGAATTTTTTCGGCCGCCTCCGAAGACGACGCACAATAATAAGCGTCGAAGTGCCGAAGCGAAAGCGCTTTTATGAGGCCTGCTCCGAGTTTTTCGTTTCTGATCCGTTCCGCCTTATCCATAAGCTCCTCCGCTTACGCGTCGATTTCGGAAGCGAGGTGATGTACGATAAAGTTTCTGCGTTCGGGCGTATTTTTTCCCATATAAAACTGCAGCACTTTCGGCACGTTTTTCAGCGATTCGATCGACACCGGAGTCAAATGCATACCGCGGTCTTCACCGTCGCCTTCTTTTCGCGGACGGATAAACTGTCCGAATTCGTTCGGGCTGATTTCGCCCAAACCTTTAAATCGCGTCACTTCCGCGCCCGCTCCGAGCGCTTTCAATTCTTTGTCGCGGGACGCTTCGCTGTAGCAGTAGCGCGTCGTCGTTTTATTTCTCACGCGGAACAGCGGCGTTTCAAGGATGTACACGTGACCGCGCAAAACTATCTCTTCGAAATACAGCAAAAAATACGTGAGCACGAGGTTTCGAATATGGAAACCGTCGTTATCGGCATCGGTTGCAATGACGATCTTATCGTAACGAAGGTCTTCGATATCTTTTTGAATGCCGAGCGAAAAAGTCAGATTTTTCAGTTCTTCGTTTTCATAGAGCGCCGACTTCCGCCTGCCGTACATATTTTCGGGCTTTCCGCGGAGTGAAAAAATCGCCTGCGTTGCAACGTCGCGGCAGCCGACCATAGAGCCGGTTGCCGAATCGCCTTCCGTTATAAAGATCATCGACTCCGCGCCTTCTTCTCCGTCCTGCACGTGATAACGGCAGTCTTTGAGTTTGGGGATTTTGAGCGTAACGCTCTTTGCCGCTTCGCGGATCTGCTTGTCGGTAACGTTATTGATTTCGGCGTGCGCTTTTTGATTTTTAATAATTTTTTCTTCGATCGCGCCTGCGACGTCGGGATTGTGACGCAGCCAATCGTCGATCGCGAACTGCGTTTCTTTCATGATCGGCGAGCGCACTTCGACGTTGCCGAGCTTGTTTTTCGTCTGGCTCGTAAACATGGGATTGTCGATGCCGATTTTGAGCGCGACGAAAAGTCCCCCCGCCGCATCGCGTACGTCGTATTCTTTTTTATAAAAGGCGCTGATACCCTTCGTAAAGCCGTCGAGAAAAGACGTTACGTGGGTACCGCCGTCTTCGGTGCTCTGTCCGTTTACGAACGAATAAACGAATTTGTCGAGGCTGTTCGTATGCGTGAGGACGAATTGAATCGCTTTGCCGTTATACGAAAACATAGGATAGAGCGGCTTGCTCTTTCCCATTTCGTTTAAAAGCAAATCTTCCAATCCTTTTTCGCTTTTATATTCTTTACCGTTGCAGCTGATGAGGAGCCCCGGATTGAGGTAAGCGTAATTCCACAAACGCTTTTCGATCATGTCCATATTGAACGTGTACGGGCCGAAAATTTCTTCGTCGGGAACGAATTCGAGGTAGGTGCCGTTTTTGACGCCGTCTTTCGCTTTGCCGAGTTTTTCGCCCGTCTTTTCGCCGTGCGCGTATTCGACGACGGCCATTTTGCCGTCGCGCACCGACGCTGCACGGAAATACGAAGAGAGCGCGTTCGTCGCTTTGATGCCGACGCCGTTCATGCCGATCGCCTGCTTGAACACCGTATTGTTGTACTTTGCGCCGGTGTTTACGTTCGATACGCAGTCGTCGAGTTTGCCGAGCGGAATGCCGCGCCCGTAATCGCGGATTTTTACGCGCCCGTCGCGGATATCGATATCGATCCGCTTTCCGAAGCCTTGAGAAAATTCGTCGACCGCATTGTCGATACCTTCTTTTAATAAAATATAGATGCCGTCGTTTTCGTTCGATCCGTCGCCGAGACTGCCGATATACATGCCGGGCCGGAGCCGTATGTGTTCGAGCCCTTCGAGGTGTAAAATGCTGTCTTCGTCGTATACACCGTGTTTCGGAGTCGGTCGTTTGGCAATGTCGGAAAGTCTTTTCGCAGCCGACGAACGCGTTCCGCCGGAAGCGGTTTTTGCTGCTTCTCGCGAAGTTCCGGCTGAAGTTTTCGCCGCGTTTTTTTCCGCAGCGCTCCGAGTCATTTTCGTCTCTTTTGCCGCGCTCTTTTTGCCTACGGCGGAAGCCGTTTTTTTCGCTGCCGTTTTCGGCTTTGCGCTCTTCGATTTTGCGGATTCTGCGCGCTTTTCTTTCGCTTGAGTTTTTTTCACCGCGGACGCTTTCGCACCGCCCTTCACATCGGTTTTTTTTGCGGCTGCCGCAAGCAGTCCGCCTTTTTTTTGAATACCACCCATATAATCAGTATATAACAATTTTTCGCACGGAGCAAGGACACGCATACCACACAAACCAAACGGCAATAAGCAAAAAAGAACCGATGATGTACGGCAGTCGTGAAGTTTTATTCATGGTTTTATCTTCATTTTACGAAGTCGCAATTCCTATTTTCAATTTATATTTACTTGCTAATATTTCTTTAATAGCTCCTATTTGTCAAGAACGCTATTACAGCGAATGCCCCGCGTGCTCGCTTTCTGCACTCGCTTTCGTACAAATTGGACAAAGGCGTAAAAGCGCGGTACGGTAAAAATCATGACGCGTGACGGCAACAACGGCACATCCGCTTTCATCCTCACATGACCGGTATGGCGCTCGCTCCTTTCGTTTTTTTCCCGATTCTGCTCGGCGCTAAAGTACAAGCTCCGCTTCCGCTTCGAGTTCATCGCCCCGCCGTATCGCATCGATACACGGCGTGAGGATGCGCACGCGGATGGCGGCACCCGGACGCGGCACGGGAAGTTCCGCACAGCTGACCTTACAGTGAATGAAATTTTCGGTTACCGCTCGGATATGAAAAACTCCGTCGCCTTCTTTTGCGTTTTCCGCGATCGCGCGCACGGTCGTGCCGCAAATCGATTCGATATAGGCCGTTTTACTTTGCAGGGCGAAATCGGAAAGCAGACGCACCCGCTCGCGCACGGCCGCCGAAGGGACTTTCGGTTTCATCAAAAAAGCGCGGGTTCCCGGGCGCGGGGAAAACGGAAAGACGTGAACGTATGCAAAACCGCACGCGCGGCAGAGTTCGATCGTCTTTTCAAAATCTTCATCCGTTTCGCCGGGAAAACCTGCGATGATGTCGCATGCAAAAAATGCGTTGCCTTTCGCCCGCCTCAACATTGAAACCGATCGGAGAATATCGTCCGCGCGATAGCTTCTGTTCATGGCGGCGAGAATCGCATCGCTTCCGCTCTGCACCGAAAGGTGAAAATGAGGGCGCACGAGCTCGTCTTTGACGATGCGGCAAAAGCGGTCGTCGACGAGTTCGGGATACATACTCGATATGCGAAATGCAAGGCCGCTCGTTTCATCGAGCGCTTTTTCGAGGAGGTCGGCGAAAGTATAATACGCGCCGTCGTATTCTCCGCGGTACTGGGCGATATTGACCGCCGTAAAAACGATTTCGTTTTGTCCCTCCGCTTTGAGAGAAGCGATCCGGGAAAGCACGTCGCGCACCGGAAGCGAAACCGATTTTCCCCGAGCGATTCGGATCGCACAGTACGAGCAGGCGCTCGAGCAGCCGTCCTGTATTTTAAGGGATGAACGCGAATGCGCAAGAAAGGTATCGGTCGCCAAACGGAAAGACGCTTCGGCTTTTCCCGAATGCGATTTCGTATCGGCAAAAAGCGTCGATGCAAGGAGAGTCGAAAAATCTTCCGCGGAAAATATTTCGTGCGTTTCGATAAAATCCGAAAGGAGAGACGGAACGTCTGCGAGCCTGTCTTTGCAGAGCCCCGGAAGGACTGCGACTCGGGGAGCAAGTTCGGCGATTTTATCCGCGGCGAGCTGGGCATAGCAGCCCGTGACGATGACGGAAGATGACGGACACTTTTGCAAAAGCAATCGGATTTCGCGCCGCGCTTTTTGCTCCGCCTTTTGCGTTACCGCACACGTATTTACGACGCACACAAGCACATCTCGAAGAACTTCACTTGCAGCCGTCGGCGGTATCATGGAAACGGAAAATCCCGTATCGACAAAAAAACGCGCCGCCGACTCGCTTTCGATTTGATTGAGGCGGCAGCCCAAAGTTTCAAAGATGATTTGCGGCAACGTGCACCTTATTGCAGACGGGAAGCGACGCGGGCTTTGCCGCTTTGCGCGTCGGAAGAAGCGGCATTGAGCAGGAGCGCTTCGTCGTAAGCTTCGGCCGCTTCGTAATAATTGCCCGCCATTTCGCGCGCGTAGCCCAGCCGTGTCCACCAGCGGTCGAGCAGCGGCTCCTTTTTTACCGCAGCCGAAAAAGAGATATCCGCGTGCTGATAGCGCGCTTGGCGGATATAGATTTCACCCATAAAATAATACGCCGCTCCGACGCGTGAACCGCTTTCGGGAGCGTTTGCAACATAGCGCTGAAACTGTTCGAGCGCGCCGTTATTTTTTCCGAGATAATATTTTGCTTCTCCCAGTATTTCAATGAGGCGCAGATCGTAGGGGCTCACTTTCAGTCCGTCCGTCGCACGCTGCTCCGCTTCCGCGTATTGCCGGTTTCGAACGAGCGACCAGCACAAAACCACATAAGATTCGATGCGTGACGGATTGCGCGCGATTTCCGTTTCGCAGATTTGAATCGCCGCCGCATAGTCTCCGTTTTGATAGAGAACAAGCGCATCCCGCCGCTGTGCGCTTTGCCTGCGCTGAGGAGATGCGGGAGGTGCCGCCTGAGGGGAAGGAGTCTGCGGCGGAGCGGCTTGCACAGAAGGAATCTGCGGCGATTGCGGAGCGGGCGTTTGACCTTGCGCTTGAGGCGCGGGAACAAGCGCGTCTCCGGGTACGGCTTGTGCTGCAGGCGTTTGCGAAGAAGGAGCCGTTTGAGGCGAAGGAGTCTGCTCGGCTTCGCCCGACGTTTGAGAAAAAAGCGGAAAGGCAAAGGCGATCGCCAATGCCCAGATAATCGACTGTCGTAAAAATCGCTGCATATTATTTTACCATTGTACATTTGCCGGTAAAGGTGCTGCCCGGCTCAAGCACCACCTGTTCGGCCGTAATATCTCCGTCAATCGAGCCCGAAGCCGTAACGAATACCATTTTTTTTGCGGCAACGTTGCCCTTCACTTTTCCTTTAACAAGCACGCGGAGCGCCTTTATATCCGCTTCGACGGATGCGCCGCTGTCTATAACCAAATCGCTCGTCGCATCGATGCTGCCTTTGACCTTGCCGCGTATCATAAACGGTTTTGCAAAGCGGATGCTTCCCGTAAACGCGATATCGCTTTCTATGACGGTATCGAACGCTTCTTCTTCGAGATCGAACAGATCCATATCTTTTACATCGAACATGACTACACTTTAACGTGAAAAAATTGCTCGGTCAATACGGCGGGGAATGACATACAGAGACAACCGCATAAGAAACTATATTTTCTAAGAAATACTGAGTAAAGTAAAAAAGCGGCTGCACTCCCGGCAGCAGCCCTGTAGTTCGCCGCGGCAGACCGTGAACGGAATCGGACTGCGCAAACTTTTATTAAAAAGTTTGCTTGCCATCGGTCTGAGCGGCTCGGCGACAGTGCCGCTGCCTCGCGTTCCGCCTTTTCTCATTTAATCATACGTTCTTTTTTGGGACGTACATTTCTGATAAGGTTACCACCGACAATCCCCTCCCCTTATTAACAAAATTGACTATCCCTTGCTATTTTATCTACGAGGGTTTATTATAAAAGCGTACACATCGTACATTCGATCAATTGTGGCAAAACCGAAGCGACGCTCTTTGCTGTAAGGGCGTATGGAGGATGAAATATGGCTGTTGTGAAAAAATCCGCCGTAAAAAAAACGGCGGTAAAAAAGACAAGCGCCGGTAAAGCGGCAAAAAAATCGGCTGTTAAAAAAACCGCTTCGAAAACGGCAAAAAAGACGGCTGAAAAAAAAGCGACCGTAAAAAAAACGGTAAAAAAACTTTCCGCTAAAAAATCCGTCGCAAAAAAAGCGGTACAGGCAAAAGCCGCCGTAAAACCGGCAGCGAAAAAAAATGCGGCAAAGAGCGGTATCGATTTTACCGCGGAAATGATCAAAAAGGCGAAAGCGTATCAAAAGTCGCTCGTGCTTCCCGAAGGCGATGAAGAGCGCACGATCAAAGCCGCCGCGAAGATTGTCGCCAAAAAAATCGCAAAAAAAGTGATCCTGCTCGGCTCCCGCGAAAAAATCGAAAGCGCGGCACAGGCGCTTAAAGTTTCGCTCGCAGGCATCGACATCATCGACCCTGTATCCTCTCCGTGGCTCGACGATTTCGGTCAAACCTATTTTGAACTCAGGCAGGGAAAAATCAATAAAAAGACGAATCTTCCCGAAGTGAGCGACGCTGCGGCGGGAAAAGCGTATATGCTTTCCGATTATTTGAGCTTCGGTGCGATGATGGTGAGAAAAGGTTATGCCGACGCTATGGTAAGCGGCGCGCGCTCGTCGACGGCAGCCCTCCTCCGCGCAGGATTAAAAGTTATCGGCACGGAAAGCAAAACGGCATCTTCGTGCTTCGTCATGGATATGCACGATTCGGCGTGGGGCTATAAGGGCTTGATGATTTTTTCCGACTGCGCGGTCGTCCCCGAACCGGATGCCGAACAGCTTTCCGACATCGCAGTCGCGGCGGGAAAATCGTGCAAAGCGCTTTTGGGCTGCGATCCGTGCATCGCACTCCTTTCCTTTTCGACAAAGGGTTCGGGCGGCGCTCAGCCTTCCGTCCTCACGGTGCAGGAAGCGGTGCAAAAAGCGCACGCAAAAGCGCCTTCTCTTTTACTCGACGGAGAGCTGCAGGCGGATGCGGCTCTTATCCCGTCCGTCACCGACAAAAAAGCTCCCGGCTCTCCTGTCAAAGGCAAAGTGAATACGATCGTATTCCCGAACCTTTCGGCCGGAAATATCGGCTATAAACTCGTGCAGCGCCTCGCCCATGCGGATGCGTACGGCCCGATCCTGCAGGGATTTGCCAAGCCGATAAGCGATCTTTCACGCGGCTGTTCGGTCGACGATATCGTCATAACGGCGGCGATCACACTCGTACAGGCGGGAAGCGCCGCATAAATGAAGAGTCGGAACAGTTTTCACCTGCTTTTTTTCATCATCGTCCTCGCTTCGTGTAAAGCTGTTCCGAAGCAAGGGGCCGAAACGGAAGCGCCTCAAACGCCGAGCGGACAAAGCGTTTCCGTTTTAAACGAAGAAAATGGGACATCTTCGCTTGAAAGCGAAAAAAAAGCATCCGAGACGCTGCAGCACAACCTTACGCTTTTGTTCGCAGGCGATATCATGGCGCATAAGCCGAACTATTCGATGAGCGATTATTCACTCATCTGGAAAGATATCGCACCTCTCGCCCGCTCGTGCGATTTTTCGTTTGCGAATATCGAAGCTCCCGTCGATGACAGCATCCCCTATGCAACCTATCCGCGTTTCAATATGCACCACGAATATCCGGAAGCTGCGATCAGCGCGGGCTTCAACGTCTTTTCTCTCGTAAACAATCATTCGAACGATCAGGGACTCTCGGGCATAAAGCATACGCGCGAGTGGGCGGAAAAAACGGAGAAGATATACAAGGGCAAAGAGCGTGAAGTCTTTTTTTCGGGATTGAAAGAATCGGGCGGAGAAGCGATCGGATATAAAATTATTAAAAAAAACGGATGGACGATCATCTTTTGCGCGGTAACGGAATTGCTGAATGAAAAAAAATATACCGAATATATGGACTACGTGCCGCCGGCAGCGCGGGAAGCGTTGGAAAACCGCATACGGCAAATCAGAGCGGAAAACCCGTGCGATATTTTTATCCTTTCGATTCACGCAAACGTCCCTGAATACATCCGAAGCGTCTCCGCTTCGCAGCGCGCGTATTATTACAAACTGCTCGACTGCGGAGCCGACATCATTTGGGCGAATCACCCGCACGTCGTACAGGAACGCGAGTTTATCGGAAAAAAATCGGAGCGGCGTTTTTCGAAGCTCATACTTTACGCGAACGGCAATACGATAAGCGCTCAGCGCTATAAACCCGCCTTCGATACGCCCGATGCACCGCACGAATATACGGGCGACGGGCTTTTATACAAAGTGCTCTATTATAAAAAAGAAGAAGGCGGCATTGCAATCCTGCACGAAACGGAAGCGCACTACATAACGACCTATATCACGACGGCATATCAATTCGTCATAAAATATCTCGACGACGATTTTATCGATTATTTACGAGATGCGGAACGGATCGATTGGATGCGCTATATCGCCGCGCGGAAAACCGTCATGGAAAACACACGGGTACGAAAAACATGGCTATAGACTATAAATCGCTTCCGGTATACGAACAAAAGCGGCGCATTTTGGACACGCTCGCACACAACCAAGTGATCGTCGTGCAGAGCCCGACCGGCAGCGGTAAAACGACGCAGATCCCGGTCATCCTTTACGAAGCGGGTTACGCCGAAACGGGTGTCGTCGCGGTGACGCAGCCGAGACGGATCGCCGCCCTTTCCGTAAGCGAATTCATTGCAAAGCAGCTCGGCACAAGCTACCCCGGACTCGTCGGATACAAAATGCGCTTCGAAGATAAAACCGACGCGACGACGAGGATTAAAATAATGACCGACGGCATTTTGCTGCAGGAGATGAAGCTCGACCCGTGGATGTCGAAGTATTCGGTCGTTATGGTAGACGAAGCGCACGAGCGCAGTTTGAACATCGACTTCGTACTCGGATTGTTAAAACGCGTTTTGGCCGAACGCAAAGATTTCAAAGTCATCGTTTCGTCGGCGACGATGAACGCCGAAGCCTTTTCGTCCTACTTCGACGGATGCCCCATCGTCACGATCGATACGGTTACCTTTCCCGTCACCCTCGTTTACGATCCGCCGGCCGTCTCCGCAAGCACCGTATCGGACGCCGCGTGCGACGCGCTTTTGACGAAAATCGAAAACACGGTCGGGCGCGTCCTCGACAACAGAATCGACGGCGGTATCTTGATTTTTTTGCCGGGAGAAAAAATTATTAAAGACTGCCTTTTCCGCCTCGACCGTTCGCCCTTCGCTCGGAAAATCCACACGCTGCCGCTCTACGGCAGGCTTCCGAAAGAAGAGCAGGAGCGCGTTTTCGCCCCTCCCCCGTTCGGGAAAAAGAAAATAATAATTTCCACGAATATCGCCGAAACGTCCGTCACGATAAGCGACATCACGACCGTCATCGATTCGGGACTGGCAAAGCTCAATTTTTACAATCCGCATACGTACACGTCGAGCCTCGTCGAAACGCCCGTTTCAAAAGCGTCGTGCAATCAGCGCAAAGGAAGGGCGGGACGCACGTGCCCCGGAACCTGTTACCGCCTCTATCCGCGCAAAGATTACGAAACGCGTGAAATGTATACGACCGAAGAGATCTACCGCACCGATTTGAGCGAAGTCGTTTTGCGCATGGCCGAACTCGGTATTACGAATTTTTACGATTTCAATTTCCTCTCCCCGCCTTCCCGCGAAGGAATCGCAGGCGCGGTCGATACGCTCGTTATGCTGAAAGCGATAACGAAAGACAATACGCTCTCTTCGATCGGAAAACTTATGGTCGAATTTCCGCTCGAACCGAGGATAAGCCGCATCATCGTCGAAGCGATCATGAAATATCCCTCCGTTCTCGAAGAAGCGCTCGTCGCAGCCTCTTTTCTTTCGACAAACTCGCCGTTCGTGCTTCCTCCCGGAGAAGAGATGGAAGCGCGTCGTGCGCATCACGCGTTCCGCGACGTACAGGGCGACTTCGTTTCCTACCTGCACATCTTCCGCGCGTACCGCGGCGCTTCGAATAAAGCGCGCTTTTGCAAAAACAGTTTTCTTGACGAACGCGTTATGGCGGAAATCGAAAACATAGACATACAGCTTTCGCAGATCGTCGCCGACATGCAGATCCCGATCACCGGAGGAGGAGCGATGAGCGATTATCTGTGCTGCATAGCCGCGGGTATGATGCAGTTCGTGTGCGTGCGCGAAGGGAAAGACAATTACAAAACGCTGACAACCGAACACATCTGTATCCATCCGGGAAGCAGTATGTTCCGAACCGATCCGCTGTACATCGTCGCAGGGGAAATCGTGCGCACATCGCGCATGTTTGCCATGAGCGTCTCTCCCTTGACGAGGACACTGCTCGACGCGATCGATCCCTCACTGCGCGAAAAACTTGAAAAAAAATGCACGCGGAAAAGCAAAGCGCGTGAAACAGATATCATTCCCCCGAAACAAAAGGCGAAAGACGAAAACGAAAAAGCGAAAAAAATTATTAAAGCGATAAAAGACGAAGAGTATATTTCGTTCGGCGGGAAAACGTTCGAACTGAAAAAAATCAAAGGCAAAAAAACCGCGCTCCTGCCCTACGAAAATTTTATAAAGGCGGCAAAAAGCGAAACCGACGAAAGCCTTGTAAAACAGGTCGGAGGGCTCCGCTGCAAAATACTCTTCGAAAACGGCTATACGCTCCTCGACGGCGAAAAGCTCGAACTTGCTTTAAAGCTTGCAAAATCGATTTCGCTTTCTCCGATGCCGGAAAATAAATTCGACAAAAAGCTCAACATAAGCCTCGCCGACGAAGGTGCGTCCGCGCGCCTTTCCGATGCGCTCGACATCGTGCTGGGCGTGGCGGTCGCAAAACAAAAGAGCAAAGAGTACGGCTTCGTGTGCCTCTTTACCGACGGTAACGGCACCTATTGGTTTAAAGTATCGCGCGGCTTTACCACAGCGCTCAACGAAAGCCTTTCATCGCTCGAATTGTTAAGCGACGACGTAAACGCCGACTTTACCGAAGCGCAAAAAGAAAAAGCGAACCGCGTATACCGCGCCCTCCACTCGCTGTACGAAAGCTGAGGCATCCGTACCGCAATTTACAAAACGCTCCGTTCGGGTTATGATGGATTGCAGGAAAGAATATTCCCGAACAATTAATAATTATACTGCTACGGAGGTACAAACAATGACTTGCAATGAGGCTCAATCGAGAGAGAACACACACGCAGAGATGAAAGCAAAGCGAAAACTGATTTTGGATGCGTTTGACAACAAAGCCGTCGAGCGCGTCCCCGTAGGATTTTGGTGGCACTTCGCCGACGAATACCGGCAATTCCGCGGACTCATGGATGACGGAATCATTCAAGCGACGATCGACGGCACGAAAAAAATGTATGACGATCTCAAGCCCGATATGGCAAAGGTTATGTCCGACGGTTTTTTCGGGCATCCGTCGATCATGGAAAACGATATCAACACTATCGACGACATAAAAAAAATCAAATCGATAGGTATGTCTTCTCCGTGGTACGATAAGCAAGTCGATATGCTCAACGAAATTCTCAAACATTTCAACGGAGAAATCGCAGCCTTTTACAATATCTTCGCCCCGCTCAATTATATCCGCTTATATACCGAGTGCTACAAAAAGCGCCCCGAATTATTTGCCGAGTTGTTTATCGAAGACCCCGATGCGATGCTCGCAGCTTCTTTGGAAATCGCGAAAGACCTCGAAGTTCTCGCCGATAAAATCAAACGGAATACCGCCGTCGACGGTATCTATTACAGCGTGCAAAGCGTACAGGCAAAGCAAGTCGATATAAACTTCCACAAGCATTACGTGGAAAAATCGGATCTCCAAGTTTTACATAAAATAAATACGTTATGGGATAACAATATTTTGCATATATGCGGTTACGGAAGTACGACAAACAATTTATCATTCTATACCGACTACAAAGCCAAAGTATACAACTGGTCGATACACGCGGAAAAAATGTCGCTTTCGGAAGGGAAAAAATATTTCGGCGGCGCTTGCGTTTTAGGCGGCTTTCCCAACAGCAAAGGCACGCTGCTCGATATCGGCCCCGATACCGAAATCGAAAATCGCGTAAAGCAGCTCATAGCGGATGTCGGAACCGTCGGCGTCATTATCGGAGCCGATTGCACTATTCCTCCGCAGGTAGGATACAAACGACTTGACGAAGTAAGACGTTACGCCGAAAAATACAGCAAAAAATAATATCGCATAGTAAAAAAGCTGTCCGAAAACTACAGCAAAAAAATAACGGAGCTTATCAAAAAAGGGAAACTGTCCAAAGGCTGAAGTTTTTGGACAGCCCTTGCATACCTGTACACATAATCGGCAATACCGAATCGTAACATCGGAAAGCCGCTCTTACTATCGCCTCATCGATGAGGCCAATTACCCCAGCAACAATCAAGTTCAAGTCAATCGCTTGCCCCTGTAGCACGCGCACGCCGGCCGCCCCTACTGTTCGCTCATGCCGAGAATCTTCCGAGCACGTTCTCCGTTCGCTCCCGATTTTTTATCGTTCGCAAGAGAGGAGACGACGGCGGCGGCCGAAGCGTATTTCGCTTTCGCATACATATCGAGACCGAGGCTCACCGTCGCCGCATCTTTTGAAAGCAAAAAATCGCGGCAGATATCCGCATAGCCCGCTCTCGCGTACTTTGCGAACAGTTTTCCGAGCGCGTAGCGGAGCTGCTTTCGCTTATCGTCTTTGAGCGTTGCTCCGGCGAGGGCGAGTATCTCTTTTTCACCGACCGAGCCTTGAGAAACGAGCGCTTTCGCCGCGTCCGCCTTTGCAGTATCGCCGGACTTCGGATCGGAGACGATCTCTATGAGGCAGCCGTTTCCGTCTTTTGTGCCGAGGGAAGCGAGCGCATCGTAGCACGCGGTTTTGACGACTTTTTCTTTATCGTTTTTTGCACGGTAGACGAGGTACGGAGACGCTTCGGTAAGTTTGAGTTTTTTTACCGCGGCTATCGCTTCGAGTCTCACTTTATAGTGTTCGTCGCGGATGCCCTGCATGATGACTTCTTTTGCCTCTCCGCTTTCGGGATAGTACGACAAGCCTTTGATGACGTACTGGCGGAAATTCGGGTCGGATGATTCGTAGAGTTCGGCAAGGATAGGAATCGATTCGCTCTTTTGCATCGCGCCGATCGCTTCCGCCGCGTACATACGCACAAAAGCGTTTTCGTCTTCATTTTGCGCAATCGAAACGAGCTTCGCCCACGTTTCAGTTGCATGCAGTTTTCCGAGCACGCGAGCGAGCGCTTGTTTTTGAGGCACGGTCAAATCATCGCGGTCGATATAGCCTGCAAGGTACTGCGCTTCTTCCGGCCCGCCGATCTCTCCGATCGTCGTAAGCGCGGCTTGAAAATACGCGTCGCTGTCCGTATCCAAAAGGGCGAGAACTGCCGGAAGCGCTTCTTTGCACTTTACCGCGGAAACGTAGCGGAACACCGCTTCGACCGTAGTGTTTTTCGTATCGTAGGGATCGTCCAAAACGCCGACGGCATAATCTTCCAAACACGGATCTTTCAGATGCGTAAAATATTCGAGAATTTTTTCACGCACTTGCGAAGAGCGCGTCGTATGAAATAAATCGTACGCGTCGTCCGAAAAGCGGGGATCGTCGTTGTCGATGCACTTTTGCAAAAGCGACGTGATTTCGGGCGACACGCCGTAGCGGAACGTATCGCGATATTCTTTTACGGTGTCTGGGCTTTTATCGGAAAGAGCGGCTTTTTCGCTCTTTTCTTTATCGGGAGCTGCAGGGCGCTTCGCTTGAGGTATCGTGACGGCTTTTTTGATTTGAGAAACCCCTCCGATCGAAGTTCCGACCGGTGCCGCGCTTTGCGCCGACGCGTTTTGCGCAGAAGCGGACGAAGCGCTTTGGGCAAAAACCGAAGCGCTTTTGCCGGCGGGAACACGGCAAAAGGGCTGCAGTACAAAAAAAGTCAGAGCAACTGTGGCATAGTGTATCTTCATAGACAATCCTCGATCCGTCGATCATATTATTTGGTTCAAGGGGCTGTCCAAAAACTTCAGTTTTTGGACAGCCCCTTGATTTTATATGCGATGTTTAAAATTAAGTCCTTGCAATATAAAGACTTAATTTTAAACTCGACGGGCTGTCGAAAAAGTAACCGACTTTTGAGACAGCCCCTTTTCCATCCGTTTCGTTCACCAACGGAATGGCGAGTTTGGAAAATAAATAAAATTATGTTTACGGCGAGGTTCCGGCTGCGTGCCGTTTCGAGCGTTAGACTCATGAAAGCCCACCCTAAAAGCTCGACCGCGGCATACACGGCGAGTTTGCAGAGCAAACTCGGTAGTGAGCGCAGCGAACGAAGTTCTCGCCGTAAACACAGCGCTATTAGCTGATACTTTCCAAACTCGCCATTCGACCTATCGGATGGTTCCGGCGCCGAATCGCGCAAGAAAATCGCGCTTATACTCTAAAAACCTGTTCTCTTCGATTGCGTTACGGATTTCACCCATCATCGCGTGAAGAAAATAGAGATTGTGATACGATGAAAGCATCGCGCTGAGTATTTCCTGCTCTTTGAAGAGGTGACGGAGATAGGCGCGGGAATAGGTGCGGCACACTTTGCACGTGCACTCGGCATCTATCGGAGAAAAATCGTGCGCAAAGCGTTCCTGTTTTATCGACAGCATACCGTCGTGCGTAAAGTACGAACCGTTGCGCGCGTTGCGCGTCGGAAGCACGCAGTCGAACATATCGATGCCGGAGGCGACCGCTTCGAGTATGTATTCGGGCGTACCGATTCCCATAACGTATTTCGGTTTCGCTTCGGGTAAGTATTGCACCGTATACTGCAAAAAGCGCACGAACTCTTCAGCGGGTTCTCCGACGGAAAGACCGCCGATCGCGATGCCCGCCGTATCGAGAGACGAAACGAAGAGAGCGCTTTCTTTGCGGAGATCTTCAAAAAAATTACCCTGAACGATCGGAAAGAGAAAACCGCGATAGCCGCGCTCGGTCTCCCGCTTCCACTCCGAAAGCGCCCGCTTCGCCCAATCCGTCGTAATCACCAGAGCGCGCTCGGCTTCTTTTCTGCCTTCATTCCAGCCCGTGCACACGTCGAGCTGCATTTGAATATCGCTGTTGAATTTCGCCTGCGTTTCAACGACGTTTTCGGGAGTAAAAAAGTGCCGCGAACCGTCGATGTGACTTTGGAACGAAACGCCTTCAGCGCCGATCTTCCGAAGCTTTGCGAGCGAAAACACTTGGAAACCGCCCGAATCGGTGAGAAAATTTTTTTGCCACTTCGAAAAGCCGTGCAGCCCGCCAGCTTCTTTTATCAAATCGGGACCGGGGCGCAAAAAGAGGTGGTAGGTATTGGCGAGGATGATTTCAAAGCCGATCTCTTCGAGCGATTCTTTCGACACGGCTTTGACCGTCGCATTCGTTCCGACCGGCATAAAGACGGGAGTTCGGACAGTGCCGTGCGGCAGCGTCAACAGCCCCGTCCGCGCCGAGCCGTCGGAACTCGTATGGTGCACTTCAAAAATATTCACTTTTATGTCCTCGTAAAGCGCAAAAGGAGAGCGCTCGCTATGATAAACAGGATAACCGGAAACCACGCTCCGGAAAAGGCGGTTATATAGCCGAACTTTGCAAGGAGCATCGTAATCATCTGCGTCACGTAAAACAAAACCGCAGCTCCTATCGAAAGCGCGAGACTTATGAGCATGACGTTTTTTCTCGATCGCCCGGAAAGGCCGATTGAAAGGAAGACGACGATAAACACGATAAACGGAAACGCGAACTTTTTGTAGTACAGCGAAAGCGCTTCTCCGAACGGCAGCCCCGTCCGCATCAAGTGTTCGATATATTCTTTCGCTTCGCGCACCGTAACCTCTTCGACCGAAACGACGTTGTTCCGAAACGTTTCAAAAGGCTCTGTGAGGCGGGAAGTAAAAGCGTCGTCGGGAACACTGCGCGTAACCGTCCCGCCTGCAAGCGAAAACTGCACCGCGTTTTGCAGTCTCCAGCGATCCGTATCCCACAGCGCGGAATCGGCGTGAATGACGGCTTCAAGTTTTTTATCGTCGCCTCGAAAAATACAATACAGATCGTAAAGCCGCTTTTGCGCATCGTCGTAGACGGCGGCCTTATAGATGAGATTGCCCCCTTCGGCGAGGATGACTATCACATCGTTATCGAGCGTTTTTTCCTGATTTAAAACGGTGCTTTGCAGCTTTTGCTTTTGCGCATAGGTAGTGACGGCGAGCGCGTCGTCGAGAAAAAACAGGGCGAAACTCAAAACGAGCGACAAAAGCAAAAGCGGAGCTGTAAAACGAAAAAGCGAGACGCCCGACGCAAAAATTGCCGTAAGCTCGTTATTCGCATAGAGGGCGCTCAGCGTATACGATGAAGCGAAGAGGATACCCATGGGGACGGCGTACCAAATCGTTTTCGGCGTGTAGAGCGCCATAATTTTAAACACGACGGAAGCCGGCACTTGATTTTGAATATAGCGCCACAAGTTCATCAAAAGATCGACGAGATTTAAAACGATCGCCGAAAAAAATACGGCGCCTAAAAAGACGGGTAAAAACCGTTTAAATAAATATTTTACGAGCATCATCGCTTTTTCAGCGCGATATAAAACGCCGCCCCCGCCGCGCCCGTCACGATATTCGGAATCCACATGCTCCAAAATCCGTTAAAGCCGTTTCTGCTCGACGCATACTGTCCGAGTATCATCATCGTCCAATACAAAAAGCTGATGATGATTCCGACGATCATGCCTATCGTCTGTCCGTTTTGTCTGCCGAACAAAAACGCAAGCGGCAGCGCGAGGAGCGCGAAAAAGAAAGAGCCGAACGGCAGCGAAAATTTTTTATTGTATTCGAGCGTATAGTTGTTGAGCGTGCGTTTATCGGTATCGGCGTTTTTTTTCATATCGCGCAGCGCCCTTCCCAAATCGTAAGACGTCATTTCGCGCGGACTCGTGTTTCCGCCGTCGCTGAAAAAAGCGCTTTCAAAAAGATTGAACGTCACCGTATCCGATGCAAGCCGGTCGTAATCGGAAAACGAACCCGTGTTAAAAAAAAGCGCGAGGGCATCGGTCATCGTAAGCTGCATGAGCACACCCTCTTTGCGCACCGATTTCAGTTCCGACTCTCCGGCAGAGATGATTCGCATTTTTCCGTCGCTTCCCGTATCGATGATGACGAGGTCGGAAACTTTCGTGTCGGAAACATCTCCGGTAACGAGCGTCGCCGTGTTGAGCCGCTTTACCGAATGAGAGGCGAGGGCGACGGCGGGGTTCGACGACAAAATCATACGGCGCAGACGGTTGTAGCGGATCGTGCCGAGCGGCAAAAGATAATCGTTTACGAAAAAGGACGCGATCGAAATAGCGAGCCCCATGACGAGCACCGGAGTCAAAATGTGAGCGTAGCTGAAGCCCGACGCTCTGAAAATAATAATTTCGTTGTCGCTCATAAATCGTCCCAAACACATGAGAAAGCCGACGAGAGTGGCAAAGGGGGAAGACTGCGCGACGATAAACGGAAGACTGTAGGTCATAAGCTTTACGACGTCCCACACGGGAGCGCCCTGCCTTAAAATATTTTCCGCGATGAGTAAAATCTGATTGACGAAAAAAATCGTAAAGAAAAATAAAAATGCGACGGAAAAATACAGCAAAAGCTCGCGCACGAGATAGCGCGTAAGAACGTGAGGGCGGAGAGAAGCGCCGAAAAGCTTTGTCCGAACGGATTGCGCACAATCGGTAAAACGATTTTTCAAGACGGAAAGATACCTTCGAAACGCGGAAAAATACCTGCGAAGTGCGGCGCAATACGAGCCGCCCGAATCGGCGCCCCCGCGCTTCATACGTTCACTCCGGTAGAACCGAAGCCGCCCTCCCCGCGTACGGTTTTATCGAGAAAATCCGCTTTGACGAAATTCGCCTGCGTAACGGATGCAATAACGATTTGCGCGATGCGGTCGCCGTTTTGCACGACAAAGGGTTTTTCTCCGAAATTGACGAGGATGACTTTCACTTCGCCGCGGTAGTCGCTGTCGATCGTACCGGGCGCATTTAAAACCGTAACGCCGGACTTCGCCGCAAGCCCCGAACGCGGCCTCACTTGCGCTTCAAAGCCTTCGGGAATTGCAAAGCATAAGCCCGTCGGGATGAGCGCAAAGGCGCCGCGCTCTATCGTTACGGGAGACGGGAGAAACGCGGATATATCCGCGCCCGCAGCTCCTTCCGTTTTGTATTCGGGAAGAAGAGCGCCCGGAAGCGCGGTACACGCAACGGCGACCGGTTTTATCACGACTCTTTCCTCGTTCGTTATTTCGCCTGTTCGTCGAGCGCGTCTATGTACGAAAGGTTCAGCCGTCCCATCTTATCGACTTCGAGCAGCTTTACGGGAATCTGCTGGCCTTCTTTCAGCACATCGGTAACTTTTTCGACGCGGGAATGCGAAAGCTTTGAAATATGGCAAAGCCCTTCTTTTCCCGGAAGAATTTCGACGAAGGCGCCGAAGTCCATAATGCGCTTGACGGTTCCGTTGTAGATCGTTCCCGGTTCCGGATCTTCGGTGATGCCTTTGACGGCTTTTTTCGCTTCTTCGGCGGCAGTACCCGTCTTTCCGTAAATCGTAACCGTTCCGTCGTCGTCGGTATTGATCGTAACGTCGTAGTCGGCACAGAGCGCTTTGATATTTTTTCCGCCCGGTCCGATGAGCGCACCGATTTTATCGACGGGGATTTTCATGGAAATAATCTTCGGCGCATAGCGGCTGATCGGCTGCGGCTTATCGATCGTTTTTTCCATAATCGACAAAATATGCAAGCGGCCGGCTTTTGCCTGTGCGAGAGCTTCGCGCATGATTTCGGTCGAAACGCCCGCAATCTTTATGTCCATCTGGAAACCGGTGATGCCGTCTTTTGTTCCCGCGACTTTAAAATCCATATCGCCCAAGTGATCTTCTTCGCCGAGGATATCGGAAAGGATTTTATACTTTTCGTATTTCGGTCCATCGGTGATGAGCCCCATCGCGACGCCCGCGACCATCTTTTTCATCGGCACACCGGCGGCAAGCAGAGAAAGACAACCGCCGCAAGTAGACGCTTGTGATGACGAGCCGTTCGATTCCATGATTTCCGAAACGACGCGGATCGTATACGGGAATTCGTCTCTGCCCGGCACCATCGGCGCGAGCGAGCGGCGGGCGAGGTTTCCGTGTCCGATTTCGCGGCGGCCGGTCATAAGCCTGCCGACTTCTCCGACCGAATACGGCGGGAAATTGTAGTGCAGGATAAAGTGTTCGCTTCTGTTTCCGTCGATATCGTCGTACGCCTGTTCGTCGAGCGTCGTACCGAGCGTCGTTACCGCGAGCGACTGCGTTTCGCCGCGCGTAAAGAGTGCCGAACCGTGCGGACGCGGCAGCACGTTGATTTCGCACGTGATCGGACGGATTTCGTCGCACTTGCGTCCGTCTATGCGCACGCCTTCGTCGAGAATCGCTTTACGCAGCAGCTTATATTGAATATCGTCCATGAGCGCGCCGAAGAGCTTTTTCTGCACTTCGTCCGAAAGCTGTTCGGCGTATTTTTCGGCGATTTTATTTTTGACCGCTTTGACTGCGGCGCTCCGCTCCATTTTGCCGTCGCGGAAACACGCTTCTTTCATGAGCGGCGTCGCTTCGGCTTCGATCGCTTCCGCATTTTCAAGCGTCACCGAAAGAGGCGCGAGCGGGAGCTTTTCTTTACCGCACAATTTTTGCAGCTCTTCCTGCAGGCGGCACATCTCCGTGATAAAGCCCTGCGCTTTTTCGAGCGCGCCGAGCATCACGTCTTCCGACGCTTCGTTCGCGCCGCCTTCGACCATCGTAAAGCCTTCGGCTGTACCCGCGACGACGATTTCCAAATCGGCCTTTTCGATTTGCGCAAACGTCGGGTTGACGACGTATTCGCCGTTCAAATATGCGACGCGGCAGGCGGCAACGGGTCCGTGAAACGGAATGTCCGAAATCGTCACCGCGGCGCTCGCCGCGATAACCGCAATGATATCCTGCGTATGAACGCCGTCGGCGGAAACGCAGGTCGGCACGATTTGAATTTCGCGTCCGAACGCCATTTCGAACAGCGGCCGCATCGGCCGGTCGATAAGGCGCGAGACGAGAATCTCTTTATCTTTCGGCCGCCCTTCCCGCTTTACAAAGCCGCCGGGTATCTTTCCCGCAGCGTAAAATTTCTCGTTGTAATCGACGGTGACCGGAACGTAATCCATACCCTCAACCGCATCGTGCGATGCGCACACCGTCGCAATGACCGCCGCTCCGCCCCACTGAGCGAATACGCAGCCGTTTGCCTGTTTGCCGATTCTTCCCGTTTCCAAAATCAAGTCGGCGTCTCCGACTCTCACAGTTACTCTTTGTACCATCTTGTCCTTCCTAAAAATGCGGCATTGCAGGAAGTGTCAACTTCCGAAGATGTCGCATTCGTGCGCGGGACTCGCAACAAGCGCGTAAGCGCGAAGTTTCGAGCGGCGCACACGTATATCACGAGTTTTCAAAAGAAAACTCGAAGTAAAACGAGACGCGCTATTTCAACGTTTCGTTTTACCGTTCTCAATTCTTTGTCGTTCTTTTCCGAAATTAATAATTAATAAAATTCATAATGGACGGCATACGGTCGGAATTCCGCATCCGCACAATTCGGCTTATTTTCAAAATTCAATCGACGCATAAAATGACCGAAATTGAAATCAATAACCGATCGATGCTATAAAAAAAGCCTGCGCCGCCGGAGCAAGCGGTCATGCAGGCTTTTTTGCTTGCGTTATTTACGGATACCGAGCTCTTTGATAAGAGAGCGGTACGCTTCGAGATTCGTCCGCTCGAAATATTTCAAGAGCTTTCTCCTCGCGCCGACGATTTTCAGCAGCGCGCGCTTTGCGCTTTTATCTTTCGGAAAAGCGCGTTCGTGCTCCGTGAGCTGCTGGATGCGTTCGGTGAGCAGGGCGACCTGCACTTTTGTGTTGCCGGTGTCGTGTTCGTTCGCACCGTATTTTGCGATAACGGCGGATGCCGCTTCTTTCGAGAGTGCCATTCGTATACTCCTATTCTTTTATCGTTCTTATAAATTCTACAGCCTTTATATGCCGCACGTCTTTTTGCAAATTCTCAAGGCAAAGGATATGAGATTTTGCCGTAAAGCGGGCTTCCGAAACGCATCCGTCGGTTATGACGCGAACGCCGTAAGTACCGTGTTCGGGCAGCACTTGCACAAAAGCGCTGCGTTCCGCCGTAAGCGCGCCTCCGTCCCTTTTCCAAACGGAAGTGGAACAGTCGAGCGCGTATTTTCTGCCGAGCATGGCTTCGGCCGAACGGATGTCGCCTTTGAAAACGCGCATGCGGATAAGCGAAGAGCTTACACGCTCTCCCTCATACAGCGTCGGCTCCGGAAACTCCGAAACGATGCCGCTTTTACGTGAAAACGCGCGGATTTCCTTCATGCCGTACGCACCGCGGTAACCGCAGCGAAAATCCCAGCCTTCCGCAATGAATTTCATGCCGCAGCCGCGCACAAGCATCGATAAAAAACTGTGTCCATCCATTTTACCGAATTTATCGGAAAAGTCAATGACTATCGCGAACGCCATGCCCCTCGCTTCGATGACCGAAAGCCGCTGTGCGAGCGTCGAAAGATCGCCTTCGTAAAATCCCTCGGATTTGAAAGCACCGAGCGATTGCTTAAACGCGACGACGCCGGGGGTAAGATCGTCTTTTTTCGCTTCCGCCCTGACGAGGGCGAACAGCGAATCGTGCCCGATATGAGGGCCGTCGAAGTTTCCGACCGTGAGCGCCGTACCGCGCGCAAACACGTCGGGAAGCGCAGTTTTTCCTGCGACAATGCTTTCGATCTCTTCCCACGTAAAACGTATCATGACGGCATACTCTATCACATTTCAAAAAAAATGTCGCGCAAAAAAGATACGGACAGATAATGTACTGCAGATATACGTATTGAAAAAAATATCCGTGCGCGTTAGAATATATTAATTTTTATTAACACGTCCGCAGCGGCAAAGCTGCGGTGCATTTTGGAGCGTGGATATGGCAACGATAAAAGCGGTAAAAAAACCGGCAAAGGCCGGTATGAAAAAGGCGACGGCGGCAAAAACGGTAAAGCGTGCGGCAAACAAAACGGCAAAAGCGCAGGCAAAGACCGCTTTGAAAAAAACGTTCGAAAAGAAAACGGCAAAAAAATCCGCAGCGGTAAAAAAGAGCGTTAAAAAGCCGGCGGCAAAAACCGCGGCGAAAAAATCGATCAAAAAAATCGACTGGGCAAATCTCCCCTTCGGCTACATGAAAACGGACAAGCGCTTCGTCGCCGAATTCAAAAACGGCAAATGGAACGCCGGCAAACTCGTTTCCGACGATACGGTTTCCCTTTCCGAATGCGCGGGTGTCCTTCAGTATGCACAGACCTGTTTCGAAGGTCTCAAAGCATACACGACCGAAGACGGCCGCATCGTTACGTTCCGACCGAATTTAAACGGTGAGCGTATGGAGCGTTCGTGCGAGCGGCTCGAAATGCCCGTATTTCCGAAAGAACGCTTCGTCGAAGCCGTTCTCGCCGTCGTCAAAGCGAATAAATCCTACGTGCCGCCCTACGGAAGCGGTGCGACGCTGTACATCCGTCCCTATATGTTCGGTGCGAATCCCGTCATCGGCGTAAAGCCCGCCGACGAATACCAATTCCGCATCTTCGTCACTCCCGTCGGCCCGTATTTTAAAGGCGGCGTCAAATCGATCGCCGTACGCATTTCCGATTCCGACCGCGCAGCTCCCCGCGGAACGGGCGATATCAAAGCGGGTATCAATTACGCGATGAGTTTGCACAACATCGTCGACGCGCATAAAAACGGATTTGCCGAAAACATCTACCTCGATCCCGCGACACACACGTTTATCGAAGAGACGGGCGGCGCCAATGTTCTGTTCATTACGCACGACGGCAAAATCGTTACTCCGAAATCCGACACGATCCTTCCGTCGATCACTCGCCGCTCGCTCGTGTACATCGCGGAAAATATTCTGCACGTCCCCGTCGAAGAGCGCAAAATCGATAAGCGGGAGCTTGCATCGTTCGCCGAATGCGGTTTGTGCGGAACGGCGGCGGTCATCTCCCCCGTGTGCGGCATATACGATCACGGCAGGGACATACGCTTTTCCGCCTGCGAAAACGGCATGGGCCCCGTGCTCCAAAAACTGTACGACACGCTCACGGGCATACAGATGGGACACATCCCCGCGCCGAAAGGCTGGATATACGAAGTAAAATAATCGCCATCGATAAAAAAAGACCGCCTCGGACGAGGCGGCTTTTTAATAATTATTAATCAATGTACAGTCCGCACGAAATCAGCGGATTTTCCGAACAAACGCATCTTTGTAACCGTACAACTTAAACCGCTCCAAAACGACCGCGTATTCGTCGACGGAAAGCGGTCCGATCATAACCTGCGTCGCGCCCCCCGATGCGAGAGGTACGAGCGTTACGGGATAATCGCGGCCGTACTTGCCGAGCGTTTCGCGGATATTGGACGGAGCCGAAAAAGCCGCTATCTGCACGTAATAGGTTCCTTTGTCGAGCGACGAAAGATTTTCCGCCGTACGTACGCCGTATTCGCGCGCTATCGATGCGGCACTTCCCAAGTCGCGCGATGGGGAAACGGTGCTTTGTGCGGTGCTCACATCGCTTTCGCTGACGGATTCGGCTTGTAGGCTTTCGGTCGTGCGGGTTTCTGCGGAAGCTTCAGCCGCACTCTCCGTTTTACTCTCCGAATCGTCCGCATCCGTAAGCACGATCGCTTTATAGGAATTATCGTCCGCCGGAGGCGCACTTTCGACGGGTTCTGCGATGAGCTCTTCCGCCCCCCCTTTTTCATCCTCCGGCGCTTTATCGCTTTCAGGCAGCGTATCGCCTGCGATATCCCGCTCTTCTTCAGGCGGAACATCGGCGATCTTTTCATCGGCTGCTTCGGCGGACGGCACACTTTCGGCGGACGGCACACTTTCGGCGGACGGCACACTTTCGGCAGACGGTACGCTTTCGGCAGACGGTACGCTTTCGGAAGACACCCTTTCTTCCGCCTCAGCGGGCATTTCATCCGATTCGGCTTCCGTTACGACCGGTTCGTCCGTCACGCGCTCATCGGAAATCGCCTCCGATTCCGCCGGTATATCTTCCGCTGCCGCTTCCGACTTTTCCCGCACATCTTCGGGCACGTCCTCTGCGATGACTTTTTCATCGGGCAAAGCTTCTTCTTCGGTCGCACCTATCGTTTCGGGCACGGCTTCGCCTTCATCGGAAGCTTCCTCTTGTGCGTCCGTTTTCTCAGCAATGCGCTCTCCTTCTTCACCTTCCGCTTCCGTTACGACCGGTTCGTCCGTTACGCGCTCATCGGAAATCGCTTCCGCATCATCGCTTCCCGCCTTATCGACTTCGCTTTCGTCGTTTTGAACGTCGGCTTCAGCCGGTGCGGCATCATCTGCGCTTTCGGAAATCAAAGTCTCATCACCCGAAACAGGCGGCGTTTCTTCTCCGCTTTTATCTTCACTTTCAGCCGAGTCCGTTCCTTTAACCCCGCTGTCTGCCGCAGCGCTTTCCGTATTTTCTTCCGCGGAAAGAAGCGTCTCCCCTTGTGCGATAACGGCAGTTCCCGATACCGCTTCGTCGAGCTCGCCGCTCCGCTTTGTGATCTTTACGATGACGTTCGAATCTTTTACGATACCGAGTTCCGCGGCCGCTTCAGGTGACAAAAGGATCGCAACACCTTCGGATTGGTCGAGAGAGCCGACGACAAGAATATCGAGCGTTTTTCCCGCGGCGAAGTTCGACACGATAATGCTGTCGCCCGGAAGATAACCGACGGTTTTTGCAAAATACCCCTCGGGCAGCACACCGGGATCGGCGACGACAGCCCTGCCGTCAAGCGAAGGACTGAACGAAGTAAAGAGCAGACAGCTTATCAGCAGGAAAAATAAATTGATTTTTTTCGACATGGCATATCCCCGTCTCTTGTCAGCGTTTGGATTTTTTATCGATTTCTTTATACAGCTCTTTTCTTATCGCATCGGCAACGGAAGCGGCGTATTCTTTTACGCCTTCGACATCGGTTCTGCCCGACGCGGGTTTCCGGACTTTCGATTTTACCTCGGCAATCTTTTTACCGCTTGCCGCCTCCGTGATCGTCCACTGCACGTACACAAGATTTTTAAGCGATATGTTTGCAGAATTCTTCGATCTTTTTCCGCTGTAAAAAAGCCTGAGCTGTATAAAATATTCGGCGCCGCCCGATGCTGCAATCGCGTACGCCGTCTTCCGCAAGCCCTCGGCATCTTCGACGACAGCCGCAAGAGCCGGTTCGTTCGTAACGATATCGCCGAAATTGAAAAAATAATCGAGAATCTGATCTTCGATGACGAGCGTCTCTTCACTCACCGTATCGAGCGCATCGTTGTGCTGAACGACTTGAAACGAAAGCTCCGTCGCCCAAGAGCAGACTGTGCCGAAAAACACAACACACAGTGCAAGCGATATTTTTTTCACGGATTCCTCCCTTACCTATACATATTCACACTACTATAATCGGAATAAAAGAAAGGCGTGTTTAGATTTTTTTACAAGGGGGGAAGTCTCCCCCTCGCTCCAAAGTCCTCGCGCAGAGCGCTCCGGTCTTTTGCGCTACCCCCTCTTCCGAATGTAAAATCGTCGTTTTCCGCCCGCTCCGTTCATGCACTCGTCCGCGTACCCTGCCTGCGCCTGTGCAGGCTGCGTTATCGAATTGTAAAACGCGGACGGCTGTGCTATAATAAAAAACTGTGAACAGATCCGACAAGCATTTGTACATAATCGGCGCGGGATTTGCAGGCATTTCCATCGCTTCGGACATCAAGCGCAAAAAAATATTCGGCAAAGTCGCAGCCTTTCTCGACGACGACAAATCGCTCATCGGGCAGGAGTTCGACGGCATTCCGATATTCGGTCCGGTCGCCGACATCGCAAAAATTCTGCGATGTACCGACAGCGACGAAGCGATCATCGCGATTCCGAGCGCAAGCGTCGAACGGATAAAAGAGATTTACGAAACGCTCAAATCGGGCGGCTTTAAGCATATCAAAATTCTTCCGAGCGTGAGCCAGATCGTAAACGGTACGGCGCATTTGGTACAGGCGCGCGACATCGATCCGCTGGACATACTCGGACGTACGCCCGTAACGATTTCGCTGAAAGAAAGCCTTTCATACTTGCGCGGAAAGCGCGTGTGCATCACGGGAGCCGGAGGTTCCATCGGCTCGGAGCTTTCGCGTCAGCTTTTGTCGGGAGGAGCCGAGCGTTTATACCTCTTCGGACACGGCGAAAATTCCATCTATCAAATAGACCGCGAACTGCATCTTTTGCAAAAAGAAGGCGTCGGCGAAAAAGCGACGGTCGTGCCTATCATCGGCGACATGAAAGACAAAGACTATGTCGACTACATCGTTTCGCATACGAAATGCGACGTCGTCTTTCACTGTGCGGCTTATAAACACGTTCCGCTCATGGAAGAAAATCCCGTCGCCGCAATCGAAAACAACGTATTCGGCACGAAAAATCTTCTCGATGCGTGCATCGCTCACGGCGTCCGCCGCTTCGTACTCATTTCGACCGACAAAGCCGTCAGTCCCGTTTCCGTCTACGGCGTATCGAAAATGCTGTGCGAAAAACTCGTACTCTCCTATGCCGATAAAGCGCGGGACGGAACATCGTTTATGTTCGTCCGCTTCGGCAATGTACTCGGTTCGCGCGGTTCCATTTTACCGCTCTTTATGGAACAGATTAAAAACGGAGGCCCCGTTACCGTCACCGACAAAGCTATGGAACGCTATTTTATGACGATACCCGAAGCGTGCTCCCTCGTCTTGCGTACGGGCGGCGTCGGCGAAAACGGTTCGTCCTACCTCCTCGATATGGGGCAGCCCGTAAAGATAACGGAGCTCGCCGAACAGATCATCCGTTTCAGCGGTTTCGAACCGTACAAAGACATCGACATCGTATTTACCGGAGCGAGAAAAGGAGAGCGGGCCATCGAACCCTTACGGCTTCCCGAAGAAGAAGCGCAAAAAACTTCGTACAAAAAAATCATGCGTTTGAAAAACACGCCGTATGCCGAAGCGCACTTGCGCTCTCTCCTTGAAAAACTCCATCCCGTGTGCTTCCGCACTTCGGGTGAAGAAGAAAAATATCGCAATAAAAATTATCTGCTTGCGGTGCTTTCGGACGACGTCCCCTCTCTCAAAGCCTTTTACGCGGAGGCAAACCGTGGCTGACATACACGTTCCTTTTTCCCGCCCCGCTATAGGCATCGAAGAAGAGCGGGCGGTGCTCGAAGTGCTTAAAAACGGCTGGCTTACGACGGGAAAATACGCGCTGCGTTTTGAAAGCGATTTTTCCGACATGATGAACGCTGTAGGAAGCGATGTACGGGACGCAAGAGAAGCGCTTTCACTCGATGTGCGGAACGTCCAAAGCTTTGCCGTAAACAGCAATACGAGCGGTATGATCCTCGCGATGGATGCATGCGGCGTTACAAAGGGAAGCGCCGTGATCACGACGCCCTATACTTTCGTATCGACCGCCGCATGCGCGCGGCATTTGGGAGCGGACGTGTTTTTTGCCGACATCGAAAAAGATTCCTACAATATCGACGTGCAAAACATCGAAGCCGTATTGAAAAGTGAAAAGGGAAAGCGAGTAAAAGCGATCGTGCCGGTACACATCGCCGGAAACGTGTGCCGTATGGAAAAAATATGCGCCCTTGCAAAAGCGTACGATGTCCGCGTCATAGAAGATGCGGCGCACTCCTTCCCTTCTCCGACAAAGCTCGGTTACGCGGGTACGATCGGGGATGCGGGTGTATTTTCGTTTTATGCGACAAAGACCATAACGACGGGCGAAGGCGGTATGGTATGCGTGCGCGATGAAGAGCTTGCAAAGCGCATCGCGCTCATGCGTATGCACGGCATGGACAGAGCCGCATGGGATCGCTATACGTCCCCCCGCGCTTCGTGGGAATACGATATCGCCGAATGCGGCTGGAAATTCAATTTACCCGATATCCTCGCCGCGATCGGCATCGAACAGTTGAAAAAAGCCCGCGCGTTTTTGGAAGCGCGGAAAGCTGTTGCAAAAAAATACGACGATGCGTTTTCAAAACTCGACTTTATCGAAGTCCCGCCCGACGGAGAGGGAAACGCATGGCATCTCTATCTCATGCGCATAAAACCGGATGCGCTCACGATTTCCCGCGACGACTTTGCAAAAGAACTGCAGTCGCGCGGCATCGGCATTTCGGTGCACTTTATACCCCTCTTTCATTTTACGTACTGGAAAAAATTATATCCCGAATTCCGTGCAGAACATTTTCCGAATGCGCAAAAGCGTTTCGCATCGACGATTTCGATTCCGCTGTGGCCCGGCATGACAAGCGATATGACGGACAGCGTCATCGAAGCGGTTTTATCCATAGGAGCGGCACACCATGCCTGACAAAGCGAAAAAGAAAAGCGACAAAAAAGGAAAAAAAGAGCCGCTCGTCGTCCACGAATACTACACCGATTGCACGAAACCCGACATGCTCTACGGCGCGCTCGTGAGAGGTCCCGTGTCGTCGGGTACGATCGTCGGCATATCCGTTCCCGATCTTCCCGAAGGCTACGCGTTTTTTACCGCGCGCGACATTCCCGGAAAAAACGCGATGCGCACGCTCGCATCCGACACTCCGGTATTCTGTACCGAGCGCGTTTCGTATTTCGGAGAGCCCGTCGGTATCATCGTCGGGCCGGACGAAGAGACGGTGTACGAGCTCACGAGCAAAATCGAAATAGAGTTCGACAGCGCGACGGTCGAATCGGCGCTGCGCTCGGTCGCAAAGGGTTATGCGCTGCCTGCGGTGACGCTGCCGAAAGAAAAGAGCGAATCGAAAAAGCTTTTAAAAATCGCCCGAGCGATGCACATCGACGATCCGGCGGATACGTCCGTTGCGCTCACACAGACCGGCTCCGATGCGAGCGAAAAAACGGAAGAAGCCGTCACGGAGCGTACGGCGAAGACGAGCGAAGGAGAGAGCGAAGCCCTTGTCGAAGAACGTACGGTACAGATAAGCGAAATCGTTGCCGAACGCACGGTGAAAACGGGCTGTTTTCTCTCGGAAGACAAAGCGAAAGCACTGTTCAAAAATGCCGATTATATCGTGTCGGGTACATGGGTGCAAAATACCGTACAGCCGTCGTGGCCCGAAACGAACGGCGCGTTTTGTTTTATGGAAAACGGCACACTCACGGTTTTTGCACCGACGCAGTGGCCGCTCTATCTTAAAAGCGCTCTTTCCGCATCGCTCAAAATCGCAGAAGACCGTATCGTCATAAAGGGAACGAACACGTCGGGGCACGATGCGAACGGTATGTGGCGGAACGCGACGCTCGTCATCCAAGCTTCTCTGGCCTCATATTTGACGGGAAAGCCGGTAAAACTTTCACTCTCCCGCGAAGAACACAAAACTTTTATGAAGCCCGGAGTCGCCGCTTCCGTCACGTGCGAAAGCGCCGTTTCAAAAGAGGGCGACATATCGGCAACGAAGATTTCGATCGAAGCCGACGTCGGATACTGCAATCCCTTCGCTCAGGAAATCGTCGACCGCCTCGCAATCGCTTCGTGCGGCGCATACGATATCCCGAATATTTCAATAAGCGTGAAAGCCCGAACCTCTCCGTCTTCTCCGACATCCGTGTTCGCCGACATTATCGACGCGCAGGCTTTTTTCGCAATCGAAAATCACGTACAGCAAATAGCCGAACGCCTCAACATGCTGCCGCCCGAACTCCGCATAAAAAATATGCGCTCGTCTTCCAAAGAGAACTCGATGCCCTTTACGTTCCGCACGGGAAAAGCGGACGGGGTAATCGCGCATGCCGTCAAAATGAGCGATTACAATCGCAAATACGCCGCATTTAAAATCGATGCGGCCGAAAAGTCCGATTCGCCCGATACGTTTTTTGCCCTCCCCATACGCGGTATCGGCATGGCTTGCGCCTTCGGCGGTTCGGGCTATCTGAACAACGATCTCGTTACGGAAAAGCAAAAGGTATCGGTGACGCTCGAAGAAGACGGAACGGTGACGATTCACTCTCCCGTCCCGTCCGCGGCGATTTCGGATATTTGGATAAAGCTCGTATCAACCCTGCTCAAAGTACCGTCCTCCGCCGTATCGATATCGCCTGAAGAACAGGGCGGAAGCGATTTGCCGACGCCGAGCAGCATCTACGGCAGTTTGAGCATCACGACGCAGCTTTTGCATCAGTGCTGCACCGAACTCGAAAAAAAGAAAGCGGCAAAGGCGTCTCTCCCGATCACCGCAAAAAAAGGTCTTCCGCCCGCAATCAAAAAGCTGTGGAACAAAGAAAATTTTTCGGGCATACCCTTTTATACGGCTTCGTTCGGATGCGCCGTCGTCGAAATCGAACTCGATCCCTACACGTATAAAGAGCACATCAAAGGAATTTGGATAACGATCGATTGCGGACAAGTACTCGAACTGCATGCCGCCGAAAATACGATCCGCATCGCGATCCAACAGGAACTCGCGCAGCTTGTCAAAGGAGAATCGATTTTGTGCGACAGCGTACACATTTCGTTCGTGCAGTCGGACTCTCCTCCGTCTCAAATCGGAAATCTCGTACACAGTATTATACCGGCGGCCTTTTCGGCAGCTCTTTCACAGGCGCTCGGCTTTTGCATACGCGAATTGCCGTATAACGCCGAAACGATGCATCCTAAAACGCAAAATCTTTCCGGAGAAAACGCATGAAAATACCTGTGACGCTCGACGGTAAAAAAACCGTACTCGAAGCTTTTCCGTACGAAAAATTAATAAACGTATTGAGGAGAAACGGACGGCTTTCGGCAAAGTGCGGCTGCGGCGAAGGCGTATGCGGCGCATGTACCGTCTGTCTCAACGGCAAAGCCGTTCCGAGCTGCATCGTTCCCGTCGCCCTCGCACGGGATGCCGACATCGTGACGCTCGACGCTTTTACGAAAACAGAAGATTACGGCGATATCGCAAAGGGATTCAATAAAGCCGGCATACGCTTGTGCGGCTATTGCAATGCGGGGAAGATATTTGCGGCACGGACTGTTTTGAATACCGCCGTAAAGCCCGCGAGAAAGATGATCGCGGAACAGGTTTCGCATCTTTCGCCGTGCTGTACGAATACCGACATGCTCATCGACGGCATACTCTACGCCTTCGACTTTAAAGTGCAGCGCATGGGAGCGCAAAAAAATGCAAAATAGCGATCACACGTTTTTCTTTGCAAAGACGATAGCCGAATTGTTCTATCAACTCACATCGGTATCGGGTCTCGAAGTCGTCGGCGGCTGCACGTCCCTTGAGCGCATGCCGCAAAAAGCGATTTCCGTTCACGGCATCCCGGAGCTCGCTTCCATAACGATGCACGAACGCTATCTCGATTGCGGACCGGCCGTCGCACTTTCCGATATTCTATCGCTTGCGAGCGCGCGCATCCCCGAAGCGCTTACCGAATCGGTCAAAAGCATAGCAAATCCTTTTGTGCGGAATATCGCAACGATAGGCGGCAATATATGCGCCGGCGGAATACGGCGGACGCTTTACGCCCCGCTTCTCGCCCTCGACGCAAGGCTTGAATTGAAAAGTGCGCTCGATACCGTCTATGTACCGCTCCTCAATTTTACCGCCATACCGCACGGTTCGATTTTATCGAATATCCGCATACCGCTCGGAGACTGGGACATAACGGTGTTTCGCCGCCTCGGAGCCGACAGCAAAATCACCGAGTCAAGCGCTTCGTTTACGTTTCTTGCGGACAACGAAAAAAACATGATAACGAATATCAAACTCGCGTTTTCAGGTGTCGTCACGTTCCGCTGTATCGAACTCGAAAACAGACTTATCGGAACGCGCTTGCCGCTTGCAGCTAAAGACATCGCGCTCTTTACGGAAACGGCAGCTTTGCAGTTCGACGAAGCGGCAAAAGACGTTTCGTACAATCCGATTTTGCGGACGCAGTTTATCAATTTGACGCGTTATTCGCTCGAACAGCTGACGTAAGTTCTTACGAAGCGAATGCCTTATTTTAAAGACGGTAAAAAGCATGGCCGAAACGGCGTGTCGCTTTTTAGATATCGAAATATTTTGTAAAAAATTTTATGGGAGATTGTCATGAAAGAGATCTTATATCCGATTCTCGAACACATCGAATTTGTTATAAGCGTTATAAGCAT
The DNA here is from genome assembly GCF_024181585.1 of Treponema socranskii subsp. buccale. Lineage (NCBI taxonomy): Bacteria > Pseudomonadati > Spirochaetota > Spirochaetia > Treponematales > Treponemataceae > Treponema > Treponema socranskii. Next base: position 825,683 of record NZ_CP054258.1, on the reverse strand, counting down.
CGCCGTCGTCATCTACGGTGCACTCATCGCCGTCGTGCAATTTATTAAAGGAGAAGTGCTGCATTTCAGCGGCAAAGAAAAGATGCGTACGATTATGATCATCCGTTCGGATTTGGGCGTTTACCTTTTGCTCGGTCTCGAACTCCTCATCGCAGCCGATATCATAAAGACGATTTTAAATCCCGCGCTCATCGAACTTTTGACGCTCGGCGGCATCGTGCTCTTGCGGACGATTTTATCGGTGTTCCTCGAGCGTGAAATGAAGGGCTTAAAAGAGCTGAGCGAATAAACCGTCCGATTTAGGAACTGTGCAATTGGTGCACGCGCCCGGCAAAAGCGCGTAAGCGCTAAGTTTCGAGCGCGCAGAATATACAAAAAGGGGCTGTCTCAAAAGTCGGTTACTTTCTCGACAGCCTGTCGAGTTTAAAATTAAGTCTTTATATTATAATGACTTAATTTTAAACGTCGCACATAAAATCAAGGAAGCTGTCCAAAAACTGAAGTTTTTGGACAGCCCCTTTGTCCGTATTTTTTCGCTTACAGAATCATTCGGCTTTGCCCCGAAAAGTAAAGCCGAATCGTATTAAACGTATTTCAGTCGCCGCGCTTTACTAAGCGAAGCCCTGTGTATACAAGCGGTTCCCAGACATTCGGACTGGGCGAACGCATGGCGATACGGCAGGATTTCGTATTAAAAAACCAGTCGCCGCCGCGCATGGAACGATTATCCCTGTCATCGACAGGCTTTTCCGCTCCCGTAGGATCGGTAAGACCGTCCGGCGGAGTTGTATTTTCATAAACGTCCCAGCATACTTCGCCGACGTTTCCGCTCATATCGTATAAGCCGTAGCCGTTCGGTTTTTTCTTTTTCACTTCGTGTGTTCTTTCTCCCGAATCTCCTCCGGTTTTGTCGTTATACCATGCGTAATATTTGAGCGCCGTCATTTTATTCGTACCCGCCCATGCGATATTGCCTTTTCCTCCCTTGGCGGCCCATTCCCATTCCGCTTCGGTCGGGAGACGGAAGCCGTTTTTACTCATATCCACTTCGACTCCCAGCCAGCGTTCATCCTTATCAGTAGGAATTTTGCTCACGTCGAAAGTTTCAAACTTGATAGGTTGGTCGCCGTTGTCTTTGTCCTTTACCGTATAACAGGGCTGAAGACCGAGTTTGATGCTCAGCTTATTGCAAAAAGCGATCATCTGGAAAAAACTTACATTTTCGACGGGGCGCTTTTCCTGCTCTTCCCCTAATGCGACCTTCGTATTAACCAGATACTCACCATCCATGCCCGGAAGCTGTTTGTTTCCGCTATTGTCGAAAAAGCTCGGATTGCTTCCCATAACTTCCTTCCACAGCTCCTGCGTCACTTCGGTTTCTCCTATGGAATAAGCCGAAAGATTTGCGGTATAGGGCATATTGTCCGAAAAATCCATAAAGCCGGTTACATCTTTGTATCCCAACTGTGCGCCTTTTACGGCGGGGATCTGCCTCATGGTAAACTCTACGCTTCCGACCTCATAGGTTTTGCTCGGAAGATCGGTAATGTCGTCGTCTTTTGAATATTCGCCTTCATAAGGTCTCCCTTTCACTACAGGCAAAAAATCCGCAATGCCTGCCATCGGGATGATATTCGGTTCGCAGGTAAAAGGAATGTTTGTCGTATCGAATAAAAGCCGTACGTGCTTTGAAAGCTCGTTATTTTTCATCTCTTTTTCTTCGCCTTCGCTGTAACAGTTTACGAGCCATTTTCCGTCACCGACATCTTTGTACGAAATGAGGGGATAAGAAAAGCTCATAAACGTACTGTTCAAATCGATTTTGTCGGCTTGAACGACAAGGCACATATCGGCATTTATAGAACCGACAAAGAGATGACCCCAGTACGAACCGTAGAGATCTTCCTTGGTCAGATCGTCGCTTGACGGTGCATTGTTGCAGCTTAAAAACACCGTTCCCGCAGCCGCCAACAGCGCACACACACAAAAAGTATATAACTTTTTCATAAAACCTCCATAAAAACTTTTGCAGGATGTTTAAACATCCGAAAAAGTTTTTAGCCGTGCGCGTAAGCGCACATGTTCAATAATCGAGTTTGCGAAAATATAATGTATCGCATCCATTCAATTTTTATCAAAACAATACGTATACCTATCTTCCGCAAACATCCGCGCAAACTCGAGATAAAAAGCGACGGCGCTATTTCAGACGGGGCTTTTTATCATACCTCCGTAAAATTTTTTTTATTAGTTAGCATAAACTAATATTAATTATCTAATGCTAACTCAAAAGCGGAGGTTTGTCAACCTTTTTTATCAAATTTTTTATTTTTTATTTAAAATGAGTTTTACCGCTTCGCTCACCGTAATGCCCGCAGACGTCTCCCTCGTCGAAAGATTTTTGAGATCGAACGTACCGTCTTTTTCGTAAGTTTTTCCGACAAAGATTCCCCACGGGATTTTTTTCGCATCGGTGAGCGCATACTGCTGAATGATTTTTTTCGCGTCGGGAAACACTTCGACGGCAAGACCTTGTGCGCGCAAAGATGCGGCGGCTTTTTGATAGAGGAGCGCATCCTTTGCATCGAGGCAGAAAATTTCCGCGTCGACGTAGCTTGCGCGGCTTGACGTGATGCCGAGTTCGGACATGGCCGCAATGAGGCGGTCGAGTCCTATCGAAGTCCCTACTCCGGGGAGCTTTTCTTTCATATACAAGCCTGCAAGGTTATCGTAGCGGCCGCCCGAACACACGGAGCCGATCTCGGGCAAATCGTTCAAAAACGTTTCGTAGACGACGCCCGTATAATAATCGAGGCCGCGCGTAATGCTCGGATCGAGAGTATAATTTTTTTCGATGCCGGCCGCCTCGAGCATTTCGTATATATCGCGCATGCGCTCGCTGTCGCTATCTTTTCCGCCTGCCATCGCTTCGATTTTTTTTAATGTCGCACTGAAGTCCCCCGCCCCCTCGGTGTAGGAAAGGATTTCCGCCGCCCGATCTTTGCTTCCGGTAATTTCCGAAAGCTCTTTTTCAGTTTCGTCCCGGCCGATCTTCGCAAGCTTGTCGACCGTGCGCAAAATATCGTCGCTTTTTTCATTTACGCCGAGCTTTGTCAAAAAGCGGTTGAAAATGCCGCGATGATTGACGCGCACGGTGATCCCCGAAACTCCTATCGCGGCAAAGGCTTTTTGTATGACAAGCAGTATTTCGAAATCGCTTGCCGTGCTGTCACTCCCGACCGTATCGACGTCGCACTGAACGAATTCGCGGTAGCGGCCCGCCTGCGGTTTTTCGCCGCGCCACACTTTTGCGATGTGATAACGCTTAAACGGAAAATACAGTTCGCTTTTGTGTTCCGCCGTAAAGCGCGCAAACGGAACGGTTAAATCGAAACGCATCGCGACATCGCGCCCGCCGTTGTCTTCAAAGCGGAACACTTGTTTTTCCGTTTCGCCGTTACTTTTGCGAAGCAGTATCTCGGTATATTCGAGCACCGGCGTGTCGATCGGCACGAACCCGAACGATCGATACACCGCAGTTATTTTTTCAATTAAATCCGCGCGCGCGATTTCCGAAGCGGGCAAAAAATCGCGGAAACCTTTGAGCACGCGCGGTTGAATGATCGATTCCATAGCGCTATACTAACTGAAACGGGGGAAAATTACAATGATGCTCTGTTTCGATATCGGCAACACGAACTGCAAAACCGCACTCTTCGACGGAGAAAAACTCGTCCACGTGTGGCGGATCAGCTCCGACGTAAAACGCACCGGCGACGAATACTTTTCGACGATACGGACGCTTATCCGCGACGCTTCCGTCTCCCTTTCCGACATCGATTCGGCAGTCATAAGTTCCGTCGTACCGAATTTAACCGGCCCCTTCGTAAACGTCACGCAGCACATCATCGGCAAAAAGCCGCTCATCATCGGACCCGACATGTACGCCTCTCTCCCCGTAAAAATTCCCGAAAGCGCCGTCCATGAAATCGGAACCGACCTCTTGTGCGATGCGCTCGAAGCGTGGGAGCGCAACAAGTGCGCGTGCATCGTTTCGGATTTCGGCACCGCGCTTTCTTTCGTCGTCGTCGACGCAAACGCGAATATCGCCGGAGTGGCGATAGCGCCGGGCATCGGCACCGCGTTCAAATCGCTTTTTACGAATACCGCGCAGCTTCCGGCGGTACCCCTCGAAATTCCTGCGACGAGTCTCGGCACGAATACGACGGTCGCGATTCAGTCGGGCATCATGCTCGGCTACAAAAGCCTTACCGAAGGTCTCATCGAGAGGATGAAGCGCGATTTGGAAAAATCGACGGGTATCAGGCAAGCCGACATAAAAACTATCGCAACGGGCGGCCTCAACAGCATGATAAAACCGATCACCGACGTGTTCGACGAAGCGGACAAAGAGCTTACGCTCTCAGGCATCCGCCGCGCCGCACTGTACGCAGGACTCTGACGTAAAAACGGGCGGCATACATTAATAACGCGCCGATAAGTCATTACAATGCAAAGACTTAATTTTAAACTCGAGGAGCTGTCGAAAAAGTAAGCGACTTTTGAGACAGCTCCGTTCTATCGCCGTTTTCCGATTGCGCCGATCCGAGAAGGCGGCCAAAAGCGGAAGAGCGTCGTGCCGAGTATGTATTTTTTTCCGACATACTGCGGACTCATATTCGATTCGTAAGTTACAGAGTAGGCGTCGAGTTTTGTAAGCGGGGTGAGCGTCTTCGTATACGAATGGCGCATATCGGCGGAATTGAAGCGGTTGTCTCCCATCATAAAATAAGAGCCCTCGGGAATATACTGAGGCCGTCCGTTTTTGTTTTCGGGAAAGACCGGCATATTGCGCTGATCGAGGAGCATCACGTACAGGTTGAGCATTTCAGCCCTTTCCATAAGCGAGCGGATTTCACCGTCGCTTCTGCGCGCATCGGAGGAAGAGGCCGCTTTTATCAATTCGGCATTCCGCACGACGAGGTTTCCGACGCATTCCTTTATCATGATATTGAGCCTGTAATTCGCATCGCTGTAGATATCGCCTCCTGCATAGCTTCCCGCCTCCGGCTTCGACGCGATCCAATCGGTCATAAAGGACGAAAACCACGCAGTCCCTCCGTCCGCGCTCATGAGACGCTGCGTGAGGGCATCGAAATTGACAAAGAGATTGTATTCGTGCATCGAAGAGGCATCCATCGTAAAGGTTCCGCTGCGATCGGGAACTGCACGTCTGAAGCGTTCGACGAGAGCGCGGCACGAACGAGATGCCGCATCGATATCGTATTCGCGCCGCCTTTTTTCACACTCGATCATGAGATCGTATTCGCTTTGCGAAAGCGGAAATTCCCGTATGCCGCGCTTCGCTTTTGGGGCAACGTCGTTTAAATTCCACGCGGCAAAACGCGCATCTTTTTCGACCGGTTTGAAATCGCTCCCGTCTTTTGTGCGCGCATAGAGGACTCCGTCCTGCATCACCAGCTGCTCTCCCGGCACGCCCGCAACGCGCTTTACGAGCGGATCGGGTTTCGGTCTGCCGTTTTCATCTTTGTTGAGATTTACCGCCATAAAGGTGAGGAGGTAGACGAGCTGACTCGTAACGGTTTTCACTTCCGATTTTCTGTCCATGCTGTAATGCGGATTTCGAAACACGACGATGTCTCCCCGCTCGTAGGTTTTAAGCGACGGAACGCCGACGTCGGAGAGCGGAAACTTCGGACCGCTCGCCGTTTTAAAAACGACGACACGATCGCCGACGAGAAATTCCGGCACCATCGATTCCGACGGAATCATATACAACTGCACGATAAAAATTTGAATGAGCAAAACCATAAAGATAGCCTGCACGAGCGCGTCCGCCCAATCGAGGGCTTCAAAAGCGGCACGCGCAAAACCGCGCGGTTTTACGGAAGGATTTTTTTCGCGGTATTTTTTCCACTCGGGAGACAGAGCATATACGCGCTTTTCGTTCAGAAAATACAGCGCCGCGAGCGACGAAACGAAGACGATGCACCACAGAGAGACCGTCGCTATATCGTACCAAAACGGCGTTCCGTTTTTGCCCGCCCTTCGAAGCACAAAGGACGCGAGGAGCACGTACGGGAGATACTGCATCATTTTCCGCACGACGGGGATAGCGGAAGCATCTCCCCGCTTGAGCCGTATCGATTTATAAAAGACGATCGCCGTAAACGCGAACGAAATCGGAAAAGCTAAAATCGATATGTCGGCGGAAAGGGGTATGCAAAAAAACGCAAAGAAAAAAGAAGATGCAATAGAGATGAATAGCAAAATAAACAATGTTTCGGTTTTTGATTCTGTCATAACGCCAGTATAGCAAAAATACCGCCCTTGGTGTATACTGCGAACACTAAGATTGGAGCAAGGGCATCGGAAATGTGCACACGGAAAAGAAGTGTATAATTAAATAAAAAAAGGCGGAACGCGAGGCAGCGGAACTGCCGCCGAGCCGCTCAGACCGATGGCAAGCAAACTTTTTATTAAAAAGTTTGCGCAGTCCGATTCCGATCACGGTCTGCCGCGGCGAACGGCAGGGCTGCTGCCGGGAGTGCAGCCGATTTTTATGATACACGCTATTTTTCTAGAGGATATAGTTTCCGGTGTCCTTGCCCTAAGATTAAGGTAGGTAAGGTCATGCCGCGTTCGATTTTAAATACGGTTTCCGGTCTCGATATGGTTTCGGGCGATACGGAACTGTACGAAACGCTCGTCGATTCTTTTTTAGAAGAAAATGTAAACGACAAGGCGCATTTTGCGTCTCTTGCGGAAAACGCAGCACAAGACAAAGGCTTCGTTTCATTCGTGCACAAGACGAAGGGATCGGCCGGACAAATCGGATGCGAAGCGCTTTACGATGCCGCCCTCTCACTCGAAAACGTACTGCGCGGAAAAGAAGCGGGAAACGCGACGGCGCTGACACGGGTATTTTTTAAAATATACGATGAAACGATTTCCGCCCTTAGGCAATACCGTAAGCGGATTTAAAATTATTAAAAATCGCATCGGAGAACATTTGGATTTTTTCCTTTGCGCAGCTTTCCTCTCCGTATCGAAGAAAAAATGCCCTTTCATATACGCGAGCGATCGCACTCATTTTCGTTTCGGTCTCTCCCCGCATCGTCTGGTACGGCGCATCCGTTTCCATGAGGAGCCGCCCGGCATCGAGTTTTTGCACGCAGCCGATCGCACTCTTATCGCCGAAGGTGATCGGATTTCCGAAACTGAAATACGCGTTTACGCCGCGCTTTAAAAGAGAAGACGCGTCCTGTACGCTTCCCGTAAACGAATGAAACACGACGGCCGGAATTTTCGAAAGCGCTTTCGAGTCGCGGAACATTTTATCGAGCGCTTTGCGGCAGTGTACGACGAGCGGAACGCCGTACAGAGCTGCAAGTTCACACGAAATACGCCACGCCTCTTCCTGCCGCGCGATATCGGCTTTGAATTCCTTTGTAAATAAATCGAATCCCGCCTCCCCGATCGCACCGATGCGCCGCTCTTTGAGAAGCGTTTCCATAAAGCTTGCGTTTTCGACGAGCGGAAGCTGCGGGTGCATACCGAAGGCGCACATGACCTGCGTATTTTCGTTTTCGTTGAGCTTTGCCGAAAGCGTTTCCTGTTTTAAAAACTCGTCCCTGTCGTGAGCGCAGGAAACGCCGTAATAGGATATGGATTCAAGTCCGCGAAACGAATCTTCAAGCGAGTTTTCGGCGCAGCAGGCGAGATGAAAATGAGCATCCGTCAATACAGAAAACGCTAACATCCGCATTACATTGTACCGAAAATAAAAAAGCAATGCAAACATCGGGAGGTTGGAATTGAAAAGCTACACTTTAAAAAGCATCGGAAACTCATCGGACTATATGACGATTGTACGAGAAATGGAAGACGGATACGTCGTGCGCATCGTACGCGACAGAGACGGATACGACGAAGTGAAAACCGATTACATCGGCAAAGAACTCTTTGAAACCTGCATCCGCACGGGATACCTCGTCGAAATCGCGGAACCGGTAAAAATCGCCGTCAACGCGTAGCGCGGAAAATAAACGCGCCGTTTTTGCCTTCAAGCAAATTTCACGCGGTACGCATCGGGCAATGTAAACTCAACGCATAACAACGTACTCATCGACTAACGAAAGCGCGGCATGTACGCGCACATCAGTGTCGGAAACGCAGGGAAGCCAATGAATCGAGCTTCCCTGCATTTTCATTTTACGCTCCATGCCGCGAAACCACGTTTCCTGCCGCTTCGCAAATCTCCGTATAGCGACAACGAGTTTTTCGTACAGTTCGCCGCGGGAGGCGATTTTCCCCTGTAAATATTCGGCGACGAATCCGTACTCGAGACCGAGCGTTTCAAGCCGCTCCCACGATGCGCCGCTTTTGTGCAAATTTTCCACTTCTTCTATCATGCCCGAATCGAGGCGGGCTTTGAGACGCTTTGCAATGCGCTCACGCAGCTCTTCCCTCAAAAGCGTCGTACCGATAACAAGCGGACGGATGTCGGGACGGATCGTCATCGTCTTTCGCATGATGTCCGCTTCAGGGCACATCCGATACTCCGCTATCTCTATCGCGCGTATGCAGCGCGCTTTATCGCGGAGATATTCGCGCGTGTGGAAATCCGGTTTCAGCGAAAGCAAAAGACGGGAAAGCCCTTCGAGGGATTTCGCCTCAAGTTCCACTCTCCGCTTTTCGTTTTCAGGCACTTCGATCAAATCGTAATTTCTGATAATCGAGTCGAGGTACATACCGGTACCGCCGACGACGACGGGTAATTTTTTCCGACCGACGATATCCGGAAAGACGCGGTAAAAATCTTTTTGATATTGAAATACACTGTATTCGCTTTTGAGATCGGTTATGTCGATAAGGTGATAGGGAACGGGAATTCCGCCCGAAGCGTATTCGTCCAAGTCTTTTCCCGAACCGATGTCGAGACCCTTGTACACTTGCCGCGAATCCGCCGAAACGATTTCACCGTTTCGCTCCCGCGCGATCGCAACTCCTATCGCCGTTTTGCCGCAGGCGGTCGGGCCCAAAAGGATGACGCAGTTGCAGTTCTTTTCGCTTCCTTCCACTCACAGCACCCGCGCAATCGCGCACTTCAAATATTCCGAGCGCTCATAACCGAGAAGAATCGGATGATCCTCTCCCGCTCCCCGCTTTTCCAATATCTGTACACGGCGGCCGCTTGAGGCGGCTGCGTGCATGAGCATATCGTAAAACGTATTCGCGTCGAAAAATGCGGAACACGAACAGCTTATTAATATGCCGCCTTTTCCGAGCAGGCGCATCGCACGCAAATTGATTTCTTTATAACCGCCGTACGCCTTTTGAATGTTTTTCGCGCTCTTCGTAAAGGCCGGAGGATCGAGAACGATCACGTCGAAAGTTTCGCCCGATTCTTCATATTTTTTTAATAAATCGAAAACGTCGGCGAGCACGGGTTTGACTATATTCTCTTTTTTATTGAGTGCGATATTCTTTTCGATCATCGAAAGCGCGTCTTCCGAAATTTCCGCAGCGACTACTTCACGCGCACCGGCAAAAGCTGCCGCGAGCGCAAATGCTCCCGTATGCGAAAATGCGTCGAGCACACGCTTTCCGTGACAAAACGGCATAATCGCTTTACGGTTATCCTTTTGATCGAGAAAAAAACCGGTCTTTTGGCCTTTTGCGATATCGACATAAAAGAGGATGCCGTTTTCGTTTATCGTAATCACGTCGCCGCCGCTTCCGTATATCCAGCCCGTCCTTTCTTCGAGCCCTTCTTTTTCGCGGACGGCGGCATCGCTCCGCTCGTATATGCCCTGGGGATTGCACGTTTTAATAAGAGCTGCCGTAATTTCTTCGCGGAAAACTTCACACGCGAGCGCAAGGAACTGAACGACAAGATACACGGAACCCTCGACGGATGCAAATCGTTCGACGATGAGACCGGGAAGCAAATCGGCTTCGGCAAAAACGAGACGGTACGAATCGAGTTCTCCGTAACGGATGCGCCGCATATTCGCCGCATCGCGGATGCGCGCATCGATAAACGCTTTCGTATTTTCAAACACTTTGTCCGCATAAGCCGAAGAGAGCATGCGCACGCATATCTTCGATTTTCGGTTGATAATGCCCGTACCGATAAATCCGCCTGCAGCCGTAAACACTTCGCACGCGCTTCCGTCGGCACTTTCGCATTCGGAAAGCGGCGCATCTTTTCGGCCGCTCCCGTCGGATGCAAAGTATTTTACATGAGAGATTTCGTTGTCGAATACCCACGGAAAGCCCTGTACGACTTCCCTTTCTTCTTTCGGTTTTAAAAAGATACGAAGCGCATCATTCATAGCAAAAGCATACTAGTGCGAATGCCGAGTTTTGTAAATGACCCGATATACGCCTGCCAGGACTTACGCATAAGAATCTATATTCCAAGAAAATAACAGTTACCGTAAAAAATCGGCTGCACTCCCGGCAGCAGCCCTGCCGTTCGCCGCGGCAGACCGTGATTGGAATCGGACTGCGCAAAATTTCTTCGAAATTTTGCTTGCCATTCCTTATAGTACGGCATTGCAGAAAATGTCAATTTTCGAAAATGCCGTACTCGTGTGCGAAAGCGCACACGTATATACACAAGTTTGCCTCGCAAACTTGCAGTTAAACGGGACGCGCTATTTTAGCGTTCCGTTTAACCTCGGTCAGAGCGGCTCGGCGGCAGTTCCGCTGCCTCGCGTTCCGCCTTTTTTATTTTATATTTTTCTGTGTATATATTTTTCATGCATAATCCCTGATGCGCCTGCCGTCAATTCAAAAAATTTCCGCTCCCGTGAGGATGTGTCAGAGCCAAGGGCGCACTTCGTTTCGAAGATCGTCCGCGTTTGTAAAACGGAAGGTACGGATGCCGAGCGATGAAGAAGCCGCGCAGTTCGCTTCATTGTCGTCGGTAAAAAAGATATCCTCAGGTGCAACACCTTCTGCGAGCATGATGCGCTTCCAAAATTCGACGTCGGGCTTCGACGCGCCGATCATATTCGACGCATAGGTTTTATCGAAGAACGCATAATCGCTTCTCGCAAGGTGAATATCGTAATGGCTTTGAATCGTATTCGTTCCGCACACGACGCGGTATTTTTTTCGGAGCGCTTTGACGATATCGACCACGCCGTCGTCGAGTACCGGATTAAAAAAGAGACCGAGGTAGTCCATCGGTACGCGCACTCCCGTCCGCTTCTCAAACTCGCTCCAAAACTCCTCGGTCGTCAGTTCTCCGTTCGAAAGCATCGTCATGATATCGGCATCGCGTACATCGTTTTTTTTATTAATAATTTTTCCGCGAGCCGCCCTGTCGTATTTGCAGGCTTTATAGAATTCCCCTTCGCTCATGCCGACGGCTTTTGCGACGGCACCTTCAACCGCAACGTTGTGAGCGACGACGCCGCCCATGTCAAATATAAAAAGCTTCATGGATAACGAGTATAGCGTATTCGGGAAAAAGAAACAAATGCGCGGCAAAGATCGCTCGAAGAAAAGCACATTGCGCGCATCACGAGACAAAATTTTTTACGTGTATCACGCACATGCGAAAAACACATCGGAAACGGAAAAACTCGCGGATATACGTGTGCGCGCACGCGCACCAATGCGGCATTTTCGAAAATCGACATTTTCTGCAATGCCGCATTTATAGGAACGCGACTAAGTTCACGTCGCTTCGTCGAGCGCCGACGGATTTTCACGGGCGATCTGTACATACGAGTGAAGCGTCAAAACCGCTTCCCACGCGATGCAGATATCGAAATATCCCTGCGCGTGATCTTTTCTGTCGAAATAATCCCAATCGGTATGGTTGATCTGTTCGGGCTGCCAGCCCGCAAACTTCGCTCCTTTTCCGAGCGGCTCTTTTTCGGACGCGACGAGCGCAAGGCAGGCGCGCATCATACAAAGCGCCGCATCGCGATAAAACGGATCTCCGCACAATGCATGCAAGCGCAAAAAATCGCGGGCTATATACATGCCGTAAAAATCGAGATGATGATGCGCGACCGAAACGGACGTCATGCCGCGCGTTTTAAAATGCAGACGGTCAAGCGGCGTTCCCTTCGGAAAGCGGACGTCGTACTGCCACATCCACGTGTACGCGAAATTCGCCGCAGCTTTCGCGTCTTCCAAAAAAATCGTATCGCCGGTAAACGCGTAGAGGTCGAGACTTTCGCGGAGGAGAACGGCGGCGGACTCTTTGTCAAATGCGTCGGCGTCGAGCGTATCCCCGTAATAGTCGGCGTTTCGTATCATGCGGTGATAGTATTCGCCCGAAAGCGCGAGCGCGGTTTTGATTTCTTTTTGCAGTTCTTCGTCCGCATGCGGATAGAGCGCTGTCAAAAAAATAACGATGTACGCGCCGTTCGTTCCGCTGCCGTTGACGACTTTCCCGTCTTCGCGCCGCCATCTGCCGAAATTGCCCGAGTCCGCTTTTTCTTTATCGCGCACACAGTGCGAAAGATAAAAGCGGGCAACCCTCTTCGGAAGCTCTATAAATTCGTCGATGCGAGACCCGAGTTCGAGCAGCGCTTCATAGAGCTCGATGTACGCACTCATCGCTTCTCCGTTACAGCGGGCATTTATCAATTTCGCATAATCGGAATGCTCGGATACGCCGAGGTAGCCGCCCCACTCGTCCCTCGCGATGCTGTAATTGTCGCGGTAGATACCGCTTTTTTCGGGATGTTCCGCGCGTAAAAAATACCGCCCGATCGCTTCGGCAAGCCGAGCATTGCCGCTCTTTGCAAACACGACGGCGCCTTCGACGCTTTTTACGAGAAAGGACGCCGCAGTAAATTCGTATATAGACTGCAGATCGCCGTTACCTTTCCCCATGCGGATAAAAGCACTACCGTCGTCCGCCGCATCCGTAAGAAATTCGAGATGGGCGAGCTTACGGGAAAACCACTCGTCCCACACTGCGCGCGGCGAAGAGCGAGCGGAAACTGCAGACGGCACCGCACCGACGGCGGATTCGAAATCCGCGGAGCAGCGTTCGACCGCCGCACACGCAGAATCCGCATGCACCGGCGTCTTTTGTGTTTTCGAAAAAACGTTTTCACCGCAACAAAAATTATTAATTTTCTTTTGCGCCGAGACGAGCGATGAAAATTCCCGATAAACCGAAAAAAGCGTATTCGCGCAAAGTTCGCTCACCGATGTCGTAAAAACAAACTGTACTCTCCGTATGACAAGAGGCTTTTCGGGTGAACAGTCGTCGGCGCGGAAGTGCGTGTTTTTCGAAGCGTGAGGCACCGTACGCGTTTTGCCGCAGTAGGAAAACGGATATTCGGAAGGCGGAAGGCGCATTTCGATTACAACCCTGTTTTCCGCTTCATACGCGCACACGTGCGCCGTTTCGGAAGGATCGCTCGCAGGAGAAATGCAAAAGGCGGTAAAATCGCATCCGTCGCGTATCACGACGCAGCCCGGAAGAGGGGTACGATCTTCGCGAAATGCAAACGCCCGCTCTATGCCGCCTTTGGGAAAAGCGCCCCGCCCGCAGTTGTTTTTTCGGTACAGCACGGCTGGAATAAAAAGCTCGAGCTTTCCGGATTTTTTCGAAAAGGAAATACGGGAAGCAAGCTCATAGCTTCCGCTTTCCGTGATCGTCCATTCGGTTTCAACGGCGGCAAAGCGCGAATCCTGAAAAACGACGCGTATCTTTCCGCTGCAGCCGGCACTGCAGGAAATGCTCATCGCCGCGCCGAGCACCGAAAGGATTTCCGTTTTTTCCATACGGTGTTAACCCTTTATGCCCGTCATCACGAGACCCGCGACGATCTGTCTTCGAAAAAGCGCGTAAAATACAAACTGCGGAATCGAAGCGATGAGGGCGCCCGCCATGATCATCGCGTATTCGGTTCCGTGCGTTCCTTGAAAATTGGCAATGCCGACGGTGATCGTATACTTCGCCGATTCGCTTACGGCGATAAGCGGCCACAAAAAATCATTCCACGCGTTGATAAACGAAATGATGACCGTCGTTATCATCGCGGCTTTGCCGACCGGCAGCATCACCTGCATAAACGTCGTAAAGCGGCTCGCCCCGTCGATAAAGGCGGCTTCTTCGAGCGCATAGGGTATGCCTTCATAAAATTGTTTGATGATAAAGACGCCGATCGGAAGCGCAAGGCGCGGCAGCAAAACGGCGGCGAGCGTGTCGAGGATGCCGTATGCGTTGAACTGCATATACAGCGGTATGATGAGCACTTGAAACGGAATCATCATCGCAGCCATAACCGTCCAAAAGACGATGCGCCTTCCCTTAAAGCGTATGCGGGCAAGCGCGTATGCGATCGGCACGTCCAAAACCAGCGTACCCGCAGTGACGGAAAACGAAACGATAAACGAATTCAAAAGCCAGCGGAATATATCGGTCGATAAAAACGCTTTTTGATAATTGACAAGCGTCGGGCGCAGCGGAATTAACGTAATGATGTCGGACATAACGTCCTGTTCGGTTTTGAGCGACGTAACGACGAGCCAAAAAAGCGGAAAAAGCCACAGCGTCAAAAGCAGCACCGTCAAAAAAATTAAAATATATTTTTTCATTCTTCGCCTGCCGAAATCGCTTTATACTGAAACAGCGAAATTATTAAAATGATAAAAAACAATACGTAAGCCATCGCGGACGAATATCCCATTTTAAAATATTTGAATCCCGTTTCATAAATATACTGCACGAGTACGCGCGTCGAACCGTGCGGCCCGCCTCCGGTCATCACGTACACTTGTCCGAAAATATTGAACGACGCGATAATCTGAAGAATGAGACACAGAGCGGTCGTCGGACGGACGAGCGGCAGCGTTATATGAAACACCGTCTGCACATAGTTCGCCCCGTCGATTTTCACGGCATCGTATATCTCCGATGAAATCTGTTTGATGCCTGCGGAAAAGAGTATCATATTGAAGCCCGCAGTCCACCACACCGTCGTCGCGATTATCGAAGTCATCGCGTATTTCGTATCGGTAAGCCAGCCGACGGGTTCTCCGCCGAAAAGCTTGATGAATTGATTGACAATGCCGTAATTTTTTTGCAGCAGCCACGCCCACAGTGTGCCGATGACGGTGATCGAAAGGATGTACGGCAGAAAAAAAATATTTTCCGCAACATCTTTTAACGGAGAACGGGAAGTGACGAGGAGCGCCATAAAAAAGCCCGTTACCAGCAGGAGCGGCGTCGAAACGAGCACGAACACGAGCGTGTGACCGAGGCTCGAATAAAAAGTTGCGTCTTTAAAAAGTTTTACATAATTTCCGAACCCCGTCCACGTGCGAGTCGAAAGGATATCCCAATCGAAAAAGCCGATAAAAAGACCGAACAGCATCGGGAAGAGGAGAAAAAGTGCAAACACGATCATAAACGGAAGGCAAAACAAAATGCCGTCTTTCAAATCCGAATTTCCGGGAATCATAATTTTCCAAAAAAAATATTATTAATTAATAATTATCGCACGCAAAGGGCGGACGCGGCGGTGCTTTTAAAATCGCTGCCCGGCTGCTGTGCGAAACGGTCAAACCTATCAATCGGTTCAAGGGGCCGCGTCAAAAGTTTCTGCTTTTTCGACAGCCCCTTTACGCAACCTCAATAACTTGCGAGTATTTCGTTTACTTTCTTTTCCATGCCGGCGACGGCCTGCACGCCGTTTTGATTTTGCGCGACGGCAGCTTCAAGCATATCGGAAAGATTGTCGTAGATTTCCTGCCATGCGCCCGTGTTCGGAGCGGCGATAACCGATTCGGCCGCGGCGACGTATCCCGCGCGGTACGGCAGCGCTTTGAACTCGCGCTTTTCGCGGACGGAAAGCATCGTCGGGATATGTCCCGCCTTTGCCCACATTTCGCCGTGCTGCGTCATCCAGATAATAAATTTCGCGGCGGCTTCTACTTTTTTGGGATCCGTTTTTCTTTGTACCGGAATCGCAAGCGTATGAGAACCCGCCCATGCGCCGGCTTTTCCCATCAATGCGGGAAACGGCACTGCGGCAAAGTTCAACCCCGCCTGCTTTTCGAGCGCGCCGGTTGCCCACACGCCGTTGATATAGAACGCCGTTTTTCCGAGACGGAAATCCGTCATCGCCGAATCGTAATCGTATCCTTTCGGAGTGATGCCGTATCTGTTGACGGAATCGACGAGCCCCTGAACGACTTCCGCGCCGTCTTTGTTGTTGAACGCCGCTTTTTTGCAGTCGGCGGTAAGAACGCTTCCGCCTTTTTGTCCCATGCCCGACACGAATATGCGTGCAAGCGTATAGGCCTTATAAGTGGCGGTCGTGTTGTCCACGCCCAATCCCACGGCACCGGTTTTTTCCTGCACCGTCTTTGCAGCCCTCACAAGTTCGTCGTACGACTCGGGAACCTTTGCGATGCCCGCCTTTGCGAGCAGGTCTTTGTTGTAATACATGATGATCGGATGCACGTCGAGCGGAATCGAATAGAGCTTGCCGTTGAAGCGGCACGCGTTCAGCGGCGCGGGAACGAAATCGTTCATCGGAGCGTTGATCTTTTTCATCACATCGTCGAGCGCGTAGAGCGTACCGCTTTTGACGAAGGGCAGCATGCTGTCGCGGTGCACGACGACGATATCGGGTGCTTTTTTGCTTGCAAGCGCCGTCGTCAGCTTCGTATAATAATCGGTATACTTTGCGGGATCGCTTTTCAGCTGAATATCCTTGTGCGTGCGGTTGAATTCGGCGATCATCGCGTTGAAGAATTCTCCGTCACCTCCGGTAAACAGCGACCAAAACGTCAGCACGACGGGCTTTTCCGCGGCGTGCACGGACGGTACGCTGAACGCCGCAGCGACAGCGATACAAAAAACGGCACATAATTTTTTCATAAAACCTCCATAAAAACTTTTGCGGAATGCTTCAGCATCTCCCAAAGATTTAACCGTGCGCGAACGGCGCACGACTATCCCCTTTTGCAGAGCACAAATCGATTTCCCGTTTCGCTCCGTTCGGAGTCTTTTTTTTCGTAGACTCCCGGAATATGATGCGCGCATCGAGATGCCGCGTTTCATACGGCAGCTCCCGATCTTTAATATGGCGCAGCAATTCAAGCACCGCTTCCCGTCCGAGTTTGTACTTCGGCACATCGATCGTACTCAAGCGGGGCTGCATATACTGCGATATGTTTAAATTATCGCAGCCGAACACTTCGACGTCGTCGGGCACGATCCGGTTGTTTTCATACAGCGATTTGAGTACGCCCATCGCAACCAAATCGTTGAAACAGACTACCGCGGTAAAATCCGTCTGCAAGTGCAGCGCATGATTTATGGACGCATAACCGTCGTCGATGTGCCCCGCAGTCTTCACTATGAGCGCAGGGTCGGCTTTTTTGCCCGCGCGTTCGAAAGCGCGCACATAACCGCAGAGCCGGTCGAGCGAATTGCTGATCGTGTCGGGGCCTGCGATATACAGAATACGCTCGTGTCCGTTTGCGAGCAAATGCGTAACGACTTCTTCCGTACTCTCTCTGTCGCGGTGCAAAAGCGAATGATCTTCGAGCCCCCGCACTTTTCTTCCCGCAAACACGAAAGGTACCGAAAGCTCCGTATACAGTTTACGAAGCGCATCGTTGTCGTACAGCGGCACGCTGATGATCCCGTCGACGCTTCTGCCCTGCAGCGTCCTGAGCGCCGCGCATTCGTTTTCGACCTTTTCTTCCGTGTTCATCAGTAAAATATGATAGCCGTGCCGCTTCGCCGTATCTTCGATACCGAGGATGACTTCGGCAAAAAACGGATTCGACGAATCCGCCGACACCACTCCGAGCACTTTCGTCTTATGCGAACGCATACTCGATGCGGCGTAATTCGGCGTATAGCCGAGATCGGATGCGGCGCTTTTTATCTTTGCGCTCGTACTTTCGCTGATGCGCGTATCTCCGCGCAGCACGCGGGAAACGGTATTGACGGAAAAGCCGGTTTGCGCTGCAATCTGTGAAAGCGTCACATTCATCAAATAACGTTACCCCGAAAATACGGATTTGTCAAATATTTTTTTATTTTCAACGGAAATAGACGGTTTTTATTTAATTTTACTTAATTTATTTAGTATTTATTTAAAAAGCACTGCGATAATGGGATAACGATAACCCGACAATCTGCAATATCGCTTTTCAATAAGCGTATGCGATCAACCTGCGATTTCCCCGCCCCACCATTCCTCGAGCATCGCGCGGGCTTGCGCCTGTAATGCGGGCGCGACACAGACTTCGAGCTGCTTCAAATTATCGGCATAGTATGCGCGGCCTAAAGCTTTTACGGCTTCACGTATATCGCTTCCGACAGCGGGATGATCGTCCAAGTAGGAAAGAATGATCGTAAATACCGAAGAAGCCGAACACACTTTTTGCCATGAAGCGAGATCGGTGATTTTGCGGCGGGAAGAAATACCGGTATTGATGCGGTAGTTGTACACGGCGTCGCGTATACCGATATATGTACACGCGCTTCGAGTACACCCGTCCGCCGGCACGTCGGTAAACTTCGATGCCGTCAATGCGATAAAAAAATAGAGGAGCAGGTCTTCCGCCATCGTACAATAGGTAAACGGAATTTCGCCGTACGCTTTTTGAACGAGAGCCTTTCTAAAAAGCTTACCCCACACAAAGCCGTTATATGCGCTTTCAACGATAAACTTACGGAGGATTTCGCCGCCCGCTAAAACACCCTCATATACGTTTTGCGTTTTTCGCGCAAAGGCGGCAATACGTGCATCAGGCTCACCTTCCATGCCGCATACCGCACCCGCACCGTGCACGATGTCCGCCGACGACGCAGAGGCAGCCTCGTACAAAATACGAAGAGCCGAGGACGGAAGTTCGTCGTCGGGATCGGCAAAGGCAATATAGTCCCCCGATGCGGCGTTTACCGCAGTACGGCGCGCTTCAAGCGTACCGAGATTTTTTCCGTGTTCCAAAAAGATAAGAGGAAGAGCGCGCTCTTTAAACCGCTTTGCGTATGTTTTAACAATGCGCCCGAGCTCTTTCGTACCGGGGCTTCCGTCATTGACGACGATCGTTTCAACAGGCGGAGAGTCCGTCTGCTGCAGCACGCTTTCAAAAAACCGCCCGATAAGCCCCTCCGCCCCGTACACGGGAACGCAAAGACTTACGAGCGGCTTTTGCCGTGCGGTACGCCCGAAGCGTGCCGCACAAAAAATAAAACTCATTGTACTGTTTTACTGCCACTCAAAACCGGATCCATGCTCTAACGTTTTAGAAAAGCTGCCGCCCGTCTCTCTTTCGGCTTGCAAACTGCCTTTCAAATCGTATTCCAATACTCTGTCGGTATTCTTCAATACATCGGGCGAGCTGCCGAGCGGCAATCCGCCTTCACCCCATGCACCGTCCGAAGCAATAATAAGCTTAATCCGTTCGGCTTCGTCGTATTTTACGGCTATAAAGCGGTAAAAACCGTAGCCGATTTTGGTTGTATCGTTCCAATCTTTTTTTGCTAATACAACAGCGTTTCCGGACAAGCTGTCATTCGTACTGCCGATTTTATACAGTATGCCGCTATTTTTAAAAGCATCCGTGAAATAAGCGGGAAACTTCTGTATTTTGCACGACTTCGATGAAAGAGCGTACAGCACACCGTCAAAAACCTTCAAGTCATTAATTGCTTCCCCATAATGAATTCGGATATTGCCTGAAAATGACCAGTAGTCAATCGGCGTACCTGAGGCATCTGTGTACACAGGAGCATTATCGACAAGGGTAAGTTCACCGTCCGGAGTCCCGTCGCTTTTTTTGTATTTTTGTACCTTCAGCCGGTATTTATCAATAAGGCCATGTTGATAAGTTTCTTTTACACCAGCAAACAGCCCGTCCTTGTTTGCTGCAAGCGCGGTAACGGGAGCGGTATACGCATTAAACGGCACATCATACCCCATAATCGATGTCGCACTACTGAACGGAGCACCTACATTCCAGCTATATTTTTCTATATGTCCCTTAGGACCATCCTTATATGCATAATACAAACTGTTCTGTCCGTCGGAAATATCTACCGCAATCGCAAAAACAGTACGGGATGTTAAAGAAGCATCCACTCCCTGCATATCATACGAGCCGTCTCCTTTCAGCGCAAATCGTCTGACCTTGTAATTTGAACTGTCTTTCCACAGTATATACAGATTGCCGTCTTGGTCGTAGCAGAAAATATCGGTAGGCGTTTCGCTAAGGCCGGACTCAAAAAGCTTGTTCGTTGGTGAAAATACTTCCGTTCCATCCGCACTCATCCAATAACGGAACTCCTTCTTCGCATCTTTCCCCCACAACAGCGTCTTTGTATTGGGGAACGTGTAGGGAGCATACTCTGCATACCACGTTGCTTCCGTATCGTTGAAAGTTATCGTGTTTGTTTTCCGGTTAAAAGCGGCTATGCGGTTTTTATTACCGTTAATACGATAATTTTCGTTGAGATACTCGATATTTACGCCGTCATCCGCAATGTAAAGATTATCACCGTCATAGCCGATAAAACCGATGGGATTTACAAAAGCCCCTGCCTCAAAAGCAAGGAAGGGATCCGAAGTGCCGGCTTTGGAATGAAGCCCTATCTTGGTTTTCTCGGTAAGATCACTGCCGGAATAGGTATACCGGACGAGTTGTCCGAGCGCATACAAGTTTCCATCGATTAATTTTTGCTCCCTAAGCAGGCAGTACACGCCGTCGTCGTCGGCAAAAAGACCGGTACACTCGGGGAGATAATTTGCGAATTTTAAATGCGAGCGAAGTTTAGGCAACGGTTTGCTCGTTGCCTGCGATTCAAATTTTAAAGATTTGAACTCACCTCCAAATTCAAACCCGCAGGCATACAAGGTATTCCCGTCTACGACAAACAGCACATCGTTATAGGCTGCTGCGGCAGTAACGTTCAACGTCAGAGTCCCGCTCGGGAATGCCGCATATCCCAAAAACTCAAACGAATGATCTTCTTTTTCTTTGAAACAATAGACGGTTTGATTGTTAAACAAAAAGATACGGTTATCGTCCATATCGATTGCGATATTATCAATATTCCCTATAGTAGTACCGGACGGCAGCGCATCTCTAATAGCTTTTTCAAATGCGGTATCTTCATTACCCTCCACATCAAAGCGTTTAAGATTACGAGCCGGAGATGCAGAAGTATCTTCATACAGTACATATATTCTGCCGAGTCTGTCACGCGCAGTAATCGGTTTTGTGCTGCCGATAAGAATTCCATCGAGCAGTTTTTTACCGTTTTGCGTACTCAAGGATACGATATTGCTCCCTGAATGATCTTTCCCGGTAATAGAGGACAGCAGATTGGCAGCACCTTTCGGCGTCTTCGACAGCTCCAAATCGATGTAGTTTATACCCGGTTTTACCGTGTGCGATTTCGTTTTACTCCACGTACCCGTCGCGGTTCGAACGGTCGCACGGATGACGATCTCGACACCGATCGTAACTCCCGTTGAAAAAGGAATGGGGCCTTCGTCAAGTATACGCCCCGAAGCATCGGTGATCGTAATCGTCGTATTGCTGCCGTCGAAGACGGGCAAGCCCGTTGAAGGGTCGGCGGCACGCTGCGGGCCGGCACTGCCGACGCGAACTTCGGCAAGTTCTTTGCCTCCGTTTACGTTGAAATTACAGGCGCTCAAAAGAATACAAAACGCCGCCGAAACCGAAAACAGGTTAAAACCGATTTTTTTCATAAGCTTCCTCCGCTTAAAACTGTTACAGGAACATACAGCAAAAATTCAATCAAAAAAAAATTCGAAAATTTTTTCACCCGTGCGCAAGAACACGTTTCTTATAGTATAACGTAAAATCAAAAAAATAACAATTAATTCCAACTATTTCACAGGGATTACGCATGAGAATCTATATTCCCCAAAAAATAACCATTACCGTAAAAAATCGGCTACACTCCCGGCAGCAGCCCTGCCGTTCGCCGCGGCAGACCGTGATTGGAATCGGACTGCGCGAACTTTTTACCAAAAAGTTCGCTTGCCATCGGTCTGAACGGCTCGGCGGCAGTTCCGCTGCCTCGCGTTCCGCCTTTTTTATTTTATATTATGTCTCTTTTCTGTGTATACATTTTTCATGCGTAATCCCTGATAATTTATTCGATTTTACTTGACAAAAACGATTTTCGCTGTATAATGAAACCGATTTCGTGAAAGCAGTTTCACAACCGTATAAGTGTTATGACAAAAAACGCAGCAACAATCTATGACGTCGCAAAAAAGGCGCGTGTCAGCCCCGCAACCGTTTCCCGCGTTTTAAACGAACCTTCAAAGGTAAACGCGGACAAACGCGACGCAGTACTTGACGCCATCGCAGCCCTTCGCTTTATCCCGAAAGCGGCGGCGGTTGCCAATGCGCGGCGGTTTTACAAAAAGATCAGCGTCATCGCCCCGTTTTTTACCCAGCCATCGTTTATGCAGCGTCTCCGCGGTATTTCAAAAGTCCTGTCCGGCCGATATTACGAAATCGTCGTGCATTCGATCGAAAGCCGAAAAGATATGAGCGAATACATCGATATGCTCTGCGGAAGCAGGATCGCCGACGGACTCATCGTGTTATGTCTGGAACCGACGGATGCGATGCTTGCGAAACTGCGCGCATCGGATATTCCCGTCTGCTTTGTCGAAGCGCGGCGGGAAGGATTCGATTCCGTTTCCATCGACAACGAAGACGGCGGACGGCTTGCCGCCGAATTTCTTTTTAATAAAGGATACCGCGCACCGGCTTTTATCGGTGAACTGTCGGATAAATCCTATGCCGTACACGCGACGGAAGAGCGTTTGCACGGTTTCAGCGATTGGTTCGGAAATCGCGGCATCGACATCCCGCACCATCGTATACGACTCGGCGAAATTGCCGATCAAAAAATCGATGAAGAAATCTCGGCGCTGTTTTCACAAAACGATTTACCCGACTGCATCTTCGCATCGAGCGACGTCATCGCCGCCCGCGTTATAAAGCTCACAAAGATACGGGACATACGGGTTCCGGAAGATATCGCCGTCATCGGATTCGATGATATCGATTTTACCGAATACCTCAATTTGACGACGGTGAGCCAGGAACTCGACGAAAGCGGCAAATGTGCCGCGGAACTCATACTCGACAGACAGCGGGATCCGCTCAGAGCGGCGCGCAGCGTACACATCCAGCTGCGGATCATCGAACGGGCGACAACCGGTACAAAAACCGGAAATACAATATAACAGGAGGCCTTATATGAATAAGGATATGAAAGCTGCAGTGCTGTTATGTGCGGCAGTGGTAATCGGGACAGTTTCCTGGACATGGGGAAAGGGCAATAAAAAATCCTCCGCGGCAAAAAAAGCCGACGATGCCGCCATTCACATCTTCGGCATCGCACGAGGAGAAGAGGCCGCGCGCTTCAGCGAAGTTGTCAAACTCTTCAACAAAAAAACGGGTTATAACGCCGTCTACGAAGGCAGTCCCGACTTTGAAACGCAGATTTTGGTACAGGCTGAAGCGGGAACGCCTCCCGATATCGCAGCCTTCCCTCAGCCGGGTATGATGAAAAATTTCGCGCGGCGCGGATTTATCAAACCGCTTCCCAACGAAGTTATCGCAAAACTCGATGCGAACTATGCGCCCGTATGGAAAGAGCTCGGTACTGCCGACGACGGAAAAACCTACGGCGTCTTTTATCGCATCAGCGCAAAGAGCTTCGTATGGTATCCGAAAAAAGCATGGCAGGCAAAAGGCTATTCCGTTCCGAAAACGTGGAACGAACTCGTCGCCCTCGAAAATAAAATGGTCGCCAACGGAGACGTGCCGTGGTCGATCGGATTCGAATCGGGCGATGCGACAGGCTGGGTCGGGACGGACTGGCTCGAAGACATCATGCTGCGCACGGCCGGTCCCGACGTATATGACAAATGGGTAAACCATAAGATCCCGTTCAACGATCCGGCCGTACAAAACGCGCTCAAATACGTCGGCAGCATCATGCTCAATGACAAATACGTATACGGCGGCACGACGAATATCCTCACGCAAAATTTCGGCGATTCCGTAAAGCCGCTGTTCGACAATCCGCCGAAAGCGTATATGAATCGTCAAGCCAATTTTATTACGGGATTTATGCCGGAACACATTCAAGCGCATCTCGAAGAAGAAGTCGGCGTATTCGCGCTTCCGTCGATCGATCCGAAATACGGCACGCCCGTGCTCGGAGGAGGTGATCAGTTCGTCGCTTTCAGCGACAAAAAAGGCGTCAAAGAATTCCTCGAATTTTTGACGACGTGGGAAGCATGCGTCCCCTATGCAAAAACCGGAGGCGCGCTGTTCCCGCATAAAAATCAAAACTTTAACGACTACGGCAACGCGATCGAACGCGAGCTCGCGGAGATCCTCGTAAACGCAACCGTTTTCCGCTTCGACGGATCGGACTTGATGCCCGCGGAAGTCGGTGCCGGTACGTTCTGGACGGGCATGGTCGACTACGTAAACGGCAAAGACGCGAGAGCTGTCCTCACCGCAATAGACAAAAGCTGGCCGAAAAACAATTGACGGACGGGGCTGCCCGAAAAATAAGGTTTAAACCGAGTTTCGAGGCAGCCCGTATACGGCGGTTTTTCGTTCGTTGTTTTACGGAGCGTTTAAAACCGCCGTACTTTTTTCCTGCAAACGGAACTTACAAAAAAGGAAACGATTTATGAATGCGGCACTTTCCGGAAAATTGAAAACGCTGTATGTCGTACCGCTCACGCTCATCATCGCAGGCGGCGGCTTTATGTTGCTCCGTGAAGAGATCATGGGACAAGCGCTGACGACTCTATTCGCCGTCGTTTGGGGGACGGCAAGCGTATTGCTTATCTTTTATTCCTGCAATTTGCTTACACAGCTTTTAAAAACAAAGCGGTATAACGCCGTCATTCCGTACGTCTTTATCGGCCCCGCCGTCCTCATCATGGGCTGGTACCTTTTCCTTCCGACCGTCAGGAGCCTTATGCTGAGCTTTATGGATAAACAAAGCGAACGCTTCGTCGGATTCGAAAACTACCGATACGTCTTTACCGATCCGACGATGCTTACCTCCGTCCGCAATACGATTCTGTGGCTCGTCTTCGGAACCCTGTTCAGCGTACTGTTCGGACTCATCGCCGCAGTGCTGGCTGACCGCTCGCACATAGAGCGCTTGGGCAAAACGCTTATCTTTCTTCCGATGGCGATTTCGCTCGTCGGCGCCGGGCTCATTTGGAAATTCATCTACGCATATCGTCCTGCGGGTGACAATCAAATCGGACTTTTAAACGCGATAATCGTCTCCGTATTCGGAAGAAAACCGCACAATTGGCTCGGTACGGCACCCGCGAACAATCTCTTTTTGATCGCTATCTTCGTGTGGCTGCAGACGGGATTCGCCCTCGTCGTATTTTCCGCGGCGCTGAAAGCCGTTTCGACGGAAATGATCGAAGCCGCGCGCATAGACGGCGCCGGAGAATTCAAAATCCTCATGCGGATCGTCATCCCCGATATAGCGGGAAGCATCGCGACGGTATCGACGACGATCCTCCTCGCGGCGCTAAAGTGCTTCGACATCGTTTTTTCTATGACAAACGGTCTGTACGGAACGGAAGTGCTCGCAAGCCAACAGTATAAGCAGATGTTCAAATTTCTCCACTACGGCAGAGGTTCGGCGATCGCCGTCGTTATCCTTCTCGGGGTAAGTCCCGTTATCTGGTACAATCTGAAAGAATTCAATAAACGAGAGGTGTTTTGATGAATCGAACCGTACTGCGAAAAAAAACGTCGTTTTCGAGCCGGATGATCACCGTCATACTCATCGCGCTGTGCATCGTCTGGTCGCTCCCGACAATCGGTATTTTAGTCACGTCGTTCCGTACCAAAGATGCGGTCGCCGCTTCGGGCTGGTGGCAGGCGTTTAAAACACCGAATGCGTTTACGCTCGACAATTACGCGCAAGTGTTATTCGGACAACGGCATAAAGTCGCCGGCGCGGAGACAGGCGTCGTCGTCACACGAGGCGCGACGATGTTCAATTCGTTTCTGTCGAGCATAGCGGTGACGCTTCCTTCGGTCGTTATTCCGATTTTTATAGCCGCAGCCGCCGCTTACGGTTTTGCGTGGCTCAGATTCCGCGGGCGGAAAACGCTTTTCGCAGCGATCATCGCACTGCTCGTCGTACCGCTGCAGATATCGCTCATCCCCATCCTTCGCGACTACCAAAAGCTCGGACTCAACGGAACGTATTTGGGAATATGGCTCGCCCATACGGGATTCGGTTTGCCGCTCGCGACGTATATATTGTTCAATTACATATCGACTATTCCGCGCAGCATCCTCGAATCCGCCTTTATCGACGGATCGAACCATTTCGATTGTTTTTTCAAATTAATAATTCCGCTCAGCGTGCCGGCGCTCGCGTCGTTCGCGATCTTTCAGTTTATTTGGGTATGGAACGACTTACTTGTCGCGCTCGTTTTCCTGAGCGGCGGAGCGCAGAAAATGCAAGTCGTCACCGTTCGCCTGATGAACATGGCGGGAACGCTCGGCGCCGACTGGCATCTGCTCACTGCAGGCGCCTTCGTTTCGATGGCGCTGCCGCTTGCGGTATTTCTTTCGCTCCAGCGCTATTTTGTACGCGGTCTGCTTTCCGGTTCCGTAAAGGGATAAAGCGCCGCCAATTTCGCATTAAAACGACACCGATTATCCCGTACGCGGCTTAGTCGATGCCGTTTTACAGGGGGATATATGTACGCACACGATGTGTCCGGAGCGATGCACAGATGAACGATATGGATGCTTTTGTTTTTTCTACCGAAGACTGCAGTCGAAAGGCGGTCGGCCGCAACGAAACGCTGTTCACTGCGGCAAACGGATATCTCGGTCTCCGCGGCGATTACGAAGAAAAAGAGGGATGTCTGCACAAAGGCACATATATAAACGGATTTTACGACACGGAACCGATATCGTACGGCGAGATCGCGTACGGTTATGCAAAAAACCACGAAACGATGCTCAACCTGCCCGACCCGAAACGCATCGAACTCGCGGTGAACGGAAAACCGTTTTCGACGCTCCGCGGCGTACAGTCCTTCCGCATGTTTTCGGATCTAAAGACGGGCGTCATGACACGCACGGTACGCCGTACGGAGGGAGAAGTTTCGTACTCGGTACGCGCCGAACGCCTCGTTTCGTTTACGCATAAAACCTGCGCCGCGATCCGATACACCGTCACGGCCTTGTGCTCCGCCGGATCGCCTCTTTCGGTATCCCTTACGAGCGGCATCGATACGAGCGTTTCGAATATATCGGCGAAAGAGGATCCGCGTATCGGCGCAAAATTTTCGTCCCGCCCGCTCATCGTCGATTCCCGCTCTTCGAAAAACGGAAGCCTTTCGTTTTCGGCGCATACGCGTTCAAGCGCGCTTTCGCTCTACGGTACCGTTATGCAATCGCTTTCGATAAACGGGATCGATATCGCTCCGGTAAAAACAACGGAAGCGGACGGTGTTTACGAAACGTACGATTTTTCATTAAAAGCCGGAGAAAGTGCCGTCCTTGTAAAATTCATTTCATACGACACCGCGTCCGCACAAAAGAGCGCGGCGGAAGCGCAATCCTTCGCAAAGGCGGGATTCGCTCATGCCGAAAACGAACAGCGATCATATCTGTCGCACTTTTGGAAAACGGCCTATATGCATATCGACGGCGGTTCCGACGATGAAAAAGCCGTCAATTTCAATATCTTTCACTTGCTTCAATCGGTCGGAAAAGACGGGCGTACGAGCATAGCGGCAAAGGGGCTCACCGCCGAGGGATACGAAGGACACTATTTTTGGGATTCCGAAGCATACGTTTCGCCCGTCTTTACGTATATACGTCCCGATATTGCCCGATCGCTTTTCGCGTACCGCGCGTATACGCTTCCGCTCGCAAAAGAAAGGGCTGCGGAGATGTCGCTCAAAGGCGCGCTCTACCCTTGGCGTACGATAAGCGGCCGCGAAACGAGCGCATATTATCCTGCGGGTACGGCACAGTATCACATCGACGCGGACATCGTGTTTGCGCTGCAAAGATACCTCACGGCAGCGGGCTGTCCGAGCGACGATTCCGATCCGCTCACTAAAGACGATATCTGCGCCGTAGCCGTCGAAACCGCCCGCATGTGGATGAGTCTCGGCTCCCGTATTCCCGAAAAGGGCGGCAGATTTTGCATCAACGAAGTGACCGGCCCCGACGAATACAGCGCCTGCGTCGACAATAACGCGTACACGAATTTGATGGCACGGGAAAATCTCCTCATCGGCATTGCGATCGCAAAAAAATACGGCGCCGCTTCGGATGCGGAGATCGCCCAATGGCAAAGCGCCGCAGACAATATGTATATCCCGTTCGACAGCGCGGCAGGAATTTATCCGCAAGACGATTCGTTTATGACAAGGTCGGACTGGGATTTCGAAAATACGCCGAAACAAAACTATCCTCTCCTCCTCCACTATCACCCCCTCGTCATCTATCGTCACCGCGTTTTAAAACAGCCCGATCTCGTACTCGCGCAATTTTTGCTGTCGAACCGTTTCGGCAGGGCGGAAAAAATACGGAACTTTTTGTTTTACGAAAAGTACACTACGGGCGACTCGTCGCTTTCGTGCTGTATACAGTGCATCGCCGCGTGCGAAGCGTTCGATATCCCAAAAGCGCAATCGTATTTCAATCAAACCGTGAGGATGGACATAGCGGATATCAACGGTAACACGAAGGACGGCATACACACCGCCTGCATGGCCGGCAGCTGGATGGCCGTCGTCTACGGATTTGCGGGCTTCCGCGACTACGGCGGAAATTGGAGTTTTAACCCGCAGCTGCCGTCATCGTGGCACGGACTTTCCTTTTCGCTTTGCATCAGGGATACGGTGTTGGAAGTCGGCTTTACAAAAGAATGCGCGTCGTACACGCTCCGTACAAACGGCGCACGGACGGGCGATGCCGGCACACGGGAACGCGATGTGCAGACGGACGGAAATCGGAACGACGCACTGCACGGAACCAAATCGAGCGAACTGAAACTGACGCACCGCAATACGACCTTTACGCTGCACATAGGCGAAACGAAAGAATTCGATCTCCGTCCCGCTCTCAAAGCCGTGCTATTCGACCTCGACGGCGTCATCACCGATACCGCCGAACTCCACTTCCGTGCATGGAAAGCGCTTGCCGAAAAATACTCCCTCACGTTCGATCGCAGTATGAGCGGGAGGATGAGCGGGCGATCCCGTATCGATTCGCTCGACCTTTTGCTTGCGGAAAACAATGTGTCGTGGACGCAGGAACGGAGAGCGGCGGCAGCGGACGAAAAAAACGGCTTCTATGTCGCATCCCTGTCGACGCTTACGCCGAACGATATATTGCCCGGCGTAACGAAACTCATCGATGACCTTAAAAAGCGCGGCATAAAATGCGTACTTGCGTCCGCAAGCAAAAACGCGCCGCTTGTTCTCAAAAAACTCGGCTTGGCAAAATGCTTCGACGCCGTAGTCGATCCGGCAGCAGTGCAAAAAGGGAAGCCGGAACCCGACATCTATATCAAAGCGGCCGAACTTTCCGGCGAATGGTATACGGACTGTATCGGCATCGAAGACGCCCAGTCGGGAATCGATGCGATAAAAAAAGCGGGCATGCAAGCGGTAGGCATCGGAAAAAGTCTCCGCGGCGCCGATATCCTTGTCGGCGATACGACGGAGCTTTCAGCCGACTTTCTTATTTCAAAGCTGTGCTGAACGATCACCGCCGCAACGCTCTGCGTATCGCGATACGGCGCGATCCCCGCATTGACGTCTCTTTCCGAAACGGAAAAGCTCCTCGCTTCTTTCCCCCGCATCAGCGGCAAACAGCCGTAATCCGTGCGAAGAGCTCTGCGAGATCGTAATCGCCCGAATGCACTTTATCCCACGGATACGTAAAGTCTACGGAAAATCCGGCGGCTTCAAGCTTTGACGCGAGGATAAACGGTTTCGGCGCTTTTTAAATAAGCCCTTTCGAAACGGCTGTACGCAAAAACGAGTTTAATTTCGTTTGCCAGCCTTTACCGTTTTTTTTCAAATTTTCCAGCACATCGACGTCAATCCTGATGCTCATAACTTTTTTTTGCGGCTTCCATAAATCACGGTCTAAAAGATGGCAGGGCTTCATTTGCTTGAGCTGCGCATTCGTCAGTTTGGGGCAATCTGAAAAATCCTTATTCTTAAATTTTTTAATTTCTTCCGAGCGTTTTTTGGATATTGCCATAATATTTTATCTCCTCTTTCGATACGGCCGGCCGTGCAGACACAATCCGTATTTTTTCTCGCCTATCGACATAAACGACAACACAAATAATAGCGCTCCCGATATCACCCAAAACGATATATCTGTCCTCGTCTATCATCGAATTCTTATTGTCATAAAATTCAATCGAATTCGGATCCTTAAAAATTTCAGACGCTTCTTCAAAAGTCAATCCGTGTTTTTCTTTATTTATTCGATCTTTTTCACTATCCCATTCAAATCGACCCTTGGTTACCGTCATGCTCTCCTCTGCTATATACTATATAATTGTATTACATTTCTGTCAATACTTTAAACGTTTGCCATATTTTTAAGCACCATTGTCCTGTACACGAATCTCCGGTACTATCCGCATTTATAAAAATACGTTATACCGTATATGTGATGATTCGACAAACGCATTTTATCGGCGTACTCGTTCCCGAAAACCTCCTCGTTCCGCTTGAAGCGTGCCGCGCTTGGATGAGAGCGCGCTTCGGCTGCAAAAGCGGTCAGACTACCCCCCTGCACATAACGCTTGTGCCGCCGTTTTACCTCGACGAAAACTTTTCCGAACGCACTTTGTTCGAAGCGCTCGCCGAAGCGGCATCCGCGTGGGGCGCAAAAAGACAAACGCTTTGCTGCGCGGTAAACGGTTTCGGAGCTTTTTCTTCGCGGACGATCTTTGCACACGTCGAACCGTCAAGCCAATGGACGGCTCTCCGCACTCTCGTCTACGATTCCCTTTTAGCAAAATGCCCGGGAACGGTAAAGCGAGATGCGCGAACTTTTGTACCGCACATCACCGTCGCAAACCGCGACATACCGCCCGGCGCGATCGAAGATGCGCTTTCGTATTTCGATTCGCTCGATCTGCACGAAAATTTCGACGTACAATCGATAACGCTCTTTGCCATGAGAGACGGAACATGGACGGAACGCGAAACATTTGCGATGACGGAATTGTACTAACTATTGATTTTTTTGTAGTGGTATTATCATTAACCCGCAGTATATACTTTTTCTATTCCAATTTTCAGGTCGTAGTTAATGAATACAAAAGAACGATATGACGATGCACGTGAACAATATGCGTCGCTTGGCGTCGATACCGACCGCGTTATCGAACGGCTTCGCAGCATACCGCTCTCGCTTCATTGCTGGCAAGGCGATGATGTAGGCGGATTTGAAAAAGCGGGCGCGGTACTGAACGGCGGCGGTATTCAAGTAACTGGCAATTACCCCGGCAAAGCCCGTTCCATTGCGGAATTGCGCCAAGATATCGAAAAAGTGTTTACGCTTACGCCGGGCAGTTATCGTTTAAATTTACATGCAAGCTATGCCGATTTTTCCGATACGAAGCCGGTTGATCGGGACGCGCTGGAACCCGCACACTTTAAAAGCTGGCTTACATGGGCTAAGGCAAAAAAAATACCGCTCGATTTTAATGCGACGATTTTTTCACATCCGAAAGCGAACGGCATGACGCTTGCTTCAAAAGATAAGGGTATTCGCGACTTTTGGATAGAGCACACAAAACGCTGCCGTACGATAGGCGCATATTTCGGCAAAGAACAAGACAGCCCCTGTATTCACAATATCTGGATCGCCGACGGCATGAAAGACATACCTGCCGATCGGCAAGGGTATCGAAAAATTCTTTTACAATCGCTCGACGATATACTCTCGCAAAAGATACCGGCGGAATATTTAAAAGATTCCGTAGAATCGAAAGTATTCGGCATCGGAACCGAAAGTTACGTCGTCGGCTCTCATGAATTTTACATGGGCTATGCGATGAGCAGAAACTGCCTGCTTACGATCGATATGGGACACTATCACCCTACGGAAAACGTTTCGGACAAGCTCTCGTCCGTGTTGCTCTTTGTTCCCGAAATACTGCTGCACTTATCAAGGGGCGTCAGATGGGACTCCGATCACGTCATCGTCTTCAACGACGATATGCGAATGATGGCGGAGGAAATAATCCGGACGGGAAAACTCGATAAGATCCACATCGGTACCGATTATTTTGACGGCTCCATCAACAGAATCGGAGCATGGGTACTCGGTTCGCGTGCGACGGAAAAAGCGTTTTTGTATGCACTGCTCGAACCCGTAACACAGCTTATTAAATACGAAGATGAAGGAAATTATTTTGCACGCCTTGCACTCAACGAACAACTGAAAACGATGCCGTACGGCGCCGTTTGGGATCGGTATTGCGAAGTATGCGGTGTTCCTTCCGACACGGAAATATGTAAAGCCGTCGACGAATACGAACGGGAAGTAACTTCCAAACGAAATTGACGTCGGCTTGATACGTGCATCATTAACAATTTAAGGAATAAAATGAGTAAGCCATTACTTGAAATTCAACATATTTCAAAATTTTTCCCCGGTGTAAAAGCATTGCAGGATATCAGTTTTTCCGTAGATAAAGCCGAAATCCATGCACTGATCGGCGAAAACGGAGCCGGAAAATCGACATTGATAAAAGTGCTTTCGGGTATCAATAAACCCGAAAGCGGCGGGACGATCGCTATGAACGGTCACCGTCTCGATAATCTGACGCCGATACAATCATTGAAAGAAGGTATCGTCGTTATCTATCAGGATTTTTCTCTCTTTCCGAATCTAAGCGTTATGGAAAACATTGCGCTCGGATTATGTGTTAAAAAGAACGAAAAGATTATCAACTGGAAAGAGATGGCAAAGATCGCCGAGCAGGCCCTCGTACAACTCGGCGTAAAAAATATCGATATCCGCGTAAAAATTTCAGAGCTGTCCGTTGCCAAACAGCAGCTCGTCGCAATCGCGTGTGCTATCGTCAATGACGCAAAACTGCTCATTCTCGATGAACCGACAAGCGCTCTTTCTTCCGACGACGTCAAAAATCTGTTTCGCATCATGCAGTCGTTGAAAGCGAAAGGTATTTCGATGTTGTTTATCAGCCATAAGCTGGATGAACTTTTTGCCGTTGCCGATCGCTTTACCGTCTTGCGCGACGGACAATGTATCGGTACGTACAATAAAGACGAACTCACGAACGATAAGCTCATCGCGTTGATGGTCGGACGAAAAATCGAATATAAGATTTACGATAAACGGAAATGCAACGAACCGCTGCTCGAAGTCAGATCGCTTTCAAAGAAAGGAAATTTTAAAGATATTTCGTTTACGCTCAATAAAGGTGAAATATTCGGTCTGACGGGGCTTGTCGGAGCGGGACGTACGGAAATCGTTTCCTCATTATTCGGGCTCAACGAACCGGACAGCGGGTGTGTTCTTCTTGACGGAAAAGAGATAAACATACGGCATCCGAATGAAGCTGTCAAACAGGGCATCGCATTTGTCCCCGAAAACAGACTTCGCGAAGGTCTCGTATTGCGAAAAACATCGGAAGACAATATCACCGTTACCGTGTTGGATAAACTTTCACATCGCTTCGGTCTGCTCGATATGAAAAAAAAGCACGACCTCGCCGAACACTGGATGAAAACGCTCGAAATAAAACCGAATTACCTCGATATGGAAGCGGGAAAATATTCGGGAGGTAACAAACAGCGTATCGTCATTGCAAAATGGCTTGCAACCGAACCGAAAGTGCTTATCGTTGACGAGCCGACAAACGGTATCGACATCGGCGCAAAAGCGGAAATACACGAACTGTTGTACAATCTCGCAAAATCGGGCTTGGGCATCATCGTCATATCTTCGGAACTGCCGGAAATCCTTTCGATTTGCGACAGAGTTGCCGTCGTTCGGCACGGAAAAATTCAAAAGATATTGCCGTGTGAGGGTCTAACACAAGAGTATATTATGAACTTGGCATTTTAGGCGGTACACTACAATGACAGTGATAAAAAGAATTATTAAAATGCAGGAATTTCCGATCCTTACGGTACTGGTCGTTCTCTCCGTAATAATCGGTATCATAAATCCGACGTTTTTCAGCGTGGAAAATTTTCTTGATTTGCTGAAAAGCAATCTCGTACTTGCGATAATGGCCATGGGGATGCTCATGGTCATGCTTACCGGCGGTATTGATGTTGCCTGTTCTTCGATCGTCGCATCGGTTACGATTTTTGCGGGGAATTCGCTTATCCACTTTACTTCAAATATTTTCGTAACCGCTGTGCTTTCATGTGCCTTCGGACTCGCGCTCGGCCTTATCAACGGACTGCTCGTCGCAAAGATAAAAATTCCGCCGATAGTCGCTACGCTCGGAACGATGAGCATCATAATGGGTATAAATCTCTACATAACGAATGGGAACTGGATTACCGGCATACCGCAAAATTTTATTAACTTCGGCGATATAAAGTTTTTTCCGATTACGACGAGCGACGGACGGATAATCGGTCTTCCGATGCAGGCATTGTTTTTGGCTGCGGTCGTCTTTTTGACATGGTTTATTCTGCGTAAAACTTTGGTGGGCAGAGGTATCTATGCAATCGGCGGAAATCTCGAAGGCGCGTCTCGTGTCGGCTTTAATCCGACAAAAATATTGCTTTTCGTTTACGGCATCGAAGGTCTGTTTATCGGCCTTGCCTCCGTCGTGCATACGTCGATTATGCGGCAAGTGGATCCGAATGCGTTTGCAGGTTTTGAAATGCAAGTGATCGCCGCCGTTGTACTCGGAGGCGCAAGTACGATGGGCGGTTACGGTTCGGTATTGGGAACCGTGATCGGAGTCGCGCTTTTTTGTGTTATAAACAACGGCATGATCCTTATGCATATACCGACGTTTTGGCAAAAAATTATTATCGGCTTAATCATTATCGCATCCGTCTGCATCGATATGTATCAAAAAAACAAAGCTGAAAAAACGAAAGTAAAAGTTGATGTGGAGTGACGGCATGAAAAACAACATAAAAACATCGATACGTAAATTCTTTAAAACATCCGAAGGAACGCTGTTTATTATTTTTCTGTTTGTCTTTGCGCTCATGTCGGTATTATCGCCGGGAAAATTCTTAAGTCCCATCAATATGGAATCGATGGCGTATCAGATTCCCGAATTCGGCATCCTCGCATTGTCGATGATGCTCGTCATCATGACAGGCGGTATGAATCTTTCGCTGACTTTTTCGGCGGCATTGGGCATGATCATCGGCGGACTCGTTATGTCGAATATATATACGGCAAACCACGGCGCACTGCTCGCCGTTACCGTCGGCATTGCAACTATGTTGGGTATCGCCGCTCTCTGCGGTTTATTCAACGGCTGGATCATCGCGCTTTTCGGCGTCACGCCGATGATCGCGACGCTCGGTTCGTCGACGCTGTTTGAAGGCATCTGTCTCAATATCACGCACGGAGGAGCCATATCGGGTTTTCCGATGACGTTCATCGCGATAGGCAATTCAACGTTTTTAAAAATTCCTATCCCGATGTGGATATTCTTTATCGTTGTCGTATTTTGCTGGCTGTTGCTCGAGCGGAGCAAGCTCGGCAAATCGATAGAGATAATCGGCTGTAATCCGATCGCCGCAAGATATTCGGGCATACGTGTAAAGCGGGTATTGATAAAAACATATCTTATCGGCGGTATCCTTGCCGGCATCGCTGCGATGATAATGGCGAGTCGTTACAACTCCGCAAAAGAATCGTACGGATCGTCGTATTTGCTGCAATCCGTTGCCGCCTGTGTTTTAGGAGGTACCGATATAAACGGCGGTTCGGGAAAAGTTGCGGGGACTATCATAGCGGTTTTAATTTTACAGGTCATTTCGAGCGGTCTGAATATCTTCGGATTGAACCGATATCTAACGACCGTTATCACAGGTCTTGTGCTCATAGCCGTTTTGACGATACACTTTATCATATCGATAAAAAAACGGAACGTGCAATAGGAGGATATATGAAAAGAATTCTTACAGTGCTTGGAGTTCTCATGATCGGTTCTGCTCTCTTTGCCATGGGTGCAAACGAGCAGTCTTCTTCATCCGGCGGCGGAAAAAAAGACATAACGATCGTCGTTATGCCGAAGCTCGTCGGCATTCCGTACTTCAATGCTTCGGAAAAAGGTGCCGTACAGGCCGGAAAAGATTTGGGTATCACCGTCAATTATACCGGACCTACGACGGCTGATGCTGCGGATCAGGTGAGAATGCTCGAAGATCTGATCACAAAAGGCGTCGATGCGATCTGCGTTGCGCCGAACAACGCTCAGGCATTAACGCCCGTTTTGATGAAAGCGAAACGAGCAGGGATTTTAGTGCTCGACTGGGATACCCCTGCCGACCCGTCGGTAGTCGACTATTCCGTTCATCAGATCGATGACAAACAGTTCGGCGAACACAACTGGGATCTGCTTGTCAAATACATGGGGACGAGCGGCGACTATGCGATTCTCACCGGCGGACTTTCCGCAGCCAATTTGAATTCGTGGCTCGATTACGGACTTGCATACGCAAAGACAAAGTATCCGAATCTCCGCCTGGTAACGGATCGTGTTCCGACCGATGAAAAACAGCAGCTCGCCTATCAAAAAACGCTCGACCTTATCAAAGCCTACCCCAATCTCAAAGGTCTGGTCTGCGTTTCAACACCGGCACCGATCGGCGCTGCGCAGGCGGTACAGGAAAAAGGGATGCAAAATAAAGTCGCCGTCGTCGGAAGCGCACTTCCGACCGACAGCGGCCCGTACCTTGAAGACGGCTCGCTTAAAACCGCAACGCTGTGGGATCCGGCCAAACTCGGTTACCTTACGGTATGCATTGCATACAATGCGCTCAAGGGACAAAAACCGACCGACGGTATGGATGTTCCGAAAGTCGGAAAGATCACCGTTCTTTCGGACGGCAGAACGATCATCATGGGACCGCCGAGCGATTTTTTGAAAGAAAACTATAAGAATTTCGCATTCTAGTTTTTTCGCGGGGCGGATCGTTTCGATTCGCCCCGTATTTTTTTTACACAGTGTTTATTTGAAAAAATGAATTCGTACTACATGGGAATCGATAACGGCGGCACATCCTGCAAAGCCGTACTTTTTGACTCGCAAGGAAACGAGATCGCTTGTGCCCATCGTCTGCTTACAATGATTACACCTTGTGCTCAGCAAACGGAACGGGATATGGATGCGCTGTGGCATGCAAACGTCGAGTGTATCAGAGAAGCGATTGAAAAATCGAACATAGATCCGTCCGCTATAAAGGCCGTCGCGGGATGCGGGCACGGCAAAGGATTGTACCTTTGCAGAAAAGACGGATCGCCGGTGAGAAACGGTATCGTTTCTACAGACGGGCGAGCGGGAGCGATCGTACGTCAATGGCAGCGCGACGGAACGGCGGAAAAAGTTTTCAAACGAAATTATCAAAATATACTCGCCTGCCAACCGGTTGCATTGCTCGCATGGCTCAAACAATACGAACGAAAATCTTATGACGCGGCAGGATGGATTTTTGCGGTAAAAGATTTTATCCGCTACCGTCTTACGGGGAAAGCTTTCGCCGAAATAACCGACTATTCCGGTTCAAACCTGCTTGACGTAAGCGCCGGAAATTTTAATAAAGAAATTCTCGATTGGTTCGGTATAGGTGAAACGGAAGCTGCGCTCCCGCCTCTGAAAAAATCGACGGATATGTGCGGTTATATAACATCGGATGTTTCAAAACTGACGCTGCTCCCCGAAGGAATTCCCGTTGCAGGAGGTATGTTCGATATAGACGCATGTTCAATCGCAATGAATGTCGTCGATCCGAACAATATTTGCTGTATAGCGGGAACATGGAGCATAAACGAATATATTGCAAAACAGCCGATCGTAAACCGCAGCATTATGATGAATTCGAACTACTGTATCGACGATTATTATTTATTGGAAGAAAGCAGTGCAACATCGGCGGGAAATCTCGAATGGTATATCGCACGGTTCTTGCAAAACGAAAAAAATGCGCTCAACGCACAAGGCAAAAGCATATACGCATACTGCGACGATCTTGTCGCATCGATTGAACCGGAAGATCAGGATATCATATTTTTACCGTTTATATACGGATCGAATTATAACCCCGATTCAAAAGCCTGTTTTATCGGTGTCGACAGTCATCACACGCAAGCGCATTTTATACGCGCGGTATTCGAAGGCATCGTATTCAGCCACATGGTGCATATAGAAAAGCTTTTGCATAACAAGCGCGATTTCGCTTCGATCCGCCTTGCAGGGGGCGCAGCCAATTCCGCCGTATGGACGCAGATGTTTGCCGATGTAACGGGGTATCCCGTCGAAGCGGTCAAAGCGCGGGAACTCGGTGCGCTCGGCGCTGCAATGGCGGCATCCGTCGTCTGCGGAGATAACGACACGATAGCAAGCGCATCTCGAACTATGACGCATATAGATACCACTGTTCTGCCGCGCAGCGACAAAACTGCAATTTATCGGAAAAAATTTTCCGCCTATAAAAAATTTTATCAAGGACTTGAACGGTATTGGAACGCCGATTGAACAGTGCCTCGCGATAAGGAAAACGCTATGGATAGAATGTATAAAATCGGATTGTACGAAAAAGCGATGCCGAAAGACATCGGTTGGAAAGAAAAATTTCAGGTAGCGAAAAGCGCCGGTTACGATTACATCGAGATAAGTATCGACGAAACGGATGAAAAACTTGCGCGGCTCGATTGGAGCGATGCACAGATACGGGATGTCGTATCCGTCGCATACGGCGAATCGATGAGTTTCGGTTCGATCTGTTTAAGCGGGCAACGGCGGTATGCGCTCGGCGATAAAGACGAAACGAAAAGCCTCGAGATACTCGAAAAAGCGATACGCTTTGCGCGAATCGCCGGGATCCCTGTCATACAGATGGCAGGGTACGACACGTATTATGCGCAATCGACGGAAGAAACGGAAAAGCGTTTCCGCAAAAACCTCGCACTCGGTACGGCTGTCGCCGCAAAAGAAGGCATCATACTCGCATTCGAAACAATGGAAACGCCTTTTATGGATACGATGGAAAAAGCGATGCGCCGTATTTTGCCGATCGCATCTCCCTACCTCGGCGTTTATCCCGATATCGGAAATCTCAACAATGCGGCTCTCTTGTATAAGAGCGATATCCTTGCCGATATGGAAAAAGGAAAAGGACATATCGTTGCAGCACACATCAAAGAAACGATGCCCGGAAAATATCGTGAAGTTCCTTTCGGTACCGGCGTCGTCGATTTTGAACGTATACTGAAAAAATTATGGCAGCTCGGCGTGAGGCGCTATGTAACGGAATTATGGTATACGGGAAACGACGATTGGAAGCAGGCGGTAAACGGCGCAAGTTCGTTTGCTCGAAAAATTCTCGACGGCTTTGCCGGCATGTAAGAAAAACGGCGGCATGGTTATTTTTTTGAAAATCGTTTGCGGTATGCAGTCGGCGTGATACCGGTAAAACGCCGAAAACTGCGGCTGAAATAATTGCTGTCGTTGAACCCCATATCGTATGCGATTTGCGTAACGCTCTTATCCGTTGAAGCAAGTTCATCCATCGCCACAAGCATGCGCCGGCGCATTTGATATTCGGATGCGGAATACCCCGTAACGCGCTTGAACGTACGCAGCACGGTGCTTTCGGACATATTAAAACATTCCATAAGCTGCTTTATCGTAAAATTTTCTCTAAAATTTTTTTCAACATATTTTACAACGGCAGACGCATCTTTTTCAGTCGTCGCCGGATATGCAGGGTTGTTGTAGATACGGAGCAATAATATAAACAGCTGAAAAAGATATATCGTATTTTCGATATTCCATAAAAGATGCCGGCTGTCGATCTCTTCCTGCATCGACTCCAAAATCGCCTGCACTTCAAACAATTGCAGACGATTGAGCCTGAAATGAATAACGGACTGCGGCTCACTCTTTATAGAATCCGTCGATAAAAATAAATCGGAATACCCCGGCGCTGTTGATAAGCCGAAAACGTTATCGGCAAGAAACGACGGCTTTATTAAAATATTCATCAAAACAAGATTATCGACGGCATCGTATCCGTGTATTTGACCCGGTTTTATAAACACGACATCGCCCGCTTCCAGTTTAAAAGATTGCTGCGGGGTTCTGTGCAGTCCGGTACCGTTATAGATGATTACGATTTCAGTAAAATCATGCGAATGCAGCGGAAAAGCGGGTTGCGGGTTACGGAATTCAAAATGATACGGCGTTTCTCTCGTCCAATATTTTTTTGAAACTAACCTTTCCATATCCATACATAGACTTATAAACCGAGTTGCAGTTATTATCCTAGTTGCTGAATGTTCTGTCAAGGTAAAAAAAACTGCGGTACGCTACACTGAATAATATGAAGCAGGCGATTATCGTTATCGATATCGGTATGACAAATAAAAAAATCGCGGTTTACGATGAACACCTCGTACAGCGGGAATCCGTATATAAAGAATTTTCTCCGATTATGATAAAAGGTCCCGCCGGCGATATACCGACGCACGATATCGACGGTATGAAAAAATGGTTTATTGAAAACATTCGTCTTTTCGCAAAAAAATATCCCGTACGGGCGATATCGGTGACGGCGCACGGGGCAACATTTGTCTGTGTCGATGAACGCGGATCCGTATGCGCACCGTGTATCTTTTACACCTACGAACCGGGAGAAGATTTTCATCGTGAATTTTATGAAAAATGCGGCAGTCCCGAATCGCTGCAGGCAACAACATATACGCCGCAATTTCCTTCGCTGCTGAATTATTCAAAAGGCATTTTATTTTTACAAAAATATTTTGCCGATCGATTTGCACGGACGACGGTAATTCTCGGCTTTCCGCAATATTGGTCGTTTTGGCTTACCGGTAAAAAAGCGTATGAACCGACATATCTCGCATGCCATTCGTATTTATGGAATCAAAACGAACATACGTGGTCGACTGTCGTAGACAGCTTGGGAATACGAAGCCGTATGCCCGAAATATATGTACCGACATGCAGCTCTCTCGGATGTATTTCGGCACAAACGGTAAAAGAGCTCGGACTCGACGAATCGGTAATCGTAACGGCCGGTATTCACGATTCAAATGCATCGCTTTTGCCGTATATCGCGCGCGGCAGCGATAAAGACTTTATTCTCAACTCGACGGGAACATGGTGCGTCTGCATGCATCCCGATGTTTCGGAAAACGCAAAATCTTTTTACAATCCCGATGACATCGGTAAAACGGTATTCTTTAATCGAAGCGCGCTCGATACGCCTGTAAAAACCGCAATATTTGTCGGAGGGATGGAAGTCGACACGTATGTACGGCTTTATCAAAAAATAAATAAAACGGATGCATTCCCCGTTTCCGATATGCAAACGGTACAGAAAATACTTTCCGAAAAACGCGTATTCCTTGTACCGGGAGTGCTTCCGGAATCAGGCGTCTTTCCTCTTTCCGCCGCCGGCATTTACGAAGACGGTATATTCCACCCGCTCAACGAGATGCTGTCGGGAAAATCCGTTCCGAAAGTTTTTTTCAACGAAAAACTCTTTTTTGCGCTGCTCGATATTTCCATAGCGATTCAGACGGAAACGAGCGTCGGCTGCGTCGGTTTTTCCGATAC
The DNA here is from genome assembly GCF_024181585.1 of Treponema socranskii subsp. buccale. Taxonomy (NCBI): domain Bacteria; kingdom Pseudomonadati; phylum Spirochaetota; class Spirochaetia; order Treponematales; family Treponemataceae; genus Treponema; species Treponema socranskii. Next base: position 783,772 of record NZ_CP054258.1, on the reverse strand, counting down.
AACCTCTTTATATACGGAAGGCGGCTTTCGAAAAAACAGACTCTACAATGAGTTGCTTTCTTCCATCTTTCCGTCGAACAGCGTCGCGTTGACGACTATGAAAGAAGCTACCGCAACAGGCTGCGCTATGAGCGCTCTTATGGCGCTTACCGGTAAGAGCTGTACGGAACTCGGCGATTTTATTAAAATAGAGCACGTGCCTATTAAAAAAACCGAAATAAACGACTATAAAGCATACAAAGCCGCATGGCTTACGGCGGCGCAAATCAAGAGGTAACACGTATGAATATAATGGAAGCTGAATTTATTAAATCGTTTATCCGCGTCTGCAGTGACGGCTGGGAATTGGGATGGCATGAACGGAACGGAGGCAATCTTTCTTATCGCATAAAGAGCGAGGAAATCGATGAAGTAAAAGCGTTTTTCAATACCGGCGGTGCATGGCTCCCGATCGGATGCGAAGTCGGCACACTCGCAGGTGAATATTTTCTCGTAACCGGAAGCGGAAAATTTATGCGTAATATACCGCTTGATCCGGAAGCGAATATCTGTATCATCGAAATAGACGATACCGGAAAGAATTTCCGCATCGTATGGGGACTCCGTAACGGAGGAAAGCCGACGAGCGAACTGCCGACTCATTTGATGAATCACGAAGTGAAAAAAAAGTTAAGCGGAGGAGCATACCGCGTCATCTATCACGCACACTGTACAAACGTTATTGCACTTACGTTCGTGTTGCCGCTGAAAGATGAAATTTTCACCCGTGAACTGTGGGAAAGCGCTACGGAATGTCCCGTCGTATTCCCGTCAGGAATCGGCGTAGTGCCGTGGATGGTACCCGGCGGTCGTGATATAGCCGTCGAAACGAGCAAGCTCATGGAAACTTACGACGCCGCTATTTGGGCGCACCACGGTATTTTTTGCGCAGGAGAAACGTTCGACACGACGTTCGGTCTTATGCATACGATAGAAAAAGCCGCGGAAATTTCGGTAAAAGTATATTCCATATCGCAGCATAAATCGCAGACGATCGAACCCGAAGGTTTTCGTCAGCTTGCAAAAGAATTCGGCGTAACATTGCCGGAAAAATTTTTATATAAAAAATAATGTTGAAAACCGTTTTCCGCCGTGCTAAAATGGGGCTATGCAGGAATTCAACGACGACACCATCTATATCCTCGATTCGTACGGACTCATCTACCGCTGTTATTTTGCGTTTATTTCGCGGCCGCTGACAAACAGCCGCGGGGAAAATATTTCCGCACTTTTCGGTTTTTTCAGAAATCTGCACGCGGTGTTTACGCACTATAAACCGCGTTACATCGCCGCGGCTTTCGATTCGCGCACGCCGACGTTCCGCCACGAAATGTACGATGAATACAAAGCCACCCGCGCAAAAACGCCCGACGACCTGCACGCCCAGATTCCGTGGATCGAAGACATTCTCGCATCTCTCGGCATTCCGATCCTGCAGTGCGACGGCTACGAAGCCGACGATATCATCGCAACGGTTGCGGCAAAGGCGGCGGCAAGCGGGCGCACGTGCCGCATCCTTTCGGGCGACAAAGATTTGATGCAGCTTGTAAACGGCACGACGCAGATTTTAAAACCCGATACCGCCCTCATTTGGAAAGCGATCGATTCGAACGGCGTTAAAGCCGAATGGGGCGTCCTTCCCGAACAAATGCTCGATCTGCTTTCGCTTATCGGAGACGCATCGGACAACGTGCCGGGCGTAAAAGGCGTCGGGCCGAAAACCGCGTGCAAATACATCGACGCGTACGGAAACCTCGACAACATTTTCGCACATGCGGATGAAATAAAGGGAGCCGCGGGTGAAAAGCTGCGGGCGGGAAAAGACGACGCGTATTTTTCACAAAAATTAATAAAATTATGTTACGACGTGCCGTGCGTAAAAAACCTCGAAGATGCGATTCCTCCCGTTTCGTTCGATTTCAATGCCGCCGCGGAAAAGCTTTCATTTTACGAAGCGCCTACCGTCGCAAAATCCTATGCCGCTCTCGCAGCGGAAAACGGAAGCACAGGCATCGAAACGGACGAAGCGCGAAAAGCCTCTGCAGCGAAAAAAGGCGCTCATCCGGCGCGGAAAAACGAGGCAAGCGCTGAAGATGAAGAAAACGGAAGGACAAAATACGAATCTTCCGAACAGGAACCCGATACGGAAGAAGTTCCGATGCTCAAGCCGCTTACGAAAAACAAAGGCGAATACCGCGCCGTAACCGATATCGAAGAACTCAAAAAAATCGTCGACGGCATTATCGCATCGAAAGAAAAATGCGCCGCTTTCGACTGCGAAACGGACAGTCTCGACACGATGAGCGCTTCTCTCGTCGGCTTTTCGCTGTGCACGATACCCGGCAAAGCAGTCTACGTTCCGCTTGTACTCACCGACGCGCTTTTTTCAGGCCCGCTCATTTCAAAGCAGGATGCGCTTGTGCAGATCGCACGGCTTTTTACCGACAAAGACATCACCGTCGTCATGCACAACGGTAAATTCGATTACGAAGTGCTTCGCACGAACGGCATCGCACTCAAAGGCGGAGACTACCCCTCCCCTTCGTGCAAAATCGCCGACACGATGGTCGCCGCGTGGCTGCTCGATCCGGATAAAACGGGAGGAGCTTCGTACGCGCTCGAATATCTTGCGGAGAGAAAGCTCTCGCTTTCGGGCATCGAATACGACGATATCGTACCCAAAGGAGGAAGCTTTGCCGATGTACCGCTCGACAAAGCCGCCGACTACGGTGCCGAAGACGCCGATTTTACGCTGCAGCTTTGGCATCTTTTCCGCGAACGGCTTGAAAAAAATAAATTATTAAATTTATTTACCGACGTCGAAATGAAGCTGCTTCCTATCCTCGCGGAAATGGAACTGCGCGGCATCCACGTAAACACAAAAGCGCTCGACAAATACGACGCCGAACTCACCGGTGAAATCGAAACGGTGCAAAAAGAAATATACGAAATCGTCGGACACGAATTCAATATCGCTTCTCCGAAACAGCTGCAGGAAATTTTATTCGAAGAATTGAAATTGCCGCACGGCAAAAAGACGAAAACCGGTTATTCGACGGACACGACGGTGCTCGAAGAACTTTCGGCTTATCATCCGGTGCCGCAAAAAATTCTCACATATCGTGAAAAGACAAAGCTGCAGTCGACCTACGTCGAAGCGCTGCCGAAACTCTGCGATAAAAACAAACGTTTGCACACGAACTATATGCAGACGGGAACGGCGACCGGACGGCTTTCATCGCGCGATCCGAACTTGCAAAACATTCCGGTGCGGAACGAAGACGGCAGGAGAATCCGCTCAGCCTTTACCGCTTTGCCGAATACGCATCTCATTTCGGCCGATTATTCGCAGATCGAACTCGTCGTCCTCGCACACCTTTCGGGCGACAAAAACATGTGCAAAGCGTTCAGCGAGGGCGTGGACATCCACCGCGCAACGGCATCCCTTTTATTTTCGACGCCTCCGGAAAAAGTTACGGCGGACGAAAGACGCATTGCAAAGACGATCAATTTCGGCATCATCTACGGCATGAGCGCATTCCGCCTCGCGCGCGATTTGGGCATTTCACGAACGCAGGCCGCTTCGTTTATCGAACATTATTTTACGCAGTATTCGTCGATCAGACATTTTATCGATTCGACGATTTCCTTTGCCGAAACGCACGGATACGTCGAAACGATTTTCGGACGACGCAGAAAAATTATTAATATTAATTCGAAAAACAAAACGGAAAAAGCTGCAGCCGAACGCATCGCGGTAAATACGCCCGTACAGGGAAGCGCGGCGGACATCGTAAAACAGGCGATGCTCGACGTGGACGCCGCTCTCCGAAAAGAAAAAAACGGCGCCCGCCTTTTGCTCCAAGTGCACGACGAACTCATCTTCGAATGCCCGTCGGAAAAATCCGTCCTCGATGCGACGATCGACATGATACGCAATAAAATGGAAAGCGCGGTAAAACTTTCGGTTCCGCTCCGCGTTTCGATCGAAGCGGGTAAAAACTGGGGAGCCTTCCATTGATCATCTGCATTACGGGCCCCATGGCGGCGGGGAAAAATGCGGCGGCAAAGCTGCTTGAAAAGCGCGGCTGGCTTTGCATCGACGCGGACGCCCTCGTCCACGAGGCGATAGAGAGCGAAGCCGATAAAATCATCCGTACCTTTTCGCAGGATGCACAAAAACGCGGTATCGATATCGTGCGTTCGGATGGAAGCGTCGACAGGCGCTCGCTCGGGAAGCTCGTCTTTTCCGATGCGTCGCTGCTTGCAAAACAGGAAGCGATCGTCTATCCCGCAATCGAAAAATGCGCGATGCAAAAAATCGATTCGCATGAGGCGAAAAACATCGCGCTCAACGCAGCCGTACTCTACAAAACGCCGACTCTCATGCACATGTGCCGCGCGATCCTTTACGTCGAAGCGCCCTTTTTGGTACGCCTTTTACGTGCAAAAAAACGCGACGGAGATGCCGTACGCGCGATCTGCAAACGTTTCCGTGCCCAGCGCGGTTTGTACCGAAGTTACGAACAAACCGGTATACCCATCGTCAAGCTGCGCAATGCTTTATCCCTTTCCGCTCTCGAACGAAATACGGAAAAAGCGCTGCGGTGTATCGAAGGGTTAAAAGTACCGTTAAAATAACGCGACGCTTTTAGCTTCGAGTTTTCTTTCGAAAGCTCTTTTATAACTGTACGCTTATGCGCACAAATTGCACTCAGTCGAAAATTGACATTTTCTCCTTCGCGTAATTTTAGAGAAGGGTTTCGATAGCTGACAGTTCCTGACTAAATGTTTAGGAACTGTTTTTTTTGCCGGTTTATATGCAATAAGTCATGTTGCGATGGTTAGTGCATCAATATGTTCGTTCGAACATTTTACGCACCGTGCCATATAAAATAATGAAAAATATATTGATTTATATTGACAATTGCCAGAAAACGAACTAATATATAGGCGATAAAGAACATATATCAAACATATGAACAAAAACATGGAATTAACAGAGATTACGGATGACTTAACCGGTGCGGCGGATTCGTGTAGTTATTTTACCGCGCATGATCCGATTATGCCGCCAACAGGATCCTATATTCCGTCTATTTTAAGACAAGGGAGTAGTATCCCATTTCAAAATTAGCAGATTAAACGCAGTTAAGAGATGGCCGGAGAGCCCAAAAGTATTTGTCGTAATTGACAATAATTATAGGAGGATTTTATGAAGAACGTATGTAAACTTGGGGTGTTGGCATTTTCTACGGCTATGATTGTAGGAAGTCTGGCAGGATGCGGAAAAAAATCCGGAAATGCGGCTACATCTGCTAATGCCGTTACTTTCACTGTAACGGCGGATGTTACAGGTGATCGAGCTCCATATGTAGAACAGTTTGCCGAATTGGTTCAGAAAAAAACAAATGGAAGATATGTCGGTAATATTATTGCAGCGGGTTCTCTCGGTACCGGTGCAGATGCCGCCCAAATGCTTCACATGGGGACGCTGGATGTTCTCATGAGTGATGATATGACAATGGACGGAGTATTGGATGGGAAGTTGGGCTTTGCATGGCTTCCCGGATTGGTTAGCGATAACGAAGATGCACGGAAAGTATACGATCACGGATGGATTGCCGATCAAGTTGCAGATATTATGGCACAAAATCAGCTGATAAGAATATCTTCTTATTGTAACGGGTTCCGCCAGGTTGGTAATATTAAGCGTTCTGTAACAGAAATGGCTGATTTAAAAGGAATGAAAATCCGAACTCCTTCCGTTGCCTCTGTTGTAAGCTTCTATGAAAAGTGCGGCGCTCTTCCTGTAATGATTTCCGGTTCTGAAGTATTGAATGCATTGCAAACAGGTACTGTCGACGGTCTTGATAACGCAGTCTTTAATTATACAAATCAGGGTATAACGGATGTCATTAAACACATTACGGAGTTAAATTATTGCTATTCCGGAGGTTGCTTTCTCGCCGGAGAGCCATTCTGGAATAAATTAAGCGATGACGATAAAGAGATCTTTAAAGAGTGTGCACAGAAAGTATCGGATGATTTCACGATATTTTTTAATGGTAAAACACGGAAGTTAATGGATGACGGTGTAAAAAGTGGACAGTGGACCGTTGATCAGCCTTCTGATGATATGAAAGCGCAACTGCAGAATATATATAAACAAATTTGGGATGAATCTGTCGAAAAATATGGACACGATATCATGGATCCCATTATCAGCGGTGATTACAAAAAGGCGAAATAATCCTTATCTGTTTTGAAGCAATGGGTGGTCTGAGGTTTAATTTAAGCGAAGATCACCCTCTTTTAATAAGGAGGGGCAATGTCTTTGTTCATGAAGTTTGCTAAAAAACTTAATGATGGGATGATAGGAATTGAAACCATCATCTTGGGAATAATTACAGCATTTCTTGTTGCGTGCATTTTTATTGAGGTGGTATGTAGATATTTTTTCTTTATTTCAGTTCCATGGGCTGAAGAACTTACAAGATATTTGTTCATATGGTTAACGTATATCGGATCAGCATATGCGGTATATTACGGACAACATACGGAGATTGATATATTACAGCAAGTATTTGATAAGTCTAAAGATCCTATACGAACCGGTGGAACGAAATTCATTACATATGCAGCGATTATTTCAACTTTTGCTTTTCAGCTCATTTTTGCAAAAATATTCTGGGATTATATGATGAAAATTTTTTCAACAGTACAGACATCCCCGACAATGCATATTCCAATGGGACTGATCTATCTCCCGGTGTTTATTGGCACTGTAATGGCTGCGTTACATTGTTTTTATATGTTTTTGGTTGAGGTTACGGATTCGGAAGATAAAAAAAGACAGATGGAATTCTCAGACAATAAGTTGTAGGAAGATAGTTGACAGGGGGTGTAATAGTGTCTGTGCTAAATGCATTACTGATTTTTTTGATTTCTTTTATGTTGATTGCGATCTTGTTTAAAATGCCTGTTTCATATGCATTAGGAACATCTTCGCTGCTTGTGTTACTTTATGCAGGAATTCAGGTGACTATTGTTCCACAGTTTTCATTTTCAGGAATTGATAGTTTTTCATTCTTGGCAATTCCGTTTTATATTTTTGCCGGTGTGATCATGGAATACAGCGGTATTTCGAGAATGCTGATTAACTGGATTAAGTCTTTTGTTGGAAGAGTAAGGGGTGCTACCGGTCTTATTACGATTTTCGCGTGTATGGCCTTTGGTGTACTGACCGGCTCGGCGATGGCAACTATTAGCGCTATCGGTAAAATGATGGTTCCTGAATTAAAAAAAGAAAATTATCCGAATGCATATGTATCTGCGCTTTTAGCTGCCACCTGTTTTTTGGGTATTTTGATTCCGCCATCCGTTCCCGGAATTATGTATTCGTTAGCTTCCGGATCAAAGATTTCGGAAATTTGGATGGCCACTATTGGCCCGGCAATTATTTTTGCAGTTGGATATTGTCTGGTCAACTATTTCAGAATTGCAAGACTTCAGACGAAACTTGGAAAAACTGATATTACATTTTCGGTTCGGCTGAGGGATATTGTAAAAACTACGGTATTTGCATTCCCCGCATTATTAATGCCGATTATAATTTACGGTTCAATATACGGCGGATTTTGTACGGTTACAGAAGCCGGAGCGGTTAGCTGCGTATATGGCATTATTTATTATATTGTGATTAAATTTATCTTAAAAAAGAAGATTAATATTACATTCTTCAAAATGTGCGCCATTGCAGGAGCAGCTACTGCAGTCATAGGACTGTTAAATGCGTTTTCACAGGTCGCAGGAAAGGTGATGACTGTCGTAGGTATTTCAAATTTCTTATCACATATAATAACATCGAATATTTCCAGTAGGGTCGGTTTTTTGATTATGATTAATGTCCTGTTTCTGTTTATGGGAACCTTTATGGATATTAACGCAACAATACTGATCATGACCCCATTGCTTTTGCCGGTGGCTCAGACGTATGGAATTTCGCCGCTTCATTTTGGGACAATTTTAATTGTAAACATGTGCGTTGGTTTTCTAACACCGCCGTTTGCGGTTGGTATTTTTGTTTCAACCAAAATTGCAAATGCAACTTTTGGAGAAACAGTGAAAGAGGCCATACCGTTTATATTGGTCGGGCTTGTTGCTATCATTGTGACCACAGCATGCCCGGGATTCATTAACTTTTTTGTACAGTTGTTTGCATAACGGAAGACTTTGGGGAAGAAAAATGCTTGGAAAAGAAATAAGATTAAAGAGATTAATACCGGGTAAGGATGGAAAATATTTCGGACTGACTGTAGATCATGCTATTGCGCGTGGCGTTGTCCCCGGATTGGATACGATAGATGATACATTGTCTAAAATGATTGCCGGCCGACCCAATGCGATTACAATGAATAAAGGCATTGCGGACAAATGTTTTGCACCTTATGCAGGGCAGGTTCCGCTAGTGCTTAAACTTACAACTTTTGGAGTTTATCATTTCGCAGAAGATGTACAAATTGCTGATGTAGAAGAAGCTGTGTGTTATGGAGCAGATGCAGTTTCTTGTGGGTGTATTGTGGGAGGAGATAATCAGGATCAGCAGATAAATCAATTGGCTAAAATAAGCAAGGAAGCACATAAATACGGGATGCCGTTGATCAGCCATATATATCCGCGAGGAAATAGGATTGATAAAAAGGATCAGAACACTGTAGATAATGTGATTTATGCGGCAAGAATCGCGGCAGAGTTGGGGGTGGATCTTGTGAAAACAAATTATACAGGAGATCCATACAGTTTTGCCAAAGTAATAGCGGCAGTTCCTACAAGGGTAGCAATTGCAGGAGGAACAAAGTGCAATAATGTAGATGAATTTCTACAGCAAACGAGAGATGTTATTGACTCCGGAGCTGCAGGAGTTACTTATGGACGTTTTGTTTTTCAGTATCCTCATACAACGGCGCTTGTTAAAGCCCTGAACCGGTTGATTCACAATGGACTGAGCGTTAAAGAAACCAAGGAACTGCTGAAGGAGTTGGAAGAGGAAGAGGATAAATAGATGTATATACATTTTGATAGGACAAAACCGAAGGATGTTGTAGCTTTAGGCCGTGCAACCGTCGACCTTTATGCCAATGAAGTGGGGCCGATGGAAGATGCGCAGACTTTTAGTAAATATGTCGGGGGCTCTCCGGCCAATACATCTGTTGCAATGGTGAGATTGGGCATGAAGGTAGGATATATCGGAAAAGTTTCTGACGATCAGTTTGGAAGATTTATTGTACGTTTTCTGTCAAAAGAAGGAATTGATACGTCACATATCGCAGTTGCTGCTCAGGGGATCCGATCCGGTGTAACAATGGGAGAAATCTTGAAAGATAAATGCAATTGTTTTATGTATCGGAATGACTGTGCAGATATCCATATTCTTCCCACGGAGTTGGATGAGGATTATATTGGAAGTCATAAATTACTGTTGATTTCCGGAACATCACTTTCACATTCTCCTGCGAGAGAATCAGTTTTTCTTGCAATGGAAATGGCTCATAGAAATGGGACAGTGATAGCTATAGATTTGGATTATAGGGACGGTACATGGGATAATCAGGAAGAGACCAGCATATATCTTACTTTGGCTTCCGAGAAGGCTGACATAGTTATAGGAACTCGTGATGAATTTGATACGATGGAGTATCTATATCATGCTGGAAATAATGAACCCCCCAAAAGTGCTGCTTGGCTCCTTAAAAAGGGAGTTAAAATTGTTGTCATAAAGAATGGAAAAAAAGGATCGCTGGTTTTTACGGAAAATGAACAGTATAGGGGCGGGATTTATCCGACTGAAGTGTTGAAGAGTTTTGGAGCAGGAGATGCGTATTCTTCAGCATTTAATTACGGATTATTACATGATCTGACAATAGAGGAGGCATTAAAATATGCGGCAGCAGCCTCATCTATTACAATTACCGGACACAGTTGTTCCGACGCGATGCCTAGTCTGTTAGCGGTACAAAATTATGTAGCAACGCATCAGTATATAATCTAAAATCTCCGAAGTAAATTAGATTTATGGGGTATATTAGGTATTAGGTTTGCAGTTAAAACCTGTTGAGAATTCCGAATGAACCGGTAGGATTTTGTTCTTCAGAATCTTACTGATTGACAGGGTGATGAACCATGGCTTTGTTCCGGCGCGAAGTTTTGGAGCGAACAGCAAGATTCCGCGGGACACTGTCATATTGCAATATGGTTGCCGAACCTGCATTTTTCGCCGAATTTCCGCCGTATGTAACAGCAAAATCCGTTTTTTTTGCGGAGAATAATACTTTTTCGTAACGCAACAGCTCATTTCCGCTCCGAAATCCGTTTGTTACTCCGGAAAACGCCTGAAATTCGAGCATTTTTCGAAGTACTCATACATATCCCTATTTGTAGGACTAACATCCGGGGTTTTCGCTGGAGCGGAAAACGCTGGATGTGGGGGTAAAAAACTAACCCGAAATTTATACAACTTGCAGCAAGTCTATTAAGAGCCAATCGGTTCACAATACAAAAACAAACTATGTTCAGACTTTAATCTTTCTTTTATTAAGTCCAATTCATCCTGAATCAGCGTATCCCTTAATAATCTGTCACAGCCGTCATTAAGTTGTTTATAAATTCGTCCATACTCTTTATGACATAAATAATAAACACATTCACCAATGATTTTTTTATTTTTAATAACAAAGAATTCATAATCAGCAAATTCAAAATGGATTCCTAAATCCAATTTATTTATAAGATAGCATGAGACCTTATAACGCATTTCAGGATCTTTTATAACAGATTCATCAATAAAAACATTTGGTATTTGAGTTCCTCTGTAATAAATTGGCTTAGGATATGCGTAATTAGTTTTTTGGAGACAAACTTTTTTATTAGAGATCCTTTGTTTTTCAGAATTACTGATGGTACGAAAATATTTTTGGAAATTAGAGATATTTGCATCTGCAAAAATAGGGCAACATAATGCAATGATTAATAAAGAAATTGGTAACGGTCTATTCAATTTTCTGTACCTCGATAATAACATGCCTATTTTGCTTATAATCCAATTTATTACAAAGTCTCTAGATAAAATACCCATTAGCAGTCCATACTAATTATAGTAGTTACCGTGCAAAATAGAAAGAACGCAGAAAGAAACAAAAATATTAATTTCTTCGAACTATATCTTATATAAATTGAATATTCTAAAAAAGCTTTATCTTTATTAGATTGATATTCCTTAAAAATAATTTTGCCCAAAAGAGGAATTCTCCTGCTTTCTTTAAAGCCATTTAGATTGTAAAATCCAAATTTTATGAGATTTTGATAATCATTTTTATCCTCTAAATATTCAATAAATTCATTTTTCTTTTTATTAGCTTCTTTTATTGTTTTTATAAAAAAAATCAAGATACCTATAATAATAATAATACTTAAAATCATGCTAATTGTTTTATTTATTATTGGATTCATTGCAACCATTAATATCTTCCTTCTATTGAGTTATTCATTACAAGGATCATCTTTGTAACTATCAGCATGCGCATCATTTTTATTTAATCTAGCAGGATCTTTCGGGTTGGATGGCATATCAGATTGCATTAGAACATCAGTATCTGAAGAATGATGTTTTTAATTGATCGCAACACTATTAAAATACAAATCATCCGGGCAGATATCGTGTCCGTCTAACAATTAGTTAAACGGCGTACGGCTTGACCTTGCATCCGCTTTGAACTTATGTTATTCATTATTTACATTGTCCTTATCCGTAGCAGAAAGCGTTATTTTCCGATATGCATCTTTTTTGTCATTCGGATGAGGCTCAAGACCGATTATCGTGATGTCGGATTTGTTCGGACCATATACCCAGAAAATTCTGCCGGCGGCAGGTTTGTTGTTTTCAAGATACGATTCCCAAACTTTCTTTTCATACCTTTTAGTAAGTGCTTCAATGTCGTGAGTACAAAGACCCGGATATTTCGGGTCGGACGAAAGTTTCTTAAAACAGCTTACCAATTTTTTGAACAATGCGATTTCATTCTTTTTTGCGGTATGGTCTTTTATTTTCGTTTCCAAAGCTTCCCAAAAGTTTTTCATTTCGGGAATCCCCATTCGCATATTAAACATCAGATACTATCCTCATAGGCAGATAAATCGATCGGTTTGGAAACAAGTCTTTTATTAAAATTTTCCATGCTTGAATCCATCATTTTGAGGGTGTTTTCGGAAACTTGGAACGGCTTTGTGAGTTCACGAGGTTCAAGAAGAATTCTGCCGTCTCCGAATTCTTCTACATGATAGTAGTCGTAATATACATTCCTTAATGTGATTCTTTTCTTTGAGTCAAGTTTTGCATCATAGGATTTTACTATTTGCATCGGCACAATGCACCTCCTTTACAAGTGGGAAATCCCACAGCTAAAATATAACTCTGCTTGTAAAAAAAAGCAAGCCTCAATGCTTGTGCCATATTCTTTGCAAAAACTACAGCGGTTTTGCGAAAAATAAATTATTTATAAGAATTTTATCGTTCTCAATCTCGCACACAAGTCTATAATCGCCCACTCGATAACGCCACATTCCGGCAAGATTTCCGCCAAGAGCTTTTCCGCTGACTCGCGGGTCTTCCATATTTTGCAGCTTAACAATGAAAATTTGTATTTGCTTCTGAACAGGCTTATCAAGTTTCAAGAATTCTTTTTTTGCCTTTTCAGCAAATACGACTGTCATAATCCTGCCTCAGCAAAAACTTCTTCTGCCGGAATAGTCTTTTGTTTCCCGCTTCTGATGTCGGCAAGGATTTGTTCTGAAAGATAAATATCCTCTAAGTCGTCAAGATAATCTTCCAAAAGCAAATTATAATAGAAACTTGTCGATCGACGAGTTGCTTTTGCGAGAAGTTCAATCCGGCTTTTAAGTTCCGGTTTCGTTCGGAATGTTGCGGTTACCGTCAATGCCATAGTTCTGCCCCCTTATGCAATACATCGTAACACAATGTATTATATATGGTCACTACATTTTTTTTGACACGCTAAATCATTGTCTTGCCGGTATCGCGTTGATTTTTAGGAACAACTTCATCTCGTCCGTCACTCTATATGCCGGCCGGCTTCGAGGTTGCACTTCGGTACCCCGCATTCCCGCCGCCGCTCGCGACGGGAACGCTCCGCGGGGAAGCAATCGGGCGCAGGGGGATTGCTCTGCGTTACTTGCTGCAATCTTTGCAGAAGTTTTTAGAGTGATATTTTTAATTATTTTATTTGTTAATTTTGTCTCGACTTGCTTAGCTACAGACAACATTGAACCTTTTCCGGCCGTTATGCAAGGAACTCTTGCACAAGGAATTAAATCACAGGCAGTTCCAATACCTGTAGATACGGCAGGCTCACCTATATCTATTTGCGTCTTTTAATTCTTTTCACTTCATGCATCCAGTCTATCATTTTATCGAGTTTTTAAACAGTCCGAAGTAAAAGTTGATTTCCGTGGAAAAAATAAATAACAATGACACTTTTTTGTGAATGTGTTAAAATTATATATACGGCTCACGGTTTTCATTTTTATGTTCTAAAGAAATGCGGATCTCTTTCGTCTGCTGTTGTGTGATTGCTTATAATGTGAATGAAAATCAAGGCAGGTAATTTTATGGGTAAATTGGAAAATCGCGAAGTAAGGTTTGAAAGAGTTATTCAAATTGTAAATGAGAGAAAAAAAATAACTACCAAGGAGCTTTCAGAACTTATAGGGGTTTCCGAAATGACAGTAAGAAGGGACCTTGATATTCTTCAAAAAAGCGGAGCATTGCGTAGACTGCATGGCTTTGCTGCGTCATTAAATAATACATCAGATAATCGGATGAATTCGTTAGAAGAATTTTCGTATGATTTGAGATATGCGAGTATCCAGCACTTAAAAGAAAAAGAGAAAATTGCCAAGTACGCTGCATCCTTAATTAGACCAGATGACTGGATATTTATGGATAATGGGACAACAACTGCAAGAATCCCTTCATTTCTTCCAAATGAAATTGAGTTCACAGTACTTTGCAGCAATTTTGCTCTAATGGAAGGGCTCCTGAAATTCTCTAATATTGAACTTGTTATGTCCGGAGGATACTATAACAAGATAGATCAAACCTTTACATCAGATCAATCTCAAACATTTATTCGTACTTTGCGCGCAAAGAAGGCTTTCCTTTCAGCGTCGGGAGTACACGAGTCGCTTGGAATAACGTGCATTAATGCACATAGCGTGGGTAATAAGAGAGCTTTTATTGAATCTGCTGCCCAGAGAATACTGCTGTTGGATTCGAGTAAATTCGGTGTTGTTACCGCAAATTATTTTGCGGAATTTGATGAGATTGATATGGTTATTACGGATAGTGGGATAACCCCTAAATGGATTAAAATCTTGGAAAATCACAATATCGATGTGCGTATTGCATAATCGAAGGTTTAAACGAAACGCTGAAATAGCGCGTTTCGTTTAACTTCGAGTTTTCTTTCGAAAGCTCGACATTCGTTCTATGAAACAAATCGCTTAATTATATTTTCCGCGTGCCGATATTTACAGTAGAGCAGTATTTCAAAGTTACCTCTAAAAACTGCAGTTTTTAGAGGTTCCCGATACTCACAGGGGAAAATCATGGAACAAAAAGGTACTTTATGGATTATCGCTGCAGTCGGCATATTTTTGCTTGCCGTCCTTTTACCTGCGATCATCCTCTTTAAACCCGATACGCACAAAGTACAGTCGACGACACCGATCGTAAAACCCTCGTCGGGCGGCTGGATAGCGGCAGGGACACCTTCTCCTGCCGGCAGCGCTTCCGAAAATGAAACGGCTAAAGGCGATGTACCTGCAGATAAAATCGATTTCGAAAATCCGGCAAAACCGGAAGCCGGAGAAACGCAAAGTACGGAACGGAGTGCAACAACGCAAGTCGGAGATATGACCGTGTTTGCGCAAAATGCGACCGTGTACGGCATTGAAAATCCCCGAAATACGCAGAGCGCTCCGGACGGCTCCACGCTGATCGATTTGAATACGCTCCGATCGAGCGATACTTCTCCGAGCGATACCGTTATACCGAAAAATGAAACGAGCGCCAAATCGATGGAGACGGCAAGACAAACATCCCGCGCATCTTCGATAGACACGAGAGAAGACGGTGCAAAAGAAGTACCGACTGCATCGCAATATTCCGCAGCGAAATCTCGAAGTGCGGCAACCGTCTCTCCGACACAAAAACCCTCGTCCGCTCCGAAAACGGCGGTGACGAAAAATAACGCTTCGAAAGGAAACACGGCAAAAAAATCCGTTACGCCGAAAGCGACACAAAAAAATACCGCGGCAAAACCGAAAGCAAAAACGAGTGCGGGAAAAACGCAGTATTGGGTGCAGGCCGCTTCTTTTGCAAATAAAAACGGCGCAGATGCGGCACGGAGCGTTCTCGACGAAAACAAAATTTCCGCCGATGTGTTTACGTACAAAGACGGTAAAGGAAAAGTGTTTTACCGCGTGAGGATAGGTCCCTACGTGACGAAAAGCGAAGCCGAATACTGGCGGACGCGGGTCGGTCAGATAAACGATTTTAAATCGGGAGAAAGCTATATTACGCAGACTTCTTCTGCAACGGATTGAAGCAACCTCAAACTTTGCAATTTATATGCCTATGGGGTAAATAACCCGGTACGCTATATGGCCCCGGATGGGAATTTTATAGCCAATATGCTTCGTGGAACTGTTACAGGGGCTACAATAGGTTTTGTTTCAAATATTGTAGTCTAAAGCGAGGTATTGAAAATACAGCTATAAGTTAGTATATTTTATTTACCGAAATATTGTATTTACAAATATTATGTAAATAGATTGCAAGAGACTTATCAAGTGAAACACTCTACTTTAACAAAATGTGGAGCCTGCATACGGACGCCGGCAACAGCATTCACGGCGGACAGTACGCTAAGAACGTGTATTTGGAAGAGACGAGAATAGTAACGAAGCTTTGCCTCAGAAACGATCCTCGTGCGGATGCGGAAGAATTACAGCAATATTTCTACCATTCCGATCATTTAGGTTCTGCAAGTCTCATTTCCGACTATAAAGGCGATGAATATCAACGTATAGAATACACGCCGTACGGCGAGACGTGGATTGAACGGACAGACAACAAAGGTCTTGCATATCTTCCATACAAGTTTACGGCAAAAGAGCTCGATCCTGAAACCGGTCTCTACTACTACGGGGCACGGTATCTCGACAGTAAATATTCTACATGGATTTCTACCGATCCGGCTCTGGGCGATTACATTCCGCAGGCTCCCATAAACGACGAGGCACGCAAACATAACCAAAATTTGCCCGGTATGGGCGGAATCTTCAATCACATCAATTGCAATTTGTATGCCTATGGGGCAAACAACCCGGTACGCTATATAGACCCGGATGGGAATGATAATAAAGTTGCAATAGTTGGAAATGCAGATAAATGGGGAGAGAGAAAATCATTTTATGAAGCAGCAGTGAATAATGGCTATACTGTTGTATCAGCTAATTGGATTATTTGTTTAAAGGGGATAGGGAATTATGGCGCTACTACTTCTGGTATAAATGCAATAAAGGCACTTCGCAATAGTGCTTCAAAAAATAATCCAATAACAGATTTATATTTTTCTACGCATGGTGTGCCTTACGCTATTGATTTTGGTAATGTCGGTAATAATCTTTATGAGGATAATGTTTCTGATTTTATTTCTGGTTTTAGGTCAGGAAAAGAAGCAGCTTTCATCGCTGATTTAAAAAAATTAGTTGATGAAGGATTGATGGCGGAAGATGTTACGATAGTATTGGGCGGATGTAATAGTGGTGCCAATCCTAATAATCATAAAAATTCAACTAATGTAAATACAAAGGCGTGGGCAAATTCTAAAGACCCAATAAATATAGCTCAAGCAATTTCAAAAGCATTACCAAAAGCAACTGTTATAGCTAATAGAACAAGTGTAGACTCCGGTGTCGGTCTTGACAATGCAGTAATTTATAAAAACGGAGTTGAACAATGAAAAAAATTAATATCATATATTGTATATTTATGCTAATAAGTTGTTCTGTTCCTCAACAGAAAGAAATAAATCTTGAAGAATTGAAAAAAATTGAACAGGAAAATCCTATATTCTTACATAAAATTAATGCGCTACAAGGAGAGTTTTTGATTTCTTATGTAAATCCTTTTACATATCAGTTAATTCTAGTTCACGAAACGGATTATCTTTATAAAACCTATTATAATAGGTTTGTAAAATATAAAGAAGTTCAAAAATTTAAAAAAGGAACCTCTTATAAGAACGTAGTTCAAAAATTAGGAATTCCAATAATTATAAAAGATAACGATGAAAAAAAAATAGCATATTTTCAAAGAGGGTTTTCATTTACGAAAGGATTTTATCTTTATTCATACATAATAATATTGAGTTTTAAAAATGATTTATTAGAATCTTGTAAAGAGGAGTACTTTTTTAGACCATGAAAAAATAAAATTCGAAAAGATCAATATGATGGTACTGTACATATGGAAATCTCAGAAGAAGACGATGTAAAAAAGTATTAGATGTATTCCAGATACGGGATTATATACTGTTTTACAAAATAAAGATCGAAGTTATAGTGTCGGATTAACAAAATTAAATGATACTGAATATAAAACTGTATATTTAGAGATTTCAAAACGAAATAATCAGGGGGTATTAAAATGACAAGAAAGAATAAGTTATTTGTTACATTACCAAGAGGTCAAACAGTATAAAAGCGGCATCCCCCCACATTCGGTGTTTTCCACTCCAGCGAGAGCGCCGGATGTTAGTCCTACAAATAGGGATATGTATTAGTACTAAAGCGCATCCGGTTTTTTTATCTTCGCACATAACGCCGCCCCCGACTCAAAGCGCGCTCACGGGAAAACGCTCCCGCGCATGCATCGCTTTTTTTGAATTTACCGAGCAAAAAAACTCCGAAACCGAAAATTTACGGCGAATATTAGGGTATGAACTATCGCTGTATATTGATCGTCGCAGCCTTCTCGGTATTTTCGCCCGCACATCGATTATCCGCTGCCGAAAAACCGAAAGCTGAACAAAAAACACACTTGAACGCGGAACCGAAAGCGAAGCGAAAATCGGAAGCGCAAACAGAGCAAAGCACTGCATCGGAAACGAAAAACCGAAAAAATGTGAATCGAGATTCCGAACCGAAAGCGGAGCAAAAGTCCGGGACAAGACCGAAATCGGAAGCGCTTTTTAAACGAATCGATATAAGCTCCTCTTCTTCATTTCGATTCAATGCCGCGGATTTCGATCAAGCGGCGGCCGGTACGGCTTGCGCTATGCGCGCACTTTTCCGCGACGCCGATCTGCGGTTTTATGAAGCGGTATCGGATATCGCCTTACCGAATTTCAGTAGAGCTTCCGCTCATCTGCCGCAATACGGGGCGGCTTTATCGCTTACACGGGTGCTGCCTTTTCCGCTGACGGTAAAAGCCGGCACGCTTTCTCCGGGCGGAAGTTTTTCGCGTCTTGTCTCCCCCGCACCTTCTTTTTCGGCATCTCCGTTCGCAAAATCGTTTTCGACAAAAACGGGCGTCGCATCATCGCTTCCGTCATCCGGCGGCGAAGAAAAAGAATTTGCGCTTGCGGCCGATATTCGTTTTCCCGAAAAAATACGGCGATTTGCGGGCTCCGGTGCTTCTTTTTTTTACCGGCAGGACGGAATTTTTGCAGCATCGGCGGATATGCGCATCAATTTGCCGCTCATGATGAACGCGGCCGTTTCATTTACAGGAGGAAGCTTTTTTCTCGAAAACAATGCGTCGTCGTGGTTTTCCGAAATCGCATTTTTCAAACCGGCAAAGTATTCGGGTTTCGCATTGCAGGCGCTCTTTTCGGCGCCGAATCTTACGTCGCTTTTTACGGTAAATTTATACGACCAGCCGTCGGGAAAACCAAGTCTTATATATAGAAGCGAAAATGCGATTTCTTTCGGCGGATTTACGCTGCTCGTTTCGGCATTCGCTTCGGACGGACGCGGCATCATCACGCCGAACGGCGCGGCATTGAATACGCTTCGGCAATTCCGCATCGCTCCGCAGTATACACACCGCTTTTCTTCTCCCCGCTTTCCCGCACTCACCGTCGGAGCGGCAGGTGTCATTCGGCAAAAATACGTCCCTTCGGATAATACCGAACAAACGAGCGTCAAATGCGGATGCGGTCTGCAATATTCGGATAAAAAAATATCATCACGCTTTACATTTGAAACGGACGGAATCGAATTTTCAAGCGCACAAAAAGCGAACGCCGATGCGATACGCTATACGATTTCCGGAAAGTTTTTCCGGCGCAAAGGAAAACTCCGCTGCGGAGTTCAGGCATCGGGAACGTTTTCAAAAAAAGCGGCGGAAGAGTCGTGCAAAATTTCGATTGCACATTCGAAAAAAAACTTTACAACCTCAGGCAGCGCGGGATTTTTATTTAAACAAAAAAACGGCGAATACGGCGGAGGCGCCGCATCGCTCGGATTTTCCGCTTCTCATACGACGAAATTTATTAAATATACGTTCCGGTTATCGGCCGCCGGAAAATATTGATAATTTTAGACGCTATTCTGCGGTATTGAATAAAGCTCCGTAATCGGTTATAGTTATCTCTTACTGTAAAGGTGGAATTTTTTTTTATAAAGAGGTAATCAATATGGACTTTGATATTTCCAAACTACGAAATATCGGTATCAGCGCCCACATCGACTCAGGAAAAACGACTTTGTCGGAACGCATTCTGTTTTACTGCAACAGAATTCACCAAATTCACGAAGTACACGGTAAAGACGGCGTCGGCGCGACAATGGACAGCATGGACTTGGAACGCGAGAGAGGCATTACGATTCAATCTGCGGCAACGCAAGTTCAATGGAAAGAATACACAATCAACTTGATCGATACGCCCGGACACGTCGACTTTACGATCGAAGTTGAACGGAGTTTGCGCGTTCTCGACGGCGCCATCCTCGTTTTGTGCGCGGTCGCGGGCGTTCAGTCGCAGTCGATCACCGTCGACCGCCAGCTCAAGCGCTATCACGTACCCCGCATCGCATTCGTCAACAAATGCGACCGTCAGGGCGCGAACCCCATCCGCGTGTGCAAACAGCTGCGCGACAAACTCGGACTCAACGCGCACATGATGGCGCTCCCGATCGGACTTGAAGACAAACTCGAAGGCGTCGTCGACCTCGTTGCGATGAAAGCGCTCTATTTCGAAGGTCCCGACGGTCAGGAAGTACGCGTAGCCGAAATTCCCGCACACATGGTCGATGAGGCAAAAAAATATCGCGCGGATTTGGTCGATGCGGTATCGATGTTCGACGATCAGCTCATGGAAGACGCACTCGAAGGCAAAGAAACCGAAGAAGAGATCATCGCAGCCGTCCGCAAAGCGACGCTCGCCGAGCAGTTCGTCGGCGTATTCTGCGGTTCGGCTCACATGAACAAGGGAGTGCAGCTCGTGCTCGACGGCGTTGCGCGCTATCTTCCCGACCCGACAGAGGTACACAACTACGCGTTCGACCTCGACAACAACGAAGCGCAGGTCGAGCTCTTCAATGTCGCCGATAAGCCGACCGTTGCACTCGCGTTCAAACTCGACGACGGCCAGTACGGTCAGCTTACCTACGTCCGCGTATATCAGGGCACTATCCCGAAAGGGTGCGAGCTGTACAATACACGCGCGCGCAGAAAGTTCAAAGTCGGACGCCTCGTGCGCATGAATGCGGACAAGATGGAAGACATCAACGAAGCGACACCGGGCGATATCGTAGCGCTGTTCGGTATCGACTGCGCATCCGGCGATACGTTCTGCGGCGGCGGACTCAATTATTCCATGGCGTCGATGTACGTTCCGAATCCCGTTATCTCCGAATCGATTACGCCGAAAGAAAAAAAAGACGCCGCGCAGATGGCAAAAGCGCTCAACCGCTTTACCAAAGAAGATCCGACCTTCCAAACTTACGTCGATCCCGAATCGAACGAAACGATTATCAAGGGTATGGGCGAACTGCACCTCGCCGTCTACGTCGAACGCATGAAGCGCGAATACAAGTGCGAAGTCGTCGTCGGTCAGCCGCAAGTCGCTTACCGCGAATCGATCACGCAGAGCGCGCCGTTCAACTATACGCACAAAAAGCAAACCGGCGGTTCCGGTCAATACGGACGTGTCGCCGGTATCATGGAGCCGCTCGCCGACAAAGATTACGAGTTCGTCGATGCGATCAAGGGAGGCGCCATTCCGAACGAATACATTCCGTCCTGCGATAAGGGTTTCCGCAAAGCAATGGAAAAAGGTACGCTCATCGGCTTCCCCATCGTCGGCGTAAAGATGACGATCAACGACGGTCAGTACCATCCGGTCGACTCGTCCGACATCGCCTTTCAGCAGGCTGCGATCGGCGCGTTCCGCGAAGGCTACGAAAAAGCGAAGCCTGTCATCCTTGAGCCGATTATGAAAGTGTCGATTTCCGGACCGACCGAATTCCAGGGCAATATGTTCGGCCTCATCAACCAAAGACGCGGTGTCATCATCGATACGACCGATGAAAACAATACGTCGACCGTAAACGCGGAAGTACCGCTTTCGGAGATGTTCGGCTTTTCGACGATCCTCCGCTCTTCGACACAGGGCAAAGCGGAGTTTACGATGGAATTCCTCAAATACGGACGCGTACCGAACGCCGTAGGCGAAGAACTGATGAAAAAATATCAAGAAGAGCGCAAAGCAGCGCAAAAATAACGAGATATGATAAAAGCGGTGCCGGCGTTTCGACATCGCTTTTTTGCGAAAAAATCGCTGCAGGCGAGTTTTTCGAGATGACCCATACATTCTGCAGAAGTTTTATAGGAGGCAGCTTATGGATAAAAAAGATCTTATCAACTACAGCCCGGTGCGCAGCTTTGACAATATTGCCGACGGAGGACTGAAAGCGGGAGAGATCGGACTCGTCACCGCAAAAAAGGGCGTCGGCAAAACGGCGATCCTCGTGCAGTTCGGTCTCGATGCGCTGCTCAAAGACGAACAGCTCGTTCACGTTTCGTTCGATCAGCACTCTTCGAACGTCATTTCGTGGTACGACAGCATCTTTACGGAGATAGCGAAGAAAAAAAATATCGCGGATAATCCCGAATTAAAAGACAGCATTATGCGCGACCGCATGATTTTGAATTTCAGTCAGGAAACCTTTTCACTTGCAAAAGTGATCAATACGCTGAAAGCGCTGAAAGCCGGAGGCATTGCCGTTTCCGCGATCGTCATCGACGGCATGAACATGGATAAAGTAAGCAAAGAAGACATCGAAGCCGTATCCAAGTTCGTTAAAGAAGAAAAGATGACCGCGTGGTTCAGCGATACGAAGGCGAACACGGATTTGGCGGGTTCCTGCCGCCCGGAACTGCTTCCCTTTTTCGATGCGGTGTGCCATCTCGCAGCTTCGCAAAACGGCGTTGCGATGAGCGTACTGAAACTCCGCGATAAAACCGCCGTCGCAGGCACGGTAAACCTCGATCCGAAAACGCTGCTCATGTCGGCAAAGTAAGATTTACTTTTTACTTTCGATTATCCGATCGGAAAACCGCGGCGGGATTTGCTTTCGCCGCCGAAAGCCGATCGGTATTTTTTTAGTACGACAACGTGCTCGGTGTGTTTCATTCACCGCACACGCCGAACGGCAAATACTTGCAATGCAAGACATGTGCATCGCACTGTAAGCGTACGCTGTTTACCGTTGCATCGATAACCGTTGACACAACCATTGGCATCATTGCATCGCCATTGCATCGCCGTATTGACAAAGGTTCGCTAAACACGTATAGTAATAAAACCGTATATTCCCCGATTGTGTAATGGTAGCACTGCAGATTCTGGTTCTGCCTGTGGGGGTTCGAATCCTCCTTGGGGAACGCAAAACGCCGAACACACACCGTGTTCGGTTTTTTTTCCGTATCGGGTCCCTTCGTCTATCGGTTAGGACGAAAGATTCTCAATCTTTAAAGACGAGTTCGACTCTCGTAGGGACCGAAAATAGTATTTTTTAATTCTTTATAATATAATAAATTACAGGATTAAAAAATGGACTTTCTGCAAGAGTTAGCCAAAGAGTAGCCAATTCAAAAATAATAATAGCCTCGTTTTGATTCATACTTTGATTTACACGGGACATTCCATAGATTTTGTGATAGAATTGCGCAATGAATATTCTTCGTACTCTTGCAATCGGAATTATAATCGGTATGGCAAACGTGATCCCCGGCGTTTCGGGAAGCACGATCGCGGTAGTTTTCGGAATTTACGATACATTTATCAACGCGATAACTCTGAATATAAAAAAACTCCGGCTTAACAAAAAATTCGTACTGCCGATTATTGCGGGAATGGCGTCGGGCGTGCTGATTTTCAGCAAAATCATAACCGTGCTTTATGAAAAATTTCCGGTACAGACAAATTTTTTCTTTACGGGTTTGATTATCGGCAGCATTCCGATGCTTGCCGCACTTGCGACGAAAACTAAAAAAGGTACGAAAATCGAAAAATCGAAAATCGCTTCTATCATAATCTGCGCGCTTATCGGAATCGCCGTTATGATTTTGTTTTCCCTACTTGAATCATCGTTCGGCACTGCTCAAGACATGGCGGGACCGCTCCCTTCTTTTTCGGTAAAACTTGCCTTAAAAATTTTTGTCGCCGGAGTTTTGGGTGCGGTCGCGATGATTGTGCCCGGAATTTCCGGATCGCTTTTAATGCTCATTATGGGCGTGTATCCGATCGTCATAAAAAGCATACCCGCACTTTTTTTGCCTGAAAGTTTTTTTACCGCATTGATCCTTCTTCTTCCGAACGGATTCGGCGTACTTACGGGACTTTTAATCGGTGCCAAACTCATAAAAAATCTTTTGGAAAAAGCGCCGAATCACGCATATGCCGTAATTCTCGGACTTTTGTGCGGTTCGGCTTTGAATATCTGTCCGCTCACAAAAAATATTTTTCAAGGCGGCTTTTTAAAATCCCTTTCCGAGTTTAACGGCATTTCGCTGATTTTATCTTCGGCGGCAGCATTGGTTCTCGGCGGAGCCATGTCGTTTTTAAGCTCGAAGTTTTCGCCCCCTGAAGAGCATTCCGAGCGGCCTATTTAAAATCGCGCTCAAACCTTGTTTTTTGATATACGTATTCGTAGAGGATATCGTCGAAATTTTCGTAGCCGAATTTTTTATGAACTTTCGTGATGTGCCACTGCTTTATGTTTTCAACGTGCGGATACGGAAGCCAAAAAAGGCGCCTCGAAAAGTGGCGGATTACGGTATTTCTATAAAGGAATTTTTGATCGTTGAAGCGCTGCGACAGGATTTTTTTTCTGACGGTGCTGCGGATAATCGCGCTTTCATCGGCGAATATCAGTTTTTTCGTCTTTATGAGTTTTCGACTTTTTTCAAAGAGTCCGGTTTCGCGGCATTTTTTCATATTGAACAGCAGCACGCCCGCGTTTATAAAATTCGGATGTATAAGAAATTTTCCGTAGTGATCACGGGAGGCCGCGTACTCGTAACCTCCAATGTCCGTGTTCCACAAGAGGTCTATGTCGCGGTTGAAAAGCAAGTCGATGTCGAGGTACAGGAATTTTTCGGGAATCCGCGGCTCCATGTCTGCAAAGAGCCTTATGAGCGTGTAAGGCGAACAGTAGCATCCTTCGTTCGGGCATAGGGCGAACTCTTTTTCATAGGTGTCGGTAACGTCGATTTTTACGACGGAATGCTCGGGATTGTACGACTTTGCAAGTTCGTCAAGAAACCCGATTTGCCTGTCGCTGAGCGCCGTGTAGTCGGCTTTGAGCCTTGTAAGATCCATCGTGAATATGTAAAAGCGTATCCCTTCCTTCGAAGCGCTTCTTTTGAATATTGAAAGCATTGTCGTAATCATGCCGTCGAAAACCTTATCGTTTCCGCAAAAAAGTATGCTTTTCATGATTGCTCCTATACGGAACCGTCCGAAAACTTCAGTTTCCGGGCAGCTTCCTTGATTTTATATGCTCGCTTTTTTAATGTATGTAACGATTTCAACATCGTTAAGAGCGCTCCTCCGGCACATTGCATTGTACACTTCGTCTCTCAACTTGCGCCGCCTTTCCTTCGGAGAAAGTTTTTCGTCGGCAAAAAAAGGACCGTCAACATAGGTGAGCATTTTCGGATTTTCGGAAAAGCGGCGTTTTTTATAAACGTTTGTAAAGCAAAATACGGGACAGCCGTAGTCGATCGGATACTTAAACGAAACGTCCGGAAAAGGTCTGATCTTTGTATAGAACGGCCAAATATGAGCTTCCGGATATATGTAAATGCTTTTATTGTGATCAACGTGGTATTTTACGGTTCCGATGAAATTCTTCATCGCGGAAAAATTATCGGGCAAAGGGAGCGCTCCGAGGTAGGGCATTATTTTGCCCCATACCGGCATTGAAACATTGTTCGGGTGAACTATCACAAAAGCCTGCTGCGGAAAACTCACAAAGGTCGGCACAAGCGGATCGGCAAACACATTCGTGTGGTTTCCGTATACGAACATGGGCCCTTTTTTGTATTTTTTTAAGACGGAGCGGTTCAGTATTCGGTGACGGAATACGAGTTTAAGATAGAGAACGGCAATGGGCTGGGCAAAAATTCTGTGAAGGAAAAAGCGTTTTACCTTCCACGAAAAAGTCTTTCCGCCGTAGTCGTAGTTTTCATCGATCGGACGGGCTTGTATGACAGCGGTTGAAAATTCATCGCGGAGTTCGTCGGAATAATAAATAACCTTTTGTATCTTTGCCATAGATTAAAAAATGCCGAAATCATTCCGCATAGGAAAGCGGTTTTCCGTATGCGGATTCATACACTTCCTTCCACACTTCATAATTCCTGTCCCTCATATACTCGGCGTTCTTTTTTACGGAAAGGCCGGCCTTCGGATAGATCGGCGGCAAAATGTGAACCGTATACTCCTGCACCGGGAAACCGAAGCCGTCCAAGCGGTCGGAATCTTCCATGGTTATGAACATCGGAATGACGGGAGCATTGTTTTCGGCGGCGAAACGGTATGCGCCGGGCGTAAGCGGGCGCGGCTTTTTGTAGTTCCACCACATCGCCTGCTCGGGATAGATGAGGATATGCCTACCCTGTGAAAGATATGTTTTTACCGCATCCATAAAATTTTTCATCGTGGAGGGTAAGCTGCTCAAAGGCATGGTATTGCAGTGCTTAAACAAAAAACCGTAAAATCCCGGAAAATTCGTATAGTTTCCTTCGCGGCAGACTTTCACCAATTCCCTGTGATAGACGTGCTTTTCTATAGCCTTGTATACGGCAAAATTATCCATGGGATTGAAGTGGTTGCACGTGATTATCGCGCCGGTTCTTTTTAACGGAATATAGTTTTCAAGACCGCGTACTTCTTTTATAACCATCTGTCCCGATTTCATAAGACCGAGAATATGGCGGCGCGCGAGCATATTCGCAAACTTCATCCACAGTTTGCTGGAAATCTTTTTATTCAGATAGTCGACCATTTCGGGACGGAGCGGAACGGTCGGAGGATCCGATTCGACATCCTCCGAAAAACGCCCTTCCCTTTCATAGGCTTTTATCTTTTCTACGATCGCAAGGCGCTCGGGATTCCGTCCGGTTTTCGTCCTGTTTACCGTGTTCCGATAATTATCGGGATCGTTCGTATCCTCAATCGCCATCCGCTTGAGTTTTTCAAACGCTTCGGCGTCGCTTCGCTTTTGCTCAATGCCGTATGAAGCTTTGATTTTCAAAATATTTTCGTAAAGGGGCGTTTTTTCGGCGCATTCCCAAAAATATTTTTCGTAAAGAACGTGGTTGTAATGCCAAGGCTTCCAGTTTATCTTGTAGTGGATTATTTTTAAGTTCTTTTCGTCAAAACCTTCGGTCTTGTAAGCGGACTTGTTCCAGCCCACATCGAGCCATTTTACCTTGTCCTTGCACAGCACATTCAGATAATCCTCGTCCTGGGTAACTCTGAACTTAAATCGGTTCATAAGAGCGATGAACTTTTCCTCGATGTTCTCTTCCCGATATTTTTTTGCATTTATAAGAAGAACTCCCGCACTGAAGTATTTTTCACGAGGAATGCCGAGAGCCTTTTCCACATACGTTCCGAACACGTCGAAAGACTGCATAACCTCTTCGATTGCGGCTCCGACAAGATTATCGCCGATATCAATATTGTAGAGTTCGGAAATATCGCCCGTCACCACGAGGTCGCTGTCGAGGTAAATTACCTTATCGTACTGAGGAAAAAATCTCGGAATGAATATTCGACAGTAGGTTTCCCTCGAATAATAATCGCGCAGATGAAAAGTGCCGGAAGTCTTTTCCATCTCCTCCCGCAGCGAAACAAATTCAACGGATGCGTTGCCGGGCATTGCAGTTTGACAGATGGTTTCCAACTGCTCGATATATTCACGATACAGGTCCGTCGTTAAAATATAGACCTTATAAAAGTAATCTTTTGACGCCTTTTCCAACATCGATGCCAAAGCGACCGCTACAAACAGCGCATAGTTGTTGTCCGCAGCAAAGAATACCGGAATTTCTTTTTTATCGGCTGTGTTTACAAGCATAATTTGTTAACTCTATCACGAATTGAGAAATCTATGCAATATATCGATTTTCCTTGTAACAAATCCCGATTTTCTGTATCCTGTAAGGGTGAAAAAATCAGTAATAAAAACAGCGGTATTGTTTTCCGTCTTGGTATTGTTTCAGGCGCCGGCAAAAGAATTCGGTCCCGAAGAAAACGCCCTCATCCAAAAAATATTCGATTTCAGGCTTAGACTCAGGACACTCGACACCGAAGACGAATGCATCGAAAAAATCATCGAATACCGTAATTCACTCTCCGACGAAATGAAAACCTTTTCCGAAGAAGCGCAGATTACGTGTACCAATATGCTTTCAACGGCGCACTACAACTGCGAATACGCCAAAGACATGAAATCCCCGAACATGGAAAAAATTCTGCGCCCCCAGTACGAAAAAATTATACAATTCACCCGGGCAAACGAAGGTACCGATTTGAATCCGTGGTTCATTCTCACTTCGGCGGACGTGCTGAATTCTATGATGCAGTTTTTACCGCAATCGGAATCCATAAAAATCGGACTTCAGGAAAAAAAGGACTACGCCGACGTTATTAAAAAAAATCCGACCATGAGTTTCGCCTATACTCTTTCCGGCTGGTGGTATTATTATGCGCCCGCAATCGGAGGCGGAAGCAAAAAGCTTTCAAAGGATTTTTTCATCTCGGCACTTAAGTACGCCAAAAGCGACTACGACAAGTTCTACGGAAACATTAATCTGGCGCAGTTTTATTTTGAAGAAAAAAATACGGCGGAATGCGAAAAGCTCATGGAAGAAGCGGAAAAAATTCTTTCGGGAACGCGATATGTACAATTCCTAAAAAGCATAAATGCGATCGGCTATTCGCTTTTCGACTACAATATGAATTCGCGTCGGGATAAAATAAATCAAAAATTGGCGAACCGGTAAAGCGGAACAAATTTCCAATACCGCGCGAAATCTTGCATACATTCCGTTTCCGCTATATACTTAAACCGTGTACGAAACTTTGTTGTAAGTGTCTGTATTTTTTATGGGAGCCGCTATGACAATCGAAGGATATTTTGACGGAAAAACCTTTGTGCCGCTTGAAAAGCTTTCTTTGAAACCGAATCAAAAAGTGCAGATTACGGTTCTCGACGAATTCCTTACGTCCGAAAAACAAAAACAAATTTCCCGAAAACACGGCAAAAACGACAATAAAAAATAAACCGCAAGCCGACTTCGACGGAATCGGCAAAAAAGCGGAGAGCCCCGAAAATCACGGGGTCTCTCCGCTTCGAAATCAATGCAGGAAAAGCGACAGAATAAATATTTCGATGACGCCTGCGATGCCGAGCACGAGCGTACCGAGCGTTTGCGTTTTATAGCCGCGTTCGGGCGACATGGCGCCGAAGTTCGTAACGACCCAGAAGTACGAATCGTTCGCGTGACTTACGGTCATGGCGCCGGCGCCGATCGCCATACACGCGAGCGCAGCGCGTACCGGAGAATCGAGACCGAGCACCGGAAGCAGCGGCGCAATGATGCCCGCAGAAGTTACGAGGGCGACGGTCGAAGAGCCTTGAGCCGTTTTCAAAATCGCCGAGAGGATAAACGGGAAAAGGATGCCCATCGTTTGAAGCACCGTCGCGTGCATTTTGATATAGTTTACCATATCGGAAGACGCGATAACCTTTCCGAGCACGCCGCCCGCCGCAGTGATAAACAAAATCGGGCCGGTCACTTTGAGCGTTTCTTCCACGATCGCATAAAAATCTTTTATTTTATCGGCAAGCTTGAGCTGCAGCACCGCAAAGGCGGTACCGACGCCGAGCGCGATAACCGGAGTTCCGAGGAATTTAACAACATCGATTCCGAAACCTTGCATTTTTGCCATCGTAACGACAGAGGATGCCGCCATGAGAATAACGGGAACGACGATCGGCGCGAGCGCGTTAAAGCCGTTCGGAAGTTTTTTGAATTCGGCGACGAGCTGTTCGTAGCTTTTCGTCACCTGTCCCGCATCGGCTTCATCGTCTGCACGGACACGGGTGCCGATATATTTGGCAAAAAAATAGCCTGCGATAAGCGGCAAAATAGAACACAGCGCTCCCATACCCATGACGAGCAAAAGGTTATCGCCGATACCGAGCGTATTCGCAGCGGCGATAGGTCCCGGCGTCGGCGGGATAAATACGTGCGAAATATACAAACCGAATGAAAGTCCCGCCGTCATCGCCACGGAAGAAGCGGCGGTTCTGTTGACAAGCGCTTTGCGGATGGGATTCAAAATGACGAAACCCGAATCGCAAAACACGGGAATGGAAACGACCCAGCCCATGAGCTCTACGGCGAGGACGGGGTGATTTTTTCCGACGAGATGAATGATCATGTCCGCGAGTTTCAGCGCAGCTCCCGTTTTTTCAAGTATCGAGCCGATGAGCGCACCGAGGATGATGACGATGCCGATGCTCGTAAACGTACCGGCAAAGCCCGCGCCGATAACGTTTGCAAGTCCCTGCACCGTTTTTCCGTCGGCGGTTTTCATGTCGACGAGCGGAATACCGGCGATCAAACCGAGCAGCAACGAAATACACATGATCGAAATAAAGGGATGAATTTTGAATTTTGAAATTGCTAAAACCATGACAATGATCGCAATGACAAAAACAAAAATAAACGGTAAACCTGTCATATATAATGACCTCCTTTTTTGCCAATTATAGTAACACGAGTTTCCAAATTCTGCAAGAAATTTTTTATGAAATACGAATATACGGATTATAAAAGATAATAACGCCGTTCAGATATGATGGAAAACGGCTTAGGATTGACGCATGGCGGACTCGAACCGCCTACCTACTGCTTAGAAGGCAGTTGCTCTATCCAGATGAGCTAAAGCGCCGTAAAAACCATACTACATTAAATACGTAATTCTTGCAAGACGGCGGGACAGACGGCGGGGAACAGTAACGGCGAAGCGAAATACGATTTGCCGGCAATACGATTTCAGCGGCACGGAATTCGTTCGTCGCTCGTAATGATGAAAATCACGCGACGTACCGTAAACGAAAATTTCGTCGAAAAAACAAAAGCTTTTTTCGATTCGATTCAATATCGATTCGATCGTTAAAAATTCGATCAACGGGCGGCTTCGCTTTTACCGCCGTATTTTACATAGCCGATACCGTTGAAATCAAACGTATCGCCGGAAATTTTTCCTCGTTCGGCATCCGTTGAAGAAACGGAAAGCCACACGCCTTTAAGCGCATTGAATGTCGACGTAACGGTCAGCGTGAGTTCTCCGTCGGATTGTGCATCGCCGGAATAAGTTCCTCTTTCGGTTTCGATTTCGCCCGACCTTGATCCGTCCCTTCCGTAGGCGCCGCGTGAAAACGTTTTGTTTGCGTAAAAGCGATAAAACGTATAACCCGATTTATCGTCCGCGCTCATGACATAGCGGTATTCCGCAAGTCCGCTTCCCTTCTTCGTCGATTTACACGAAGCGAAAACACCGAGCGCGGCAAAAATTGCGAAAACGACAATACATCTTTCAACGTGTTTCATACGACATCTCCCGCAAGCGCTTATCCGGCAAAGGCGGCGTTGTGCGATCACCTTTAAAATCCGACCGATTCTTTTAACGCTTTATTGTAGCCCGAATACCGATTTTTGTAAATCGCCGTTCGAAGATCGTTGTTCGAATATGCTGAAAACTTCGTTCCGCCCGTTTAAAACCCCTGTCGTACGGCGGCACCTACGAAGTCTGCGCCGGTAAAGCGGAAAATCACTATCTTCGTATTCGCCGGCTCTACGAAAAAGAGCAGTTGTATGTTATTACGATTTTGAATACTTTGCAATTATATTTTGCAATTCAAAAAGTGCCGATTTACGCAAACAGAGGACAGTCGATTTCCGATCTTTCATTTCATCCGTCAAAGCATCGATAAAGTATCCGTCATATATATATGCGTCTTTTAAATACACCGAAAGAAAATTATCTTCGCCCTTATCGGTTTTATAACAAAAAACAATATCCGGACGATCGGAAACGCAAATTCTTTTCGTTTTCGCAGATGAGACAATACGCCAAACCGTTCGCACTTCTTCATCCGAAAGACGGCTGTCATATATTTTCAATTCTGTGTACATCGGGTATTTTTTATCACAACCGATAAATGCAAAACAAACAAGCGATAAACATAAAAAACGTATAATCTTATTCATTTTTATTATTTTTCACCGGAACCTCGCCGACAGTCGTATTAAGCGATATCTTATGTATAACTTTTCGTACATATTAATAATCCCGTTTTAAAATTTGGAGTGCAAAACCCAAGAGTCACACTTACTGCAAAGATCGTTATCGTATTTTTGCAAACGTTGCAAGGACACGCAGTTTTTGCAAAAACTACCGAATCTCACGGTATAATAATTACTTACCGTCAGGAATATTTTTTTCTTCAATCACAAAGGCTTGTTCATATTTTGTAGTATATGAATAGTTAATAAAGTACGGTTTTCCGTTTTCATTGTACAACTCTTTTAATAAATCTCCGTCAATAAAGTAAGGACTTAATTTATATCGGCCGTTCCATTCAAAACGTCTTGTTGAAAAGAAAAAACAAAGCTTGTTTTGATACAAACCGAAAAAGTTTTTATTGAAATCGGCTTCGATAAATCTTTTTTCCGGCGGATAAAAAACAATATGTTCGGGATCCGTTATATCAAAAATAAAACATATACAGTCATTATATTTACCTATATTCCCTAGAAGCATCAAAAAAGTCTTATCTTCAAAATTTGCGGAACACAATTTTAAGCTATGTAAATCGAAATCCGATTCATTATAAACGAATTCCTGACCATTGATTTTAAACTTACCTTTTCTACACTCTTTATTATTACCCATCGGATAATACAGAAAAGTCTCGATGCCTTTTATATTTTCAATTGAAAAAATCCAGCATGTAGAATAATCGGAATCTTTTATATACTGAGGTTCAAGCGTACCGCGGTCTTTGATTTGAATTTCTTTATACGGATATTCTTTAAAATCAAATAACGAGCGTAAACTTGTATCCGCAAAGATCAGAGTACTTGACAGCATCAAATATAAGAGCATAAATACTTGCAGAACCCCTGCTCTTATCCCCTGAACGAGCAGCACGTTGTCTTTTTTTCTTCGCCTCATAAAACACCTCGGCCGCTTTCCAAAAGCCGTTTCAAATCAGCCTTTATCTCTTTCGCCGACATACGATCAAACGATAAATAGCACGGTAAAAATCCTTTTTTCCTATTATGCTCTTCTGTCTGTGCTATCATCTTTCCCGTTACAACAACGTGAGGACGTGCACTGAATCGGACACCAGCGGCTCTGCTGTCTTCCTGTAATTTTTGATACGCTTCTCCTCGCTCCACCAATATATCATATAGATATCTATCAAATGAATAAATTATCCTTTCAGAAAAACCTAATGTCCATGCAGGTGTAGGTGCATCGGTCACCAATAAATAATCATCGTCGATATTCGGAAAATCGTGATAGCGCATAAAGAAGATATCTGTTGCATGTGGTTTCAATTCGTGTCCTTGCACGCTCATCGCCCCTCCCCAACATTCATAATTAATAAGAAAAAAATCATTCTCCGAAACTCTCGTTTCCCTAACGCGAAAACCTTTTGTCTTTAGATAAATCGCAAATACTCGTATTATAAAATGTCTCGCGTATAAAATCTCTTTAGCCGTCAATTGTCCCCAATCTTTTGATGCATCGATATGCATTATTTCCATATTAATAATCCTATCTTAAAATTCGAAGCGCAAACCGCAACGGTACACTCATGACAAACATTGCGGCCGGCGAAGGCCTGCAATCATAGGCGCTTGTCGCGTCCGCCCGCTCCCGCATCATCCCCTTAAAAATCGGGTTCGCATTCAAAGGCGACGCGCTCGCCCCTTACAGGATGGATAAACGACAGATACGAAGCGTGAAGCATGAGACGCTCCCCCGCCCCGCACGTTCCGTACAAAGAATCGCCGACGATCGGAAGACCGAAACCCTGCATATCGCTTGACGCGACGCGGAGCTGGTGTGTACGCCCCGTGTGCGGAATAAATAAAATGCGCGTCACCTTTCTGTTTTTTCCGTCGGTTCCGCGGTACCGGTTGTAGCCGAGTTTTTTCCATTCGGTGATGCCGAGCTTGCCGTTTGCTTCGTCGTAGACGCGCTTCGGGCGGTTCGGCCAGTCGAGAGAAAACTTCAATTCCATGCGCCCTTCGACGACGCTTGGAAGAGGTGCACATCGGCCGGGCGCGTTTTCGAGAGATCCGTCAAGCAGTGCGATATAGCGCTTATGCACATCGCCTTTTTCGAACTGCATCGAAAGCGAACGCTGCGCGTCCTGCGTAAAGGCGAGCACCATGAGCCCCGACGTTTCCATGTCGAGCCGGTGCACCGACGGATACGGAATCGTTTTCGGAAAGAGGCGCTTCATGCGGTTTACGATGCAGTCCTGTTTTTCGGGTCCCCGCCCCGGAACGGAAAGGAGGCCGCTCGGCTTATTGACAACGAGGATCGCATCGTCGCGGTAGACGATTTCAAGACCGAGCATCGAAGGCAAAACGAGCGCGCAGCGTTCGTCGCACGGCGGATAGGATGTGCCGCTCTCTTTGCTTTGCGTCGCCTTTCCCCAATACATTTCATCCATGCTCACGGGAAAAAGCGAGTGCGAAAACGCATACTCGAGCAGTTTCGGCGCACAGCAGTCGCCGGTACCTGTCGGCGGCAATTTCGTTTTGCAGATATCGCTAAGATGCCGAACGCTTCCGTCTATACAGTGAAATCGATAAAGTTCATGTACTTTTCGAAGCGACTCCGTCGTCAGGATTTCCCTCTCGGCGGCGATGCGGCGGCGCTCGTTTTCGGGAGCGCTTTTCAATGCCGCGGTCAATTCGTGAATACGCTTGTCGTTCGGTAAAAGCGCGTCCGTGATAAGTTCTGCGCTTACGATCGGCGGTACCCATATCCCTTCCGACTCGCCTTCGGCGACGAGGCTGTTGCCCGAAACCGCGTTGAGAATTATTTTATTGCCTTCGGCATCGGCGCATACGAGACACCCGATCATAACGCCGTGCCCGTCCCGCTCTTCGCTCGGAAGCGACACCTGTTTTAAAACGAGGGAACCGTTTTGAAGCCGCTCGAAAATCTTTTTCAGATAGAGATGCGCGCGTTTTGTCGGCAGCGGCGGAAACATCGGCTAACAAAGCCTCTCGCACTCGGCGCCGTAATCGATTCCCGTAAAAATTTTAAACTGCCTGTAACCCTGATACTTGAGCATTTCCGCACCGTTGCATGTTTTGCAGCCCGCTTCCGCTGCGCGCGCCATGATCGGAGTGACGGCGGGTACATATACCAAATCGAATACCGTTTCCGTTCCGGTAAATTGATAAAAATACAGCGGGTCGCCGTCTTTCGACGCTTGCCCGTCCGAGTTCATACCCTTCGACGTCGTCTGAACGATGATGTCTGCGTACTTTTCGATTTTTTTTGCGGCTTCGGGGCCGAGCGGCGCATAGTCGAAGCCGTACCGTTCGGCGAGCGCTTTTGCATGAGAAAGCGTTCTGTTAAAGATGCACGCTTTAGCGCCGAGGGACTGTACGACGTATGCGACTGCTTTTGCAGCTCCTCCGGCACCGATGACGGCGACGCGGCGATGACGCAGTTTTTTTACGCCGAGAAAACGCAAAAGCGCCGTTTGAAATCCGTACGCATCGGTATTGCAGCCCGTCCATCCCTCGTCGGTGCGCACGACGGTATTGCATGCTCCGATCGCCTGCGCTTCCGAATCGAGCTTTATCAATTCGGGGATGACGGCTTCTTTATGCGGAACGGTTACCGCAAGTCCCCTCACGCCGAGGGACGCCGCGCAGTCGAGCACATCTGAAACGGACGGAGAGCGCAGCGGAAAAAGGAGCGCATCGATATTATTGATTTTATATCCTTCGTTGTGAAGCGCGGGACTCGACGTTTTTGCAAGCGGCCAGCCGGTCACCGCATAGAGCGCCGTCCGATCGCTTAAAGCGCGGAAACGGTATACGTCGTTCAGCGTTACGGGATCGATGTGACCGATAGCAGGGATATTGCTTTCGGTTTCTTCAGGCGACACGTAAGTCAAATACGAATGAAGCTTATATGCCAAAATACGCGTCACCTGTCCCATCGGCCCCATCGCGCAGAGTATATGCTCATGATCCGCCATCGAAGAAGCTTCGCGGAACATATCGGCAACGTCGGAAAGCGTTTTCGGCATAAAAGCTATCTTCGGAATTTCGTAGCCCGTCGTTCGCATCGCTTCGCACTTCGCTTTGAGATTCTTTATCGGCTTTTCCATGTCGTGGCAGCTTCTGATGATGCGAACACCGAACGCGAGGCATGCGTCCTGCAAACTCGGAACGCGGAAATCTTGCTCGAAATCGACGTATGCGAAATTCTTTTGCGGATCTTGATCGGCAAACGCGAGCGCGCGGCCGAAAAGCATCGTCCGCGACATTTCGTTGCTCGCAAATCGTCCGCCGTCGGCAGTGCGCCGGATCGTCAATATGCACGGGACGTTGACCATTGCCGGGAAGCGGCGCACCGAAAGCTGTTCATCCGGAGCGAGAAAATCGACGCGGAGCTCTGCGACATCGATATAGCGGTTATACTTCCGCACGAGCGCCGCATTCTCTTCGAGCGTCAAAGACGTGAGTGTCAAACAGACCAGCGGCTTACCCATTGCCATATCCTCACGAATTAATCATTAACTTATCTGACGGTGATTCGCTTGTGATCTTTTTCTCCGGTAGACGATACGACCGAAAGCACAAGATCCGTACCTTTCGGAACGGCGTACGGGATCGTAACGGCACCTCCCGGATGAAAAAAAGTCACAATCGTATAGGCGTCTCCGTCTTCCGGTTCCGCCGTGAGCTTTACCTGTACGGAGAACGGATAATCCGGCAGTACGCCTTCGAATATACCGTACACGTTGCCGCCCGAAGCCTGCCGCGGAAATGCGAATTCGACGGCGACGTGCGTATAGTTCGGAACGAGTTCTTCCGCAAAAGTCTGTTCGTGCACGACCGTTCCCGCGTTTTCGCCCGGCTCCGCTTCATGCGACGTAAAATCGAAGACGAGACGGGTACGCGCCATCTGTTGGAGCACATCGCTTACGGAATTGCCGATCAAATCGGGAACTCTCGTGTTTTCGAAATTCGGTCCGCGGCTGACGACGAAGTGCACCGTTACGGGGTCGGTTATGCTCGTACCTTCGGGCGGATCCTGTTCAAGGATCGTACCGGCTTCGGCAGTGTCGGCCTTGTACTGCGGAGAAGCGATGACGATGAGCGGCTTTGCCGATCCCGCAAAGAGCGTCTGCAGTTTCATGCGTACCGCATCGATATTTTCTCCGATATAATTTTCCACGTGATCGATGACGACACCGCGGCTCACGACAAGCGAAATGTGGCTGAAACCCTTTCTGATTGCCCCGCCCGAAGGATTCTGTTCGAGAATCGTCCCTTCGTCGCCCGGCGTTTCCGAATAGCGCAGCTGGATTTCGGGATACAATTTTTTCGCCTGCATTTCGATAAGCGCTGCAGTCAGTTTTTTTCCCGTAACATCGGGAACGAGCACTTGTTCGGGGCCTTTTACGTTTACGGCAAAGACGGCGAGGCATGCAAGCGACATCACGACAAATGTTGCGATGACGGTCATCAAAAGCAGTTTGCCGTTCGATTGAAGCTTTTCAAACGCAGCGTGAAAATCGATCCGGAAAAATTTTTCTTTTAATTTTAATAATATACCTTTAAGCTTCATATCAATCATATCCTCGACAGTTTTTTATCCTATCATTTTCCGCACACATAATCAATGTTTATAAAACGACGAAAACGGAACGCTTCGCAGCATGAAATTATTAAAAAGCGATAAACGCATTTTTCCGTCTAGCGTACCGTCGCATCGACGGACGACGCTCTGCCGCCTTCTATCCGCAAAAACACTTGATTCGGAAGACAGGCCGACCATTCGCCGGTTTCGCTTATCGGCATGGACTGCACGCAGGTTTTATTCGGACACGGAGAATCGAGAAAACGGGCGGTACCGCCTGAAATTTCGATGCGCGACGTACCGATCGCGCCTTCAATATCGATAATTCTGTCTTTCGACATATCGTACGCAAAAGTACCGCGCGGAGTATGCACGAGAAGTTCTTTTCGAGCCATACCGCCGCTGTACGCGTATGAAAATGCATATACCGTAACGACCGCAAAAACCGCAAAAACGGCGATATCGATCAATTTAATTTTCCGAAAAAAATGTAAAAAAATACTTGACATTACGCCATCACTATAGTATATTTTAAGCAAGCTTGTAAATAAGCTGATAAACTCTCTCCGATGTCCAACTATGTTGGACGGTAGAGGCTCCGGGTGGCGTTGTCGTTCGGAGCCTCTATTTTTTATTTGCCGTTACCGTAATCCGAGACGGATCGACTGCGCGTTTTTGAGAGCACAATCCATACCGAAGCGCACCGCATCGGAAAGCGATTTTCCCGCAAGCAGGCTGTGCATCATGCCGGCGGTAAGCGCGTCTCCGCAGCCTATCGTATTGACGACGGGCGCGTCTTTGTTCGGAACGGCCGAAAAATCATTTCCGTCGTACACCCACGTATCGAATTTGCCTCGGCTTATGACGCTTTTCGTCCCGTAATCGTCGAATATTTTTTTTGTAACGGCACGAACGGTTTCACGGAGAGCATCGGAATTTTCATTTTCGAAAACGACGCGGCCCTTTTCCACGGTTGCCACAAGCTCGGAAAGGTTCGGCTTAATGACATCGGGACGCGAAAGGAGCGAGCGCCGTAAATCTTCTCCCTTTAAGTCGAGTACGACAAGCTTTCCCAGCTCTTTTGCCCTCCCTGTCATGCGGGAATAGAGATCGGCTTCATAGCCTTGGGCGCGCGTGCCGGTGATAACGAGCGCATCGAATTGTCCGATAAGCGAATCGAATAAATCGAACGCGCGTTTTCCGGCGCCTTTTTCGACGGCGGGCGGTTCCTGCACGATTTCCGTACTCGTCTTTTTTTCGCCGTTGACGATATTGATACACGTGCGCACGGGACTCGTTGACGGAAAAGATTCGAGTATGATATTTTCCGCTTTACAAAGATCGAGAAATTCATCGGCACGGCTTCCGCCGAGGTGTGTCAGTACGTGCGCTTCGGTTCCGAGCTGCGTCAAAACGCGAGCGACGTTCACTCCCTTACCCGAAGGAAGCGTAAAATAATTTGCGGTACGGTTCACTTCGTTTTCATAAAAAGAATCGAGTACGACCGTGAGTTCAAATGTCGGATTCAAACAAAC
Source organism: Treponema socranskii subsp. buccale (assembly GCF_024181585.1). Lineage (NCBI taxonomy): Bacteria > Pseudomonadati > Spirochaetota > Spirochaetia > Treponematales > Treponemataceae > Treponema > Treponema socranskii. The sequence goes on along the minus strand of NZ_CP054258.1, from coordinate 744,609 downwards.
CACGAGCACTTTTCCGGATTTCATTTTGCAGCTCCTAAAAAAAATATCATTAAAAAATTATTATACGGATCGAATTTCATTTTTATTAAATTCGAAATTATTGTCCGAAGCGAAAGGCGGCGAAACTTTTACAGGCACTTGCGGCATTTCTTTTCAGTCAGCCTTGCCTGCGCTTCCGACGACGTCGATCAGCTCTTCCGCAATAACGGCACAGCTTTCAATCACCGAGCGGCAAACGTTTCGGGGATCGACATCGGGCGATTTTGCGTATTCGTTTTTTACGGTATCGGAAATGCCGTGTACGCGGAATTCGGTTCCGACATTGATTTTACGTATGCCGCAGGCGATCGCCTTTCGTAAATCTTCGTATGATACACCCGTACCGCCGTGCAGTACAAGCGGGGTGTCGGGAATCAGCGTATGAATCTTTGCGATGCGCGCAAAATCGATTTTGGGTTCGGTTTTATAAAACCCGTGTACCGTGCCTGCCGCAACGGCAAGACAGTCGACATGCGTATCGCGGACAAAGCGAACGGCTTCTTCCGGCTGCGTAAACAAAGTCGACATATCATCGACTTCGATATCGTCTTCTTTACCGCCGACATTTCCGAGTTCCGCTTCAACCGTCACGCCGTACTTTGCGGCGTATTCGACGACGCGTGAAGTAAGGTCGACATTTTCGTCGTAGCTTTTCGAAGACGCATCGATCATAACGGACGTAAAGCCGTCGTCTATACAGCGGCGGATCATATCGTAATCGCGGCAGTGATCAAGGTGTACTACCATATCGATTCCGTAATCTTCGCTGACACCTTCGCACATTTTTACGCTCGCCTTTTCTCCCATAATCTTCGTGCCGCTTACGGTCGCCATAGCGATGACGGGACTGCATTTGTTTTTTGCCGCCTGCGCTATGCCCGCAAGATTTGAAAACGTAAAAAAATTAAATGCGGGAACGGCATAGTTTTCTTTTCCCGCTTTTGCAAGTTCATACTTCATCGTCACCAATGCCATATTCGCTTCCCCCGAAATTGCAGACGCAAAAACACGATGCGCCGTTTTATTATTTTAAAGTGCATTACACTTTTTTGCAATGCGCAACAGTATTGTTATATAGAAGGTTTAAACGAGCCGCTGAAATAGCGCGTCTCGTTTAACTTCGAGTTTTCTTTTGAAAACTCGCGGATATACGTGTGCGCTCTCGCACACTGATACGGCATTTTCGAAAATTGACATTTTCTGCAATGCCGCATTTTAAGGAACGGCAGCCGGCACGTTTTTACACATTGTTTACGATGCGTATAATCGCGCTTCCGAAACGATCTGCTTTTACCGAACCGATGCCGTATACGCGGGAAAGTTCCACGTCGTTTACCGGCTTTTTGGCCGCAATGTCGGCAATCGTCCGATCTCCGAATATGACGTACGGCGGCACGTTTTCTTTTTCGGCGATTTTTTTACGCCACACTTTGAGTTCCCGCGCGATGCGGAGCGCATCTCCGTCGCTTTGATCGACGATTTTTGACGGAAGCGATTTTTTTGCAGCTTTGCGCGGAAAATCGAATGAAGCGGATCCGAAAGATGATGACTCGGATTTTACGGCAATATGCCGAGCTTCTTCCGCTTCGAAAACTCCGGGAGAAATCGGCAGTTCGATTTTTTCACGCAAAGCCAAAGCACGCTTTGCCTTTTGCGAAAGAGAAAGCACTCGGTAGTCTTCGGATTTATGAAGATAACCCGCATCGACAAGCGCTTCGGCAAGCGCAAACCAATCGCGCTTCGGAAAGTCCTTTCCGATACCCCACGTCGAAATCGAATCGTGACCGTTTTCCGCAATGCGTTTGGCACGAGAACCCGTAAGCACATCGATGACGTAGGACGCGCCGAATCGCTCCCGCGTACGGAGAATACACGAAAGAAGCTTTTGTGAAGGAAGCGTCACATCGACCGACGGAAGCTCCCCTGCCGCGCAAACGCTGCAGCATGAAAAAGCATCCCGACTTACGCTTTCTTCGCCGAAATAGGAAAGCAAAAACCGTCGGAGACATGTCTTTGACGAAGCATAAGAAATCATGCTTTGCAAAAGCCGTTCCGATTTTTTGCGGTCGGCGCTCTCGTCGAAAAACCAGCGGATCTTCCGTACGTCTTCCGCGCCGTATAAGAGCAGCGCGTGAGCAGGAAGTCCGTCGCGCCCCGCCCTGCCGATCTCCTGATAATATTGTTCGACGGATTTCGGAACGGAATAATGGATGACAAAGCGCACATTCGGCTTATCGATTCCCATACCGAATGCGACGGTTGCAACCATGATGAGCGCTTTGTCGCGGATAAACGATTGCTGATGCGATGTGCGTTCGGCGTCGCTCAAACCCGCGTGATAATTCAGCGCGGAAAATCCCATATCGCAAAGAGAGTGCGTAAGGTCATCGACTTCACGCCTCGAAAAACAATAGACGATACCGCTTTCATCCGGATGATTTTTAATAAAATGTACGACTTGACCGAGCGCGTTCCGCTTGGGCTGCACTTCAAGAAAAATATTTTTGCGGTTAAAACTCGCGACAAAAACTTCGCATCGTTTCATGCCGAGATTTTTAATAATATCGGCTCGCACGGAAGCCGTTGCGGTCGCCGTCAGCGCAAGACACACGGCATCGGAAAAGAGATGCCGCACGGAAGCGAGTTCGAGATAGTCGGGACGAAAATCGTGTCCCCACTCGCTGATGCAGTGCGCTTCGTCGATCGTAACGCAGCTCACTTTAACGCCGTCGGAACAAAACAAATCTTTTAAGCGCTCCGTCGCAAGACCTTCGGGCGAAACGTAAACGAGTTTTATCTTTCCCGAACGGATATCGTCCGAAGCTTTTCGATAGTCGTCCCATTCGAGCGTGCTGTTTAAAAACACGGCGCTGACACCGTTTTCGGCAAGGGCGGACACTTGATCCTGCATAAGCGCGATGAGCGGAGAAACGACGATCGTCAGGCCGTCGAAGATGAGCGCGGGAATTTGGCAGCACAGCGATTTGCCGCCGCCGGTCGGCATAACGGCGAGCGTATCCTTTCCGGCGAGCACCGACGCGATAATCTCTTTTTGAAAGGGCCGAAAAGAATCGTAACCAAAAACGGCTTTCAGCACCCGCTCCGGCTCCGCACCGACAAAATCGGCCGCACCCGCGTTGTGTACCATAGGGCAATTATAGCGTTTCACCGCGCACTTGCAAACCTGCCCCTCTTTCGGTATAGTAGTACCTGCCGCGCCGGCATGGTGGAATGGTAGACACGAGGGACTCAAAATCCCTTGGCCGCAAGGCCGTAAGAGTTCAAGTCTCTTTGCCGGCAAAAAAGAATAATTGCACAAAAAATATACTTATTAAAAATACTCCGTATCATAAAATCGGCTGCACTCCCGGCAGCAGCCCTGCCGTTCGCCGCGGCTGACCGTGATTTGAATCGGACTGCGCAAAATTTCTTCGAAATTTTGCTTGCCATCGGTCAGAGCGGCTCGGCGGCAGTTCCGCTGCCTCGCGTTCCACCTTTTTATTTATCCGCATACACTATTTTTATACTTGCATATTTCTTGTACTCTTACCCTACAGTAAAAAAGGCGGCAGGATGCCGCCGGAAGCGAGCGGAGGCGTTCCCGCAGGGAGTGTACAGGATGTACACGACCGGAGGGATTCAAGTCTCTTTGCCGGCAACAAGAAATTTCACATCATCAAATAAATCATTATAACAATAATACTATTGACTATCTGCAAACAGAGACTTGAACTCCGAAGCTCGCATGTGCTCGATTTATTTTCCGTCGTGAGCTTTTATCTTCGCTTCGATCGCCGCGATCAATTCGTCCATCGGCATCTGACTGCGCTCGCTCATCATAGAAACAGTCGCTTTCGGGATCATGATGCGGGCGAGCGGAGTCTGAAGCATTTTAAATGCGGGATTGATCGACGGAAGTTCGGCTTTCAACCACGGGTAGGATGCAAGCAAATCCGAAAGCTTCGTTTCGCCTTTGAGCGGGAAGAGCTTTGCACCGGTCGTACTTGCCGAAGAATTTGCCATATCCCCGTTTTCCGAAGAATGTTCCGGTGAAGCGCCCTTGTCTCCGGCGCTTTCTTTTTTTGAAGAGCCGTCCGCTTTCGGCAAGCTTTCCGCATCCGCTGCATTGCTTCCCGAAGCGGTGTCGGCTGCATAACCGCTCTCTTTTTTGCCGCTGCTCCACGTCAAAAGCGTCTGCGAGCCTTCGAGGCTCCTGATATGGGTGCAGTCCTGCATCATCTCCAAAACGCCGCGGAAACGCCCGTCGGCATCGCGCACCGCGATATACGTAATATAGATAAAAAGACCGGGCTTATTTATCCAAAACTCCGCTTCGTTCTCTTCACCGCTTCTGAATTTTTTAATAATTTCTTCGACGATGTGAACGCTCGCTTTCGGATGACAATTTTTTACGTCGCGGCCGATAACGTTTTTGCTGCGCGGAAACACGCGGTGTTCGGTATCGGTGTAAAAGCGGACGATTTCATTTTCGTCGACGTAGGAAATATCGACCGGCATGTGTTTATAGATCAAATTGATTTGATCGAGCGTCAAGCGTCCCGTCGTAACGTCGAATTCTTCGCCGGCGGGAGCTGCGTAACCGTGTTTTTGCAAAAGCTTTGCAAGGTCGCTTGCAAAATCGCCGCTTTCGCCGGCCGAAGTTTTCGCATCCGCACAGCTGCCGTTCGAAGAAGCAGCCGCTCCACTTTTTGCGGAACTTGAGTTTACATCGATCCACGCAAAACCGATTTCTCTGTCGCCGATTTTCATATCTTCGAATTCTTTCGGAGTGAGCATCGCAAGAGAGGTCGGATACAAAATCGTGTTTTCTTTGGAAATCAAATCGCGCACGTCGGCGACGATCGTCGGCTGCATTGCGAGAAAGGCATCGTCTTTGCCCTCTTCCAAAAGCGTGCGCGCGTCTTTTATCTCGTCGCGGATAAAATCATCGAGTGTCCACATCGTCGTCGTCGGGCGGTCGAAGCCTTTACGCTCGAGCATTGAATACAGTTGATTTTGCTTGCGGGAAAAGTGCAGACGATACTGCGCAAGCTTATCGTAGATTTCGAGCCATTGATTTTTGATGAGCGGGTACTGAACCAAATCTTCGATTTCAAGCATGATTTTTAAAAGCGCATCGTTTTCGCGGTAGTAGCACATGATCGGATGGTCGGCCGGCAGATCGGGACGGGATGTGTCCATGATATCTTCAAAAAGGACGAGCATGCTTTGGATGTTTTCTTTGCGGCATTCGTCGTCTTCGAATTCTTTAAGCTCCTGCTCGGCAACGGCGATTTCCGCAGGCGTAAGCTTTTTTACTTTTTCTTTTAAAATCCGCTTTGCCTCTTCAAGGCTCATGCGACCGCCGTTGTACGCTTCTTTTATTTCCAAAACCGTCTTCAGTTTTTCTTTATCGATATCTTTAAGATAGTGCATCATATTTTCCATAAATAACCTCGTGCGTGTTTTTAGCATTTTTACGGGGCTTTGTCAATTTGTTGCACTAGGCTAACAAAACGCACCCGCAGCACATACCGCGACCTCCGCAACGGGCACGTTCGAAAAACTACGCCCTACCCGTCGACATTTTCCGGCAAAAAGCCCGTGCATGCTTTTCGATATTGTACGGCTTCTTTTACGTGCGCTTCCTGTATGACGGTACAGCCTGCCATATCGGCTATCGTACGCGCGACTTTTATGGAACTTGAAACGGCGCGCGGAGAAAATCCGCAACGCATCGCCGCGTTGTCGAGCGACTTTCGCCCGTCGGCGCTCATCGGACAGCATCGCGCAATTTCTTCCGGCAAAAGCTTTGCGTTTTTTTTACCCTGCCGCTTCCGCTGCGTCTTTACCGCACGCGCGATTTCCGTTCGCAATTCGGCGGTCGTCGTCCGCGCGGCGTCATGCGAGATCCCTTCGTTGTCGACGAAAATGCACATATCGATGCGGTCTAAAAGAGGCGCTGAGAATTTATTCCAATAGGTTTCGACGGCACGGGCGCTGCACAGACAGAGTTTCGATTTCGATCCGAAGTTTCCGCAGGGACAGGGGTTCGCCGCCATGAGCAGCTGAAACGACGCGGGATAAACCGTCGATCGGCCGGCGCGAGCAAGCGTGATGCGTCCGCTTTCGATCGGTACGCGGAGCATCTGCAAAACCGACGAACGGAATTCGGCGGCTTCGTCGAGAAAGAGCACGCCGTTGTGCGCAAGCGATATTTCTCCGGGTATACAGCGTGCACCGCCTCCGCACATGCCTTCGATCGTTGCGGTTTGATGCGGCTGACGAAACGGAGCGATTCTGACGAGAGGTTCGTTTCCGCGCATGAGTCCTGCAATCGAATAGATGCGCGTGACGGGCTGCGCTTCTTCGACGGTAAGCAGCGGGAGCAGTGTTTGAAATTTTTGCAGCGCCATCGTTTTGCCGCAGCCGGGAGCGCCGATCGCAATGAGGTTGTGTCCGCCGGCCGCCGCAATTTGCAAACCCCGCACAAAAAAAATTTGCCCCGCCACATCGGCGAATTCGAAACCTTCCGTAACGGGCGGAAAGAGTACGCCATCCGTTTCGACGCAGTGTTCCGGCACAAAGGCGCTTTGATTCGACAGGCTTCTCTCGGTAAAAACTTCGTCCGAAGCGAGCGCGGAAAACGCATCTTCGAGAGATGCCGCACCGTACACTTTCATACCGTGCACTTCGCGCGCTTCGTCGGCATTCGCAAGCGGTACGATGCATTTAAAAATACCTGAGGCTGCAGCGGTAGAAGCGGCAGCGTGGACGGCGCGTACGCCGCGCACATTTCCCGAAAGCTCGAGTTCTCCCATAACGAGGACGGAAGGCGAATCGGAAAACGAATCTTTTCCGCTTCGCGCTTGGAGGACGGCGAGCGCAATCGCCAAATCGAAGCCTGCGCCTTCTTTCCGCATATCCGCAGGCGATAAACTGACGAGCACGCGCTCCGGCGGAAACTCGAAACCGGAATTCTGCACGGCTGCCCGCATGCGCTCGCGCGATTCTTTTACCGCGCCGTCCGCAAGACCTACGATATCGACCGCGGGAATGCCGCGCCGGATATCCACTTCAACCGTAACGAGCGCACCTTCGTACCCGAACGGCGAAAACGAAAAAATCTGCATACGCATTATGCTCCCTGCACGCAAAATCTCCCCTCTTTAATTTCAATCGTTTTGCGGCTCAACTTCCCCGTATAAGATCGTCTCAAGCCGTGCAGTTTCGGAGCATGTGTATAAAGATTTTTTGAAAAAATATGCGGTACGGCCGGCCGGACCGATATAACCGCCCGCAGCGGGAGAATAGCGCCCTTACTTTGCCAAATGCGGAAGCAGCTCTTCGTAATAAAATCGGGCGTCTATTTTTTTACCGTCGGCGGTATAACCGAGTTTTCTGTCGGCGCGGATTTTTTCGCCGTGAAAATCGCTTCCCGCAGTGACGAACATGCCGTGCTCGCGCGCAAGCGATTCGAGACGCTTGCAGTCGTGACCGCTCGCCCCCGGATGATAGGCTTCAAGCCCTTCGACGCCGCGCGAGTGAATGTCTTCCACAATAGTCCTGAGATGTCCCCATGACACGTAGAGCGACAGCGGATGCGCGATAACCGGCACGCCGCCCGAATCGACGATCGCCTGTATCGCTTCGTCGAGATTCGCGCCCGTACGCTCGGCATAAAAGGGTCTGCCTTTACCGAGGTATTTTTCAAACGCCTCCCGATTATCCTTTACGATATTTTTGTACTTGAGGTATTCGGCAAAGTGCGGCCTGCCTATGGAACTGTCGGGGAAAAGGGAGCACAGCTCGTCGTACGACGCGTCGATACCTTCTTCGCGCATCTTTTCGATTATGTGCAGATTCCGTTCGGTACGTTTTGTTTGCAAAAAATCGACGAGCTCCGCCAACGACGGCGAAATATGCGTAAAACCGAGTCCGAGCAAGTGGAATTCGCCGGTCGGCCATTCGACGAAAATTTCGATGCCTCGTATAAAGGTAATATGCCGTTTTTCGGCTTCGGCTGCAGCTTCGGAAAGCCCCGCTATCGTATCGTGATCCGTCAGCGCAAAAGCGGAAATGCCGCTTTCACACGCCTTTTCGACAAGTTCGGCAGGGCGGTATTGACCGTCGGATGCATTGCTGTGAGTATGTAAATCAATCATCAAAAAGAGCATAGCATAAATAGATGATTTATGATATAATATCGTAATGTACCAGGGGATCTTGTATGCCTAAAGCGATGCAATATACAAAAGGATCGATCGTTTACTTTGAAGGGGATAAAGACGAACGGATTTTTATCCTGCAAAAAGGTATTCTCGTCCTTACAACGACGGATGTGGAAACTCATCAGCCCGTTACCGAGCAGGTAAAAAACGGCGAGTTCTTCGGTGTCAAATCCGCACTCGGCCGTTTTCCGCGCGAAGAAACCGCAACCGCGCTTACCGACTGCGTTTCGATCGCTTTAACCATACAGGAATTCGAACAGATATTCAGCAGCAACAAAGAGATCATCATGAAGATGCTCCGCGTCTTTTCAAATCAGCTGCGCCTCATTCATAAAAAAACCGAAGCGATTCTCAACAACGTTCCCGAAGATCAGCAGACAGGTATGATCGCCGTTGCAAAAAGTTTTTACAACGACGAAGAGTATCTTTCGTGCTGCGACATCTGCGTTAAATTTTTATCGCTCTATCCGAACACTGCGAAAAAAGACGAAGTTGCAAAATTATATGCCGATGCAAAACTGCGCAACACAAAGATAAAAGAAAAAATAAAAAGCAGCGATACAACCGAAGAAGACGAAGAAGCTTCAGGTGCGCTGAAGCAGTTTGCACTTCCCGCTTTCAAACGTTTTGCAAAGCAGTATAAACCGGGCAATGTCATCATCAGCGAATTCGAACCGGGCAACAGTTTTTATCTTATTCAGTCGGGACGCGTACAGCTCGTCAAATGCGTAAACGGCGCAAAGAAAAATCTGGACATCATGAAGCCCGGTGAATTTTTCGGAGAGATGGCCATCCTCGACAATTCTCCGCGTTCTGCAACTTGCGTCGCGATCGGCAACGTCGAATGCCTCGAATTCAACAAAGAAAATTTCCAACTGCTCATCATGGGTAATCCTCAGATCGCGATCATCCTATTGAAGCTTTTTTGCAAACGCATCTACGACCAACGACGCCGTTTGCGTACGCTTGCGATCAAAGACGTACAGGCCCGAATCGCAGACGTCTTTCTCATGTTCGACGAAATGAATCCCTCGGTAAACGCGAACGACCGGCAACGGAAGTTCAACGTGTCGGCGGCGGACGTGGCGCATTGGGCGGGACTGTCGCCGGAAGCGACGCGCGATGAAATCAACAAATTCGTCGAAAAACGAAAAATCGAAGTGTACGACAACTATATCATCGTAGACAATATCGCCGATATGAAGCGTATCGTCGACACGAGAAGCGGTCTTTCGGAACAAAAGTAAATTTTACCGAATGTCAAGTTTTGAAAGTATGCGTGAATAAAGCTATGCTTTCGGCGAGAACGACTGCTGCACAATTATTCGTAATCGTGTACAATCGCGGCTCTCACAGCGGAATCTGCGTTCGGCTTCGCCTCACTACCGAGTTTGCGTTGCAAACTCGCAGGATTTAGGGAACGGTTGTGCTTTTAAGCAAATCTTCCGCAAGCTGAACGCACAAAGCCGCACGCGTGTCTCCCGCTGTTGCGCCGCATCGCGCACGCTTCCGACCGTTTTATCACGCAGCCGAAAGATAGTCTTCGCGCACTTTTATTTATGTTCAAAACTCGACATTCAATCGGCGAACAAAATGGATGGAAAAAGGGCTGTCTCAAAAGTTGCTTACTTTTTCGACAGCCCCTTATGCACGGGTCGAACCCCGGCTTACTTAGTGTACGCTTTTTTCACGCCGTTACCGCGCATCCGCGATGACCGTATCGCCTGCGAGCTTGCCGAATACGACCGTATCGACGACGGCGTTTCCGCCCAAGCGGTTCGCACCGTGTATGCCTCCGGTGATTTCACCCGCCGCATACAAACCGGGAATAACTTTACCGTTCGTGCCGATGACACGGCAGTTCGTGTCGATCGTAACGCCGCCCATCGTGTGGTGAACGCAGGCCTGTCTCGGAGTCGCGACCCACGGACCCTTCGTCAGCTTCGTCGAATAAAGCGTTCTGCCGAATTCGTCGCGTCCGGAATCGACGCTCGCATTGAAGGTGTCGATCGTCGCTTGGAGCGTCGCAGCGTTCATGCCGAGTTTTCCGGCGAGCTCTTCGAGCGTATCGCCTTCATAGATGTAGCCGTTCGATTCGAGATAGTCGAAGGTAAAGCCGTCGGCGCTTCTCCAATCGGGATCTTTGATGTCTTTATACTTGTCGCCGTCGCCGGATTCGAGCATATAGAACACTTTATCGGGCTGCGCAAAAACCGCAAGACAGATATTGTCGCGTCTGCCGCCTTCGTTCGTAAAGCGTTTGCCCTCTTTATTGATAAAGATGATCTGGTCGGTGCCGTTGACATCTCTCGGCGGATACTTCGTCAGCTGTCCGTCTTTTAAGTTGCCGAGGTACAAAAGCTGGAGCTGTTCCATATCGGTGAGCGAAGCGCCCGCAGCGACGGCCATTTCGATACCGTCTCCCTGTGAGCACGAAAAGCGGTTCGTCGTCGCGACTTTGCTCAAATCCTGCCATTTGCCCGACGTATTGTACTTTTGCACCATCGCGCCGTTTGCGGCAAAACCGCCGGTCGCAAGAATGACGCCGTCCTTTGCCGAAAGGGTAAACTCGTTGCCGTTTCTGTCGGCGCACACGACGCCGGTAACTCTGTCGCCGTCTTTGACGAGCGATTTGCCCGTCGTCTCTACCATGACCGTGATATTGTTCATCTTCGCGATGTTTTCGACATAGGTCGAAATAAAGCCGGTTCCCATCTTCATCATGCTGGTGTGCGTGCGCTGCCACAGAGAACCCGCTCCCTGGCTGATGACGTCGGAAAAGCTCATGCCCAAATCGTCGATCCAACCGAGCCCGTCGTATGCGTTATAGCACAATACTTTGACGAGATTTAAATTACCGACTTTATCGCCGCCGTTCCAGGTCTGCAGCGCAAACCATTCTTTCGAGTCGAAGAGGTCGGTCCTGCCGCTCGATTTGTACGCGTTCCACTGCGAGCGCACTTGCGCCTGAAGAGCGGCGTGTTCGCCGTTTTTCGAAGCTTCAGCGAGAGCCGTTTCGATCGTGCGTTTTACCGCGTCGCCCATCGTCACTTTTTTCTGAAGCGCTTCGTCGGGCGTATTGTAGATCGCGCCGCACACGAGCGTGTCGCCGCCGACTTCGCCGTTCTTTTCTACGATGATAACCGATTTATTCTGCTGTCCCGCTGCGATAGCCGCCGCAAGCCCCGCTCCGCCGCCGCCGACAACAACGACATCGGCACTCGCATTTTCCGGAGCGGCTGCAGCTTCCGGTTTCGCATTCCAATCGGAAGGATTCGCTTTCGCATCTTTCAGACAGTTCGATACCGCAGCTTTAATCGCAGCCGACGTAATCGTCGCACCCGTCACGACATCGACGTTGACCGACTGATGCTTTACGATTTCGGCGGGGATCAATTCGGTAGGAGCCATTCCTCCGGCCGTCAAAACCGTACCGTTCGCATCCATGAGCGGACTGCCGATGCCCGGTGTTTCCGAGTTTTTCGTAACCTGTACGTCCGCGATCTTTTTGTCTGCAATCGTAACGGATACTTCGACAGCGTCATTCATACCTTGTACGGACGAAGTATAGGTTCCGTTTTTAATCGATTTACCGCCGCAGGAAATCAACCCCGCAGCTGCAAATGCAGCCAATGCAAATGAAAGTAATTTTTTTTGCATTATCTTTGCCTCCAAATATTGTTAAACAGTCGCTGTCATGTACAGCGATTTTTTTTATGTTATGACCTTATATCCGCTTTGTCAAGAAAGGCACGGCAGACTGTGCAGACCTTTTTAAAATCTTGCACTTATGCATACACCGTTCGGAAGGACGGAAAGCGAAACGGTTTCTTTACGCTTTTCAATCGCCTTATGAGATTGCCGTCCGATCATATGCAGGAGCGGTATGCCGATACCGAAAACGGTACCGAAGGCGGCGCCCGCAAGCACGTCGGTTAAAAAGTGATTACCGCTTGAAAGACGCAGCACTGCGACCGTCGCAGCAAGCGCGTAGGAACCCGCACTCACCGGAATATTCCACAGAGAGCGGGGAAAGTAGACGGCAAAGACAAAACTCGTAAACGCGGCGGCGGCAAAAGCCTGCATCGTGTGTCCCGACGGAAAAGAATTATTCCAGTCGCCCGAATCGACATCTTTTTGCGGATAGCCTTCGAAGTACATATAAGGACGTGCGCGGAACGTGAGCGATTTTATAAAATCTTTTACCGCATGCGTGAGAAGCATCGTTTCGGCATACATAATACCGATCGTAATCCATTCGTGTCTGTCTACGGATGCAAATACGAGCGGGGCCGCCATCGCACATCCGATAAATACGTCTCCCGTTATATCGAGCGCGCGCGAATACGGGCGCATAGCCCATCGGTCGAAGATATTTACGTCGTCACGGTTGTACGGAGTTTCGCCGAAAACACGATCGTTTTTAAAACGGAACAAAACCAAATCCGCCGCAAAGAGTCCGATACCGCTCCCGATAAGGACGGGATCCGTTATCGGATTCAATGAAAAATACTGCCGTGAACCTGTGACATAGGATAAAAATCCGCTCCTTCCCGCTTCAATTTGCGGAACGCTCTCTTTGAGTCTTTCGGCAAAAACATTTTCCGAATAAACGGAAGCACATGACAAAACGGCAAACACACACAGAGAAAAAATCGATTTCATCATTTGCGTATTATTATATGAAAACAAAGTTATACTGTCCACAGTCCGCGGAAAAGCGTTCTCTTGTCGATAAAGCCGATTCGCTTTATACTGCATATATGCCTCAAGAATACAGCAAATCTCGCATCGCGCGAGGCGTCTTTTATATTATCTGTTCGTCTTTTTGTTTTGCACTTATGGGAATGCTCGCACACCTTGCAGGCGACATACCTTTTATGCAAAAAGCGTTTTTTCGCAATATCATCGCCTTTTTTATCGCTTTCGCATTATTGATAAAAGAACAGCGCGAAGGAAAGAGGCCGTTTGTACTGCCGCGCGGAAGCGTCCTTTTTCTTTTTTTTCGATCCGTCGCCGGTTCCCTCGGCATATTCGGAAACTTCTATGCGCTCGATAAAATCAATATCGCCGATGCGTCGATTCTCAACAAGATGTCGCCTTTTTTTACCGTCATCTTCAGTTTTTTCATACTCGGTGAAAAGATCATGCCTGTTCCGCTTGCGGCAATCTGTATTTCGATTGCGGGAGCGGCTTTAGTTATAAAACCGTCGTTCGAAATTACGGCCATGTTTCCCGCTCTTGCAGGATTTTTGGGCGGTGTCGGCGCGGGATTCGCATACTCGTGCGTGCGGCGCTTAAGAGTGATGAACGTAAACGGCAAACTCATCGTCGCCTGCTTTTCGCTTTTTTCATTGCTCCTCGCAGTTCCGTTTTTGCTCTTTCACTTTTCACCGATGACAGTCCGCCAGCTCCTTATCATGCTTGCGGCGGGAATCGCGGCTGCAGGCGGTCAGCTTACAATAACGGCGGCATACAGCGAAGCGCCTGCCGCAAAGATCAGCATATTCGATTATTCGCAGATCGTTTTTTCATCGCTTATGGGATTTTTCGTATTCGGTCAAATCCCCGATGCGATGAGCTTCGCAGGTTACACCGTCATCATCGCCATGGCGATCGTCGTATTCGTATACAACAGACGGCACAGCGATTATTAATTATCGATTAAATATTTTCGAAACCCGATATTCGATTAATTATTAATTTGATTGAGGAACCACTCGTAGAGCGCATCGGTGCGGCGTTTAAATGCGTCGGCCAAATCCACTTTTATAAAGAGGACGGTTACCGTCTGCTTTTGCCCCGTAACGATCGCCGCGGAAGAAAAGAAAATACCTTCTTCGAGCGGGTACGCCGAAATGCACATTTCCATTTCGCGCTCTTTTAAGCACGTCACTCCGTGGTATTTCATCGGCGTGCAGTTCGTAATTTCGACGAAGATTTCGGATGCGGAATCGGTATACGTATGGAGATACGTATTTTCTCCGAACGACGTATCTTCCTGAAACACGTAGCGCCGGTCGGAAGGGGGAACTTCGCTTGCAACGGGATCGGCGAGCGCGGTTTCCGTGCGTTCGGTATCTGCAATGTAGTACGAGCGCGTAAAAAGCGTTTTCGGCTTATAGCCCGCGCGGCGCGAAATATACGTAATGCCCTTTTGCGTAGAAACGCGTCCGAGCGCATTGTAGAGGGAAAGAAGTTTTTCATCCGCACTCATGCCCTTCCACGAAGCGGGATACGGGATGAGCGCACACGATACGACGGCAAAGCCGCTCTTGCCCTGCGGAGCTGCCGCCAATTTTTTCGCGGCGGCACTCGAAGAGGGCACGTACTTTGTCAAATCTTCTCCGCTTCCGTTACCGAAAGAAATAACTTTTCCTCCGACAAGATCGGCCGCCGCTTTTTCGCCGAGATTCGGAAGAGCCGCCGAAAGACGCTCGGTCTTTTTCACGGCGATCGTATGCCGGGTACCGTCGTGTGTCGGAGAAATCGCTGTAGACGAATCGGATCGACCCTCGTCGGCGCAGAGAGCGGAAAGCATACAAAGCGATACCGCAGCGGCGAAGATATTTTTTTTGACAATGTGTTTCATTTATTTTAATTATTCCGTCGGCCGCTTTTTCAAAGAACGGCTCTTTACGACAGCCTGCCCTTTACCCGCTTTTTGCTCCATCATTGCGCGCACGGTAAGCGGCAAACCGAAGAGCGTGATAAAGCCGCCCGCATCGCGGTGATCGTAGAGATCGCCCGTCGTAAAGCTTGCAATGCTTTCGTTGTACAAGCTGTACGGCGAGAACGAACCCGCACCCTGCATCGTGCCCTTGTACAATTTGAGGCGCACCCAGCCGCTCACGGTCTCTTCGACTTTGTCGTTGAACGCCATGATACCGCTCATGAGAGAGGTAAACCACAAACCGTTGTAGATGAGCTCCGCCTGCTTGAGCGCGATCTGCTGCTTGTAGTGATAAGTATCGCGGTCGAGGCACAAGTGCTCGAGCTGCTCGTGCGCGTAATACAAAATCGTTCCGCCCGGCGTTTCGTATACGCCCCGGCTTTTCATGCCGACGCAGCGGTTTTCGACGAGATCGATTAGTCCGATACCGTTTTTTCCGCCGATTTTATTGAGCGTTTCCATGAGCGAAAGCGCATCCATTTTTTTACCGTTGACCGCGACGGGAATACCTTTTTCGAATTCGATCTTTACGTATTCGGCTTTGTCGGGAGCCGCTTCCGGCAGCTTTGTGATTTTGAGCATGTTTTTCCAGTCGGGTTCGTTTTCCGTCTTTTCAAGTTCGAGACCCTCGTGGCTGATATGCCAAATATTTTCGTCGCAGCTGTAGGACGACGATTTTTTTACCGGAACGGGAATGCCTCGCTTTTCAAGGTACTCGATTTCGTCTTCGCGGCTTTGGAGATCCCATTTCGGATCGCGCCACGCGGCGATGACGCGGATATCCGGCGCAAACGCTTTGATCGCAAGTTCGAAGCGGACTTGGTCGTTGCCCTTTCCCGTTGCGCCGTGACAGATCGCAGAGGCTTTTTCCTGCCGAGCGTATTCGACGAGAATTTTCCCGATAAGCGGTCGAGCCGTCGACGTGCCGAGCAGATACCGGTCTTCGTAGAGCGCACCGCCTTTCAGAGCGGGCCAAATATATTCTTCGATATATTCTTTTCGCGCATCGACGACATAGCATGCCGAAGCGCCCGTTTTAAGTGCGCGCGCTTTTATCGTTTTCCAATCGTCGCCCTGCCCCAAATCGATGCAGACGGCGATGACGTCGTAATCGTAATTTTCCTTTAACCACGGAATGATGACCGTCGTATCGAGTCCGCCCGAATACGCGAGAATCACTTTGCTTTTTTTAGCCATACGAAGCCTCTTTTCGATAAATAAATTTATGACAAAGATTGTAACAACAATCGCGCAGTCTGGCAATCACAGGTGACAGTAAAAACATTTTACCGTACAAGCTGATTGTGCTATACTCGCCGTATGGACAGACAAAAACTGCACGACAGTATCGCGTTCCACACCGAAATGACATTCGCCCGATCGGGCGGAGCCGGCGGACAAAACGTAAACAAAGTCAACACGAAAGTACACGCGTCCGTAGCGCTCGAAAAAATCGAAGGCTTGTCGGAAGCGGAGCGGAAACTTGTCATACAGCGTCTGGCAAAAAGCATACACGTGGGCGTCATCTCCGTCGACGTGCAGGACGAACGCTTTCAGGAGCGAAACAGAAAAATCGCACTTGAGCGCATCGAAGCGAAAATTGCAGGCGCGGCACGAATCGAAAAAAAGCGGCGAGCGACATGTCCCACAAAGGCATCGCGCGAACGACGCTTGAAGATAAAAAAACTGCGCGCGGACATTAAAAAGAACAGGGGAAAAGTGCGGGTGTGAAAACGTATGTATCGGCTTTATTTCAATTTCGACACATTTGTTATCCCGGTAAACCTGTTATTTCGCTTTAATTTTTTCATAATTATTCAATAAAAAACGAAATCATACATCATCATACATTTTCGATTTTATCAAATAAACGATATACAGTATGAAAAAAGCCGCCGTATAAATCGGCAAACATCTCTTTTTCAGATATATTGAAGAGTCGGTATAAAATTGATAAATTTTCATGAGTATCGAACCCTGATACGGTCCGTTCATCGCTATGAAAACCATTTGCATTATTGTCAATAACAAACAAATTAAAAACGCATTCCTTGCATAGATGCAAATTTTTTTTGCCTTTTGTTTTTTTCTGCGGATACTTTGCCGCTTTGCGGAGGCGCTTTTATCGTGATCGTCCATTCGTTTTTTCTCCCCGCTTTGCGGAACATAGGCTCGCGGTGCAGATTGTCATCGCAGCCTTATCGCTATCACCTCCGCACCTGTTCCAATCCGCGCTTGAACTGAGGAATACGAGCCGAAGCTGTAGTGTTGAGCGGGCTCGTATCGCCGCGCTGCAAAAAATGATAGGCGACACCTGCGATCATAGCGCCGTTGTCGCCGCAGAGTTTGAGCGGCGGAAATATGCACGTGATATCGCGCCGCTCGGCGAGCAGCGCACGCAAGTGCGAATTGGCGGCGACTCCTCCGCCTGCGACGACTGTCGTAAGACCCGTGTCTTCCACCGCGCGGAAAAGGCGCGACGTGAGCGTACGGCAAGCGACATCCTGAAACGACGCGCACATATTTTCAGTCATCGGCTCGAAGCCTTCGTTCAAAAAGAGATCGCGCTGATGGATGACGGCGGTTTTCAATCCGCTGAACGAAACATCGTAGCGGTGTTCCTTTTCGTCGAGCTTGGGAACGGGAAAGGAAAATGCGCGCGCATCTCCCTCTTTCGAAAGTTTATCAATAATGACGCCGCCGGGATAGCCGAGGTCGTAAAACTTGGCGACCTTATCGAATGCTTCGCCGACCGAATCGTCGACTGTCGTACCGAGCACTTCGATATCGTCGAATCCGTGTACTTTGCAGATGATGCTGTGGCCACCCGAAACGAGGAGACCGAGATACGGGTATGCGATATCGTTTGCGAGATGCGCCGCGTAGAGGTGACCGAGCATGTGGTTGACCGCGATAAAGGGTTTTCCCGCCGCCCATGCGAGCGTTTTGCCGTAAGTCAAACCGACAAGGAGAGCGCCCATCAATCCCGGACGGTTCGTCGCAGAAACCGCATCGATGTCGCCGAGCGAAAGAGAGGCTTCTTTGAACGCCTGCTTTACGACGGGCAAAATCCATTCGGCATGCTTTCTGCTCGCGATTTCGGGGACGACGCCTTTGTATATTTCGTGAAACGGGATCTGCGTCGCAACGACGTTGCTTAAAATAACGCGGCCGTCTTCGACGATCGCCGCCGCCGTTTCATCGCATGAAGATTCGATACCGAGAACTTTCATAATCGCTCCAAACAGCTTACGGGCGGATAAGCGCGCCGGAATTGCTCACCGTCGTAAACGCATACCCCTTGTTTTTCAGCGCGGGATAGAATTCGATCAATATGCCCGGCAGAATATCCGCCGACCATATATGCCCTATCATGATCGCAGCTCCGTTCGCATTCGCAATGCCGATGCCTCGCATGATTTCGCGGATGATTTTTTCGCGGTCTTTGATATTGTCGAGAAACACGTTCCGCGAATAATAGGGTATGCCGAGCGCCATAGCAGCCTGCGGTACGCGCGTTTGGCTCGTCGTTCGCGAATCGAGAAAAAAGACGCCGCTCTCCTTTGCCGCAAGCATCGCAGCTCCGATTTTCATTTCGTCTTCGCTGATGAGAGAACCCTCGTGATTGTTGATTCCGGCGACCGGGCCGATTTCGGCGATATTTTCTTTTATAAGCGCTTCGATCGAAGACGTCTGCATATTCGCCGTAACCGCGCCGGGGCCGGGATTGACGTTCAAGTTTACCGCCTGCATGGGCTGGTGCAGCATCACTTCGTTGCCCGATGCGCGCACTTTGTCGGCGCACGCTTTCGAATGCACGAGCTTGGGCAAAACGGACACGGTGATCGGAAACGGGAGCGAAAGGAATTTTTCAAGCTGCGAAAGACTTTGACCCGCATCGTCGAATACGAAAACGAGCTTCGCGCCGTTTACTGCCTGCGGAATGTCGGGAAGAGACGAGACGGGTACTGCCGGAGACAGGGGCGCGGAAGACGACGGCTTTACCGACGAAAGCGGCTTTACGGATGCGGGATTTGCCTGCTGCCCCTTGGGTGCGGAAGACGAGGGCTTTGCACTGCCGGAGGATTTATTGTCCGCGCTTCGATGAACCTGCGCTTCGACCACGCGCTCCTTTTGCGTTGCAATTTCTCCCGCAGATGCGTTTTTTTTCGGCACATCGCTCCGCGGCGCTTCCCTTCCGGAGCTTTGCCGCGCAGCGGAATTTCCCGCACTTTGCTGCGGCTTTTGTGAACTTTGCCGATCGGCGTTTTGCCGAGCCTCCGCCGTGCGCGACGCATCGCCCGCGCCATCCGCGTTTTGTGAGGCGATCTGTTGCTCGACGGCGGTATTTTTCGGATTGCGTCCCGAATTGACGATGAGGACTGCAAAACAGGCGGCGACGATCAAAACACACAGGATCGCCGTCTGCATGGAAGAAAATACGATTTTATGTTTTTTGCCCTGAATCCGACGGGGGGCGGACTTTGTTCGAGTCGAAGATCGCGAAACGGTTTTCCGCCCGCATGTGCGTCCATTTTGTGCCATAGCGCGTATTCTATCACGTATCGCAGGTTTTGGAAACGCTCGAAAAAAATATCCGTAAGAAAAAATATCGCCTAAAAAAAATCTACGGCAGAGTTACATAACACCTTGCCGAACCCGCCAAATCGATCCTGTCGCCGTTTTTTAACACGAGGACGAATTTCATTTTTGCCCAATACTCATGACATTCTTTCAATATTGTATAAATCAAATCGGTTTCCGGAAGTTCGAAGTGTTTTGTCGGAACGCCGGTAAAAGTATAGACCGTTTTATTTTTTTTGATTTTGATAGGAAGCCTACCCATCAGCTCGCCGCCGTTATGCACATCGTATACGAATATGTTCGCCTTTTGCGTTTTCGAGGGCTTTTCCGCAAGCGTTATCGTATAAGCGATATCGTCCCACATGTGATAATTGGCATGGTCAAAAGCGACGGTGCCTCTTTCCCCTGCAGGCGGCTCATCGTTTTTTTTATCGGTCTTTTTATCGGAAAAATCTTTTTCATCCGAATAAACGATTTTTGCATCGTTCCACGCATTCCACGCAAGCGACCACTTTTCGGTATTCGCATTTTTATCGATCAGTATGTATTCGAGCGAAGAGCAATCGCCGAAAGCGCAGGCCCCGACATAGCGTACGCTCGCAGGAATCTCGATGCGTTTTAATGAAGGCACGTCAAAAAATGCATTATAGTTAATTTCCTCAAGCCCGTCGGGCAGCCTTATCTCTTCGAGCTGCATACAGTCAAAATAACGGAGACATTTTGTGCTCATCGGCAGTACGCATCTGCACACATTTTTGATATGAAAAAGCTCGAGTATGCAATCGTCGTCTGCGTAAGTGCATTCCGACAGATCCAAATCGAAATACAGGTTTTTGGAATTTTCGGTTTTCCACGTCAGCGTCACCAAGCTGTTTTGCGTTTCGGAAGAGAGCACGTCTTTTATTTTTATTGAAACGGTTTCGCCCTCGGCACCGGATGCGATTTTATAATTTTCAACATAAAATTTGAATTCGGAAACCGTAAAGTTTTTTTGAGCGAACGCTGAAAACACCGAGCAAAACACTGCAAGCGCGATAATCGATTTACGCATAATTTCTCCCGGAACCGGCCGATAGGCGGCGATTTGTTACATCATAAATGAAATACAAAGTTCCGTCTATAAAATAAAAAACCGCTGCAAAGCATTTTATATTGCCCTGCAGCGGCGCACAGAAACTCTCTCTGTCTCCGATGTTCTCTATGCGGTATGTTTATGCCGTCAGCGTTTCCTCCGCCGCACTTTCGAAAACCGATACGTTTTCTTTTATAAAACGCAGGGCGCGGATTTCGATTTTGCGTACGGTTTCCGAGGAAATGCCGAGCAGCGCGCTCGTTTCAAATAATGTCCGCTGTCCCATGCCGTCGAAATCGTAGCGGCAGAGCATAACTCTGCGTTCGTCTTCCGGCATCGAATCGATAAAAGCGCGAACTTCCTGTTTTAAGATTTTTCCGATTGCAGTCTCTTCAGGACCGGAAGTCGTATCGGGAATGCCGTCACCGCATACGGTATCTTCATAGTCGCTGCACGGCAAATCGAAACGTATGACGTTCCACGGCATGACGGAAATATCGCGCACCGTCTTTTCTTCGATATGTAAAACTCGGGCAATATCCGCATCGGACGGCATAAAGCCGTTTTTTGAAAAAAGCTCGGCACGAACTTCGTTTATTTCCCGAAGCAGAACGATTTTATTGTCGGGGATATAGATATCCGTCGATTTCGTCTGCACGTAGCGCTGCATATATTGCACTATCCACGGATAAGCGTAGGTCGAAAAACGCGTACGGAACGAGATTTTGAATTTTGAAACGGCGGTCATCAAACCGATATTTCCTTCCTGAATCAAGTCCATAAAAGACGTATTCGAATCGGCAAAACGGCCGGCAATGCTGATGACAAGACGCAAATTCGAATTGATAAATCGCGTCTTCGCTTTTTCATCGCCCGCCGCAATTTTTTTCAACAGCGATTTTTCTTCCGATTCGGAAAGCAAGGGATAGGATTTGATTTCATTGAGATACAATGCATACACGGTGTCGTTTTGTGTTTTCATACATCCGCTCCGGCTCAAAAATCCGGGTCTATATGCCCTCCGTCCTTTTCAAAACGGGGCATCATCCCTTGTCATCTCTCCGATATATTTTTGTGCAGACAAACCCTCGACTATCTATATTGCAAAAAATATGCCAAGTTAGGAAATAACGCCGATTTTTATATAAATTTATAATTCATTATAATACAACAAATTAAATACCGGTATCCGAACGAACTATGACTTTAATAAGAAAATAAGCTGTATATAAAATAAGACGCTGTATACTTTTTTATACGCAAATACATATAAATACGCGGACTGTATACAAAAGTATACAGTAACTGCAATTATTCGCCTATTGATGATATGGCTGACGTTTTATGTTATATTTGAAATGAGGAATACTATGGGAAAAATAACAAAAGAATCGACACGGCGTTTTTTTTCAAAGCCGTCGTCCTACGCGCTGCTGCTCGCCCTCTTTATCGGAGCGTCGGCGGTAAAAAGCAATTTTTACATCGTCGATGAAACGGAGCAGGCCGTCATCACGAGATTCGGCAAATACGTCGAAACCGTCGGCCCGGGTCTGCATTTTAAGCTGCCCTTCGGCATCGACAAAAACTACAATATTCCGGTGCAAGTCGTTCAGACGGAACAGTTCGGTTTTCAGACGATCGAAATGAAGCGGAACAGCCGCTATCAAAACGGTATCGTCGCCGAATCCACGATGCTCACGGGAGATTTGAATATCGTCGACGTCGAATGGATCATTCAATACCGCATCGTCGATCCGAAAGCGTGGCAGTTCAACGTCGAAGACCGCACGCGTACGATCCGCGACATATCCCGCTCGGTGATCAATACGCTCGTCGGCGACCGCGCCATCCTCGACATTATGAGCGCGGAACGCACGAACATCGAAATGCAGTCGCGCGATATGATGAACGACAATTTTGCAAAGCTCGGTTTGGGCATACACGTTACGACGGTCAAACTGCAAAACATCGTTCCGCCCGAGGGCGTGCAGGATGCTTTCGAAGACGTCAACAAAGCGATACAGGATATGAACCGATTTATCAACGAAGGAAAAGAAGCGTACAACGCCGAAATTCCGAAAGCGCAGGGTGAAGCCGACAAACAGATTTCGGTTGCGCAGGGATATGCGGCCGAGCGCGTAAACCGCGCGAGAGGAGACGTCGCCCGCTTCAACTCCGTGTACCGAGAATACCGTCGATCGCCGCGCGTCACCCGCGAGCGTATGTATTTGGAAACGATGGACGCCCTTTTCAATTCCGACACGAAGAGTACGCTCATCGACGGGAGGCTCCAAAACGTACTGCCTATAAAACAGCTTTCGGCTTCCGAAGGAGGCGCGCAATGAAATCGATCAAACGTATCGTACTGCCCCTCGTCGTTTTTTTATTTTTGTTAATTTTTTTCTTCGCATCCGGCCCGCTCTATATCGTCAGAGAGGGAAATCAGGCGGTCGTCACGAGATTCGGAAGCATCGCCGAAGTCCGCACCGATGCGGGATTGTATTTTAAAATCCCCGCAGCCGATATGGTGACGACGTATCCGAAACGCATCCTTTCAATCGACGGCGATCCGCAGCGCATCCCGACAAAGGAAAATCAATTTATCGTCGTCGACACGACGAGCCGCTGGAAGATAGCCGATCCGAAATTGTTCTACACGAGTTTTAAAACGATCGAAAACGCAAGCAATCGCCTGAGCGACATCATCGATTCGGCGACGCGTACGGTCGTCACCGCAAACCGATTGAGCGAAATCGTGCGTTCTTCGAACATCATCAACGAGCGCGCGGCAAAGGCCGTCGCAGCGGAAGACGAAGAGACGAAAGAAATCGAATCGCTTGTAAACGTCAATACGACGATCGAAGCGGTCGTACGCGGACGGGGCGCGCTCTGCGAAGAGATGACCGCCGCCGCAAACGCCCTCGTTTCGGACTACGGCATCACGGTTATCGACATCGTACCGCGGCAAATAAAATATTCGGACGAACTCACCGAAAGCGTATACAACCGCATGATAAAAGACCGCAGCCAAGTCGCACAGGCATACCGTTCGCTCGGAGAAGCGAAAAAAACGGGATGGATCGGACGGCTCGAAAACGAAAAGCGCACGATTTCTTCCGACGCGTATCGCCGCGCCGAAGAAATCAAAGGACAGGCGGACGCGGAAGCGGCGCGTATTTATGCCGAAGCGTACAACCACGATCCGGAATTTTACGCGTTTTGGAAAAGCATGGAATCGTATGCAAATACGCTTAAAGGCCGCGATGCGACGTACAGCACGAATATGGATTACTTCCGATATTTGTATTCGCCCGAAGGCAGACGATAACGCCGGCGGCTGAATGCGGAGTTTCCAAATGATTGTGTAATAAAATTATGAGTGAAATTATATTCGATACGGGATTAAGCGAATCGGCATTTGCCAAAACCCGTCTTTCAAATTTGCTTTCCGAATCGGGCATCGCCGCCTGCGCGGACAAAAACTTCGGATCCGATATGACCTTTTCGTTTTCCGAATGGAAGTTCGACGGCGTCAAAACGATCGGAGACGGAGACGGCGCGCACGTACACCTTTTCGGGCGGTTCGGTGAAGATGAAGAGATGCTCTCTCTTGCGGAAATATTTTTGAGGGCGGAAAGAGGCGGAGAAGCCGAACGCTATGCGGCGGCGGCCGCTTCCTATGCGGCACTATGCGCAATCGAAGAGGCGAAAAAAGAAAACGTAAAAATCGAAAACATCGGTGCGGGCGGCATCTATGTAAAAAACGCGGCGGGGTTTGCAAAAAAACCGGCTCTCCTTTTTTTGCCCCAAACGCTGTTCGATAAAGCGTGTGTGAGCGGCGGCGAATCCTATGCAAAACTGCAGGGCTTTTGGATAAGCAAAGCGCTTTCCGAAAGACGCAGCGCACTTTCTTTTACGCAGGCGGTTATCGCCTACCGCGCTCTTGCAAAACGCATGCCTTACGACAAAAGCGATGAGAGCGCGCGGAGCACCGACGAATACGATAAAAATTATATGCACCTCGAGCACGTCATAAACGGAGTCGATAAATCGCTTGCCGAAAGCGTCGATGCCGCGCTTGAACTTCCGGCACGTAGCGTAGAAGCGGAAAGGAAAAACACGCGCGCAATACACGGTGTGCACGGCGCGGCGGAAATAAAAGCGAGCGATGAAACGGGAAAAAAATCATACGGCGCAACGAACACGTCCGATACAACGGACGGCGCAGCGGACACACTGCATACGGCGGACAGGCAAAAAGAAAACCCGTTCCCGCTTCAAGCTTTTTATGCCGAACTCGGGATCGAAGGCGGCACGCTGAAAGAAGTACCGCACCCTGCAGCCCTGCCCCAAAGCGAGTTCGACGCAAAGGTCGCAGCGTATTATAAAACGAAAAAACGAAGCTTACGCGCCCGCCGTACGTTCAGACGCAACGCGGGAACGATCGCGGCCTGTTTTGCGGCTACAGCCCTTATCGCGTTTTTCGCTTTCAGCGCGGTACGCGATGCCCGACGCCGACCGTCCGCCGTCGGCCTTACATCTTTTGAAGTCGCCGAAGCGTTTTACGAAGCGATACATACGCAAAACGTCGAACTCGTCGGCGCAATGTCTTCGGGCAAAGTATCCAAGCGCTACGGCGATATCGTCGGCAGTATCTACGTCGTAAACAAAGCGAGGAGCGCCTACGATCCGAAAAACGGCATCGTCGCCCCGGAAACGTGGTTCGCTTTTCTTTCGGAGGAAAATGCGGAGGCAAGGCGGGACGTATACGGCATTACTTCTTTTACGCTCGACGGCAAAGAAAGCTCACTTGAAGTCCGCGTACCCGAACGGAGCGAAAAGAGAACGCCGGTAAGAAGCGAAGGAGGCGCACCGCTCGACGACGGCGCTCAAGCGGCGCATACGGCGGAGTATTACACCGTGCGCACGGACGGCGAAACGGGCGAGTTTATCGTAGAGCGCAATCGCGATAAAGTGACGCTGACGTATAAAAAGAACAGATGGGCCGTCACCGGCATCGAAGAAAAAGAGGAGAATGTGTCCGTCGACACCGCAACGTTCAAATCCGACGCGATCTGCGCCCTGCAAAAATACGGAGGAGATGCCGTCCTTGCCTCAAGCGCGCTCAAAGAAAAGTATGCGTGGGTGCCCGATCCGGACGCAGTGCGAAAAGCGGCAGAGATGAATCGATAACTCTTTTTTAATTTGTAATTAATAATTTGTAATGGGTAATTGTCGGTCGGTCGACGACATCAATTACCCGATACACATTTCCAGGACGTGCGGAGAATAAACCGAATTACAGTTTTTCAATTTCTTCGCGGCTTAAACCGGTTCCCTCGGCTATTTTGTCAATATCAAAGCCGAAACGTTTAAAAGCCGCCGCCGTTTCAAGCTTTGCTTGGTACGAGCCATCGGAAAACCCTTTCTCTTCGCCTTCGGCAAAAGCTATTCGCCCTGCTTCTTCTCTCTGTACCGCAATATCCGTATCATAATCATATTCGGCTACTAACATATTGATTCCTCTCAAAAAACTTTTGCAGGAAGTATCAACTTCCGAAAAAGTTTTTTCTGTGCGCACGAGCGCACCCGTACTATAGTCGAGTTTGCGACGCAAACTCGAGATAAAAAGCGGAGGCACTATTTCAGCCGATGCTTTTTATTGTACCTCCCGTGATTTTCTCATTAAATATTCTTTTAAGATTCCTTTTTCTATACATATCTTTACTGCATTGGTAAAACCGTTTTCGCTGTCGAGTTGGGTTTGTTTTCTTACCTCTTCTACAAAGAGGCTGTATTCTTCAAGCGGCTTGCATGCCGTTAGGACTTTGTTCGATTTGTCCGTGTTGATGTTGAGCACTTGCACCGTCAACTCAAGCGGTACTTGTTCGGGCTTTGTGATAAACGCATCCGACAGTTTTAAAACTGTAGTTTCAGGGTAGTCTTCTGTGCCATTATAAAAAACGTAAAACTCAGGCGCAGGGATTTTTGACAGCTTTCTTAAATACCGATCAGTCGGTGCTTGCAGTTTTTCATAGAGCCTTGCTATATACTGTAAAAATCGTAGGGGCATGTTTTCGTTTATTGTAGACTGGTGTTCTGCCAACACGATGATTTTACCGTCTACAAGGCAGGAGACGTCATTGATTATGTTCATGTACATAACGTTATCGAGCCTTATGTTTTCTACCGGAGACGAAAGCGGAAGGTGTGTACCGTGTAAGGCGTTGTAAAGCGATAAAAAATTTTCTTTCGCTTTTTCGTCTTCACTGAAAAGGTCGACAAAGACCGAGTCTTTGTATTTTCTGTTTGAAGTAGGCATAGCATACCCCCTCATTGATTGTATTATACCACAGGCTAAAGGATTTTAAAAGAGATAGCTATAACTATTTAAGTAATGAGGCCCCCACATAAAAAAACCGCCCACAAGCCGAAGTTTCCCTCGGCTTGAGAGCGGTCGGTTTTAAATGCGGAACGGATGCCGGGAATAAACCGAACTACCAATTAGCTAATCGATTCCACTTCTTCTTGAGTGAGGCCGGTAGCTTGCATTATCTTTTTTACGGAATCGCCGAGCTGTTTTAAAATCCGAGCCGTTTCGAGCTTTGCTTGGCGCGAGCCGTCGGAGAAGCCTTCGCTTCTGCCCTCTTCCCGTGCGTCCATTTCAAACCCCGACATAAAGCGGTATTCCTGCCGTGCCTGTTCGTTGTGTTTTACTGTCTGTATCATCGTTTCTATCCTCCCGGTATACTCCGTATTCACCGTTCCGGTTTTAACGTATTCCAAAAAGCCTTTGAGTTCCTTATTCTCGGCTTTACTGAATGCTTCCGCATTTATTATAACCTTTTTTGTCCCGTCTTGTAAGAGTGTTTGTCGGTCTTCGATACAAATATTTTCAAACGTGTAAAGAGGCTTGCCTTTTCCTATTGCATCGAACACGCACACAAAGATAATGTAGCTGTCGTTTAATGCTTTGTAATGCACACCTTTGTCTAAAAATGCGATGTCGATTGCCGCCTGATAATAACGCATACGCTTGGGGATATTATGTTCGTTCGCCACTTGCATTTCGATGTCGTAAGATTTGCCGGCTTCGTCCTTTACAAGCAGATCGAGACGTACCGATTTTGCTTCGATGCCGGCTGCGACGCTGTTTTGCGGCGACAGGTAGATAATTTTCCCGATTTGCCCTGCCAAAATCATTTCAAGGAATTGCTTGCAAATGGCTTCGTCCTGCATGATTTTACAAAACATAAAGTCATCGGCGATGGTTAAGTCGTCAAAACTTTTTCTCATACATACCTCCGTACCTAAATATAGGCGCAGACGGTACAAAAACAGGAACAAAAGGGAAAAGTTTTTGCAATTATTTTTCTCCCATAGTTGGCGTATAAAACCGGTAACGAACGAGGTGCCGATACGAGGCGTTTTGGCATTGGCTCATCCCGCACACAAAAAAACCACCCTCAGAGCCGAAGTTTCCTCCAACTTGAGAGCGGTAGATTCAATTGTTAATTTGTAATGTGTAATTTGTAATTAAATTAGCGCATTACCCATTGAAATTACGGCAGTGCCACAAACGGCTTTTTGAAGTCCTTCCATATCGGGGCATTTTGGTACGCGCTGACCGAGTCTGCGGGCACTTTTAATGTTACGCCGGCTAAGATTACGCCGCCAAAATCATAGTCTTGCAGTATGGGCGGAGCTGCCGCCTTACAGGTAACGCTTTGCAGTGCCGTACAGCCAGTGCAGAAAGCACCGTAATGTGAGGTAAAGGTAGAAGGCAGTTCAAGCGTTTTTAGCGCCGAGCAGCCGTCAAGGAACTGGCTGCCTAATTCGGTAACGCCTTCGGGAATCTTAACATCTTCAACCTTGCTGGCGCCAAGGAAGTGGCTCCCTATGGAAGTAAGCGATGAAGGAATGTAGACCGTTTGTAATTTCTGGCAAGCGTACAAAGCCAAATCTTCTACCGTTGTAAGACCGTCCGGTAAAATAAGGGAAGTAAGATTGCGACTGACGGAAAAAGAGTACGTCCCCAGTACTTCAACGGAGGAAGGTACCGTATAAGAGGTGCCGGCTTTATTGCGCGGATAGCGAATCAGCTTTGTTTTATGCTTATCGAATAAAACCCCGCCTTCTACGCTTAAAAAGTTACTCGGACCGCTTAACGCAAAAGCTTCTAAGTTCCACAAATCGTCGAAGTTGATTATGCTTTGTTTGCTGAAACCGGTGAGGGTATATGTAATACCCGAATATTCGGGATTTACATTGACGGTATAGACAGTACCACCAGCATCGCTTTCCCGCTTTGTCATTATCACCAGTTTCTGCGCCTTGTCGGTTATCTCGTACTCTGCGCCGTTCGGGAGCGTAAAAGTATCGGGAGTCGTTACTGAAGATATAAAGGATACCCGTATATCCGCCGCCTTTGTTACGGTGTGCTCGTAGGTGTTTGAGGTATTGCCCGGGACGGCCGTGCCGTTTACCGTCCACTTTTCCACCTTGTAGTCCGTTGCAGGAGAAGCCGTAAAGACGAGTGCAGTGTTTTCGGCAACCGCAGTGCCGGAAGTAAAGGCTGCTCCGCCCGTCTTGTATGTTGCGCTTATGCTTCCGTTCGGCGGTGTACCTGCAACGCCGAAGATTACGGCATAGGTGGAAGGCGGTCTTAGCTTAAAGGAGACGGCAACCGTTATCGGCTCGGTTATTTTTACCATAGCCGTCGTATTTTCAGGATTTCCGCCTGCAAGAAGCTGCCCGCCTGTAATCGTCCACGTGTCTACCATGTAGCCTTCATGAGGAGAGGCGGTAAAGACAATCGTTTTATCCTCTTCCACTTGCGCAGGAGAGGCGATTTCGGCGCCGTCAACTTCCGCCTTGAGCGTGCCGTGTCCGCCGTCTACGCCGAAGATTACATTGCCGAAGGTAACCGTTACGGTAACGTCTTCGGTGATTTTAAGCGTTGCGTTCGTGCTTCCCGGACTGCCGCCTGCTAAAAATGAGCCCGATGAAACCGTCCATTTATTCACCGCATAGCCTGCATCCGGTACTGCCCTAAAGATAAGTTCGGTACCTTCGGGCACTTTCTGATGGCCGGGCGGGATTACCGGCACAGTATCTACACTGCCGTGCTCCGGCTCGGTAAGCGTTACCGTGTGCAGGGCAGGAGGCGGCTCACCGTTCCGTTTAAAGAATACAAAAACCTGTGCGTTTGCCGTAACTTTGAGCGTGTAGGTAAGCGCTATGCCGTTTACCGCCGTGCCGTCAAGCTCCCACTTTTCAAGATCATAGCCTTGAAGCGGTTCTGCCGTAAAGGTAAGCACGGTGTTTTCGGCTGCCATGCCGTTTTCGCTCAGTGCAGGCGTTACCCTTACATTGCCGCCTATAGTGCGGTCGAGCTCTACCTTGTACTTTGTTACCGGCGGCGTGCCTCCGCCCGCGTTATTCGGGCAGGCGGTAAAGACCAGTGCTGCGCCGAGCGTCAGTACAATCAGTGCGGCTGTGACGAGCGCCGCAACTCTCGTTTTCTTGTTGCTTGAGTTAAATCCGCTCATAAAAAACTCCTCTTACTGTTTCTTTTAATTGAATTGCCGATATAAAAAAACGCGCGAAGACAGCGTTTTGTCCTGTGCATGTGGTGTGAGAAGTTTGAATCTGTGAAAGTTTGCCGTTGTATGTTCGTTCGCGTAAAGCGGACACCAAACTGCGCAAAAACAAGAAAGCAGAGCGGCTGCAGGGTTCCGCTGCGAAAAAAATTCTGCACAAGCGAAGCGCGGAAGCCTTTTTTCGCAGCGGGTTCGTGCGGCCGCGATTGTTTAATTGTTTTACGGATTTTGTGTTTTGGGTATAGTTTACGCTACGCGAACGAACGAACGAACGAACGAACGATTATACGGCGCCCGCGCGCTTTGTCAAGTACCCGAACGGGACTTTGTGCAATTTGTTTTACATTGTGTTGCGCAAGGGGTGCAATGTTACGGAGCGGAATACTGTGTGCGCTGCGGTATTGTTCCATACTGAATATTATAACATAATTCGAGCAAAAAACAAGTTTTACACCGAATTAATTGATTATATATTTTCCACTTCCTGCTTGGAAAGACCGGTGGCTTGCGTGATAATATCGATGGAAACACCGAGCCGTTTTAAGTTGCCTGCATCCTCTAAGGCTTTTCGGTGTGAACCGTCGGAGAAGCCTTGTTTGATTCCTTGTGCAATGCCTTGTCTTCTGCCTTTGCTCATTCCGGCAACAACGCCTCTTTCAAAGCCGATTTTCTCGCCTATAAGGGAACCTTGTCTGAGTAAATCATCTCTATGAATATTCAATGACATATACACACTCCTGAACTTTTCGTTGTTTTTGGTGCTCTCAACAAGTCCATCAATGGTCTGTGTAAAATTACTTGTTGCCTGTTTTTTGCAAAGATAGCGCAACAGTGCATGTAATTCATCGTCTTTTTCTTTGCCGTATGCACTTGCATTATAAAACACTTTATAGGATTTGTCAGCAAGAAAAAGGCCGCTCTCTTCTCTGCACGTATTTTCAAAGGTGTATACGGGAAACCCTTTGTTGAAAGGGTCTTGTGTGCAGATAAAGAGTACGTAACTGTCCTTGAGTTCGGCATAACTCTGCCCGCGCAGTAAACAATCTACGTCCATGAGGCTTTGATAGTACCGAACATAAAATCATCGGTAAAGGTAAGTTCCTCTACGCTTTTGTGACGGGGAAGAGAATCCATGTGCGCCTCCTTTGAACATAATCGCGAGCAAATAATTGCTCATCTATGTTATAGGCGCTGACGGTGCAAAAAGCGGAACAAAAGGGAAAAGTTTTTGCAATTATTGTCCCGGTACGACTTCGACATAAAATTGATTTTTGTCATATTGACAGCGCGGAAACGATGGGTTATCATAGAGCGTACGTTTACATTATTTTGAAACGAGGAATTGTCTTATGGAATACAATGTCGAAAAACAACACGAAAAAGGAAAACTCCACGCAATAGAACGGATTCGCGCTCTGTGCGATGAAAATTCGTTTATGGAAATCTATTCGGGTGTGCGCCATAACTGCACGAGCTTCGGTATGGAAAAAAAAGACCTGCCCTACGACGGCGTCATCACCGGATTCGGAAAGATAAACGGAAGGACGGTCGCGGTATACGCTCAGGATTTTACGGTGCAGGGCGGCTCGCTCGGCCTTATGCACGGCAAAAAAATCGCCGAACTCATCGACAAGGCGGTCGAAGCGCGGTGCCCCGTTATCGGTATAAACGATTCCGGCGGAGCGCGCATTCAGGAAGGTGTCGACGCGCTGTGCGGCTACGGAGACCTCTTTTATCAAAACGTCCGCGCATCCGGTTCGGTGCCGCAGATTTCGATCGTCGCAGGCCCCTGCGCGGGAGGCGCCGTGTATTCGCCGGGCATCACCGATTTTATCTTTGCAATCGACAAGATAAGCGAACTCTTTATCACCGGCCCGAAAGTCGTCAAATCGGTTATGTTTATGGATATTTCGTCGGAAGATTTGGGAGGAGCGGCTATCCATTCGAAAAAATCGGGCGTAGCGCATTTCCGCTGTGAAAGCGAAAACGACTGCTATCGAAAAGTGCGCGCGTTGCTCGACTACATCCCCCATTATTTCGGCGACGATCTCACTCAAAACGAAAAATACAAATTCGACGCGAAGAAAAAAGCGAAGCGTATCGAAGAAGTCATCCCCGAAAACCCGCGCGCCGGTTACGATATCCGCGAAATCATCAACTGCTGTATCGACGACGATTCGTTTTTTGAAACGTCGGCCGAATTTGCGGTAAACTGCGTCACGGGCTTTGCGAAAATCGAAGGCAAATCCGTCGGCATCGTCGCAAACAATCCGATGGGTGTCGGCGGCGTGCTCGACTGCGATGCGAGCGACAAAATCGCGCGCTTCGTCCGCTATTGCGACGCGTTCGGCATACCGCTTTTAACCTTCGTCGACGTTCCCGGCTTTATCCCCGGCCCGCAGGAAGAACAAAAAGGCATCATCCGGCACGGCGCAAAAGTGATCTATGCGTACAGCGAAGCGAGCGTTCCGAAAGTGACCGTCATTGCGCGCAAAGCGTACGGCGGCGCATACATCGCAATGTGTTCGAAACACCTCGGCGCAGATTACGTGTACGCGTGGCCGAAAGCGGAAATCGCAGTCATGGGTGCGGAAGGCGCGATCGGCATTTTATACGCAAAAGAACTCAAAGATCCGTCGAAGGCGGCCGAAGTCGCGGCAAAATCCGAAGAATATAAAACGGAAATAATGACGCCGAAAATCGCGGCGAAGCGCGGCTATGTCAGCGAAGTGATCGAACCGCAGGAAACGCGAGAGCGCATCGCACGGAGCTTTGAAATACTCGCGCGAAAGCACAGCATGGACACGCCTTTGAAAAAGCACGGCAATATCCCGCTGTAAGAGCTGGCGGTACGGCGCGCGATACTATCCCGCTTTGAAAGCTGGCGGTACGGCGCGCGATACCGTTTCGCTGTAATTGCTCGCGGCACGATGCACCTTGCCTGCGGTCATGCCGAAGACAGATTGAAAGGCAAACCGATGCACTATACAGGAGATGCGGCCGCGCACGACGCGCGGTCGTTTTGTATATACGCGTATTCAACTGCGTGATAAAAAACCGATGCCTTCTGTTTGACACTCCTCCGAGCCGCCGTTATAATAAAATACAAATGAAAATATTTCTCGGCATTCCGGCAGCTGACGGAATAGGACTCGGAGAAGCGTTCGTCATTCCCGAAAAGACAATAAAAACCGTTCCTCAAAAAACCGTCCGAGAAGAAGAAAAGGATGCAGGCTGGAAGCGTTTTTTATCGTCGGTGCGCGCCGTCACCGAAAGGCTCAGCGCCGAGCTTGGCCGTCTGCCGAAAAACACGGCGAATAAAACGCAGCGCGATTTGCTCGAAGCCTATACGCTCATGCTCGGCGATCCGATTTTCGCCGCCGAACTCAAAGATTCTTATGAAAAATCGAACGTAAATATCGAACACGTCGTCGACGTA
Source organism: Treponema socranskii subsp. buccale (assembly GCF_024181585.1). Lineage (NCBI taxonomy): Bacteria > Pseudomonadati > Spirochaetota > Spirochaetia > Treponematales > Treponemataceae > Treponema > Treponema socranskii. The sequence continues at coordinate 710,969 of NZ_CP054258.1, read as the reverse complement.
AAATCGGCCGAATATGCCGAAAAACTGCGCAACGCGGGCGACGACTATTTGGCCGAACGGGCAAGAGACATCACCGACGTATTCGCCCTCGTGCTCGACGATATGCTGTGCGTCCGCGAATTCGACGCAAACGAAGTGCCTGAAGGAGCGGTCATCGTCGCGTCATCCCTTTCGCCGACGGATACGATCGCCCTTGCAAAACGAAAGATCGCGGCGCTCGCGCTCACCGAAGGCGGCCTTTCGAGCCACGTCGTCATATTGGCACGGAACTACGGCATTCCCGCCGTCGTCGGCATCAACAATATCACGCATCAAATTCAAACGGGGGAAACCGTCGCCGTAAACGGCAAAACGGCGGAAGTCATCGCCGGCCCCGACGACGCGACGCTCTCCGAATATCGAAAAAAAATCGAAGAGGAAAAAGCGCACGAAGAAAAGCTTAAAATATTTTTAACAAAATCCGCCGAAACGAAGGACGGCACGAAATTCCAATTGTACGCGAACATCGGCACGCCGGAAGAAGCGGACTTCGCGGTAAAAGAAGGCGCGGACGGCATCGGCCTTTTCCGAACGGAATTTTTATACATGAGCACCGTGCATGAAGCGGGAAACTACGCATACCGCCCCTTCGACGAAGATGTGCAGTTCAACGCGTACAAGCACGCGCTCGGTGCTATGAACGGAAAGCCCGTGACGATCCGCACGCTCGACGCGGGCGGCGACAAGCTCATTCATTCGGCGGATATCCCGATCGCCGAAGAAAAGAATCCGCTCATGGGACTGCGCGCCGTACGCCTTTCCCTCGCCTATCCGCAGCTTTTAAAAACACAGCTGCGCGCTTTATACCGCGCAAGCATTTACGGAAACCTGCGCATCATGCTGCCGCTCATCACGACCGTCGATCAGGTGAAGCAGTGCAAATCGATCGCGAAAACGGTGCGGAGCGAACTGCGTGCCGAAAACATTCCGTTCAACGATAAGGTTCCGATCGGCATCATGGTGGAAACGGCCGCCGCCGCCCTGCTTTCCGATTCGCTTGCAAAGCACAGCGATTTTTTTTCGATCGGCACGAACGATTTAACGCAGTACACGCTCGGCATCGACAGGGAAAATCCCGCCGTATCAGGACTCTACGACGAATTCAATTTGGCCGTTCTGCGCCTTATCGCGATGACGGTCGATGCCGCCGGAAAAGCGGGCATACCCGTTTCCGTGTGCGGAGAGATGGCGGGAAAAAACGACAGCGTTCTCGTGCTTTCGGGTATGGGACTTCGCAGTTTGAGTATGAGCGCAAAATTGATTTCCGGCATCAAAGAGCTTTTGTCGCGCTTTACGATCGACGAATTGAATGCGATTTCGGCAAAGCATCTCAATAATTTATATTAATTAATAATTACGGCGAACGGGATTATCGATTATGCAGAAAAAACGCAAACCTGATTTTTCAAAACCGCTCGAAAAAAAGCGCTCGGAATCGCTCGCGCAAAAAGCAACGGATGAAAAGCGCGACAAGCTGTTTGCAAACTGCCCCGTCGTCGTCATTGCAGGACGTCCGAACGTCGGCAAGTCTACGCTCTTCAACCGCTTTATGAAAAAAAATATCGCGATCACCGATCCGACTCCGGGCGTTACTCGCGATCCCGTCGAAGGTACGGCGCTCATAGCGGGAAAACCCGTTCGCCTCATCGACACGGGCGGTTATAAGCTCGAACGAAAAACGGGTACGCAGGAAGCCGCCCTCGACGAACTCGTCGTAAACCGTTCGCTCGATGCGATACGGAAAGCCGATTTGATTTTACTCGTCTTCGATGCCGGAGAACTCACCGCCGAAGACGAAGAACTCATCGGAGAAATGCGTCCGTATCGGGACAAAGTCGTCGCAGTCGTCAACAAAACGGAAGGCGGACGCAACAGAGAACAGGCTTACGAGTACGCAAGATTCGGCTTCGGCGATTTGATTTTCATTTCGGCCGAACACGGCGATCACATTCCCGAGCTTTCGGATGCGATCGTTTCGCGCCTCGATTTTTCGTCCGTCGTCGAAACCGACAAAACACCGGTCATACGCATCGCGATCATGGGAAAACCGAACACCGGAAAATCGACGCTCGCAAACCGCTTGACGCATTCCGACGCGTCGATCGTCAGCGATTACGCCGGCACGACGCGGGACGTCGTCGAAGGAGCCTTTTCGTACGGAGGAGCCGACTTTCAAGTGCTCGATACCGCCGGCATCCGAAGAAAGACGAAGGTAAAAGAAAACGTCGAATACTATTCCGTAAACCGCGCGATCAAAACGCTCGACGAATGCGACGTCGTCATATTGATGATCGACGCGCAGGACGGATTGGACGAGCAGGTAAAAAAATTGTGCGCGCTTGCGCACGAACGCGGACGCGGCATCGTCTTCGCGCTCAATAAATGGGACACACAGGAAAAGGGACGCACGGCTTTTCGCAAAGCGGCGGAAAACATCCGCATTATGTTCGGTCACATGGAATACGCGCCGATCGTTGCGATTTCCGCCCTCGAAGGCAAAGGCATCAAGGATTTGCTGAATACGGTGCTTGAACTCTACGCTCAGCTTACGCGAAAAGTCGAAACGTCGGTGCTGAACGCGGCGCTCAAAGATTGGCTTTTTCAATATCCGCCGCCTGCAGCGAAAACCGCGCATTTTAAAGTACGTTATATGACGCAGACCGGCGTCAATCCCGTGTCGTTTTTGATCTTTGCGACAAAGCCCGAATCGGTACCGCAGACGTATATCGCCTATCTCAAAAACAAAATCCGCGAAGATTTGGGATTTAATAAAATTCCCGTGCAGCTCGAACTGAAAGCGAGCCGGCAAAAATGGGAAGACCGCGTCAATAAAAACTGACGGAGAGACAAGTGGCATCGTATTCGATCGGCGACGTAGAAGAGATCACGGGCGTAAAAGCCCACGTGCTTCGCTATTGGGAAAGCGTGATACCCGGATTCGCCCCGCAAAAAAATATGGCGGGACACCGAGTGTATTCGCAGCGCGAAATCGATATCATCCTCCGGTTAAAATACCTTATCAATATTAAAAAATATACGATCGAAGGCGCGCGAAGTCAAATCATCGAAGACGCGAATCGCCTCGAAGACGACGCGGATACATTGCATGCGATCCACGATTTGCGCACCGATTTGACCGATATCTACCTTACGATGAGGAAATACCGAAAGCATGAACCGAACTGACGGCGCAAAGCGGTACGAAAAATTTATTAAAAAAAATACCGCGACAATTTTGAAACGGCGCAGCATGTTTTCAGCCGATGCGATTCCGCCCGACGCACGAAATGTCATCGACGAATTCGACAAGATATTGCAAAGCGTATTTCCCGCAAACGGCAGGCAGCTCGCCTCTCTTCCGAAACATATAAACGCGCTTTCGCACGCGCTCACCGACGAACGGGGCGAACGGAGAAGAGGCTATATGAACGCGCCCGAAACGCTTTCCGCATACGTTCGCTATTTTTCGTGGTGGAACATAGTCCGCTTTACGCGCCTCTTTGCAAACTTTGAAAAAGACGCGTTTGCGCTTTCGGACGGGGACGCCTGCCTCGATGTCGGAAGCGGCCCGCTCACCGCCGTCATCTCGCTGTGGCTTTCCCGCCCCGAACTGCGGAACAAAAAACTTACGTGGTACTGCATGGACATATCGCAGACATCCCTCGCGCTCGGAGAAAACCTCTACCTTTCGATCGCAGCCCGCGTCCCTCCTTCCGATAAAAATGCCGCCTCTCATTGGAATATCGTGCGCGTAAAAGGTGCGCTCGGAGAGCCGCTACGGCAAAAAGCCTCTCTCATCGTGTGCGCCGACATGCTGAACGAACTGCGCGAAACCGATACGCGGAGCGACGAAATGCGCGCAAAACAGTACGCATCATCGCTCCTCTCCTATGCGGCAAAAAAATGCGGTCTGCTCGTCATCGAACCGGGTGTGCCGTCCGCCGCACGCATTATCAGCTTGATGCGCGATACGCTGCTTAAAAAGAATATGACGATCGTTTCGCCCTGTCCGCACGCGGGAGCATGCCCGATGAACGGATACCGCGCGCACACGGGAAGCGCGTCGAAGTGGTGCAACTTCGCCTTTTCGACGGAGGACGCACCCCCTTCGCTTTTGAAGCTTTCGAAAGACGCAAAGCTTCCGAAAACGAGAGCCGTCGTAAGTTTTCTCTTTGCCCGAAATGCTTTCGAAAGCGGGAGCGGAAAAACGTCAAACGCCGCCGTCAGCGAAGCTTCAAAGTCGGTGAGAGCCGAATTTCCGATCCGCATCGTAAGCGACGCCATCACTCTTCCCGGCCGCGCTTCGGGACACTACGCGTGCAGTCCGCTCGGATTAACGCTTGCAGTTCCAGCATCGGGCACCCTCCTTTTTTCGGGCGACTTTGTCGCAGTCCGCTCGCTCGGCGATTCGGCACGGCTTCCGAAAGACGAAAAAACCGGCGCCGCCGTCATCACCGTGTGAAATCCCCACACGCTGCGAAATGTATAAACGGGTAAGCCCTCCCCGAACAGATCCTGCGTACAGATAAAGATGACGCAGCTCTCTTTTAATTCCGCGTAGCTTTGCCCTCTCAAGAGGTTATCGACATCCATAAGGCTTTGGTAATAGCGCGTACGTTTGGGAAGAAAAGGCGGGATCGATGTTTGTATTTCGATATCGAAAACGCGATCGGGATCGGGAACGTAGACATCGAGACGGATGCCCTTGCTTTCGTAAAACGGCGCGATCGTTTTTTGCAGGGAGGGATATTCGATTTTACCGACTTTGATATGCAAAAGCCGTTCGATAACGCCTTTGCAGATCGTTCTTTAAAATTGTACAGCGAGTAAATCTTCCGATTTAGGAGCTGTACAATTAGTGCGCGAGAGCACACAGGTATATCCGCGAGTTTTCAAAAGAAAACTCGAAGTTAAACGAGACGCGCTATTTCAGCGTCTCGTTTAAACGCTTTGTTCTTCATGACGATTCTTTTGAAAAAACTCCGAAATCGCAACATCTCCGCGATATATAGTAGGGAGGTCGATAAAAAGCATCGGCTGAAATAGCGCCTCCGCTTTTTATCTCGAGTTTGCGTTGCAAACTCGACTATTGAACGTGTGCGCTCGCGCGCACAGAAAAAACTTTTTCGGAAGTTGCAACTTCCTGCAAAAGTTTTTTGAGAGGTTTTATGGCAAAGCATAATCGTCGGTATAAAGATTCGGTCTTTGTCGACTTTTTCGGTGAAGATAAAAACGCTAAGAGCAATTTTCTTTCGCTCTACAACGCATTGCATGGGACAGAACTTGACGCATCGGCGGAACTCGAACCGCTCCGTCTCGAACAGGTGATGTATATGGCTTTCCGGAACGACGTCGCCTGCCTCGTCGACGGAAAAATCATCGCTCTCGTAGAACATCAAGCTACAATCAACGCCAATATGCCGTTGCGATTTTTGCAATACGCAGCCCGTCTCTACGAACGTATCCAAAATCCGCGCGACCGCTATCTCAGGCGTTTGAAAAAGATTCCTACGCCGGAGTTCTATGTGTTCTATAACGGAGAAGAAGAGTACCCCGAATCCGCGACATTACGCCTCTCCGACGCCTTTATAACGATACCCGAAAAACCTGCTCTCGAAGTCGTTGTCAGCGTGACGAATATCAATTATAATAAGGGGAGTGAAATCTTGCATACGTGCAAACCGCTGAAAGAATACACGCTGTTCGTAGATGCCGTGAGAAGACACACGAAGCTCGACAGTGAAAACGGCTTTCGGAACGCGATCAAAGAGTGCATACAAAACGACATCTTACGGGAATACTTACAACGGAAAAGTAAGGAGGTGATGAACATGCTCATAGCCGAATACGATTACGATGTGGACATAGCTGTGCAAAGAGAAGAAGAAAGAGAAATTGCACTGAAAGAAGGCATCGCACAGGGAAAACAGGAGGGCATTTTCGAAGGCTCACATCAAAAAGCGCTTGAAACGGCGAAGCTCATGCGAACGCACAACTATCCGATTGCCGAAATCTGCACGATGACCGGTCTCACCGAGGCTGAAGTCGAAAAGCTGTAATCTTATCTCCCTTCCGGCCGCACATTCCGCCGCAACAGCACCGTCCGTTCCCCCGTATCGCTTTTTATACGAAAGATTGAAATCCTCATAAAAACGGGTTATAATAATTGCAGCGGACATCTTATGTCAGTCCGATTGCGTATGACGAGGGACCTATGTACGGTAACGCCGGCACAACGTATATACCCGTAACACAAAGCGCGCAAAAGTACGCACTGCTGCTATCAGAAAACTTCAGTTTTCTGATAGTTTCCTTGATTTACTTTGCGATGTTTAAAATTAAGTCGTCACGATACCAAGACTTAATTTTAAACTCGACCGGCTGTCGAGGAAGTAACCGACTTTCGAGACAGCCGCAGGTACTTGACACGCTCATACGCGCTTTCCACAATATTCGCAGTTCGCAGTTCGCAGTTCGCAGTTCGCAGTTCGCAGTTCGCAGTTCGCAGTTCGCAGTTCGCAGTTCGCAGTTCGCAGTTCGCAGTTCGCAGTTCGCAGTTCGCAGTTCGCAGTTCGCAGTTCGCAGTTCGCAGTTCGCAGTTCGCAGTTCGCAGTATAATCTTTTCCGACACGACAATCTTTCAATCGCAAACAGCGCTCCGTACGGTCGTTCCGTACCGGAGCGTTTTGTATATGCGCACGCTTTGCCCCGAGGCGGCGTGTGCAAAAATCATAATTAAAAGGAGACGCTTATGGCACTCAAACAACGTTTTATAAAGATGCTGCTCGCTCTCATCGCAGTATGCGCTTTTACCGCGTGCACGAATCCGTCGGACGGTACCGCAGGAGGAAATACGGGAGGCGGCGGCACGCCTTCGGTTCCGGAATATACGGTACGCTTCAGCGCGGGCGAAGGCGGCACGATTACGGCAAAGGCAGGCGGGCAAAACATCGTATCCGGAAGCAAAGTAAAAAAGGATACGCTCGTCACCTTTACGGCGGCGCCATCCGGAAGCACTTATACAGTCGGTGAATGGACGATTGCCTCTCCCGCCGTATTCAAAGACGGCGGCGAAAAAGGTTCGCTCACCGCGGAAGTGTATGTTACCGAAGACATAACGATCGGTGTACAATTTGAACAAGTAACACCTCCCCCTGCCGGACAAGTACGCCTCGCTATAACCGGTGATGAGCGCCTGGTTCCGCATACGTGCTATATCGATACGGCAAAAGATACGGTATGGAGCGCGGCGCTGAAAACACAGATCGAAGCGAAGTTCGCATTAAAAACAGAATGGCAGGGCGGAGACTACGGTGTATACGTGTGGAAGCTCGGAAACGGAAAAACTCTTACGAACGGACATACGTTTGCACAAGATACGGTCGTCTACGTCGTTACGAACTATACAAAGTTCCGCATAAACGGGACCGTACTTGAAGGCTACACCTCCGGTCATGAGCCGCGCGGCAAGATCATTATCCCCGACGGGGTTACGGAAATCAAAGAAGACGCGTTTCAAAACTGTAGGGACTTAAAAGGGACGCTTGTTTTTCCTCAAAGCTTACAAAAGATTAAAGACAATCCTCTCAATAACAACGGAGCATTCAAAGGCTGCACGGGGCTTACGGGTTTGGACTTTTCCGCCTGTACCGAACTCACCGAAATCGGTCGATACGCTTTTGAGGGCTGTACGGGATTTACGGGAAGCTTGGACTTGTCGGCTTGCACACAGCTTACAAAAATCGGAAGCTACGCGTTTCAGAACTGCAGCGGCTTTAGCGGAGAGCTCAAACTCCCTGCAAACATCACCGAAATCGGTCTATACGCTTTTGAGGACTGTACGGGATTTACCGGAAGCTTGGACTTGCAGGTTTGCACAAAGCTTACGACAATCGGATACAGTGCGTTCGCCGGCTGCAGCGGCTTTAGCGGAGAGCTCAAACTCCCTGCAAACATCACCGAAATCGGTCTATACGCTTTTGAGGACTGTACGGGATTTACGGGAAGCTTGGACCTGTCGGCTTGCACACAGCTTACAAAAATCGGAGAGAATGCGTTCACGAGCTGCAGCGGCTTTAACGGAGAGCTCAAACTCCCTGCAGCCCTCATCGAAATCGAAACCTGGGCTTTTTACGGCTGTACGGGCTTTACGGGAAGCTTGGACTTACAGGCTTGCACAAAGCTTACAAAAATCGGATCCCGTGCATTCTGGAATTGCAGCGGCTTTAGCGGAGCGCTCAAACTCCCTGCAAACATCACCGAAATCGGTCTATACGCTTTTGAGGGCTGTACGGGATTTACCGGAAGCTTGGACTTGCAGGTTTGCACAAAGCTTACGACAATCGGATACAGTGCGTTCGCCGGCTGCAGCGGCTTTAGCGGAGAGCTCAAACTCCCTGCAAACATCATCAAAATCGATTACGGTGTTTTTGAGGGCTGTACGGGATTGACCGGAAGCTTGGACTTGTCGGTTTACACACAGCTTACGAAAATCGGAGGAGCCGCGTTCCGGAATTGCAGCGGCTTTAGCGGAGAGCTCAAACTCCCTGCAAACATCATCAAAATCGATTACAGTGTTTTTGAGGGCTGTACGGGATTTACCGGAAGCTTGGACTTGTCGGTTTACACAAAGCTTACGAAAATCGGAGGAGCCGCGTTCCGGAATTGCAGCGGCTTTAGCGGAGCGCTCAAACTCCCTGCAAACATCACCGAAATCGGTCACTACGCTTTTGAGGGCTGTACGGGATTTACGGGAAGCTTGGACTTGTCGGTTTACACAAAGCTTACAAAAATCGGAAGCTACGCGTTCAGAGGGTGCAGCGGCTTTAGCGGAGCGCTCAAACTCCCTGCAAACATCACCGAAATCGGTCACTACGCTTTTGAGGGCTGTACGGGATTTACGGGAAGCTTGGACTTACAGGCTTGCACACAGCTTACGAAAATCGGATACGGTGCGTTCGAGAGCTGCAGCGGCTTTAGCGGAGAGCTCAAACTGCCTGCAAATATTACCGAAATCGACTTCTACGCTTTTTCCGGCTGTACACAAGCGGAAATAAAGCTTCCTCAAAGCATTACAAAGGTAGGAAGCAGTGCGTTCGGGAACGGTTCAGCATCCTACTGCAAAAAAGTAAAGATACCGAACGGCACAGAGCACGATCGCATAAAAACGCTCGTAACTCAAAGCTTTTACCCCGAAGAACGTATAGAATCGTATTAAAAAACGGTATTTTCGTCGCCGCCGGTACGGGCGGCGACGCACGGGGCGCGCGTTGGCGTACCTCGAAAACCGATACATAAGGAACATGCTCATAGCCGAATACGATTACGATGTGGACATAGCTGTGCAAAGAGAAGAAGAAAGAGAAATTGCACTGAAAGAAGGCATCGCACAGGGAAAACAGGAGGGCATTTTCGAAGGCTCACATCAAAAAGCGCTTGAAACGGCGAAGCTCATGCGAACGCACAACTATCCGATTGCCGAAATCTGTACGATGA